>NZ_DFCF01000010.1:279269-287979 GCF_002367465.1 Clostridium sp. UBA3061 | reverse complement strand
ATCTTAGAAGGTTTATTAAATTATATTTTATTAAATAAAATATATATTATAATTATAATGAAGATGAATGAAAACTTATATTTAAAAATTACAAGTTTTGTTGTTAATACCATGAAGTAATGTTATAATCATTTATCAAAAGAATCATGTTTATTTACTTGACTTTAGTCCCCAAAAAGTAAAGAATAATATAGGGGATAATAAGAAAAAATGAAGGAATTCAATAAAAGTGATTAAATAATTTGAATGGATGTGATTAAAATTAATAGAGAAAGTTTAGCTGTTTTAGATGGAAATAGCTTACTATATAGAGCATTTTATGCTATACCAGAACTTACAACAAAAGAAGGCGTTTATACTAATGGAGTATATGGGTTTTTAAATATGCTGCTTAAAATTAAAGAAGATATAAATCCAGATTATATTGTAGCTGCCTTTGACAAATCTTCTAATACATTTAGACATAAGGAATATGAAGATTATAAAGCAGGAAGGAAGAAAACACCTCCAGAGCTTTCCATGCAATTTCCTATAATAAGAGAAATATTATCCAAGATGGGAATAAGCGTATTTGAGTTAGAAGGATATGAAGCAGATGATTTAATAGGTACTATATCTGTTTTAGCAGAAGATGAAGGTATGGAAGTTTATGTGGTAACAGGAGATAAAGATGCTCTTCAACTAGCCACAGATAACATTAATATAGTTATAAATAAAAAAGGAATTACAGAAAAAGAGATATATAATAAAGACAGATTTATTGAAGATTTTGGGGTAACACCTACTCAATATATAGATGTGAAGGGCCTAATGGGAGATAAATCAGATAATATTCCAGGAGTTCCGGGGATAGGTGAGAAGACTGCATTTAAGTTAATTAAGGAATATGGTAGCATAGAAGATGTTTTGATGAATATATCTAATATCAGTGGTAAAAAACTCAAAGAGTCACTTCAAGAGTATAGTGAACAAGCAATTTTTAGTAAGAAGTTAGCTACAATTATTACTAAAGTTCCTGTAGAAATACCTATGGAGCAGTTAAGAACTAAAGGAAACTTTAACAATAGTGAAGTTAGAGATATGTGTCTAAGATTGCAATTTAAATCTCTTCTTAATAAATTTGAAAATCTTTCACAAGATAGTTCTGAAACTCCAGAAAATCAAAGATTAGAAGTTGTTGATTATAAAGTTATTAATGAAATTAAAGATTTGAATGATGTTATACCTAATATAAAAAATAGGGCTTTTGTAAAATTATATGTGGAGGATACAAGTAATTTTGCCAAAATTATGGTGAAGACCATAGGCATATTGTCAGAAGGTCAGGTGTATCTACTTTATTGTGATAAATTGCTAGAAGAAGATAGAGAAGGCTTTATAAATGCAATGAAGATAATTTTTCATAATTCTAGCCTTGAAAAAATTACCCATGGTATTAAATATGGATATACTGCTTTTTTAAAGCTTGGTATTGATTTAGACCTAGTAAATTTTGATGTGGAAATAGCAGCTTACTTATTAGATTCATCAAAATCAGAGTATTCCATAAAAACACTTTACGAAGAAAGGCTAGGAAAGACATTTGACGGAGATGAAGACTCCCTTAAAGCTAATGAAATTGTAGCTCTTGAGAAAATATATACAATCTTAAAAGAGGAAATTAAAAAAGAAGATATGGAAGAACTACTGTTTAAAGTAGAGCAACCTCTTACTAAGGTTATATCATATATGGAATATGAAGGGTTTAATATCAATAGAAAAGAATTGGAGAATCTAGGAACTAAATTTAGTGGAGAGATTGATACTCTTACAAAAGAAGTATACCATTTGGCAGGGGAAGAATTTAATATAAATTCTCCTAAGCAACTTGGGAAAATATTATTTGAAAAACTAGACCTACCAGTAATAAAGAAAACTAAAACAGGTTACTCCACCAATGCGGAAGTATTGGATGCATTAAAGGATAAACATGAGATAATAAATAAAATTTTATATTTTAGACAAATTACAAAACTATACTCTACCTATATAGAGGGACTTAAAAATGTAATAGATGAAGATGGAAGGATACATTCCAACTTTACTCAAACTGTAACTACTACTGGCAGATTATCTAGTACAGAACCTAATCTTCAGAATATACCAATCAAAAATGAGAATGGAAGATCAATAAGAAAGGTTTTCATACCACACAATAAAGATTCAGTAATTTTGTCAGCGGATTATTCACAAATTGAACTTAGAGTTCTTGCACATATTTCTGAAGATAAAAATATGATAAAAGCTTTTAGAAATAGTTTAGATATTCATACTTCTACAGCATCAGAAGTATTCAATGTGCCAATTGAAAATGTAACTAAGACAATGAGAAGTAATGCAAAGGCTGTTAACTTTGGAATTGTTTACGGAATAGGAGATTTCAGCTTGGCTCAAGATTTAGGAATAACACGAGGAGAGGCTAAAAAGTATATTGATACATACCTTGAGAGATATGGGAATGTACAAAAGTATATGGATAGAGTAATTGAAGAAGCTGAAGAAAATTCTTATGTAACAACACTTCTTCATAGAAAAAGATATATTCCAGAGGTAAAATCCTCTAATAAAATTGTAAAAGCGTTAGGAAAAAGATTAGCTATGAATGCACCTATTCAGGGTAGTGCAGCAGACATTATAAAGATTGCCATGGTGAATGTTGCTAGTGAGCTTAAATCAAAACAACTTAGGAGTAGATTAATTTTACAAGTTCATGATGAACTTATACTTAATGTATATAAGGATGAACTTGATTTAGTAAAGGATATAGTTAAGAAGGAAATGGAGAATGTACTAGATCTTAAAGTTCCCCTAGATGTAGATATTTCTATAGGAGACACTTGGTATGAAGCAAAATAATATATTAAGAGTAGGTTTAACAGGGGGCATTGGATGTGGAAAGAGTACCATAAGTATGATTTTTAGGGAGAATAATATTCCTGTTATTGATGCAGATGAAATTTCTAGAAAAGTACTTGTGAATCATCCTATTATTTTATTAGAAATAAGAAGAGCTTTTGGTGATGAATATTTTGATGAAAATGGTAAGTTTCTAAGGCGTAAAATGGGAAATCTAATATTTTCTGATAAAAGTAAAAAAGCTCAATATGAAAATATAATAATGCCTCATATTTTTCATGATATATTTAGTGAAATAAATAAATATAATGATATAGGAGAAGAAATGTGCATAGTAGATGCACCTACATTAATAGAAAGTAAACTTTATACTTATATGGATAAGATAATAGTTGTTATTGCCAGTGAAGAAATACAGTTAGAGAGAGTTATGAGACGAGATAATTTTTCAATGGAAGAAGCAACTATAAGAATAAATAATCAAATGAGTACAAAAGAAAAATGTAAGTTTGCAGACTTTATCATTGATAATAGTGGAAATCTGCAAGAAACTAGGATTAAAGTGATGAAAGTAATAAGCAAGCTTAAATAGATTAGGGGGAAAAATGACTTATAAATCTAATAGAAGGACCAGGAAGAGTATATTGATAATAGTTATAGCTGTAATTATTATTGCTAATTTTAAAGTTATACTAAAAAGCTTTTTTCCGTTAGAGTATGAAAAAAGTATTATTGAATATAGTGAGATGTACAATGTAGATCCTAATTTAGTAGCAGCAGTAATTAATACAGAAAGTAAATTTGTAGTAGATGCAAGCTCATCAAAGGGAGCAATAGGATTAATGCAGATAATGCCAGATACGGGAAAGTGGATTGCAGAAAAACTAGAATTAAGTAACTTTAATGAAGAAATAATAGCAGATCCTGAGGTTAATATAAGAATGGGAACTTGGTATTTGAAAAAATTGAGTGAGGATTTTAACGGGGACTATATTCTTGTATTAGCGGCTTACAATGGTGGTCCTGGAAATGTTACTAAGTGGCTTGAGGATGAGAAATATTCTAGCGATGGAGAAAACCTTCATAAGATTCCATTTAAGGAAACTAAAAGTTATGTTCAAAAGGTTAAATTTAATCATAGAATATATAAATACCTATACAATTTAGGTCAAAAGGCAGAGTAAAACATATATTGCAATAATTATAGTAGTAAACCCAATTTAGTTTATTATAAATTAAGTTGGGTTTATTTAGAAAATGCTTTAAATTAAGTTGATTTTAGTTGTTGAATCTAGTAATAGATGATGATATAATAATTACGTAAAATTATATTATTATGCAGATGTGGTGGAACGGCAGACACGCTATCTTGAGGGGGTAGTGAGAGAATTCTCGTGCGGGTTCAAATCCCGCCATCTGCACCAACAACACAATGGGAAGGATTATAATGCTTTTCATTGTTTTTTATTTATTTTTAATGTTTTATAAGATTATATAATAATTTAAATATTATCTATTTGAATATCAAATAGTATCATTACATATTCAAATATACAAGGTTGTTCGAAATTGTTGAAAAATTCACAAAATAAACTTACAATGAATATAAGGTAGTAAACTGTAACATCATGGGGAGGATATTATGGATAATTTACTAGAGATAGTTAAGGGTATCAACGGAGTTATTTGGAACTATGTATTGATTTTTTTACTATGTGGAACAGGAATTTATTTTACATTTAAATTAAAGTTTGTTCAAGTTGTAAAATTTGGTGAAAGCTTTAGACTTGTTTTTGGTAAAATAAAATTTGGAAAAAAAGCAGGAGCAGATGGAATGTCTTCATTCCAAGCTTTAGCTACTTCAATAGCTGCACAAGTAGGTACAGGGAATTTAGCCGGAGCAGCTACAGCTATTGCAATGGGGGGACCTGGAGCGATTTTTTGGATGTGGGTTAGTGCCTTCTTTGGAATGGGGACCATATTTGCAGAAGCAACTTTAGCTCAGCAATACAAGACTGTAGTAAATGGACAAGTTACTGGTGGTCCAGCATATTACATTAAAAATGGATTAAAGAATAAAAAAATAGCAAAGGTACTATCTATATTTTTTGCAATAACTATTATACTTGCTCTTGGTTTTATTGGAAATATGGTACAAGCAAACTCCATAGGAAGTGCTTTTAAAGAATCCTTTGGTGTTGATGCTAGAATAGTAGGTGTGGTAGTTGCTATACTAGCTGGTATCATTTTCATAGGCGGGGTTTCTCGTATAGCATCCTTTACAGAAAAAATTGTTCCAGTAATGGCACTATTATATATTATAGGTAGTTTATTTATAATAGTAATGAACTATGCGAATATATTACCTGCTTTAAAAATGATTGTAGTTGGAGCATTTAATCCTCAAGCTATAGCTGGAGGTGTTGTGGGAGTTACAATTAGACAAGCAGTTAGATATGGAGTTGCTAGAGGATTGTTTTCAAATGAAGCAGGGATGGGTTCAACTCCACATGCTCATGCAGTAGCAAAGGTTAATCATCCGTCAGAGCAAGGATTAGTTGCCATGATGGGAGTATTTATAGATACTTTTATTATATTAACTTTAACAGCTTTTGTAATACTGACTACTGGAGCTTTGGATAGTGGAGAAACAGGAATAATATTAACTCAGACTGCTTTTGCTAATGGTATGGGTGGAGAATTTGGAGGAATATTTATATCAATAGCATTATTCTTCTTTGCCTTCTCTACAATTATTGGATGGTATTTCTTTGGGGAAGCTAATATAAAATTCTTATTTGGTGATAAAGGAATAACTCCTTATAGAATATTAGTTATGATATTTATATTCTTAGGTGCTGGTATGAAAGTAGATTTAGTTTGGGAACTTGCAGATACTTTTAATGGATTAATGGTATTCCCTAACTTACTTGCCCTTTTAGCATTATCTGCAGGGGTTAAAAAGTGTTTAGATGATTACAATGAAAAGAAAAGTAAAAACTTACTATAATTAATTATAATATTAGATTACTATATCAAATATGCAGATTATTACCTTAATAACTTTTAACAGAGATAATAGCCTTCCAGAGTTAAAGATTTTATTCTGGAAGGCTTTATGTTATATTTAATATATTATAAAATGAAATTTAGCTTTAAATGACATAATAAGTATTTATTGAAGGATGATGTAAATGGAAAGAGAATATAATATCTCATTATTTGATTTAGAAGAAACAAAAGAAAAAAATACAGATTTAAATAGTAATGAACCTTTAGCACAAAGACTTAAACCTAGTAATTTAGATGAATTTGTAGGGCAAGACCATATATTAGCCAAGGATAAACTATTATATAGAAGCATTAAAGGTGATAGAATTACATCTTTAATATTTTATGGACCTCCTGGAGTTGGAAAAACAAGTCTAGCAAAAATTATTGCTAAAACTACAAAGTGTAACTATGTTGAGTTAAATGCGGTAACTTCTGGAATTAAAGATATAAAGAATGTAATAGATGAAGCAACAAGAGAAATTTCTATGAGTGGAAAGAAAACTATACTTTTCATAGACGAAATACATAGGTTTAATAAAACCCAACAAGATAGTTTATTACCTCATGTAGAAAAGGGAATAGTAACCTTAGTTGGTGCTACAACAGAAAACCCCTTTTTCGAAGTTAATAAAGCACTTTTATCTAGATCAATGATTTTTAAATTAGAGCTTTTATCAAAGGAAAATATAGTGTCATTATTAAATAGAGCACTTAAAGATAAAAAGTTTGGCTATGGAAGTATTAATATAAAGTTATATAAAGAAGCAGAAGAGTTTATATGTAATAATGCTGGTGGTGATGGGAGAAGAGCATTAAATGCTTTAGAATTAGCTGTTTTAACTACTAATAAAAGGGAAGATGGTATAATACATATAACTCAAGATGTAGTAGAAGAATGTATGCAAAAAAAACAAGTTACTTATGATAAAAGTGGAGATTATCATTATGATATAATATCTGCCTTTATAAAGAGTATTAGAGGAAGTGATCCTGATGCTTCAGTGCATTATCTTGCTCGAATGCTATCAGGTGGTGAAGATCCTGAATTCATAGCTAGAAGACTTGTAATATCAGCATCAGAAGATATAGGCAATGCAGATCCATATGCGCTTTTAATAGCTAATGCGGCTCTAAATGCAGTGAAGTTTATAGGAATGCCAGAAGCTAGAATACCTCTAGCTCAGGCAACTATATATTTAGCTGGAGCACCTAAAAGTAATGCATCTTATAATGCTATTAATTTAGCTCTTGAAGACATTGAAAAGGAAGATGTAGGTAGAGTTCCTTTACATCTTCGAGGTAGTAATTATAGCGGATCTAATGTTTTAAATGAAGGATCAAGATATAAGTATCCTCATGATTATGAAAATCATTATGTTAGACAGCAATATATGCCTAAGGAGTTACTTAAGAAAAAATATTATACTCCAACATCAATGGGGTATGAAAAACGTATAAAGGATAGATTAGATACCTTAAAAAAATAAAATTTAAAACATAAATAATTTTTTGTATTATGCACATCTTATAAATAGGTAATATATTTTTAAAATAAAGTGGAGTTAAGAGCTAAAAATGTATAACTTAAAATTTATATATTTTTACTAAAGATTTAAAAATAGTTGGAGGTTATAAGATGAGCAATAATAAGTGTATAAAAGTTTCAGGGGAAGATGGAAGAATAGTAGAATTAGAATTTATTGATGTGGTTAATGTAGGTAAAAATGAATATGTAATTGCAGGTCCCAAGGATTCAGATGAAGCTTGTGCATATAAGGTTGTAAGTAGAGAAAATGGTATGGTTGAATATGCCTCTATAGGAGCAGGTAAAGAGTTCAATCAAGTTTTGACTGCCTATAATGCAAAAAAATGATTAACCATCCTTTGTCTTAAATAATTTGTATTATATAAGAAAGGAAGGTGAAATAACATGAGTAAATCGAAAAAGAAAAATAAAAAGAATAATCAAATTAAACCATCACAAAAGAGTACTATAGATCAAGTACAAATTTTAAATAGAGATGTGCAGGATGCCCACCATATTGAAAGTGCTACTTTAATAAATGGATTATTTGGTGTAGAAATAAAAGATAATCTCATAGACCCAGATACTAGATTTTATATTTAAAAATAATATATACATGTCTACTAATAAATAGTATAAATTAGATAGTAATACGATTAAGTTTTATATTTTTAATATGGCATTGTTTTATAGGTTTATATGCTATATAATGAAATAAGATTTATTTGAAAGAATTTAGGAGGACATGAAAATGGAAGAAATGAATATAATAACACTTACTGACTCTGAAACAATGGAAAAGGTAGAACTAGAAATAGTTGAAGATTTAACTATAGATGGAGAGCACTATGTTATTTTAGCACCACTTGAAGAAGAAGAGGAAGCTTATGTATATAAGGTAATTGGAGAAGGTGCCACAGCTTCATATGAAATGGTTGAAGATGAAGCTGAATTTGATAAAGTTGTTGCAGAATATGATAAAATATTTGAAGAAGAGATGAGAAAGTAATAAGAGATAAATTATCTGTGATTATAAACATATATAATTTATAATTAAATGAAAAAAGATAACCTTAATTTATAAGGTTATCTTTTTAATTTATTTATATTGCTGCATTTTTATCAGCATTTAAATTGTTATTTCCTTTTTTTAGTCTAACAGCAGGTTCACTTGGTAGACCAAACTTAGGAATAAGTCTATCCAATCCAGTTAGAGTAAGTAGTAGGATTGAAAAT
>NZ_DFCF01000010.1:275909-279228 GCF_002367465.1 Clostridium sp. UBA3061 | reverse complement strand
AGAACCAGCCTCACCAAATCCGCTTTCAACTAAACCTAAGAAAGAAGGTAAGCTTTCTACAGTTCCTGCAAATGTACCAAAGATATATGAAGAAGCAATTCCTAAGAATAGGCAAAGAAGAGTAGGAATACCCATAACAGCAGCAACTATAACAAGTATTAGAGGAATTACCATATAGAAAGGTACTCCAGTTTTAACTTGATTTAAAAGTTCTACAGCTGCTGGTTTTTCAGCCTCAATAGCAGACCAAGCTTCTGGTGGAATAGCATCAATAGCTAATTTTGCATTAGCTACATCTGTAGGTAGTTTCATATATAAACTAACACCGAATATAATAATTGCAGTTATAATCGCACATGCTATTGACCAAACCCCTTGAGTTCTAATTCTATCAATAACTTCAACCTTTTGAATACCAGAACTTACAACTGTTGTATCAGAGATAAGACCGATATTATCACCAAAGCAAGCACCACCAGCTATAGAAGCTGTAGTAAGAAGAATATTTCCTCCAACTATATGGTTAAGCCATAAGAAAATAGGAGCACATGCAGCAAATGTTCCCCAAGAAGTTCCAGTAGCAACTGACAGTATGCAAGTTACTAAGAAGCCACATACAGCTACAGTTCTTGCATTTAATCCAAGAGTTAGGGCCATATTAACTATAGAAGCACCAACTCCTGTTGACATGAAAGCGTTTGCCATTGCATAGGCAAACATTAGTATAAAGAATACTAAAATAAGTTCCTTTACATTATCGACTGCTGCGTCAATAAGTTCACTGAATTTAACTTTTTCTGTGATGTAGGCTACAATACATGCAAATATAGTTGCAATTGGTGCTGCTGTAAGCACGTTTACCTTCATCATCATAAGTCCGGCCAATACAAATATTGGTACAAACTTAAAGGTTGCTTTTAAAAATTTCATTTTTATATCCCCCTATAAAAAATTTACTAGAAAAACTAGTTATTTATTTAACTAGTCTTACTATAAAATTAGTTTAAAACGTTTTCTCAAAAATATCAAGTATTTTTCAGAAAAAACGCATAAATTAAATAATTTAATGTAGAATGTTAGGAGTATTTGCTAATATATGTATTATAAAAGAATAATTGTTATTATGTGTAAAGGGTTTTATGGTTATTATTAGTAAATAAATATGAAGTTTTTGGAATGAACATTAATTTGTATAACTATCATATATAAAAAATCTCACAATAATTATTAACTATTGTGAGATTTTTTTATTTATTATGCACAAATTTCTTTATCAGAATTGACCTCAGAAGTTTGATTCTTAAGTTTAACTTTAGGTTCTCTTGGTAAACCAAACTTAGGAATAAATCTATCCCACCCAGTAATAGTAAGAAGAAGTAATGAAATTACGGTTACAAAAGCCATGACATTATATTTAATAATATCTGTAGCTATAAATGTATGTAATGGATATACTGAAGAAAGTATTCCTACATAGAATCCTATGTATACATGCCAAGGAATTAATTGAGATCCAAAAACACCTAATGAACTTGAGAAGGTAGCATTTCTAAGACGAAGTTTATAAAGATCTTCTTCGCTTCCTTCAACATTTTTATCAACTAATTCTTTAATAATAGGTCCAATAGTTACTATTTGAGCCATTTCATCAGAAAGAGCAGCATTACCACCTATACTTAAAACACCATTCCAGAACATTAACTGTTTTACATTTTTAGATATTTTTAAAACAATAGCTGATAGTGGAGCAAAGGCATCCATTTTAGCCATGATACCACCAAAGGCACCAACCCACATCATCATTACTATAACCCAAGAACCAGCCTCGCTAAATCCACTTTGAACTAATCCTAAGAAAACTGGTAGGCTTTCTACTGTTCCTGCAAAGGAACCAAGGATATAAGAAGAAATAATTCCTAGGAACAAACAAAGTAGAGTAGGTACACCCGTAACAGCGACACCTATAACAAGTAATAGCGGAATTACCATATAGACAGGTACTCCATTTTTAACTTGATTTAAAAGTTCAACAGCTGCAGGCTTTTGAGCTTCAATAGCAGACCATGCCTCTGCTGGAATAGACTCAATTGCTAGTGCAGTATTAGCAGCTTCTGTAGGCAGTTTCAGTGCTACACTCATACCATAAATAATAATTGCAGACACAACAAGACAAAGGACAGACCAAACAACTTGAGATTTTACTCTTTCAAGTATCTCAACCTTTTGAATACCAGAACTTACAACTGTAGTATCAGAGATAAGACCAATATTATCACCAAAACAAGCACCACCAGCTATTGAAGCTGTAGTAAGAAGAATATTTCCTCCTAATATGTGGTTTAGCCACAAGAAGATAGGAGCACATGCAGCAAAGGTTCCCCAAGAGGTACCAGTAGCAACGGAAAGTATACCAGTTACTAAGAAGCCACATACAGCAACACTTCTTGCATTTACTCCAAGAGATAATGCTATATTAACTATAGAAGCACCAACTCCAGTTGACATAAATGCATTTGCCATTGCGTAGGCAAACATTAGTATAAAGAATACTAAAATAAGCTCCTTTACATTTTCGATGGAAGCATCGATAAGTTCATTCAGTTTAATTTTTTCTGTGATGTAGGCTACAAGGCAAGCAACTATTGTTGCTATAGGTGCTGCCGTAAGTACATTAACCTTAAGCATCATTAGACCTGCCAATACAAAGATTGGTACAAACTTTAAAAATCCTTTTAAAAATTTCATTTATGATCCCCCTATAAATTAATTAAGATGAAAATATAGTTATTTTTTTAACCATTATTTTCACATTACTAGTTTAAAACCTTTTCAAAAAAATATCAAGTGTTTTTCCAGAAAAAATACATAAATTTTAGAACTTTTTATAAAAAAATTAAAAATATTGAGTTAATTAATGAAAACGATAAATTAAAAAGTAGAAATAGGTAGAAATAATATTGAAGATAAAAATATTTGCATATATTTCATGTAAATGTTTACTAAAAATAATTTCAAAAAATTTAGTATATAAATAATATTATAAATAAAATTTACATTTTAGTATTTATAACTTGAAGTATTATAGAATATTTAGATATGTGTGTTAAAAAAATAACAAATATTATGAAAAAAACATGCTATTAACATCTTATGATATCAATAGCATGTTTTAAGAATTATTTACTGATAATATAGAATTACTTCATTATCAGTGTTATATATTTATTTCTTTTTTAATCTAACAGCAGGTTCTGTTGGTAGACCAAATTTAGGAATAAATCTGTCCCATCCAGTAAGGGTAAGTAGTAGGATTGAAAAT
>NZ_DFCF01000010.1:0-275836 GCF_002367465.1 Clostridium sp. UBA3061 | reverse complement strand
AGAACCAGCCTCACCAAATCCATCTTGAACTAAAGATAAGAAAGCAGGTAAGCTTTCTACAGTTCCTGCAAAGGAACCGAAGATGTATGATGAACCAATTCCTAAGAATAGGCAAAGTAGAGTAGGAATACCCATAACAGCAGCAACTATAACAAGTATTAGAGGAATTACCATGTATACAGGAACTCCGGTTTTAACTTGATTTAAAAGTTCAACAGCTGCTGGTTTTTGAGCCTCAATAGCAGACCATGCTTCTGGTGGAATAGCATCAATAGCTAACTTTGCATTAGCTACATCAGTAGGTAATTTCATTGCTAGGCTTACTACAAAGATAATAATTGCAGTGATTATCATACAAGCAAGAGACCAAACACCTTGAGTTCTAACTCTGTCTATAACCTCTACATCTTGAATACCAGAGCTTACAACTGTTGTATCAGAGATAAGACCAATATTATCACCAAAACAAGCACCACCAGCGATAGCAGATGTAGTAAGAAGGATATCTCCTCCAACTATATGGTTAAGCCATAAGAAAATAGGTGCACATGCTGCGAAAGTTCCCCAAGAAGTTCCGGTAGCAACTGATAGTACGCAAGTTACTAAGAAACCGGTTACAGCAACAGTCCTTGCATTCAACCCAAGAGATAGAGCTACATTAACGATAGAAGCACCAACTCCTGTTGACATAAAGGCACTTGCCATTGCATAAGCAAACATTAATATAAAGAATACAAGTATGAGCTCCTTTACATTGTTTACAGCAGCATCAATTAGTTCATTCATTTTAATTTTTTCTGTGATGTAGGCTACAAAGCAAGCAACTATTGTTGCAATTGGAGCTGCCGTAAGTACGTTGACCTTCATCATCATTAGACCTGCCAATACAAATATTGGTAAAAATTTGAATAGTCCTGTTAAAAATTTCATTTTTATATCCCCCTATAAAAATATTTGATAGAATTGATTAAATTTTCTATCATGTCTTAATTTTAAACATTTTGTGACTAATTTCAATATATACGACAAAGCTTTAACAAAATTAATTTTCTTAACAAGAACTTAACAAAAAAGTCGAAAAATAAATAGATAAACTTCTAGAATTTACAGAAGTTTACCTATTTATAAAATGTATTTTAATTAATTTGTAAAATGAAAATAAATTCTAATAGTCAGAATCTGAATTACATAAATTATTTACGATTGCTATAGATGCACTGGCACCAAGTCTATTTGCACCAGCATTTATAACCTTCAGGGCATCTTCGGTAGTACGAACACCACCAGAGGCTTTTACTCCCATATTAGGTCCAACGACCTTTCTCATTAGAGCAATATCTTCAGGAGTTGCTCCACCTGTACTAAATCCAGTTGAAGTTTTTACAAAGTCTGCACCTGCTTCTTGTGATAATTCACAAGCCTTGATTTTTTCTTCTTCAGTTAATAGGCAAGTTTCTAAAATAACTTTAACTATAGCCTTTCCTTTAGCCGTATCAACAATTTCTTTTATATCATTTCTCACAAAATCGTAATCCCTATCCTTTAAAGCTCCTACGTTGATAACCATGTCTATTTCATTGGCTCCAAGTTCGATAGCTCTAGCTGTTTCGAAAGCCTTAGATTTAGTATCCATAGCTCCTAGAGGGAAACCTACCACTGTGCACACAAGTACTCCAGAGTCCTTTAGTTCCTTTGCTACTAACTCAGTATAACAAGAGTTTACACATACTGACTTGAATTTATATTCCTTTGCTTCTTTGCAAATTTTTATAACCTGATCCCTGGTTGTTTCAGCTTTTAAAATAGTATGATCAATCATTGATGCTATGTTCATTTTTATACCTCCTAATTGGTTATAATTGATTTTGTATGATCTATATGTGAATATTATTAACTTTATATAGTAAAATATATCTTTATTAATATAACTTTCATCACATTTTAAAAAGTTTAATTTAACTTTTTAATCATCTTAAAAGAATACTTATCTTGTTTTTTATTTAGTTTAGAACTAAGTACATAAGAAATTACCATGGCTATTAAAGCCAGTAGCACTGAATATACTTCAGAATTAGCTAAATTAAGCTTATTAAATATGTATAGACATATTATAAGAGTAATTACTGTAATAATGGTAGGGAAGGCATAGGCCCAAAATGTCATGTTGCTAAAAACCTTATTATCCATTGATACTAAAACTCTTTCACCAACGGTAGCGTGTTCTGTATTTTTTAATTCTACCAATATAGTATCTTTAGGACATCCAGATTTACAAGAGGAACATCCACCACCACAACCACCTTTTTTTACAAAAGCAACAGTAGCTATATCTCCATTAATTTTTTTTATAATACCTTCTTCTTGCACGAAATCACCTCCAAATAAATATAGAAGGCTAAAAAGCCTTCTATATTATAACATAAAATTAAATTTATTTATACTGTAGCATTGTTATTTTCAGAAGAAGTAGCTTCACTAGCTGGCTTAGCAGGAGATGGTACTGCTTCTTTTTTTAATACGGGTTTTCTAAGGTTTAATATGGAGTTCTTTGGACATTTATTTGCACATATTCCACAACTAACACATTTTGTGTAATCAAATACTGGAATATTATTTACTATCTCGATTGCATCTTTAGGGCAGTTTTTCATACAGATACCACAACCGATACATCCTACATCACAAACATCCATAACTTCTTTACCTTTATTTTTGTTATTACAATCTATTCTAACCTTAGATTTTTTAGGCACAAAATGAATCAATGTTTTTGGACAAGCAGATATACAAGCACCACAAGCCACACATTTTTCTTCATCTATAGAAGCTACACCATTAACTATGGATAGTGCACCGAATTCACAAGCCTTCACACAAGAACCTAGACCTAAGCATCCAAATTCACAAGCTTTAGAACCACCACCAGGAGCTACGGAAGCTTGGTTACAGTCTAAAATTCCTACATAGTTATATTTTTCTCTTGCAACATCAGAAGTTCCTTTGCATCTTACAAAAGCTACCATTGGTTCAGATGTTGATGCTTCAACTCCAAGAATTGAAGATATCTTTTCAACTGCCTCAGCACCTCCAGGGCTACATTTGTTAGTTGCAGCTGTACCCATAACTACAGCTTCTGCATAAGCATCGCATCCAGCAAATCCACATCCACCACAGTTTGCACCAGGTAAACATTCTCTTACTAGAGGGATTCTTTCATCAACTTCTACTTTAAATTTACTGTTTGCATATCCTAATAGCGCTCCAAATACTAATCCAAGGCCACCTAGGCTGACTACTGGAGCCACTAAATTTGATAAATCCATTTAAATTCCCTCCTTTAAACTAAACCACTGAATCCATAGAATGCAATAGCCATTAATCCAGCTGTTATTAAAGAAATTGGTAACCCTCTAAAAGCAGCTGGCATATCAGTATTATCTTCCATTCTCTCTCTTAAACCTGCAAGTATCACTATAGCTAGTACATATCCAAGAGCTGCTCCAATAGTATTAGATAATGATTGAGCTAATCCATACTGTTTATCTATGTTTGTAACAGCAACACCAAGTACTGCACAGTTAGTTGTGATAAGAGGTAAGAAGATACCTAGAGATCTATAAAGACCAGGTTGGATTTTCTTAATAACAATCTCAACAAATTGTACTAATGCTGCAATAACAAGGATAAAAGCTAATGTTGATAGATATTCCATTTTAAATGGAACTAAAATTAACTTATTTACCACGAAGGTAATAAGAGTAGCTAGTAACATTACAAAGGTAACAGCTGCACCCATACCTTTAGCAGTTTCTGTCTTTTGAGAAACTCCAAGGAAGGAACATATACCTAGAAACTGCCCTAATATTACGTTGTTAACTAATAGGGCTCCTATAAATATAGTAAATAATTCTTTCATTAAATTTCACCTTCCTTATTTTGTAGTTTCAGATCTTTTAGCTTTTGAAATCTTATATTGATTCAAGCATGCTAAAAGGATACCAAGAGTTATGAAAGCTCCAGGAGCAGATGTCATAACCATAGCTGGAACATAAGATTTTGGTAGGAATTGCATTCCGTAGAATGTTCCATTACCAAGAACTTCTCTAAAGGTTGCTAATACAACTATAGCAAGTCCAAACCCAAGTCCCATTCCAATAGCATCAAAAATTGAAGGTATTACTTTATTTTTTGATGCATATGCTTCAGCTCTACCTAAGATAACACAGTTAACTACTATAAGAGGTAAGAATATTCCAAGAGATTTATATAAGTCAGGAATATAAGCCTGTAATAAGAACTGTATTAAAGTAACGAAGGTAGCGATAACTACGATATAAGCTGGTATTCTGATTTTATCAGGAACGAGTTTTCTAATTAAAGAGATAACAGCATTTGAGCCTATTAATACTACTGTTGCAGCAAGAGCCATACCTGCCGCATTCTTTACACTACTTGTAACAGCAAGAGTAGGACACATAGCTAGTACTTGTATGAAAACTGGATTTTCGGTAATAATACCTGTTTTTAATCTATTAACTAATTCTTTCATTCTACTTTGCTCCTTTCAAGTTAGTATTGTAGTAATTTATAGCAGTGTTTACACCAGTAGTTACTGCTTTAGAAGTAATTGTTGCACCAGTAATTGCTTGAATATCTGAACCGACAGTAAGTTCCTTTTCAGAAGAAAGACCTTTATATTGTGCTGCGAAAGAAGGATCATCCTTTGCTTTAGAACCAAGTCCAGGAGTTTCAGTATGACTTAAAATTGTAATACCAGAAACAGCTCCTTCAGCATCGATACCAACCATTAATTCAATTTTTCCACCATAGCCTGATGAGTTAACTTGAAATACATAACCAGCATCAGTTCCACTAGTCTTAGCTTGAAATATACCTGTTACGTTTTCATCGGCAATACCATCTGTTAATTCTGAAAATTCTTCTGCTTCTAAGACAACTTTCATAGCAGCAGCTTGGTCCTCTTTAGCTTTAGCTTCAATTGGTGCTCTAGTAATATCATAAGCAAAGGCAAGGATTAGACCAGCAATTGCAGTAATTGCAAGAAGAATTCCTCCTAATTTCAAATTTTCTTTCATTATTTTGCACCTCCGAACACACGTGGATTCGTCCATTTATCAATCATTGGAACTAATAAGTTCATTATTAAGATTGAGTAAGAAACACCTTCTGCATAACCACCGTATAAACGAATTAATGATGTTAATAAACCACAACCAACACCAAATATGATTTGACCTTTTCTAGTCATAGGAGATGTAGTATAATCAGTAGCCATGAATATAGCACCAAGCATTAATCCACCTATAAATATTTCATATATTCCATTTCCCTGCATAAATCCATCTCTACCTAATACTGTAGTGATTACAAAAACTGTACCAATATACGTAGCAGGAATGTGCCATGTTATAACTTTTCTATATAATAGATAAGCTCCACCAATAAGTAGGGCAAAAGCAGAAACTTCTCCGATACATCCAGCTAAGTTAGTACCAAGGAATGCATCTAGAGTATCAGGAAGTAATCCACCACCATTACGAAGTATAGCAAGTGGAGTAGCTTTAGTTGCACCATCTATAGTCCATTCAGTCATTTGACTTGGATATGCAGCAAGTAAGAATGCTCTTCCAGCAAGGGCTGGGTTCATAATATTTTGACCAAGACCGCCAAAAAAACATTTAACAACAATAATAGCAAATGCACTACCAACAGCAACCATCCAAAGAGGAAGTGTAGGAGGCAAGTTAAAAGCAAGTAGTAATCCAGTAATAACTGCACTTAAATCTTTTAATGAATTTGGTCTTTTAGTTATTTTATTAAATAAGTATTCGCTTAGCATTGCAGAAACAATAGCTGTTATCATAACTAAGGCTGCTTCTTTCCCAAAGAAATAAATACCTGCTACAGTAGCTGGTACTAAAGCAATTAGTACATCTCTCATTACAGTTGATACTGTTTCCTTAGATTTGATATGTGGCGATACTGATACGTTATATAAATTTCCAGACATTATGTTCACCTCTACTTTTTCTTTTTATTAGCTATAACTCTTTTTTTACCCTCTTTGCAAGTTTGAGTTAAATTTCTCTTAGCAGGGCAAGAATAGCTACAAGCACCACATTCAATGCAGTTAAGTCCACCAAACTTTTCAAAGTTTTCATAATCGCCTCTTACAACTTGAGCATTAAGTTTATTTGGAAGCAAGAACATTGGACATGCATTAACACATTTACCACATCTGATACAGTTTGATTCAACAGTAGGCACAGCCTCTGATTTTGTTAAGCATAGTATACCAGAAGTACCTTTTATTGCAGGAATGTCTAAAGTAAATAGTGCAGTTCCCATCATTGGACCACCGCTAAGAACTTTAACAGGCTCTTCGTTAAATCCATCACAATAATCAACAAGTTCTCTCAAGCTTGTACCAAATTTAACTCTTAGGTTTTTTGGAGTTTTTATTGCACCTCCAGTAACAGTAACTATTCTTTCAGTAAGAGGTTTACCAAAAATAACTGCTTCTCTTATAGCAAAAATAGTAGCTACGTTTTGAACTATGCAACCAGCATCTGCAGGTAGTTTTCCAGTTGGAACTTCTCTTTTAGTAACAGAATAGATTAACTGTTTTTCTGCACCTTGTGGATACTTAGTTTTAAGTTCTGCTATTTCAACATTTTTAATAGGTTCTACAACTGCTTTCATTATTGTTATAGCATCACTTTTGTTGTTCTCAATACCTAAGAAGATTTTTACTTCAGGAAACATTTGAGAAAGGATTTCTAAACCTTCAGCTATCTCATTAGAATATTGTAGCATTAACTGATGGTCACAAGTTAAGTAAGGTTCGCATTCAGCTGCATTGATAACAATAGTATCAATATTGCATTCTTTTGGTGGATTTAACTTAACATGAGTTGGAAAGCATGCACCTCCAAGACCAACAATACCAGCTTCTTGAATTATCTCTAATAGCTCATTTTTAGATAAATTCTTATAGTTTTCGTGTGGTGTATAGGCTATTTCTTCATAGGTATTATCGTTTTCAATAATAACGCTCATAACCTTTGAACCATTTGATGTAAGCATAGGTGTTACATTTTTAACTATTCCAGATACACTAGAATAGATATTAGATGAAACAAAAGATGTGCTTGCACCAATTTTTTGTCCAACTACAACTTTATCTCCCTTTTTTACAATAGGTTCACATGGAGCCCCTATATGTTGGCTCATAGGGAACACTAAATCACCCTTTGGAAGATAGGTTTCAATTTCTTTTTTTTCTGAAAAATGTTTTCCGTGAGGCGGATGAATGCCTCGTTTAAAAGTTAATAGTCCCATAATATTCCTCCATTCCTATAGTATAAATTATAAAGACATTGTATTAATGACTCCTATAGTACAAACTTTATTATAACTCGAAAATCTTTATGGTGCAATATATTGAATTGTTTATATGATTTAAGAATAATTAAAACTATAGTGGATAAATTAAAAATTAAATAGAAAATAATGCATACATTGTCTAATATTAAGGGATTATTTACATAAATTTAGATAATATAATTCCATACTCGTAATAAATTACAAATTTTAAGGAATATTATAGTGAGAAAAAGTAAATATAAATTTATTTCATTAAAATTTTTGGATAAAATATTATTGCATTAATTTATATAGTATGCTAAAATTAAGTAAGCAAATCTTTATAAAATAAGCAAATATTAAGAGGAGAAAATGATGACAAATAGAGAAGAAGAAATATTAAATCTTATAAAGGATAACCCCTTAATATCTCAAAATGAAATAGCAGATATTCTTAAGATTACTAGGTCATCTGTAGGAGTACATATAGGAAACCTTATAAAAAAAGGATACATCTCAGGTAGAGGATATGTAATGAGTAAAGAAAATTTTGTATCTATAATAGGAGGAACTAATATAGATATAGTAGGATTTTCTAATGATGAGTTAAGACTTAATGATTCTAACCCTGGAAATATAAAATTTTCTTTAGGTGGAGTTGGTAGGAATATAGGTGAAAATTTGTCTAGATTAGAGGTTTCTACAAAACTAATTTCCGTTATTGGTAATGATATTTATGGTCGTAAGATTATAGATGAAGGCAGAGAAATTGGGTTAGATTTAGAACATAGCCTTAAATTAGATGGAGAATCTACATCTGTATATATGTCTGTTCTTGATTATTCTGGAGATATGAAGGTAGCAATTTCATCCATGGATATCTATGATAAGATGACCATAGAATTTATTAAAACTAAAAAATCAGTAATTGAAAGTTCTAGAATATGTATTATAGACACTAATATTCCTAAGGAAGTAATAGAGTATGTAGTTAATAACTTTAAAAATACAAAATTTTTCTTAGATACAGTATCATCATCTAAGGCAGTTAAGGTAAAGGACATCATTCATAAGTTTCATACAATAAAACCTAATAAAATTGAAGCTGAGATTTTATCTGGAATGAAAATTAGTACTATGGATGAGGTAGAAAAAGTTAGTGATTACTTTTTAAACTTAGGTGTAAAAAATGTATTTATAAGTCTAGGTGAAGAAGGAGTATATTATAATGATGGGATAAGTAAAGGATTATTTATTCCACCCAAAGTTAAAGTTGTCAATGCAAATGGTGCAGGGGATGCTTTTGTTGCTGGATTAGTATACTCAAGTATGAATAATTTTGATTTAATACATACTTTGAAGGTTGCTTCAGCTTGTTCTTCACTGGCAATTACTCATAAAGATACTATTAATCCAAATATGTCTTTGGAAAATATAAATAAAAAATTGGAGGAGATTAAATAATGTTAGAAAGATATTTAGATATAAACCCAGAGGTAAAAGCAGCATTAATGGAAGGAAAGCCAGTAGTTGCTTTAGAATCAACTATAATATCTCATGGAATGCCTTACCCTAAAAATGTAGAAACTGCATTAAAAGTGGAAAGCATAATTAGAGAAAATGGAGCAATCCCAGCAACTATAGCTATTCTTGAAGGAAAATTAAAAGTTGGATTAACAACTGAAGAAGTTGAATTTTTAGGAAAAACTTCTGGCGTAATAAAAACTAGCAGAAGGGATATACCTTTTATAGTTGCTAATAAACTAAATGGAGCTACTACAGTTGCATCTACAATGATTATTGCAGCACTTGCTGGAATTAAGGTATTTGCTACAGGTGGAATTGGAGGAGTTCATAGAGGTGCTGCACAGACTATGGATATATCAGCTGACCTTGAAGAATTGGCTATGACTGACGTAGCTGTAGTATGTGCTGGATGTAAGTCTATTCTTGATATTGGGTTAACTCGTGAATACCTAGAAACTAAGGGAGTACCTGTAGTAGGATTCCAAACAGAAGAATTACCGGCATTCTACACAAGAAAATCTGGATTTAAAGTAGACTATAAAGTGGATAGTGAAGAAATACTTGCAAAAGCATTAAAGGCTAAATGGGATTTAGGTTTAGAGGGTGGTATGGTTATTGCAAACCCAATACCAGAAGAATTTGAAATGGATTATGATACAATTAATAATGCTATAGAAACAGCTGTTAAGGAAGCGGAAGAGAAAGGAATAGTAGGAAAAGAGAGTACACCATTCTTACTTTCTAAGGTTAAAGAGATTACAGGTGGATCAAGTTTAGAATCTAACATTCAATTAGTATTTAATAATGCTAAGGTTGGAGCAAAACTGGCGGTAGAACTATCTAAGCTACAATAGCATTTTAAAGGATATATAACTAGATAAGTTTTAATTTCAGGTAAAACTTATCTGGTATATAACATGTAATATTACCTATATAAAATATAAAAGGTATGAAACCTAAAAAATTAAAATGGTTTCATGCCTTTTTATATATAAAAGTACAAGTATTCTAATGATACACCAATAATTAGCATTAAAATAAAAACCTAAGGAAATACCCCTAGGTTTCAAAGAATATTGTACGTAGATTAGCTTGTTTTACCATATATTACATTAAGAATGTCATCAGTATATAGAGTTTCTTTTAAAAGTAATTCTTCAGATAGCTTAACTAATAAATCTAAATTATTATTTAAGGTGTTTTTAACTTCTTCATACAATTCATCCAGTACAGATTTACACTCTTCTAGTACTACTGTAGTATAATAATCAGTAGGTATTCCTTGCATTTCTGAAAGTCTTAAAAGACCTAGAGATTTTCCCATACCATATTCACATACCATATTATTAACTATATTGGTAGTTTTCTTTAAATCATTGAAGGCTCCAGTAGTTATTTTTTCTTCGCCAAAGATAATTTCCTCCGCAGCTCTTCCACCCAATAAAACCATGATTTTTCTTTTTAAATAATCTAGATTATGGTAGGTATTATCTTCACCTATAGTTAAAGTGTATCCACCTGCACCCTTAGAGGTAGGGATTATAGTTATTTTAGAGATTTTTTCTTCTGGAACTTTTAAGTGGGAAATCAATGCATGTCCAACTTCATGATAAGCAGTAATTTTCATATCTTCTTCTTTAAGGGCTTCTTTATCTAATTTTTCATGACCAGCTACTACTATTGAAAAGGCTTTATCCATATGTTCACCAGTGATATATGGAGCATCTTCTTTGCATGCAATTATAGCAGCTTCATTCACTAAATTTTCTAATTTAGCACCAGAAAAATAGGCTGTATTATGTGCGATATCTCTTATGTTCATATCACTTACTGGTTTATTTTTAAAGTGAAGATTTAATATTTTTTCTCTTGCATTAATATCTGGAAGAGATACCTCTATATGCCTATCAAATCTACCAGGTCTTAAAAGAGCTTCATCTAATATATCAAGTCTATTAGTAGCTGCTATAACTACAATACCTTCACTTTCTTTAAATCCCGACATCTCAGTTAGAAGAGCATTTAAGGTTTGATCCTTTTCATCAGAATTACCAGATTTATTAGAACTACGTTGCTTACCTATAGCATCGATTTCATCAATAAAAATAACAGCTTTACCATGAGTCTTAGCTTTCTTGAATAAATTTCTAATTCTACTTGCACCTACTCCAACATACATCTGAACAAAGTCTGAACCAGATACAGCATAGAAAGGAACCTTAGCTTCACCAGCTATAGCTTTTGCTAATAGAGTCTTACCAGTTCCAGGATCTCCATAAAGAATTACACCTTTAGGCATTCTTGCGCCGTAAGAAGCATATTTTTCTGGATTTTTAAGAAAATCTACTATATCCTTTAAACTTTCTTTAGCCTCATCATTACCGGCTACAGAATTAAAGTTAAATTTATCCTTAGAAACACTTTGTCCATCAATTGCAGTAATAGAAGTCATTGTTCCACCAGAACTATTCCTTTTTATAGTCATAAATATAGTAGTTACAGCAGAAAGACTGAGGAATATAACTGCTATACGTTGATTTGTTGGTAAAGTGGAAGAACTTTCAACTGTAATACCTTCTTTTAAAAGAGTTTCTTTAAGAGTATTACTATTAGGATTATCTGTAGAATATTTTTTTCCAAATTTATCCATAACAGTAATTTTAGGTGTTTGAGACATGGATACCTTAGATATATTATTACTTTCTAAGTCCAGTAAAAAATCTGAATATGTTTTATAGGGGATTGTAGCTGCACCTATATTTAATAAAATTAAAGCTACAATTGATAATACTAAAATACTTAAAGGAATAATAATTAAATTCTTTTTAATGTTATCTATCAATAATCTTACCTCCTTAAAATTTGTATATATCTTTTTATAAAATAGAATTTAATATATACAATATAAAATGATTAAAGAATAAGGTTTTATCTATAAAAAGATTGTTTAATGCTGTAATTAGTATTATACAAAATTTAAAACTAAAGTCCACAAATTAACCTAAGATTTGTAAATGTAAGTTATGGTAGAATTGTAAAGATAAGTGGAATAATATGTAATAATAAGATATACCTAGTTACATATCAATGTAACTAGGTATATTCTAAATAAGGAATCCCCCTAATAATATTCTGTTATATTTTATTTATATACTTAAATTAATGATTAATTAAATTAAAGTTGATTTTTAACTACTTTACCATCAATCATTACAAGTTTAACAGTATTTCTAAGATCAAAAGGATGTCCATTATATATTATAATATCTGCATCTTTGCCTACTTCAATACTACCAACTCTATGATCAGCATTTATTGCACGAGCTGGATTTATGGTAATAGATCTTAAAGCCTCTTCTTCATCCATTCCTTCTCTAGCAGCAAGGGCAGCACATAGAGATATATATTGAAGTGGAATTACAGGGTGATCTGTCATAATGGAAACTTTTATTCCAGCTTTGTTTAAAATCATAGGAGTTTTAAATGTTAAATTTTTCAGTTCCACTTTACTTCTATCAGATAAGCTTGGACCTATAATTATAGATTTTATATGTTCATCTTTAAGGCTTTCGGTTATTAAATGTCCTTCAGTACAATGTTCCAAAGAAAGGTCTAAATCAAATTCTTTAGCTATTCTAATAGCAGTAAGAATATCATCAGCTCTATGAGCATGAGATTTCAATGGAATTTCCTTTCTAATGACCTTTGCTAAGGCTTCTAACTTCATGTCAAAGTCTGGAGCTTTAGCATTACCATTTTTGAAGGCTTCTTGTTTTTCTACATAATTTTTAGCTTTTATTAAATTTTCACGAAGGATAGCTGCAGTAGCCATTCTAGTACTTGGAGTAACTTTTTTACCACTATAAACTCGCTTAGGATTTTCTCCAAAGGCAGATTTCATAGCGGTACATTCATTAATAACCATATCATCTATAGTTTTCCCATAAGTTTTCATAGTTGCGAAGGTTCCACCTATTACATTAGCACTTCCAGGACCAGTTGCTACAGTTGTAATACCAGCCTCTAATGCTTCTTGAAAACATTTGTCCACAGGATTTATTGCATCTATAGCTCTAAGATGAGGCGTAACTGGATCAGTAGTTTCATTTCCATCACTACCTTCAAATCCTAATCCATCTTCCCACATTCCAATATGACAATGAGCATCAATAATACCTGGCATTAAAAAGCCATTTTTTCCATCGATAATTTCTATGTTTTCGGGAATTGCTATGTTTGAACCAAGGTTGCATATTTTGCCATTATCAATTAGTATAACACCATTTTTGATAATTTCATCTTCTGCCATAGTGTGGATAGTAACATTTTTAATAGCTATCATTTAAATCACTCCTAAAATAAAAGTTTTACTTCACAGTATTACTTAAATTGTAACATATTAGTAAAAAATTTTGGAGGAATTAATCCAGTTTTTATTCCTTGAATTACTAACATATAAGTACAAGTTGTATCAAATCTTGCATCATGATAGCCAGATGTCTTACCAAATAGAGAAGTACATTTATTTTGAAGAAAATCTTCCTTAAGGTTTAAAAAGTTTATCACTTCTCCAAGAGAAGGATTTTTTAATAAGCCTCTAGAATTAGTAGCTTTACATATTTCTTTATAATATGACATAGTACAAAATGAACCTTTAGGATTAAAAGGAATATCTAAAAATTCTAGTTCGCTTTTTAAAAATTTAATATCAAATTGAACATTGTGTCCAATAATTATATCACTATTGATAAAATCATCTATAAATTCCTCATAAGTATCTTCGAAATATTTTCCATTACTCAGTTCGTAGAGCTTTTCTAAAGAAAAGCCATGTATAGCTTCAGCACTTTCATTCATTTCTTCTACAGTGAAGAAATAATTTTTACCTACTGTTGTTTGAGGTTTTGTGCTAGTATCAACAGTAATATATGATAATTGACATATATTACCGGGTTTTATACTAGTAGTTTCAGTATCGAAAAATAATAATTTCATAAATGTATTCTCCTTAATTTCTAATATAAACTATATATTTACTAAATTTAGTCAACTTTAGCCAATAAATTAATAGTATAATTCTATTAAAGTTATGTCAATATACTGAATAATTTTAGAGTTCTATAATTTGTATAAATTGTATAATTAATAGAAAGAATAATTTGAATGAAAAGAAATATTATAAACATTAAAATATTTAGGTAAATTTTATATTGGGTTAATTATATATTTTACGTAAAGTGAAAAGGTTTAACTTACAATGTAAAGGATTATATATTAACAAAAAGTAAAAAATTAATATATTTTTAATAAAAGGTCGAAAAAAAACTATATATATTAACTTATTGTTAACAAAATTAATTATATTCAATGTTTTTATATTATGCTATAATGCAAATATTGAACACAATTATAAAAGGGGGCTTATATTATATGAGTTTATTATTTGTAATACCTACTAATAAACAAAATAAAGAGGAGTTACTAAAAATACTTCAGCAGCATAAGGAAATAAGATTTGTTTCTCTAGTTGGTATTGACTTTTTAGGTAATGATACAGACGAAAAAATTCCTGTTAAAAATTTCATAGAAGATATTGAGACATTTTTACATGGTACAGCTGTCCAGACTGATGGATCATCTGTAATATTACCGGGAATAGCTACCCTTAATAATGCAAAGGTAGATATGAAGGTTGATTTAACTTGTAATTGGTATGTAGATTATAATTATGATTATATAGATGAAGAAACAAATAAACCAGTAGGAACTATTAGAATGCCATGTCACTTATACCATGAAGATGTTGCCGTAGATTCTAGGTACATACTAAAAAATTCTGTAGATCACTTTAGAGCTTCTATGATGAAGTTATTTGAAGAAAATCCACAATTTTTAACTAACTTTGACATAAACTATGATGAAATAGAGGACGTAAGTATTACAGCAGCTACAGAATTAGAGTTTTGGGTAAATACTCCAAATGAATTAGCTGAAATAGAAGAATTATCCACTTCCCAAGTATTAAAGGAGCAGTACTGGAAGAGAACTAAGGGTCCTGTAAGAACAGCACTGGAAAAATCTTTAGATTTATTAGCTAAATATGGACTAGAACCAGAAATGGGTCATAAAGAAGTAGGGGGAGTTAAAGCTAAACTATCTGAGTCTGGAGTTCTAACTCACATAATGGAACAATTAGAAGTGGATTGGAAGTTTTCTACAGCCCTTCAAACTTGTGATAATGAACTTTTGGTAAGAGGTCTAATAAAAGAAACTTTTAGAAAAAATGGTCTTGAAGTTACATTCCAAGCTAAACCAATTGAAGAGGTAGCAGGAAATGGAGAACATTTACATGTAGGCGTTACTTTAAAGCTTAAAAATGGTAAGAAGATGAATTTATTCCACAGTTATGCTGAAAAAGACTTTTTAAGTGAAGTAGGATATGGAGCAATAATGGGAGTATTAAAGAATTATGAAGTAATAAACCCCTTTGTTTCTTCAAATTATGATGCATTACAAAGATTAAAACCAGGCTTTGAAGCACCAGTATGTATAGTAACTTCCTTAGGATTTACTAAAGATGTGCCTTCAAGAAATAGAACTATTCTTGTTGGACTAGTGAGAGATGCAATTAATCCAATGGCTACTAGGTTTGAGTTGAGATCACCAAATCCTAATACAAATATTTATTTAGTATTATCTTCAGTTATAATATCTATGGTAGATGGAATAAGCTATGTAGTTACAAATAATAAAAGTAGAGAAGAACTTTTAGCAGAACTTTCTAAAAAACCAGGTGAAAAAACTTCTTACCTAGAGGAAGGCAGATGTTATAGAAGTGAAGAAGATGTATTTGAATTCTATACAGAGGAAGAAAGAGAAGAGTATTTTGGTAAGGCTCCAAGTACTGTATATGAAAATTTATTAGCTTTTGATGATGAATCGAGAGTACATGTTTTAACTAAAGATGGAGTAATAACTAATAAAGTAATTAAAGGATATAAGGAAGCTGTACTTGAAAGATGGACTACTGAGTTAGAGCATAGAATTCTTCCAAACTATTCTAATGAAATTAGAAACATTAGAAGATCTAATGGCGATGATTTTATGGAGTATGATCTTGAAAAATGGAGTGAAATAAATAAGCTAAGAGAAAAACTTATGAAAGATAATTATGTAAGTAGAAGCTTATTTACTCAAATGAGAGAAGCAATTAATGATAAAAATTATAAGGAATTATCTGAGTTACAATTAATTGTAGATGAAGATATGAGAATCCTAAGAAGATTATATATGAATTATAGAAGAAATCTTATGGATATATAGATATAAACAAAAGGTAATCACTGAAAAATTTTCGGTGATTACCTTTTTAAATTAATGATAACTAAAACATAAATTACATAAATATAAGTTTTAGTATAAATATGATGGATAGAATATACATTACTATTGAGATTGGTTTTTTAGTTTCTTTCTTACCAAATATGTTATTTAATAAGTTTATTAATGTATATGAAAGAATTCCAAGGGTAAGACCATCACCGATACTATAACATAATGGCATTGCGGCTATAGTAATGAATGCAGGGAAGCCTTGAGTAAAATCGGTAAAGTCTATTTTCATAACACTTTCTAGCATCATAAAACCAATCCAAATTAAGCAAGGAGCTGTAGCACAACCTGGTATAGCTATAAATATTGGAGATAGAAACATTGCCAATAAGAATAAAATACCTGTAGTAACAGCTGTTAACCCAGTTCTTCCACCTTCACTAACTCCAGCTGCGCTTTCTACATAAGTAGTAACGGTTGAAACTCCAACTAAAGAACCAAAGGTGGTTCCTATAGCATCTACAAGTAGAGCTTTCTTTGCCATCGGCACATTACCATCTTTATCTAGCATATTGGCCTTAGAACATACTCCAACTAATGTACCAACAGTATCAAAGAAGTCTACGAATAAGAAAGTAAGACAAATTGTTATAAAATTAAGAATAGCTGAGCTATTAGTGAATACAGAGAAGTCAAGCTTGAAGGCAATTGATTTAATAGATTCATATTTGAATAATCCATTTGGAAGATATATGCCAGCGGCGGTAGCTCCTTCAGGATTTATAACTGCATATATCCAACCAATTATAGAACAAATCAGAATGGACCAAAGCATAGCTCCTTTGATATTTTTAGAGTTCAAAATAGCTATAATAAGAATGCCAATAACTGCGATTATAGCACCAGGAGCTACCATAGAACCTAGAGATACAAGGGTAGCTTCATTAGACACTACAATACCTGCACCTGTTAAACCTATAAAAGCAATAAAAAGTCCAATACCAGCGGTAACAGCGTACTTCATTGTAAGTGGGATACAATTAACTACAGCTTCACGCACTCTAGTTACAGAAAGAATAATGAAAATTATACCTTCTACAAAAACAGCAGTAAGTGCCACTTGCCATGGAACACCCATGGCACCGCATACTGTAAATGCGAAGAAGGCGTTAAGTCCCATACCAGATGCCAGTGCAAAAGGTGCATTAGCATATAGTCCCATGAGTATAGTAGTAAGTCCCGCAGCTAGACATGTAGCAGTTACAAGTGCTCCAGCAGTACCATCACCCATAGCTGTACTAAGGAAATTAGGATTTACAGCAATAATGTAAGCCATTGTTAGAAAAGTGGTAATTCCAGCAACAATTTCACGCTTTACGTTAGTTCCGTTTTCAGTAAGTTTAAAATACTTGTCCATATAAATCCCCCTAATATTAATAGATATAATTATTAATATTAGCATAATCTATAAATATTACCAAAACAAGATATTTATTACATATAAATTATAAAAGGTACAATTTCCAACACTTTCTTATCAGAAGGAAATTCATTATTATAGTCTAAATGAGAAACAAAGTCTTTATAGTTGCTATGAGATGTAATAAAATCCCATAATAATTTAGATACTAAAGGGTTACTATCAATAATATTATGATTTGACTGGGGATAGTCATAACTTGCTATTTCACCAACAATTGTACAAGGTCTACCAATATAACACTCTATGTCCATAGATGCATGTTTACTACAAACAGAAGTAATGACTAAAGAATCAGAATCAAAAGGAAGGGAGACAGGATATTTTAATACTTTATCTTCTGTTAAAGATTTTATATTTCTTTTTATCCAATTAATCATAGAGGTATTATCTATATCAGAAGTTATTTGTTGAAACTCAAGTAATTCTAATGTATTTCTTAAAAGTTCTAAAGTACTATCTGATTTTTCTATAGTACACTGTAATTCTACAATATCTCCAGGAGAAATTGTATTCAGGTCACTATATATTTTTAAAGATTTGATTGCATTGTTTCGATTTAATAAAGTTTCTAGATTTATAAATATATTAATAGATGAATTCTCTATTTCATCTATTGATTTTCTTTGAGTACTTTTAGATAAAGTTACTGTAGCTGAACCTTGAATAATTTTTCCACAAGTTAGTTCGGACAATGGTAGAGTAGCTTGAATTGTAGTTTCTTCTCTTTTTCCACTTATTTCAATGTTTTCATATCGATTTATAGCAATTTTATACATATCTCTAATAGTATCACCGTTAATATAGTAGGGCATAAAGATGTTCTTCATATTATAACTCCTTATTTATTAATTTTTAATATATTCCTATATATATTCAAGATTAAATATATTTATCATTATTATTACAAATAATTTCATGTATAAAGGTATAAAGTTAAATATAATAAAAATAATCTAAATATAATGTAACTGTTTCCAAATCTATGATATAATAACGTGGTAGAGGAGGGGGACATATGGAAATTTTAATTGCATTAATACTCGGTGCCATTGTAGGGTACTTTCTAAAATTAGGTGAGAAGGGGAAAATTATAAATGGTAAATTACAACAACTTGGTGTAATATTCTTATTATTTTCTATGGGAGCTTCTATAGGAGCTGATAAGGGCATAATAAAAAATCTTCCGACCATAGGGTTAAAGTCTTTTTTATTTGCAGTAGCTACAATAGGTGTAAGTATAGTACTTGTGTACATTTTATCAGAAAAGTTTATGCCTAAAGAAAATCAATTACCCAAGGAAGAATCAATCTTAAATGCGGAAATAATAGAAAATGAAAAAGTGGTTACTGAATTTCATAGTGAAATTTTAAATGCAGAGATTGTAGAAGATGAGAATGTTGTAATTGAAGAGTGTAGTGAGCTTTTAAATGAGGCATGTGGGGAGGACAAGTAATATGACGTACATAATAATAGTATCTATATTAGTTGGAATGGGTTGTGGTTATTTTGTGTTTCCACCAGAAATAATGAGTAGTATTGATAATCTTGCATCCATTTCATTATTTGTTTTAATCTTTTTAGTTGGTATAGATGTAGGTGGCAACAAGACCATATTTAAAGATCTAAAAAAGGCAGGATTTAAGGTTTTGTTAGTACCATTTGGAGGAATTGTAGGTAGTTTACTAGGAGGACTTTTAGTAGGATTCCTATTTAATATGGCTCTTAATGAGAGCTTAGCTATAGGTTCAGGATTTGGATGGTATAGCTTATCAGGAGTAATGCTTAAAGAAATGGGTGGAGATACTTTAGGAGCTATAGCATTTTTAACAAATGTATTCCGTGAGATGATAACAGTTATTTTAATTCCAATATTAGCTAAAAAGCTGAATGGCTACACAGCCATAGCACCTGCAGGAGCTACTTCTATGGATACAACATTACCACTTATAGCTAAAGCAACAAATCCAGAGATAGCTGTAATAGCATTTATAAATGGAGTTATATTAAGTTCTTTAGTTCCAGTATTTGTAACATTCTTTTATAACTTAGGATAATATTACTTTATATGTTTTTAATTTTTATAATTGTAAATAAGGAACTATATAAAAATGATGGTATAAATAAGTTATTTATACCATCATTTTTATGTTTATATTTATATTAGTTAGGGACTAATAACTAATAACTAAATTAAGGTGTTTATCTATTTATATAGTGAGTATGAAGTAAATGGTGAGATTTTTCTCCATTAGGTTTTCCAAGGAATTCATCATAAAGCTTTATTATCTCAGGGTTTTCATGAGATTTTCTTATAACCTTATTAGCATCCTCACTATAAAGAGCATTCATTCTTTTTTCTATTAATGAATATTGCTCATTAGAATATGGTTGACCACCACCGTTTATACATCCTCCTGGACATGCCATAACTTCAATGAAGTGATATTTTTTAGATGTATCTTCTATATTATCTAACAAATTCTTTGCATTTGCAAGTCCATTTACAATAGCTATATTAATTTTGTTACCATCAATAATTAATGAAGCTTCTTTGATTCCTTCAAGGCCTCTAACAGATTTAAAATCAAGTTCTTCTAAAGTGCTATTTGTAATCCATTCATAAGCAGTACGTAAAGCAGCCTCCATAACGCCACCACTAGTTCCGAAAATAACTCCAGCACCAGTAGATTCACCCATAATAGTATCAAAATCAGAGGAAGGTAGAGAAGCAAATTCTAATCCAGAGCGTTTAATCATTTTAGCTAATTCTCTTGTAGTTATAACTACATCGATATCTGGATTATTATTTTCATTGACAAATTCTTCTCTATTAGCTTCGGATTTTTTGGCAACACATGGCATTACAGATACAACATAAAGTTTTTCCGATGGTATACCCAGTTTTTCAGCAAGGTATGTTTTTGCAATAGCGCCCCACATTTGTTGAGGAGATTTGCATGTTGATGGAAGATTTAATAGGTTTCCATAATGTTTTTCTATGAAATTAATCCATCCAGGACAACAACTAGTAATCATAGGAAGATTTTCACCACTCTTATACCTTCCTAGAAATTCTGTAGCTTCTTCCATAATAGTTAAATCTGCAGCAAAATCAGTATCATAAACCTTATCAAAACCAAGTTCTCTTAGTGCTTCAACCATCTTGCCAGTAACAGCACCTTCTTTAATACCAAATTCTTCTCCAAGTGCTGCACGAACAGCCGGAGCAGTTTGAACTACTACCAATTTATCTTTATTTCCTATAGCGTTTAATACATCTATAGTATTATCTTTTTCCATTAATGCCCCAGTAGGACAAACATTTATACATTGACCACATAAAGTACAAGCGCTATTATTTAGCTCTTCAAAGAATGCAGTGCTTATAGTGGTATTAAAACCTCTATTTATTGGTCCAATTGCACCAACCTTTTGAACTTGGCTACAAACAGCTTCGCATCTTCTACATAAAATACATTTAGAAGTATCTCTTACTATAGATGGATTTTTAAGTTCTTTTACAGCTACAGATTTTGAACCAGTATATTTTAAATTAGTTACTCCATAAGTACTAGCAAGCTCTTGGAGTTCACAATTTAAATTTTTTTGACAGGTTAAGCAATCCATGGAATGGTCTGATAATAAAAGTTCAATTATAGTTTTTCTTGCTGCTATTACTCTTGGAGTACTAGTATTAACAACCATACCTGGAGCAACAGCTGTACAACAAGATGGTGCTAAATTTTTTCTTCCTTCCACTTCAACTACACAAACTCTACAAGAACCAGGTTTATTAGTTGTCTTTTTATCATGAAGATTTAGGTAGCAAAGGGTAGGAATTTTTATATTAAGCTTACGTGCAGCATCAAGAATTGTGGTTCCTTGCTCCACTGATATTTCTTTATTATTTATTTTAAGTGTAACTAAACTCAATACTTTCACCTCTTTTAAATTATTAAACTAGATCTATTGCATCAACTGGACAGCTAGATTTACATGCACCACATTTAATACATTTGCTATGGTCAATTACATGCTTAGTTTTAACTTTCCCTTCGATACAGCCAACTGGACATTGTCTTGCACATTTAGTACAGCCAATACATCTATCAGTAATAACAAATTTCATAAGGTCCTTACAAACTCCTGCTGGACAAATCTTATCTACAACGTGACTTCTATATTCATCATAGAAATATTTCATTGTACTAAGAATAGGGTTAGGAGAAGTTTGTCCTAAAGCACAAAGTGAAGTATCTTTTATAGTGTTACTAAGCTCTTGAAGCTTATCCAGATCACTTAAATCACCTTCGCCCTTTGATATTCTTTCAAGAATTTCAAGTAATCGAGTGTTACCAATCCTACAAGGTGTACATTTACCACAAGACTCCTCTTTTGTAAATTCTAAATAGAATTTAGCTATATCAACCATACAGTTATCTTCATCCATTACTATCATTCCACCAGATCCCATCATAGAACCGATAGCACTTAAAGAATCAAAGTCAATAGGAGTATCTAAAAATTCTTTAGGAATACATCCACCAGAAGGTCCTCCTGTTTGAACAGCTTTGAATTCTTTATCAAATTTAATTCCTCCACCTACTTCAAAAAGAATTTCTCTTAAAGTTGTTCCCATAGGCACTTCTACAAGACCAACGTTATTAATTTTACCAGCAAGAGCAAAAACCTTAGTACCAGCGGAAGATTTAGTGCCGATTGAACTAAACCAATCTGCACCATTATTAATAATAGCTGGAATATTCGCTAAAGTTTCAACGTTATTAACGCAAGTTGGCTTATTCCAAAGTCCAGATTCAGCAGGGAATGGTGGTTTATTTGTTGGTTCTCCACGGTTACCTTCTATTGAATGAATAAGAGCAGTTTCTTCACCACATACAAAGGCACCAGCTCCGTATTTAATTTCAATATCAAAATCAAAGCCTGAATTTAGTATATTTTCACCAAGGAGTCCATATTCTCTAGCTTGATTTATAGCAATTCTAAGTCTTTGAATTGCTAGTGGATACTCAGCTCTAATATATATATTACCTTTAGTAGCACCTATAGCATAACCAGCTATAGCCATAGCTTCAAGAACACTATTTGGATCTCCTTCTAAAATCGAACGATCCATGAATGCACCTGGATCACCTTCATCGGCATTACAAATAATATATTTTTGATCAGCATCATAGCCTTTTGCAAATTGCCACTTCTTTCCGGTAGGAAAGCCGCCGCCGCCTCTTCCTCTTAGTCCAGATTTCAATATAACATTTATTACGTCATCAGGAGTGCATTCTGTTAGACATTTTCCAAGAGCTAGATATCCCTTTTCAGCAATATATTCATCAATATTTTCAGGGTTTATTAATCCACAATTTCTTAGAGCTATTCTAACTTGCTTCTTATAGAAAGTCATTTCATCTTGAGTCTTAACTTTTTCTTTTATAGTTGGCTCTTCGTAAAGTAATCTTTGTACAACATTTCCATTAACAATATGTTCATTTATGATTTCTTCAGCATCCTCAGGAGTTACGTGAACATAAAACACATCATCTGGAGTAACTTTTACTATAGGACCTTTTTCACAGAAACCAAAACAACCAGTTATGGAAACGTATACTTCATCTTCCAAATCTAACTTACTAATTTCTTTTTCAAGGTTATCTTTAATTAAATCACTTTGTGCAGACTTACACCCAGTTCCTCCGCAAATAAGTATTTCTTTTTTATAGTTATTTTTTTCACAAACAAAGCCATCGATACCAGTTGCTTTTCTAATATCAAGGGATGATTTGTATTCCTGATAAATTTTGTTTAATTCTTCAAAGGAATTTATTTTATTCAACTTTGTTACCTCCTAATTCTACTCATATTCAGCTAATATACTTTTTACTTGGTCTGGAGTACAGTGACCGTAAACCTTATCATTTACAGTTAAAACAGGAGCTAGACCACAAGCACCAACACATCTTAAAGAACCTAGTGTAAATTTCATGTCTTCTGTAGTTTGTCCAGATTTAATACCTAGTTCTTTTTCAAATTCTTTAAGAACATCTCCAGCACCACGAACAAAACATGCAGTACCCATGCACACATTTATTACATTCTTACCACGAGGTTCAGTAGTGAAAAATGAGTAAAATGTTACAACACCATAAACTTTAGATATAGGTAAATTTAGTTTATCAGCGACGAAAGTTTGAACTTCCTTAGGTAGATATCCAAAGATATGCTGAGCTTTATGCAAAACCTCTATTAAAGCTCCATCTTTGACAGGTAAGGAATTAATAAAGTCTTCTAATTCCTTAAACATTTGATTTTTTTCTAAGTTACAACACACTTAAAAAATACCCCCTTACTAAATAAGTTTAACATTGAAAATATACAAAATATTTTCAATAATTCATCAAATCACTAACAGTATAATACTTTTTTAAAGATTTGTATAGTGGGATTTTAAAAAAATGTAATCTATTACAATAAATATTTATCCGATGACTACCAGCTATAATACTCCATCTTCTTCGAGGCGGTAGCAAAGAGCTGCTACGTCCCTGGATAACGAGTTCTAAGCTTCCGTGGGAGTGAATACTTCCTCTGAAGCTTAGAACTCTGTTTATCAAGAGCCATATTAGAGAATTTAATTTAATATTTCATATCAATAATTTCTATTAGTACAATAATATTTTATGGTAAATAAAAGAAAATAATGGTAAAATATTATCATAAAGTAAATATGTGGGGTTGATATTGTGAATTGTTATGATTTAGCCATAGTCAATGGAAATATATATGTGGAAGGGGAATTTATTAGAGTAAATTTGTACATTGATAATGGAATTATTAAAAACCTGTCAAAGGATATTTTCTTATCAAAAGATATTTATGATGCAAAAGGAAATTATGTATTACCAGGATTTATAGATCCTCATGTACATTTTCAGCTTAGGGTGGGTAATGAGGTTTCTGCTGATGATTTTTACAATGGTTCTATATTAGCTGCATATGGTGGAATTACTACATTTATAGATTTTTTAGATCCAGTAAAAAATATTGAAGAGTTAGAAAAAGCTTTTGTAGACAGAAAAAGAAAAGCAAAGGTTTCTGTTGTAGATTATGGATTTCATAGTACTATTGCAAATTTTCAGGATAATGAAGAACTATTTATTGAGGAGATTAAAAAGAGGGGGATTTGTAGCATAAAATTCTTTACTACTTATAGTTCCAGTAATAGAAAAACTGGATTAAGAACTATCAGCAATTTACTGAAAATTTCGAAAAGAATGAAGGTTATACTTATGTCTCATAGTGAAAATGAAGAGCTAATCAGAGAGGGAAAGTTTCCAGTAAGATCCCATGAAGAAAATAGACCCACATTATGTGAGACTACAGAAGTTTTAACTTTAGCTGAAATGACTAAGAATATGGATGGATATATGTATATTGTACACCTTAGTTCAGGAGAATCTTTAAGTCGAATTATGGACTTATATAAAAGTTTAATAAATAAAAATTTATTTATAGAAAGCTGCCCTCAATATTTTTATTTATCTAAAGATAATTATTTATTAAAGGATGGTTTTCTATATACCTTAACACCACCTCTTAGGTCTTTAGAAGAAATTGATGAATTAAGAAAAAATATAGATCATGTTAGTGTAATAGGTACTGATCATTGTCCATTTAAATCTAATGAAAAAGCAAGAGCAACTTTAGATTTAATTCCTATGGGAATAGGTGGAATAGAATATTCTTTTAATTTATTGTATACAATGTTTGGTGATAAAATAATTGATAAATTTACAAAGAATCCAGCAAAGATTCATGGTTTATATCCTAAAAAAGGAACGTTACTCCCAGGATCAGATGCTGATGTTGTAATATTTGACCCTTTAGATAGACATAAAATAAAATACTCTCATTCCAATTGTGACTACAATTTATATGAAGGACTAGATGTAAAAGGTAAAGTAATTACGACTATTTCAAGGGGAAGATTTATTATAAAGGATGGAAAATTGGTAGGTAATGAAAAAGGAAATTACGTAGGTAGAGAGTTAAAGTTATAAAAAACACTAAAAAGCTTGTATAGTTATATATTTTTGTGACTAATTAATCAGTAAGAATAAAGGGAGGTGCTTTAGTAGGATTATAATCTTGCTAAAGAGAATTATGAATTATAAGGTAATAGGTAGTAGTGTATCTAGATTAGATGGTGTGGCAAAGGTTACAGGGAAGGCTAAGTATGCTGATGACTATTTTGAAAGGGAAATGCTAATAGGAAAGGTGCTTAGAAGTCCTTATGCCCATGCAAAAATAAGAAGTATTGATGTTTCTAAAGCAAAAAATTTAGATGGTGTTGAAGCAGTAATTACTTATCAAGATTTACCAAAAATAAAATTTGCAACGGCTGGACATCCTTGGACCTTTGATGAAGCACATAGAGATGTAGAAGATAGATTAATCATTACTGATAAAGTTCGCTTTTGTGGAGAACCAGTGGCGGCAGTTGTGGCCATAGATGAAATAATAGCTCTAAAAGCTATAAAACTTATAGATGTAGAATATGAAGTGTTGCCATTTGTAATGGATCAGGAAGAAGCTATAAAAGAAGGTGCCCCAATAATACATGAAGAAAGACAAAATAATATTATTAGCTCTTTTGGCAATGAAGTAGGAGACGTAGAAATAGAGTTAAAAGAAGCTGACAAAGTATTTACAGGTAAATTTAATACTAGTACTGTACAACATTGTCATCTGGAAAATCATAGTGCGTATGCTTATATGGAGTCAGATGGAAGAATTGTAATAGTAACTTCTACTCAAATACCACATATTGTAAGAAGGATAGTAGGACAGGCACTAGGGATGCCATGGGGAAGAATAAGGGTTATAAAGCCATATATAGGTGGTGGATTTGGAAATAAGCAAGATGTTGTTATAGAGCCATTAACTGCAGCAATGACACTTGCGGTTAATGGAAGACCAGTTAGATATGCATTAACTAGAGAAGAATGTTTTATAGACACAAGGGTTCGTCATGCTATGCGATTTACATTTAAAACTGGAGTTACTAAGGAAGGTAAGTTACTAGCAATAGATATAAAGAACTTAGTAAATAATGGAGCATATGCATCTCATGGACATTCAGTGACCATGAGCTGTGGGAGTAAATTTAGACCATTATATAATTTTAATGCTATAAAATATGAGCCTAAAACTGTATATACTAATATGCCGGTAGCAGGAGCTATGAGAGGATATGGAGTTCCACAAATTTCATTTGCTCTAGAAAGTCATTTAGATGATATTGCTAGAGAACTAAATATAGATCCTGTGGAATTCAGATTGAAAAATTTGGTGAAGCAAAATCATGTAGATCCATCCTCCAAAAATGTGGTGCGCTCCATGGGACTATCACAGTGTCTTGAAAAGGGAATGGAATTAATAAATTGGAATGAAAAGAAAAAGCTATATAAAAATCAAATAGGTAGTTTAAGACATGGAGTGGGAATGGCTTGTTTTAGTTATTTTGCAGGTACCTATCCCGTAGCTCTAGAAGCAGCAGGTGCAAGGATTGTGATGAATCAAGATGGTTCAGTACAGTTGCAAATCGGGGCTACAGAAATTGGTCAAGGTAGTGATACTATATTTGCACAAATGACTTCAGAGGTTTTAGGAATTCCCATTGATATGGTTCATGTAATTTCAAATCAAGATACTGATATTACTCCATTTGATACAGGTGCTTATGCATCAAGACAAACTTTTGTTACAGGTGCTGCAGTTAAAAAAGCTGCTATGGAGGTAAAGAGTAAAGTTCTTCAGTTTGCTAGCAGAAAAAATGGCCTCAATCCAGAGGTAATGGATATAGTTGATTGTAATGTAGTTGAAAAAACAACGGGTATAGTTGTCTGTTCTCTTGAGCATATAGCGTTAGAATCATTTTATGATAGGATTTACAGTTCTCCTATAACTAGTGACACTTCTGTTAATATAAGGACTAATGTAGTTGCTTATGGAGCAACCTTTGCAGAGGTTGAAGTAGACATAAAAACTGGTCAAATAACCGTAGTAGAAATATATAATATTCATGATTCTGGAACTATAATTAACCCAATGCTAGCAGAAGGGCAAGTTCACGGTGGTGTAAGTATGGCACTAGGATATGCTTTATCAGAGCAAATGATATTTGATGAGAAGACTGGAAGAGCTCTTAATAACAATCTTTTAGACTATAAATTACAAACTATTTTAGACACGCCTAATATTGGTTCAGCATTTGTAGAAATTCCAGATGATGCAGGAAGTTTTGGACAAAAATCTCTAGGCGAAAATACAACACTTTCTCCAGCCCCAGCTATAAGAAATGCAGTTTTAGATGCAACTGGTGTTGCTTTTAATAGAATACCAATGAATCCACAAAGAGTATTTGAAAAGTTTAAGGAAGAGGGCTTAATATAGGATTTACCTTAAATTTAAGAGTGCAGATTGTATAGTTAGTAGACTATATAAATATATAAGGAGGTGAATTTTAGTAGAGTGTTAAATCTCTATTAAAGATAAAAATGTTTGATATTAAGAATATACAAGAGCCTAGAAGTGTAGAAGAGGCAGTAAAAATTCTTCATGAAAATAATAATCTAAAAATAATATCTGGTGGAACTGATGTTTTAATTAAATTGCATCATGGTGATATGGAAGAAGTAGAACTTTTAAGTCTAAAAAATTTAAAAGAATTAGACTTCATAAAGGTTCTAGAAAATGACACCATAGAAATTGGCTCCACTACTTGCTTTACTAATATATATAGAAATAAAATTATAAAAGATTTTATTCCTGCTTTAGGGCAAGGTGCTGTATCTATGGGAGGACCACAAATAAGAAATATGGCCACTATTGGAGGGAATGTATGTAATGGAGCTGTTTCAGCAGATAGTGCACCAAGTTTATTTGCATTTAATGCTAAATTAAGACTTAGAAGTTTTAAGGGGGAGAGAATAGTTCCAATAGAGGAATTCTACGAAGGTCCTGGAAAGGTTAATATAAGAAAAGATGAAATTCTAATAAGCATTTTTATTGAAAAAAAAGACTATGAGGGAGTAAGAGGAACATATATTAAGTATAGTAATCGAAAGGCAATGGATATTTCTATGCTAGGTGTATGCGTTGTAGCTAGTAAGAAGGAAAATAAATTTAAAGATTTAAGAATAGCGTTAGGGGTAGCTGCGCCTACTCCTATAAGATGTAAGGATGCAGAGAAGTATGCCCTTGGTTTAGAATATTCAGAAGAAAATATTAATAATATTGCACAATATGCAGTAAAATCAGCAAGTGCTAGAGACTCATGGAGAGCATCAAAGGCTTATAGGGAGCATTTAATAAAAGAATTAACAGTACGAGGTATTTATGAAGTAACTAAATAAGGTGGGATTTTATTATGATTGATAAGAATTATAAAAAGATATCAGTAAAAGTAAATGGAAAAAATTATAATTTAGAAGTAGATGTACGAGAATCGTTGTTAGATGTATTGAGAAATAGACTTCAATTTACAGGGGTAAAGCAAGGATGTTCAGTTGGAGAATGTGGAGCTTGTACAGTACTAGTGGATGGAATACCTATAGATTCATGTATTTATATGGCTATTTGGGCTGATAAAAAAGAAATTTTAACTATAGAGGGGGTATCAGAAAATGGAAACTTATCAAAGGTGCAAAAGGCATTTATAGAAGAGGGTGCAATTCAATGTGGATTCTGTACTCCAGGATTAGTACTTACAACTACAGCATTGGTAAATAGTGGTAAGGATTATACTGATGAAGAAATAAAAAGAGAAATATCTGGACATTTATGTAGATGTACAGGATATCAAAAAATATTTAATGCTACAAAAAAATCCCTTAAGAAATAAATTGAATAGAAAAAATTCCAGTTGATATTTAGGCTGGAATTTTTTGTGGAAAAATAAGAGATATAAAGAGTCGTGATCAATTTTCTATATCTCTTATATAGATTTGGGGAATACAAAGTAGTTATTTGCTTAAAGACATACCAGATTTAGTTTTAATAACAGGTTTTTGAGACTTATCGCTAGGTAAGATTAAATTTAATATTACAGCAAATATAGTTGCAGTTGTTACACCAGAACCAAAGATTATTTGTAAGGATTCTGGGAACATACTAAGAGCTTCAGGTCTAACAATGACACCTACACCTAAAGCAAAAGATATCCCAATTACAAAAATGTTCCTTCTAGTCATATCAACTTTGCCTAGAATTTTAATACCAGAACAAGCAATAGAACCGAACATAACTATACCAGCAGCTCCAAGAACTGGACTAGGCATAATTGATATTAAAGAAGCAAATTTTGGTATCAGACCCATTATAGATAATATTATTCCAGCTATAATTATAACAAACCTACTAGCAACTCCTGTAACATTTATAAGGCCAGTACATTGGCTAAAGGATGTATTTGCAGTAGAGTTAAAAAATCCAGCTAGAATTGATCCAAGACCATCACAAAGTACACCTCCAGAAAGTTGGTTGTCAGAAACCTCAATTTCACATGCCTCTCCAATAGCTAGAGTATCACCTACAGTTTCTACAGTAGTTGCTAGATAAACAGCTAAAAAACTAATAATCGCTGGTATAGAGAATTTAATTCCGAATTTAAGAGGTCTAGGAATAGAAATCCAGGATGCAGCAGATATTGGAGTAGTGTCTAATAAGTTGAGAGGTATAGCTAATAAATATCCACATAATATACCTATAAATATTGAGCAAGAACTTATAAAAGTATTTTTAGATTGATTGGTAATTATAATAATAATTAGGACAATAGCACCAAGCAATAAAAATTTAGGATCTCCATAGTTTGGGTTTCCAGAGCCTCCAGCTAACCAATCAATTCCAACAGGAATGATAGTGATGCCTATCATAGTAACAACAGTACCAGTAACAAGTGGTGGAAAAATTTTTTTAACATGGTTAATAAAAAAGCTTAGAATTACTTCTAGTAAGGCACCTACCATTGTAGCTGTACATATGGTAGCAATACCTAAAGTCATATTGCCGTTATAAGTGCTACCGATGGCAATAGCCGGACTTACAAAAGCAAAGGATGTACCCATGATAAATGGAAGCTTGCTTCCTATGGGTCCAATACCTTTAGCTTGAATAAGTGTTGTAAGACCAGAAGCAAATAGGGCACATGAAACCAGAAATGATGTATCAGATATTTTTAATCCTAGTGCACCAGCTACTACTAGTGGAACTGCTACTATACCACTGAAACATGCAAAAATTGCTTGAAATGCAAGAATTAAAGTTTGTTTCATAGGTGGTTTGTCATCTAGTTTAATTCTAAGAAGCGATTTCTTTGGAGCGTTAGTTGTTTGCAATTTAATTCCCCCTCTAAATTTATAATTATATCTTATGCATAATGCATGAAGTGCTATAAATATTTTACTAACCAGTTAATATAAAAAATAAAGAAAAAATATATACTTAACTATAGTTTATGAATAAGTATAATAAGGATATGAATAAATATTAAGATAATAAAATAATTTAAGCTTGAAATGAATAAATTTAAATTATTTAAATTTTACCAATCAAGAGGATGAAATGCAATAAATTTACATAAAATAAATAGAATAGAATAGTTTGAATTATCTGATTTGAATATTGACATTAAATGTAATGGGAGTTATAATTTGATTAATTAGTCAGTAAAGGGAAATTATGACGAATTTCAAAAATATAAGTATAAATTTATTTTGGAATAGGAGATTAATAAATTGAGGAGTGGATTTTGTGGAGAATATTAAAACCCTTATGGAGAGACTTAAAAAACTAGATTTCAGGGAGATGTACAATAATGATTTTTTCTTAACATGGGAAAAAAGTAACGAAGAATTAGAATCAGTATTTGTTGTTGCTGATATTCTTCGTACAATGAGAGAAAATAATATATCGACGAAAATATTTGATAGTGGATTAGGTATTTCGGTATTTAGAGACAATTCTACTAGAACTAGATTTAGTTTTGCTAGTGCGTGTAACTTATTAGGGCTAGAGGTACAAGATCTCGATGAAGGAAAATCTCAAATAGCTCATGGAGAAACTGTCCGTGAAACTGCAAATATGATTTCTTTTATGGCAGACATAATTGGAATTAGAGATGATATGTTTATAGGAAAGGGTAATGCTTATATGAAAGAAGTTTCTAATGCTGTTCAGGAAGGTTATGCTGATGAAGTATTAGAACAACGTCCAACTCTGATTAATTTACAATGTGATATAGACCATCCAACTCAATGTATGGCGGATTTATTACACTTGATTCACTATTTTGGTGGAGTGGAAAATTTAAAAGGTAAAAAATTAGCTATGACTTGGGCTTATTCACCTTCTTATGGAAAACCACTCTCGGTTCCGCAAGGAGTTATTGGACTTATGACAAGAATGGGAATGGAAGTTGTATTAGCACATCCAGAAGGATATGATGTACTTCCTGAAGTAGAGGAAGTTGCTAAGGCAAATGTAGAGAAAAATGGTGGAAGCTTTACAAAGACTAATTCTATGAAAGAAGCCTTCGAAAACGCAGATATAGTTTATCCAAAGAGCTGGGCACCATTTGAAGCTATGGAAAAACGTACAGAACTATATTCAAAGAGGGATATAGCAGGTATTGATGAACTTGAAAAAGAATTGTTGAAAGAAAATGCTAGATATAAGGATTGGGAATGCAATGAAAAAATGATGGAGCTTACTAAGGATGGTAAAGCATTATATCTTCATTGTTTACCAGCGGATATAACAGGTGTAAGTTGTGAAATTGGAGAAGTAGGAGAATCTGTATTTAATCGTTACCGTGAATTACTATATCGTGAAGCTGGATATAAACCATATATTATTGCTGCCATGATGTTCTTAAGTAAAGTTAAGGATCCTATATCTGTTTTTGAGAAATTACTGGAAGAAGATAAGCCGAGATTTATAGAAAAATAAAGAGTAAATAGATTAATTAAATTATGTATTTACTTAAGGGTATATAATGCTTTTAAGTAACTTATGAATTATAGGGGGGAGTAAATATGAGTGACAAAATACGCCCAATAAGTTTTGAAAAACTCATTAACTGGATTTTTACTGAACTAAAAACTAAAGATAGTATTTTTGGAATTCATAAAGATAAGTTTTACTATGGAATCCCTAATAACACTATCTCTTTTTTAGGAGAGAAGTTAGGCCTATCAATTGGACCAGCAGCAGGTCCTAGTTCACAATTAGCTCAAAATATTATAGCAGCATATCTTACTGGTAGTAGATTTATTGAGTTAAAGACAGTCCAGATTATTGATGGAGAAGATCTTCCAGTGTTAAAGCCATGTATTAATGCTGAGGATGAATGCTATAACGTAGAGTGGTCTACAGAACTAACTGTAGAAGAAGCTTTTGAGGAATATGTGAAAGCTTGGATTATATTACATGTTTTAATGAAGGAACTTAACTTAAGTGTAGACAGAGACTTTGTTTTTAACATGAGTGTAGGATATGATTTTGATGGAATAAAATCAGATAAAATAGATTCCTACATAGAAAATTTGAAAAATTCACAAAATACAAAAATATGGAAGGAATCTATTCAAGTGTTGGAGAATAATATAGAAAAATTTTATAGATTTTCAATTGAAGATTTATATAAAATTCCTTCAAGGGTGTGCAATTCAATTACCCTATCAACTCTACATGGATGTCCTCCACAAGAAATAGAAAGAATTGCTATTTATTTATTAAAAGAAAAACATCTTCATACCTTTGTAAAGATGAATCCTACATTGCTTGGTGAAGCATTTGTAAGAAAAATTCTTAATAAAATGGGTTATGAATATATAAAACTAAATTCACATCATTTTAAAAATGATCTGCAATACAATGATGGAATAAAAATGATAAAAAAATTAAAAGCCGTAGCTGAAATGGAAAGTATGGAGATTGGAGTAAAACTTACAAATACTCTTCCAGTAAGGATATTAAATGAAGAACTACCAGGAGAAGAGATGTACATGTCAGGTAGATCTTTATATCCTTTAGCTATTAATTTGGCAAGTAATCTTTCAGAGGAATTTGAAGGGAAATTATATATTTCATATTCTGGTGGAGCTGAATTCTTTAATGTAGATAAGATATTTAAAACAGGAATATGTCCAATAACTTTTGCTACTACAATATTAAAACCAGGTGGTTATGAAAGAGTTAAACAGATAGCTGAAAAGGTAGAACCACTTATTTCTAATAGAAAGTCAACAATTGACATGCAATTGCTAAAAATATTAGCAAAGGAATCAATTGATGATAAGCATCACCTTAAGAAAGCAAGGGTAGTTAAAAGTAGAAAACTATATAAGGACTTACCAATATATGATTGTACAATTGCACCTTGTAGTGAAGGCTGTCCAATTGAACAACAGATTCCAAAGTATATAGAGCTTGTGGGAGAAGGAAAATATGATGAAGCTTTTCAAGTAATAGTTAGAGATAATGCAGCCCCAGCTATAACAGGAACTTTATGTAATCATAACTGTCAAAATAAATGTACTAGACTAGATTATGATAGTTCCTTAGAAATTAGAAGAATGAAAAAAATAGCTGTGGATAATGCTGAAGAATTATATATAAAGAATATAAAGCCATGCGCAATTAAAAGTCATAAAAAGGTAGCTATCATAGGAGCTGGGGTAGCAGGTTTATCTACAGCGATGTACCTTAGAAGAAATGGTATTAGTGTAGAAGTATTTGAAAAAAGAGATAAACCATATGGGATTATAAATTATGTAATTCCAAGTTTTAGAATAAATAATTTAGCTTTAGAACAGGATTTTAAAATGGTAAAAAGCCATGGAGTTAAGATAAATTTTAATGTAGCTGAACAGGTTGATCTAAATGTTCTAAGGAAAAATTTTCATTATGTTGTCCTAGCAACTGGAGCTTGGAAGCCAGCAAGTATTTCACTTAAAAGAGGTACTGATAAAGTCTTAAATGCTATTGAATTCTTAGAGGATTTTAAAGAAAACAGTGAGGATATAAAACTAGGAACCCATGTATGTGTTATTGGTGGAGGGGACGTAGCCATGGATGTATCTCGTGCTGCCAAAAGAGTTAATGGAGTTGAAAAGGTAACTATTATATATAGGAGAACTAAAGATTTAATGCCTGCTAGTAGAGAAGAAATTAAATTAGCTATTGAAGAAGGTATTGAATTTAAAGAGTTATTATCCCCTGTAGCGTTAGAAGATAATATTCTTGTTTGTGAAAGAATGATTTTAGGAGAACAAGATAAATCAGGTAGAAAAAGTCCAATTTCCTTAGGAAAATATGAAAGTATAAATGCAACTACAGTTATAGCAGCTGTTGGAGAAAAAATAGATTCAAAATTATTTAAAAGTCTTGGTATAGATATAAATTCTAAAGAACTTCCTGAAGTAAACAGTAAATGTGAAACTAATATATCTAACGTATATATAGCCGGAGATGCTAAAAGTGGTCCAGGTACTATAGTAGAAGCATTGTCTCATGGGAAAATTATAACTAGGGACATTTTAAAAAAAGAAAATATGCCTTGTGATCTCATTAGGGCTGAGGAAAATACTTGTGGATATGAACTTAAGAAATCTTATGAAAGAAAAGGTGTACTACTTGAATCAATACCTTCTAAGGAAGAGGCTATAAGATGTCTTAAATGCAATAATATTTGTGAAATATGCGTAGATGTTTGTCCTAATAGAGCAAATGCGTTTATCCATATTAAAGAAGGTCCTATAGTAGGTCATCAAATTATACATTTAGATGGTATGTGTAATGAATGCGGAAATTGTAGAGTATTTTGTCCATATAAAGGTAATCCTTACAAAGATAAAATTACTATATTTTGGAGTGAGGAAGATTTTGAAAACAGTAGCAATTCAGGTTTCTGTGTAATAGATTCTATTAAAGGTATTTTTAAAGTTAGGGATGAAAAAGGTGAAATTTATAATTGGTGTATTGAAGAAAATAACTCAGAATCAATCTCCAAGGAAATGAAATCTATTATTAAAACTTGTGTAAACAGGTATGAATATATAATCTAGAGGTATATAAATACGGTTATAATATTTAATCTATAGGGGGAGTGTGAATGCTACTAGTAGGTAATGGGATAGTTGTAACCAGAGATGATTTAAACACAATTATAGATGATGGATGTATAGTTATAGAAAAAGATAAAATTGTAGAAGTAGGAATTACAAAAAATTTAAAAGAAAAATATCTAGACTATAAATTCATTGATGCAAGAGGGAAATTAATAATGCCAGGTTTTATAAATACACATATGCATTATTACAGTACCTTTGCTAGAGGAATTGCTAATGATAGTCCTCCAGCAAAATGTTTTTTAGATATATTGAAGGGATTATGGTGGAGATTAGACAAAAAGTTAACTCTAGAGGATGTATATTATAGTGCAATAGTTCCAATGATAGATCAAATTAAGAATGGTGTAACAACTTCCTTTGATCATCATTCCAGTCCAGATGGTTTAAGGGGGAGTTTATTTACTATTGCAGATGCAGCTAAGGAAGTAGGTATTAGAAGTAACCTGAGTTATGAAACTTCTGATAGAGATGGAGAGAACGTAATAAAACAAAGTATTGAAGAAAATATTGAATTTATAAAGTATTGTAATAGAGAAAAGAATGATATGATAAAAGGATTATTTGGACTTCATGCATCCATGACTATTAGTGAAAATACTGTAGAGAGATGCCTAACAGCCATAGAGGGTTTAAATACAGGATTCCATGTACACTGTGCTGAAGGAATTGAAGATGTACAAGATTCTATGGAAAAGTATGGTGTAGGCGTAATTGAAAGATGGTATAAAAGAGGTGTTCTTTCTGATAAAACTATGGCTATTCATTGTGTACACATAACTGATGAGGAAATGGATATGCTGAAAGAAAAGAATTCCATAGTAGTTAATAATCCTCAATCTAATATGGGAAATGCAGTGGGAACATCGCAAATCTTAAAAATGGCTAAAAAACAAATATTGTTGGGGTTAGGAACAGATGGATACACCTCTGATATTTTAGAGTCTTATAAAACCGGAAGTACTATTCAAAGGCATGAAGCTAAAGACTCAACAGTAGCTTGGGTAGAATTACCACAAATGCTTTTCAAAGGAAATAGAGTTATAACTGAAAGATTTATAGATAATTCCATAGGAATTATAAAAGAAGGTGCATTAGCTGACGTTATAATTGTTGACTATAATTCTCCAACACCTATATATAAAGATAATATAGATAGTCACATTCTATTTGGAATAAGTGGGAGACATGTTGAAACCACTATTGTAAATGGGAAGATTATAATGATGAATAGAAAACTGGTTAATTTAGATGAGGAAAGAATTAGGGCTAGAAGTAGAGAACTAGCAACTGAGGTTTGGAAGAGGTTTTAAAAAGGAGTGAAAAAGGGTGGACATTTTAAATGTTCTTACTGTTAATAAAGGAGAAAAAATATCTATAGTAGGAGCTGGAGGAAAGACCACTCTTATGTTTATCCTAGCAGAAGAGTTGAAAAAAAGAGGAAGAGTTCTTATAACAACAACAACTAAAATATATCTACCTAAAAGAAATCAATACAATTGTTTAATTCTAAAGGACAGCTTTGGAGCTTATATTAATGAAGAAAGTAAGTATATTCTAAATGGAAATATAGTATGTGTATACTGTGGAAATATAAGTAAAACAAAGGAACCAGATAGTGAAATTCATGTTTATGGTTCTAGTGTTAATGGAGAAAATAAAGTCATTGGAATTGATGATAAAAGTATTTCTAATATACTTAACAATTATGATTATATTTTAATAGAATCTGATGGAGCAAAAGAAAAAGCTTTAAAAGCTTGGAAGGAAGATGAGCCAGTAGTAAGTAATTTTACTAGTACAACAATAGGAGTTTTAAGCGGAGAAGCCTTAAATTTAAAAATCCATGATGGAAATATTCATAGGATTGATGAGTTTTTAAAACTTATAAATAAAAGTGTAGGAGATAGTATAAATGAAGAAGATTTGCTAGCTTTAATATTTAAGAAAGAAGGATTATTTAAAAGCTCCAAAGGTAGAAGAATTTTATTTATAAATAAGGTAGAAGAAGAGGACTTTAAGAAGTTAGAAAATCTAATAGAATATATAACAGTAAAAAATAAAGAATTAAAGTTATTAGACGGAATACTTATTGGAAGTTTATTAAATAAAACATATAGGGTTATATATGAAGAATCTACAGAAAAGCTTTAAGGGGGATTCAATGTGGTAACTGGGATTGTTATGGCATCAGGCCGTAGTACTAGGATGGGAAGGTATAAATTACTATTAAAGTATAAGGGTAAATATCTAATAGAATATGTTTTAGATGCAGTAAGTAAAAGTAATTTAGAAGATAAAATTGTAGTAACTGGCAATGAAACAATAGCAGAGTTAGCTCAGACTAGAGATTTAAAAGTAGTTAAAAACTCCCAGACATATATGGGACAAAGTCAATCTATAAAACTTGGGTTGAAAGCTGCATCTAAAATATCTGGATATGCTTTTATTACAGGGGATCAACCTTTTTTAAATGAGAGTCTTATAAATAAACTTATCGAAAAATTTGAAAAAAATCAAGATAAGTTTATTGTACCAATTTATAAAGGTAGAAGAGGAAATCCTGTAATATTTCCATGGAAGTATCGAAATGAGCTTTTAGCACTTAATGGAGATTTGGGCGGAAAAACTATTTTAAAAAATCATGAGGATAATATATTTTTTGTGGAAGTAGACGAAGAATATTTTCTTTGGGATATTGATACAGAAAAGGATTATATAGAATTATTACAATCAAATTATCATTAAGCAAGGGGACGATTTGGTGATAAATAATAGAATAATTGTAAGAGGTGGAGGCGATATTGCCTCAGGTACTATACAAAAACTTCATAGAAGTGGATTTAAAGTTCTAGTACTTGAGATAGAGATACCTTCTAGTATTAGAAGAAATGTATCTTTTAGTGAGGCAGTATTTGATGGTGAAACAACAATTGAAGGTATGAAGGGTGTTCTTGTTAGAACCTATGATGAAATACTAGAAGCTTGGGATATGGGATATATTCCGGTAGCTGTTGATAGATATGGAAAGCTCATTGAAACGGTTAGGCCTATTGCTGTAGTTGATGCAATTTTAGCGAAAAAAAATATAGGTACCACTATAGATATGGCACCTATAACCATTGCATTAGGTCCTGGATTTAAAGCAGGTATAGATGTAAATGTAGTAATAGAGACAATGAGAGGACATAGTTTGGGAAGATTAATATTTGATGGATATGCTTTAGAGGATACAGGAGTACCAGGATCTATATGTGGTTATGCAAAGGAAAGAGTAATTTATAGTTCTTATGAAGGAAAAATTAAGAATATAAGACAAATAGGAGATATAGTTAAATCTAATGAAACTATAGCACTAATAGATGATTTAGAAGTAAAAGCTAAAATTGATGGAGTGCTAAGAGGCATTATTAGAGATAACACTTATGTTACAAAGGGGTTAAAAATTGCAGATGTAGATCCAAGGCATGATGAGATCAGTAATTGCAATACTATTTCTGATAAGTCAAGAACTATAGGTGGATCAGTTCTAGAAGGAATATTATACTTTCAATCTATTAAACCCTTTTTATCTGTAGCAAACTAAATAAAATTTTCTAGTTTATTGGTATTACTAAACTTATTTAGTAATACCAATAAATTAGATTATAATGCAGGTTAATTGTATTGAATTATATAGGTTTTTATTTGAATTAACTAATTAATTAGTTAGTAAGTATTTAAATTATTGAAATAATGGTTGAAAAATAAAATATATTTATATTTAAAGGGGGATTTAAATATGTCAGAAATTACATGCCAAGAAGAAATACTGAAGTTAGCAAAAAACTATAAGGCTGATATGACAAGGTTCTTAAGAGACATGATAGCTATTCCTAGTGAAAGTTGTGATGAAAAGAGAGTAGTTTTAAGAATCAAAGAGGAAATGGAAAAAGTAGGTTTTCACAAAGTAGAAATAGACAAGATGGGAAATATACTAGGTTATATAGGACATGGCAAACATGTAATTGCTATGGATGCTCATATTGATACTGTTGGAATTGGAGATATAAATAATTGGACTAATGATCCATATGAGGGTTATGAAGATGATGAAGTTATTTATGGTAGAGGTGGTTCTGATCAAGAAGGTGGAATGGCTTCAATGGTTTATGCAGGTAAGATAATCAAAGATTTAAATTTAGAAGATGATTACACGCTAATAGTTACAGGTACTGTACAGGAAGAAGATTGTGATGGATTATGCTGGCAATATATTATAAATGAAGACAAGATAAAACCAGAATTTGTAGTAATAACTGAACCAACTTCAACTAATATTTATAGAGGGCACAGAGGGCGAATGGAAATAAAAGTGACAACTCATGGAATTAGTTGTCATGGTTCAGCACCAGAAAGAGGAGATAATGCGATATTCAAAATGGGTCCTATTCTTAATGAATTAAAAGAGTTAAATAAAAGATTAATAGATGATCCATTCTTAGGAAAAGGAACTTTAACAGTTTCAGAAATATTCTTTTCTTCACCTTCTAGATGTGCAGTAGCTGATGGTTGTACTGTTTCCATAGACAGAAGACTTACTAATGGGGAGACTTGGGAATACGCTTTAGATCAAATAAGAGAATTACCTTCAGTAAAAGAGGCTAAGGCTAAAGTAGAAATGTATACCTATGAAAGACCTGCCTATACAGGACTTATCTATCCAACAGAGTGCTATTTTCCAACTTGGGTTCTTGAAGAATCACATCCAGCTTGTAAAACTTTAATAGATTCTTATAAAGGGTTGTTTAAGGAAGATCCATTAGTAGATAAGTGGACATTTTCGACTAATGCAGTATCTATAATGGGAAGGTATGGTATACCTTGTGTTGGCTTTGGTCCAGGCCATGAAGATCAAGCTCATGCACCAAATGAATTAACCTGGAAAGATGAACTTGTAAAATGTGCAGCTATGTATGCTTTAATTCCAATTACCTACGTAAAAGAATACTGTAAGTTCGACGAAGTAGAAGGAGTTTCATTTAAAACAACTTCAAATCTATGATTTGGTTAGTCGCACTTACTCATTCGGCGAAGGAGAAAGGATTTTTAGAGGTTAAGTCAATAAAACTGAGGTGGGATTATGGAAAAAGTTGAGGGATTAGTATGTTCTAAATGTGGTAAGAAAGTTGGAGAAGAAGTAATGTATCACTGCCCAGACTGTGGCATAGAAGGAACACTAGATGTAGTTTATAATATGGACTTAGTTAAAAGGGAATTAACTAAGGAACATCTAAAGGGAAATGAAGATAAGAATGTTTGGAGATATATTCCTATTCTTCCTCTGGAATCTAGAGAAGGTATGGCACCTTTACAAATAGGAGGAACACCACTTTATAAAGCCAATAGATTAGAAAAGTTATTAAATATAAAGAATGTATATGTAAAGGATGAAGGTAGGAATCCTACAGCATCTTTTAAGGATAGAGCTACAGCTATTGGTGTGGCCAAAGCAATAGAACTAAAAAAAGATATTATGTGTGCAGCATCTACAGGCAATGCAGCTTCTTCTCTTTCAGGATTTGCAGCATGTATGGGAATAAAAAACTATATATTTGTTCCTAAAAACATTCCAGAGGCAAAACTAACACAGCTTCTAGTATTTGGAAGTGATGTAATTTTAGTAGATGGTGATTATGATGTAGCATTTGGATTTTGTTTAGAAGCTGTGAATCATTTTGGTTGGTATAACAGAAGTTGTGCCATAAATCCTTACTTAGCAGAAGGGAAAAAAACTGCTGCTTTTGAAATATGCGAGCAATTAAACTTTAAGGTGCCAGACAAAGTAATTATGTCTGTGGGGGATGGATGTTCCATATCTAGTGTATGGAAAGGGTTTAAGGAATTTTATGAACTAGGTTTAATAGATCGGCTTCCAACAATGGTATCAGTACAAGCAGAAGGAGCTAATCCAGTTAATAGAGCTTATAGAAATGGAATAAGAGCATTTAGTTATATACCACCAGTAACTATTGCAGATAGTATATCTGTAGGCGTTCCGAGAAATGGATATAAAGCTTTAAATGCTCTTGAGGAAAGCAATGGGATTGCTATTGATGTCAGTGATGAAGAAATTTTAAGTGCAATAACAACATTAGCAAGGCAGACTGGAGTATTTGGGGAACCAGCAGGAGTAACTAGTTTTGCTGGACTTAAAAAATTAGTTGAACTAGACCAAATAAGAGAAGATGAAACGGTGATTATTGTAGTTTCTGGTAGTGGTCTTAAGGATATAAAATCAGCTCAACAAGCAGTTAATAAGCCAGAATTAATAAAGCCGGATATGAATAAATTGATTGAATATTTAAAATGTTTGTCCTAAATGATAATGAATTCCTTTATAAAGATTTTGAGGAGGATATAAAATGCATAAATTAATAGATTTAGAAGTTAATGAGGATCAAATTCTAAAAACAGCAGAGAGTGCAAAAGAGAGAAATATAATTATTCCTACTATTGCTCAAATGAAGGATCCAAATAAAATACCAGAAGAGATTAAAAATAAACTTGCCGAAACTGGCCTTTGGGATATTGATCCAATCAACTTATTTAGAATATCTTGGTATAATCAGCCAATTAAAGAAGGCGGTTTATATAACACATTACCCAATTATATAGAAATACCACAAGAAATATCAGGAGTTAAAGCTAGGATTTTTGCTATGTCAGGAAAGTTTTTTCCTATAGGAGCTCATAAAGTTGGAGCAAGTTATGCTTGTCTTGTACCAAGACTAGTAACAGGGCAATTTGATCCAAAGTTTCATGAAGCTGTTTGGCCATCAACTGGAAATTACTGCCGAGGAGGGGCTTATAACTCAACATTACTAGGGTGTAAATCAATCGCTATTCTACCTGAGAATATGAGTAAAGAGCGTTTTAATTGGCTAAAGAGTATAGCTGGAGAAGTAATTGCAACTCCAGGATGTGAAAGTAATGTTAAAGAGATCTATGATAAGACTTGGGAACTCAGAAGAACTAGGGATAATGTTGTTATATTTAATCAATTTGGCGAACTTGGAAATCATCTTTGGCATTATGAAGTAACTGGTAATGCCATGGTTTCCATAATAGAACATGAAAAAGGCGATAATGGAAAAGTAGCTGGTATTTGCTTAACTTCAGGTTCAGCAGGTACCTTAGGAAGCGGAGATTTCATTAAAGATAAATATCCAGGAGCTAAACTTGCTGTTGGGGAAGCCCTTCAATGTCCAACACTTTTAAATAATGGTTTTGGTGATCATAGAATTGAAGGTATAGGAGATAAGCATGTACCTTGGATTCATAATGTAAAAAATACAGATATGGTTATCGCTATAGATGACAATGATAGCTTAGCTATGTTTAGACTATTCAATGAACCGGTTGGTCAACAATATTTAAGATCCATTGGAGTGTCAGAAGAGGTTATAGAAAAGCTTACATGGATAGGTATTTCTGGAGCAGCCAATATAATATCTGCAATAAAATTTGCAAAGTACTATGAGCTTGATGAAAATGATATGGTATTAACTGTTCTTACAGACTCAGCAGAAATGTATCAATCTAGACTTGAAGAGATGAGAAAAGATAGAGGTCATGAATATGAAGAAAAGGATGCTATGGTTGATTATAACAGAAGTATTATAGGTATAAGAACAGATTCTATGGAAGAACTAACTTATGCGGCTAAGAAGAGAATTCACAATTTAAAATATTATACATGGATAGAACAACAGCAATATGAATTAAATGAATTAAATGCTCAATGGTATGACTATGATAATTATTGGGGAAGACTTCATAAAATGGCACCAGAATTAGATAAATTAATAGGAGAATTTAACGAAAAAGTTAAGAATTTATAGGAAATAAAAGTAAATTTTATAGCCTTGTAATCAAGTATACATTATAATTAAAATATGCTAGGACCCTGAGTATATATTATATTTGAGGGGTCCTATTCAGCTATATAATATGTTGGTGAGTTTATACATTAGTAAATTATTAGGAGGAAATTTATGTATGAGTTTGTGCTAAACGGAAAAAATATTTCATTTGAAGAAAATATGAACTTGCTTGAATACTTAAGGGAAGAAGCAAATTTAACATCAGTTAAAAATGGGTGTGGAGAAGGTGCTTGTGGAGCTTGTATGGTTTTAATAAATGGAGTTCAAGGAAGGGCGTGCATAAATACTCTTAAAAAAATTAATGGTAAAGAAGTACAAACTGTTGAGGGTTTATCAGAATTCGAAAAACAAGTATTTTCATGGTCTTTTTCAAAGGTTGGTGCAGTTCAGTGTGGATTTTGTATTCCAGGCATGGTGATTAGTGCTAAGGGATTATTTAATAGAAATTTAAATCCATCTAAAGATGAGATAAAAGCTGCTATTAAAGGAAATGTATGCAGATGTACAGGATATGTAAAGATAATAGAAGCAATTGAATTAGCAGCACAAGTTTTTCGGCAAGGAAAATTAAATTTTGATTTAGAACGAAATGGTTCTATAGGAAAATCGTTAACAAGAATTGATGCTATGGATAAAATTTTGGGAACTGCTATATATGTTGATGATATGAAGGTTGATGGGCTTGCATATGGTTCCGCATTAAGAACAAAATATCCAAGAGCACTGGTTAAAAAAATTAATATAGATAAAGCTCTAAATCATCCTAATGTTATAACCATTTTAACAGCAAAGGATATACCTGGGAATAGATATATTGGACATATTTCAAAGGATTGGCCAGCTTTAATAGCAGTGGGAGAAGAAACTAGATACGTGGGAGATGCTATAGCACTAGTGGCTGCAAAATCAAAAAAGGCTTTAACGGAAATTTTACAGCTTATAGAAGTAGAATATGAAGAGCTTGTACCACTAACGAAACCTGAAGTGGCTATGAGATATGATGCTCCAAGAATTCATCCTGAAGGAAATATATATAGAAATGAAAGAGTTAGAAGAGGTAATATTGAGGATGCATTAAAAAACTCTAAATATATAGTTACTAATTCTTATTCAACTCCATTCACAGAGCATGCTTTTTTGGAACCGGAAAGTGCTTTGGCAATGCCGGATGGAGATGGAGTGCTAGTTTATACTGGCTCCCAAGGAATTTATGATGAGCAAAGAGAAATATCAGAACTATTAGGGCTGCCTAAGAAAAAAATAAGGTGTATTAGTAAATATGTTGGAGGTGGCTTTGGTGGAAAAGAGGATATGAGTGTTCAACATCATGCAGCTTTACTAGCATATATTATAAAAATGCCTGTGAAGATTACTTTAAGTAGGAAAGAAAGCATAATGATTCACCCCAAAAGACATGCTATGGAAATTGAAGTAACTACAGCATGTGATGAAGAAGGAAAATTAACAGCTTTTATAGCTAATATAGTTGCCGATACTGGAGCATATGCATCTTTAGGAGGACCAGTATTACAAAGGGCATGTACCCATGCAGCAGGACCATACAGATGTGATAATGTTGATATCACTGGCACAGCAGTTTATACTAATAATCCACCAGCAGGAGCTTTTAGAGGATTTGGGGTAACTCAATCTGTATTTGCAGGGGAATGTAACTTAAATCTTTTAGCCGAAAAGGTTGGCATATCAAGCTGGGAAATTAGATATAGAAATGCTGTAGAACCAGGAGATATACTAACTAATGGTCAGATAGCTGATTCAGGTACAGCAATTAAAGAAACGTTACTAGCTGTAAAGGATGAATATTATGGAAATGAAATTGTAGGAATTGCGTGCTGTATGAAAAATAGTGGAATAGGGGTTGGACTTCCTGATATAGGTAGGTGTAACCTAGTCATAAAAGATGGAGTTATTAATGTGAGAACTAGTGCAGCTTGTATAGGTCAGGGCATAGGTACTATAATGACACAGATAATTTGTGAAATTACTGGATTATCACCCAATAAAGTTGCAATAGGTTTTCCTGATACCTTTGATTCACCTAATTCAGGAACAACTACAGCTTCAAGACAGACTTTGTTTACAGGAGAGGCTGTTAGGATTGCTACGATGAAGTTTATGGAAGAAGTGATGAAGCAATACAGTGAAGAAAAATTAATAAACCATGAAAAAGAAAGTTGCATAGAGCGTAGTATAATTAGAAAGTGGCTCTTAAATAATACAGACAAGGTTTTGAATTTATTAAATGATAGAGAATTTTACGGAGAATACAGGGGAGTAACAGACCCTATAAATTCTCCAAAGGAAAATCCTGTTAGTCATGTAGCCTATGGGTATGCAACACAACTTGCAATACTTGATAAAAATGGTAAACTTAAAGAGATAGTTGCTGCTCATGATGTGGGAAGAGCAATTAATCCTATAAACGTTGAAGGACAAATTGAGGGGGGAGTTGTTATGAGTTTAGGATATGCTTTAACAGAGGATTATCCACTTAATAATTGCATACCTATAGCTAAATTTGGAACTTTAGGTTTATTTAGAGCTCCAGCAGTTCCTAAGATATTACCTATAATAATAGAAAAGAATACTAGTGATTTAGCCTATGGGGCAAAAGGGATAGGAGAAATAACATCTATCCCAACAGCGCCGGCAATTCAAGGAGCTTACTATATGCTAGATCATAAATTCCGAACTACTTTACCTCTAGAAGATACATTTTATAAGAAATAAGAAGAAAAAGAGTTCACTAGGTAGAAAGATTAAATTATAGTTTGAATATGATAATTTAATTAAGGAGGAATGTGATGAGCCAGATTAAAGCAATAAAAGGAAACATTATTTTTACCCAAAACTTTGGAGAATATGAAATAATCGAAAATGGGTATGTGGTACTAGTGAATAAGATAATAAAGGGAGTATATGAAGTATTACCAGAAGAACTTAAAAACGCATCAGTAATAGATTATGGAGATAAATTAATTATTCCTGGTTTTGTTGATTTGCACCTTCATGGACCTCAATTTCCTAATTTAGGGTTAGGATTAGACAAGGAATTAATGCCATGGTTAGAGACATATACTTTTCCAGAAGAAGAAAAGTACTGGGATACAACCTATGCAAAAGATGTATACACTAGTTTAGTAAGGGAACTTTGGAAAAATGGAACTACTAGAAGTTGTATATTTGCCACAGTACATCTAGATTCAACAAAGCTCTTAATGGATATCTTAAACCATTCAGGACTCGGTGCTTATGTAGGAAAGGTAAATATGGATAGAAATTGTCCGGAATTTTTAAGAGAAGATTCAGTGAAATCTATTGAAGATACGGAAAACTTTATAAATGAATATGGGGATAAGTATGAACGTGTAAAACCAATTATAACTCCTAGATTTGTCCCAACTTGTACTACGAAATTATTAAGAGGATTAGGTGACTTAGCTGAAAAATATAAAATACCAGTACAGTCACACTTAAGTGAAAATAAAGATGAAATAGAATTTGTAAAATCCTTGCATCCAGAGTATAAAAATTATGCCAGTATTTATAAAGATGCAGGGCTTCTTGGTAATCAACCAACAATTATGGCTCACTGCGTATTACTTGAAGATGAAGAAATAGAAATGCTTAGGCAAAATAAAGTGTTTGTAGCTCATAGTCCAAATTCAAACTCCAATTTAGCAAGTGGTATAGCTCCAATTAGAAAATTTATAAATGAAGGAATACCAATTGGACTTGCTTCTGACATATCAGGAGGACATAGCTTGTCTATGTGCAACGTAATGGTAGACAGTGCACAAGCATCAAACATTAAATGGCTTGAAAGTGGTAAAAAAGAAGCACCACTAAATACAGCTGAATTGTTTTATTTAGCGACTAAGGGAAGTGGAAGTTTCTTTGGAAAGGTTGGTAGCTTTGAAAAAGGTTACGAATTTGATGCATTAGTTATAGATGATAGTTCATTAAAAAGTTTCAAAAAACTATCAATACAAGAAAGATTACAAAAATTTATTTACACAGGAAATCCTAAGAATATCATTAAAAGGTATGTGGCTGGAAAAATTATAGATGAGCCATATAGGTAAATTAAAAACTATATACTTTTAGATGAAATTAGGGTTAAGTGAGAAAGAAGGTTAATTATGGAAAAAGATGTGGATAAGAGGATACTTAAAGCGGCACTTGAAGTAGTATCTAAGGAAAAAATTAGTGGAACTCGTATGCATATAATTGCTAAGGAGGCTAATATGAGCCAAGCTAACCTACACTATCACTTCTCTACTAAGAATGATATTATGGTAGCATTACTTAATAGCATACAAGAGGAGTTTTCTAAGGGTCGTAAGAATTATATAGATACTGAAGCTAAAACTGTTACTGAAAATATTCAAGGGTTCTTTGAACAGAAAAAAGATGATATTTTAATAAATAAAAAGATGGAATATGCCCAAATTGATTATTGGGTTCAAGGAACTGTAAATGAAGAGATAAGGACTATATTTCAAAATACCTTTAATATCTGGAGAAAGAGTATAGAAGAGACTTTTTCTAAAGAAGAACAAGAAGGAATTGATGATAAAACTATGAGAAATATTCCTTTTGTAATGGTATCCTTAATGTTAGGGGCTTCATTACAGTACTTAATCGACGAAGGGAAATTTGATTTAGATGATTATTTTCAAGTTGCAGAAGAGATGATATTAACGGCATGCAACAAAACAAAATAAAATAATATCATTACAGTAAAATAAGTCTTCTATATATTTAATATAGAAGATTTTTTTAAAAAATTATATGTAATAAATTTGAATAAAATGAATAAATTGAATAAATATATATGAATGGGGGTATAGCGTAAAAGTGTTGAAAATTTACAGTCCTAAAACTATAGAAGAAGTTAAAGAATATATGAAAGATCATTCTAATTTTAAACTGTTAGCTGGGGGCACAGACTTAGTTCTAGACTTTAAAAGAAATAAAGTAAAGTGTGAATCCATAGTTTCCTTAGGAAAAATTTCAGAATTAAAAAAAATAGTAGATGATGAGGATGAAATATATATTGGGGCTATGGTGACTTTTAGTGATTTAATTGAAAATAATATTATAAATAATTACTGTAATTTACTTTTAAATTGTAGTATGTCTATGGGATCACCACAAATTAGAAATGTAGCCACTGTTGGAGGTAACATTGCTAATGGAGGATCAGCAGCTGATATAATACCTTGTATAATTAGTTTAGGAGGAATATTACTTATAGAATCTGAAGAAGCAATAAGAAGAGTAAGTTGTGAAGAATATTTTGAAAATTATAAAGAAGAGGGATTAAAAGAAAATGAAATATTAACTCATATTATTATACCTAAAACACAAAATATAAGTGGCTATTACAAGTTAGGTAAAAGAAATTCTTTAGCCATTTCAAGAGTAAGTGCTGCTGTAAATTTAGAAATAAAAAAAGATAGGATTTGTGCTATAAATATATGTCTTGGAGCAGTTGGAAGATATCCCTTTAGGGCTAAAGAGTTAGAAGAAAGGTCTTTGGGAAAAGATATTAAATGGCTATATTCTGAAGAAGCTTTAGAATATTTAGAAGGTATAGTAGAGAAAAGCATTGAGGGTAGGAAAACTATGCCTTTTAAAAGGGAGGCAACTAAAGGTGTATTTAAAAGAGCCTTAGATAACGCTTTACAGAAGTAGATATAATTTTAAATTATAGAAAAGAGGTATATTGTGGTAGAAGTAAATATAAAAATAAATGGAATTAAATATAAAAGAAATATAAATAGTATGATGAGACTAATAGATTTTATAAGGGACGAAATTAAGCTAAAAGGAACAAAGGAAGGGTGTGGAGAAGGAGAGTGTGGTGCTTGCACTGTTATTCTAGATGGTAAAACTGTGAATTCTTGCCTTTTGCTAGCGGCAACTTTAGATGGCTGCGAAATAATTACTATAGAAGGTATTAGTAATAACGGAATACATCCCATTCAAGAAGCTTTTATGGAGGTAGGAGCAGTTCAATGCGGATATTGTACTCCAGGAATGATACTAAGTGCTAAAGCTATACTAGATAAAAACATAGATGCAACTGAAGAGGAAATAAGGGAAAGTATTTCAGGAAATCTTTGCAGGTGTACAGGTTATGACAAAATAGTTCAAGGTATAATTTTAGCTCAAAGGAAGTTGAAAAATAATTAGAGGAGAGGTTGCAATGGAGTCTGTTGGAAGAGGACTTATAAGGCCAGATGTATACAATAAAGTACTAGGTAAATCAATTTATCCTGACGATTTAGAATTTGAAGATATGTTATATGCTGGAGTAAAAAGAAGTACAATTCCCTATGGAAAAGTTAAAAATATAAATATGGAAGAAATAAGAGCTATGGAAGATGTGGAAATGGTCATAGATTATACTATGATACCAGGAGCTATAAGTCATGGTGTTGTATTTAAGGATATTCCTACTCTTGTGAAAGATATAATTAAAAGAGTAGGGGATCCCATAATTATAATAGTTTCTAAAAATAAGGAAGCTTTAAAAGACGCTTTAAATAATGTGAAAATAGAGTATGAAGAGTTTAAGGGCATTTTTAATATTGAAGATGCTTTAAAAGAAGATGCTCCAATTTTAGGTGAAGGAAGTAATTTACTTTATGATTTAAAGATAAAAAAAGGAAATATTGATGATGGATTTGAGGAAGCTAAATATATAGTAGAGAACTGGTATAAAACTCCTATGGTAGAACATGCTTTTCTACAGCCTGAGGCATCTGTAAGCAGAGTTGATGAAGAGGGAGTGGTAGAAGTATATGTTGCAACTCAATATCCACATTATGATAGAGAAGAGGTAGCTAGATGCTTAAATATTGAGGAAGAAAAGGTTAGAATTAGAAATATGACTATTGGTGGAGCCTTTGGAGGTAGAGAAGATATTAATCCACAATGTCACGCCGCAATTGCAGCTTATTTGACTGAAAAACCAGTTAAGGTAGTTTATGATAGAGAAGAATCTACTATATCCCATAGTAAAAGACACCCTATGAAAATTTTTTTGAAAACAGGGGTGAGAGAAGATGGTAAACTTTGTGCATTAAAAGCTAGAATCTATGGAGATACTGGTGCATATGCTTCATGGGGGATAAATGTATTAAGAAAGGCCGCAGTACATGCTACTGGTCCATATAATATACAAAATGTAGATATAAGAGCCATGGCTGTATATACCAATAATCCATATAGTGGGGCAATGAGAGGATTTGGAGCAACACAATGTCCTATTGCTACAGAAAGTCAGATGGATATGTTAGCTGAAAAGATTGGGATTCACCCACTAAAATTTAGATATATAAATGCTTTTAAAGTAGGAGATAAAACTGCTACAGGTCAAGTGTTAAAATCAAGTGTAGGTCTTAAAAAATGTATAGAAAAGCTTGCAGACCTAGATGGAGTAGAAATTTAAAAGAAGGTGTGAAATTGATATGAAGAACCGTGGTGTAGGGTATGCTACTATATTTTATGGTACTGGGTATGGAAATGGGTTTCCTGATGAATCAAGAGCAACGGCAGAACTTATGGAAGATGGTGAAATTGTAGTATATGTGGAAGTTTCAGATGTAGGTTCTGGTGGTATAAGTGTGATGTGGCAAATTGCTACAGAAACATTAAATATAGATAAAAATCTAATTAAAGTAATGTATGATAACACTAGCTTTGTAAAAGATAGTGGTACTGCAGCAGCAAGTAGACAAACTTACAATACAGGAAATGCTGTATATGATGCTTGTAAAAAACTTAGAAGTAATTTAAATAAAGGTTTAAGTAGATCAAACGATAACTGTATTAATAAAGAAGAAATAAAGCTCCTTTATAAGCAAATGAAAGAAAAGGGAATTCCGGTAAAGACAGAAGGTTATTTTAAAGCAGAAACTTCACAAATTGATATGGAAACTGGTGAAGGTAATCCTTATTGGCCTTATACCTTTGGAGCACAAAAAGTTACTATTGAAGTAGATGATGAAACTGGCAAGGTTGATATAATTGAAGTTATAGCTGTAAATGACGCAGGAAAAATAATAAATCCAGCTTCGGCAGAAGGTCAGGCACAAGGCGGAGTTGCCATGGGAATAGGTTATGCACTTATGGAAGAAATAGAAATAGAAAAAGGTTCTATAAAAAATAGAAATTTTTCAAATTATATAATACCAACCAGTAAAGATGTACCACATATAGATACTTATTTTGTGGAGGAATTTGAGGAATCAGGTCCTTATGGAGCTAAAGGAATAGGAGAGCCTGTAATGATACCTACAGCTCCAGCTATATTAAATGCCATATATGATGCAGTAGGAGTTAGAATGTATAGCATACCTGTAACATGTGATAAGTTATTATTAGCGTTAAAAGAAAAAAAAGGTCAAATTTATAACTGATTTAAATAGAAAGTATCCATTGTTTTTTTATAATGGATACTTTCTATTTACAACTGTAACTTTATGATATATACTAATGTATATACAGTACAGGTAGGAGGATAAAAATGAAAACAAATCTAAAAAAGATGGTAATTAGTTCATTATTAATAGCTATGTCTATTATAATACCAGTAATATTTGGGCCTTTTCTTAAGGTATATATACCACCATTCTCTGCAACTTTGGCATCACACGTACCTATGTTTATTGCTATGTTCTTAGGACCTTTTGAGGCTGCAGTAGTTGGAATTGGTTCAGTGGTAGGTTTTTTATTTGCTATAGGAGATCCAATTGTGGCAATGAGAGCATCATCTCATATAGTAGTAGGATACATTGGAGCTAAAATGATTATGAAAAAAATGTCTTATGGTAAAGTTGTAGCTTTTACAGCACCAATACATGGAGTTTTTGAAGGATTAGTAGTACTTATATTTACAGGTAATATAGTATTATCAATTGTTGTAACAGGAATAGGAACTATAATTCATCACGTTGTAGATGGTTTAATTTCTCTTCCAATTATTAGAATAATACAAAAAGGATTAGGAATTAATTTATCTACTATAGGTGAAAAAAAGAAAGAAGAGCCTGAAGATGTAGCGGTATAACACATTTCTTATAGTTTTATTTTATGAAAGTTATATTTTTTAGGATAAATTTGATTAGCGATATAGTATAAAGTCCCTATAAATATTAAATATTAAGTAAAAACCTTTAGATAATAATAGTATCTAGAGGTTTTTATTTCTTTCTCGATTAGGTATAATGTCCATAGGAAAGGTTTTATAAATAGAAGATATTATAAAAAGAAAATAAATAATTAAACATAGCTAAGAATAGAGGATGATACATATGAATTTAATAACACTTGAAAATATATATAAGAGTTATAGTGAAAAACCATTATTAACAGATGTTAAACTAACCATAACATCAGAAGATAAAGTTGGAATAATTGGTGTAAATGGAGCTGGAAAGTCTACATTATTAAAAATAATTGCAGGAATAGAACAAGAGGATTCTGGTACAATTACAAAGATGAATGGACTGAACATATCTTATTTACCTCAACATATTGAGTTTAATCCAGAGGATAGGATTATTGATCATGTTTTTGATGGTGCTGGGGAAATAATGGAAGTACTAAGAGAGTATGAACATGTATTAGAAGAACTAAAAACCAATAGTGATAATTCAAAGCTGCAACAACAGTTATTTAAGCTTACTAGTAAAATTGACGCATTAGGAGGTTGGCAAATAGAAAGTGAGGCAAAAGCATTACTAACAAAGTTAGGTATAACGGATTTTGATGCTAAAATGGGAAAGCTTTCTGGAGGGCAAAGAAAGAGAGTAGGGCTTTGTAATGTGCTAATAACTCCTTGTGATCTTTTAATATTGGATGAACCTACTAACCACATGGATAATGAAATAATTGATTATATGGAGGAGCTATTACAAAAAAGAAAAGGTGGGGTTATAATGATAACCCACGATAGATACTTCTTAGATAGAATTACTAATAGGATCTTTGAACTAGATAGGGGAGAGCTTTATTCTTATCAAGGAAATTATTCTGTATTTTTAGAGAAAAAAGCAGAGAGAATGCAGCTTTTTGAAGCGCTTGAGAGTAAAAGACAAAATCTTTACAGAAAAGAGTTAGCGTGGATAAAAAGAGGAGCTAAGGCGAGATCTACTAAGCAAAAGGCAAGGATTGAGAGGTTTGAAGAGTTAAAAGAAACATCCTATAAGATAGATGAAGATAGAATGGAATTAAATACAGCTGGTTCAAGGTTAGGAAAGAAGATATTAGAGCTTGATAATATAAGCAAGGACTTTGGAGACAAGGTAATTATAAAGGATTTTAGTCATATCTTTACTAAGGAAGAGAGAGTAGGAGTTATAGGGAATAATGGTATGGGTAAATCTACTTTATTGAATATTATAAGTGGAAGATTAAGCCCTGATAAGGGAGAAGTTACACAAGGTGAAACTGTTAAGATAGGATATTTTACCCAAGAAAATATAGAATTAGATGGAACTATGAGAGTTATCGAGTATATTAAAGAAATAGCTGAGTATATAACTACAAATGATGGAAGTAAAATTACTGCTTCTCAAATGTTAGAGAACTTTTTATTTGATGGAGCCATGCAGCATAGTTTTATATCTAAATTGTCTGGTGGAGAGAAGAGAAGATTATATCTTTTAAGAATACTAATGGAAGCACCTAATGTATTATTTTTAGATGAGCCAACCAATGACTTAGATATTCAGACTTTAACAATTCTGGAAGACTATTTGGATAGATTTAATGGTACGGTAATAGCCATATCCCACGATAGATACTTCCTAGATAGAATTGCCAATAGAATTTTTAGCTTTGAAGGACAAGGAAAGATTTTAGAGCTTGTAGGAAATTATAGTGATTATAAAGAGTATAGGGATATAAAGGCTGAAGAAGAAGTTGCTACATCAAGTACTAACAAAGAAAAGAAATATGATGAAAATAAAAATCGTAAAGAAAAGCCAACTAAATTAAAATTTACATTTAAAGAGCAAAAAGAATTTGATACCATAGATGATGAAATTGAAAAAAAAGAGGAAGATATTGCCTTAGTAGAGACAGAGATAAACCAGTGTGGAAGTGATTTTGTAAAGTTACAACAGTTACTGGAAGATCAAAATAGATTAAAAGATGAATTGAATTTTTTATTAGAAAGATGGGAATATCTAAATGAAATTTTTGAAGAGATGGAAACCCAGAAACAAAATAAGTAAGTACTAGGTTTAATCATGGATATACCTTTTAGGAGAAGAATATGATAGAAAATAATATGAGAATATCTGTTAGAAATTTAATAGAATTTATTTATAGACAAGGGGATATTGATGATAGAATAGGGGGTATTGCATCAGCTCAAGAGGGGACTAGACTTCATAAAGTCATACAAAAGGAACTTAAAGAGCAATGTGATGAATCTGAAGAGAAGACCTATATTAATGAGATGTATCTATCAAGAGAGTTATGCTATAAGGAAATAAATATTATTTTAGAAGGGAGAGCCGACGGTGTTATTATTAGTTCACAGGAAGGTAGTAACACTAGAGTTAAAATAATAGAGATAAAGACTACCATGAAGGACTTACTTACACTTGAAGAAAATGAAAACTTTCTTCACTGGGCCCAAGGAAAACTATATGGGCATATCTATTGTGAAGAAGAAAACCTAAGTGAAATAGATATAGATCTTATATATTGTCACAGAGAAAGTTTGCATACAAAGACCTTTTCAAAAACTTTTTTAAGGGAAGAACTAAAGGAATTTTTCAATGAAGTGATGGGCAGGTATACAAGGTGGATTCATCTTCAGAGTAGTTGGATAGAACTAAGAAATAACTCTATTGAAAAGTTAGATTTTCCTTTTAAAAATTATAGGAAGGGTCAAAGGGAACTAGCTATAAATATATATAGAACTATTAAAGAGAAAAAAGATATTTACATTGAAGCACCTACGGGGACAGGAAAAACTATTTCAACAATTTTTCCTGCAATAAAGTCTTTTACTATAAATAATTCAGCTAAGCTTATATATCTTACAGCAAAAAATATTACTAAAGGAGTGGCTGAAAATACCTTAGGCATATTAAGAGACTCTGGTATGAGGCTTAGAACATTAACTATTACTGCAAAAGATAAGATTTGTTTTCTAGAGGAAAGAATATGTAATGGCGATGCCTGTGAATATGCAAAGGGACATTTTGATCGAGTTAATGACGCCATATTAGCTATGATAGAAAACAATGAAGTTTTTAATCAACAGATTATTGAGGAGTACAGCAGGCAATTTAAGGTATGCCCTTTTGAACTTTCCTTAGATTTAATTGCTTGGTGTGATTTTATAATAGGTGATTATAACTATTTCTTTGATCCTAAAGCTATGATAAAGAGAATGGCATTTGATGATACACCATATATATTTCTTATTGATGAGGCACATAATTTAGTAGACCGTGGAAGAGAAATGTATTCTGCTGAGATAAAAGAAAGTGATTTGAAAGAATTAAAAAAAGAATTTAAATATAAAAATAAAAAACTAATAGGTATAATAAATAAAATAATTAAAAAACTAAAGGAATATACAATAGGTGAAAAGGGTAATATAGTAATAGATGAAGGACCCGGAGAAATGCTAGTTCTTTTCAGGCTTTTTGCAACAGAAGGTGAAAATTATTTAAAAGAACACAGTGGTGAAACCATAGATGAAATATTTTTAAATGTATATTTTTCTTTCTTAGATTTTATTAGAATTGGAGAGTTATTTTCAGAGGATTTTGTACTATACTGTAATAATGAAGATATGGATATCCGGATAAAAATATTCTGTTTAAACCCAAGTAATGTGATAAAACAGTGTATAAAAGGTAATATAAGTAATATATTTTTTTCAGCCACTCTGTCTCCAATGAATTATTTTAAAAATCTACTAGGTGGAGATGATAAAAGTTATAGCATAAAACTTCAGTCTCCCTTTCCACCAGAAAATAGAAATTTGATTCTAAAATATGACATTGATACTAGATACAAGTACAGAGAGAAAAGTTATTACCCGATCTGTAAATATATCAATGAAACTCTAAATAATTATGAGGGAAACTTTTTAGTGTTTTTTCCTTCCTATGAATATATGACAAAAGTATATGAAGTTTACTGTAAGAATTTTAGTGAACATAATATATACTTACAAGAAAGTGTTATGACAGAGGAAGAAAGAGAAGAATTCTTGGAAAGATTTTCTTTGATGGATGTAGATAAAAATAGTAAGGAGAGAACTATAGGTTTTGTAGTTCTAGGAGGAGTATTTTCAGAAGGAATAGATTTAATTGGGGATAGACTTAAGGGAGCGATTATAGTGGGAGTTGGATTACCTAAAATATCCTTTGAAAGAAAATTAATAGAAGAATATTTTAACGAAATAGGGGAACCGGGATTTCACTATGCGTATACATTTCCAGGAATGAACAAAGTTATACAGGCTATGGGAAGGGTTATTAGAACTGAAGAAGATAAGGGTACCATAATGCTTTTAGATAAGAGGTATAGAAGTGAAATATATCAAAAGTTAATGCCTATAGAATAAGACTTTAATATAGAATAAAACATATTAAATAAGGGTATCGAATCTAGAATTAATTCTTGATTCAATACCCTTGTTATTTTAATATTAATAGTTTTTAGCTAATAATTGGAAGTAGCTTTGAGGATGTGCACAAACAGGACATGCATTTGGTGCTTTTTCTCCTTCATAGATGAATCCGCAATTAGCACATTGCCATACCACTTTTTCTTCTTTTTCAAATACTTTTCCGTCTTCAATATTTTTTAATAAAGCTAAATATCTTTCTTCATGCTCTTTTTCAATTTTACCTACACCTTCAAATAAGTTTGCAATTTTATCAAAGCCTTCTTCTCTAGCTTCTTTTGCAAAAGTAGCATACATATCAGTCCACTCATAGTTTTCACCAGCAGCTGCATCTTTAAGGTTTTCCATAGTATCACCTATGCCATCATGAAGAAGCTTAAACCATATTTTTGCATGTTCTTTTTCATTATTTGCAGTTTCAGTGAAAAGAGCAGCAATTTGCTCATATCCTTCCTTTTTAGCTTTTGAAGCATAAAAAGTATATTTATTTCTAGCTTGAGATTCTCCTGCGAATGCTGTTGCTAAATTAGCTTCTGTTTTAGTTCCTTTTAGATTTCCCATCTTTATTCCCCACTTTCTTATTCTATAACATTACCATTAAAAGTAAGTTATTATTTAATAATTATTATTATCTAACAATTTAAATATAGTGTACCATATAAAAAATGGAATGTAAATAATTATAAACAAATATTAACATTTATTTATAATTCCCATAATATTTACACTTATATATTATCATTATGAAATTATATATGAATTTTAACAATAGTTAAATGGTACAATTCTAATGAAAATCTCATACTATACAGAGAATCTATATGTATAGCTTAATAAAATTATAGATTAAAATGATTTATAGTTATTAATAGAGGAAATGTAGAGGTTACTAACATTATACTAGTTGATAAATTGGATAAAAGATTAGAATTAGTTCCAGAGTGATAGAATATCATTGGCTAATTTTACTTTTTTCAAAATAAGAAAATCTCTGAAACCCTTGAGGCCACAACAAATAGTTAACTATTTATATAGTTTCCTATTAACATATATAAATAGTTTAATATATATCTATTTGTTATATGAAAATATAAATTCTCTCCAAATTCTATCACTTTCATTAAACATAGAGCCTAAAACTAAAGTAGAGAGTAGTGCAACAAATAAATTTTATTAGAGTGTGTCATAGCAATGCTAGGCACACTCTTTTACTATATACTAAAACTTTTATTCAATATTATAAAAGTTTTATTGTAACTTTAGGGTGAAAGAAGAATTTTATTATTAAAATAATTAGTTATATAAAGTAGAAGTATGTATAAATAAGTGCATATACATACAAATAAAGTATCATGCAAAAAGGCATTGTTATTTCCTAGGATAAAAAGACGAAGAAAACTAAATGAAACAAATGTAAAAAAGTGGTAATATTGTAATGTAGAACTATATGTTAATTATTTATACAAAAATAGTGGATTTAATGTATAAACAAAAATTTTAATCAGATTTTATAATAATAAAACTTAATATTGATTCGTGGTTAGGGATTTTAATATAAAAGTTTTAAGGAAAAGGAAAGAGTTTTTTACATATTATCCTATGAAAGGAGGCGAAGTATATAGTGGAAAATATGAAAAGTAACAAGGATATTATTCAATCAATAAAGTTCAACAAAATAGATAAAAGTAAAGAAATTTTAGAATTAGCAGAGCAAAATAGGTTTAGTGAAATAATTAATGAAGATAGCAGGAGGAAAATATACCTTTCATCGCCACATATGGGTGAGGAAGAAATTAAGTACGTACTTGAGGCTTTTGATACTAATTGGATAGCACCAATGGGTCCTAATGTAGAGAATTTTGAGAATGAGATAGCAAACTATGTAAAAGTAAAAAGAGGCTTGGCACTAAGCTCTGGAACTTCAGCAATTCATATGGCATTGAAGCTATTAGATGTAAAAAATAATGATTTAGTTTTTTGTTCATCATTAACTTTTGTAGCAAGTTGTAACCCAATAATATATGAAAGAGCTGTTCCAGTATTTATTGATTCAGAACCTGAAAGTTTTAATATGTCTCCCAAAGCATTAAAAAGAGCTTTTGAATATTATGAAGAAAAAAATATGAAGCCTAAAGCGGTAATTGTAGTTCATTTATATGGTCAAAGTGCAGATATGGACGAAATAATAAAAATTTGCAACTTTTATGATGTGCCTATTGTAGAAGATGCTGCAGAATCATTAGGTGCAACTTATAAGGGTAAGCAAACTGGAACCATGGGTGAATTTGGAGTATTCTCTTTTAATGGAAATAAGATAATAACTACTTCTGCTGGTGGAATGCTTGTATCAAATAATATGAATGCCATAGAGAAAGCAAGATTTTGGGCCACTCAAGCTAGAGACAAGGCTAGATATTATCAACATTCAGAGCTTGGATATAACTATAGAATGAGTAATATTTTAGCAGGAATAGGTAGAGGTCAACTTAAAATATTGAATCAACGAATAGCTAAGAAAAAAAGTATTTTTAAATTTTATGATAGAAATTTTAGGAATATTCCGTGGATTGATATGGAAGAAATTTGTGACTATGGAACATCAAATTATTGGCTTAGTGTGATGACTTTATCTAAAGGATGCAAAATTAAACCTATAGATATAATAAAAGCTTTAGAAAAAGAAAATATAGAATCTAGACATGTTTGGAAGCCTATCCACCTTCAACCTTATTATAAAGGATTTAGTTTTTTTAATCACAATGATGTAGGTATAAGTGTATGTGAAGATATATTTGAAAGAGGAATTTGTCTTCCATCAGATACAAAAATGACAATTGAAGATCAACAAAGGGTAATAGATGCTATAAAAAGATTATTTAAATAAAGTTTGGAATTATAAGTAATTTATACTTGGTTAATATAAAATTTAAAAAATAAATTTACATTTAAAAAGACAGAGATAAAATTTAAGAAAGTTCGAGGAGAATATGTTTATAAAAAGAATATTTGATGTTGCTATTTCAATATTAGGACTTATTATTTTATTACCTATGTTAATTATTATAGCACTGATAATAAAGATTAAATTAGGAAAACCAATTTTTTTTATACAAGAGAGGGTAGGAAAAAGGAATAAGATTTTTAAAATGATTAAGTTTAGAACAATGAAAGATATAAAGGATGAAAATGGGAAGGTATTACCAGATGAAAAGAGGCACACAACAATAGGAAAAACACTGAGGGCATTAAGCCTTGATGAAATACCAGAGCTTATAAATGTTATAAAAGGAGATATGAGTTTAGTAGGACCAAGACCTCTTTTAAAAGAGTATTTAAGTTTATACTCACAAGAGCAGTTAAAAAGGCATCAGGTTCTACCAGGAATTACGGGGTGGGCACAAATTAATGGTAGAAATGCTATATCATGGACAGAAAAATTTAAATTAGACATATGGTACGTGTGTAACTGGTCCCTACTTTTAGATTTGAAAATTTTATTTTTAACCATATATAAAGTTATTAAAAAAGATGGAATAAACCAAGATGATAATATTACCATGGAATACTTTAATGGAAGCAATTAAAGGAGGATGAAATTTATGGATGAAAAATTGATAAATTTTGATGAAATAGTATATTTACTAAAGAAAAAAATTTGGATTTTAATATTAATTACTGGAGCTATATCATGTTTAGGTGGTTATAAAGCTTCATTAATGATTACAAGTTATCAAGCTACAGCGAAAATTTACGTTGGTAGAGGAAATAATCTAATGGACTATTATTCTCAGAATGAAATTCAATATTACAATGAATTTATGAATACCTTTAATGAAATAATTAGGGTAGATGATTTTTTAAATGAAACATTGAAAAAATATAAAATTAACAAGTCGTCTTGGGAAGTGAAAAATTCATTAGGGTTTTCTGCATCAGAGAATACACCTATATTTACAGTAACATATAATACTAATGATATGGAGGGAGCAGAACAGGTACTAACAGCTATATGTGAAGAGTTTAATGAGCAAGCAAAAACTATAATTCCAGATGCTAAGCCGAGAATTATAGATAGTAGTAAAGTATATCCCATAGTACCTAATAAAAAGAAGCTAATGCTTATGTACTTCGGAGTTGGTGTAATATTTTCTTTGGGATTAATATTTTTTATAGATTATCTTGATGACACTATTAAGAGTAACTCTAGATTAGAAAAAGTTTTGCCAGTACCAGTATTAGGAAATATACCTAAGCACGAAAAAGGATTTAAGGGAGGAAGAGAGTAATGTTTATATACAATAAAATGCCACATTCTATATCTGCTGAATCTTATAAATCCATACGCACAAGTTTAAAATATTCATCTGTTGATAAAGCAATAAAGACCATTGTAATAACTAGTTCAGTACCAGGAGAGGGGAAATCAACAATTGCTGGTAATTTAGCACTTTGTTTAAGTGAAAGTGGAAATAAAGTTTTAATTATAGATTGTGATCTTAGAAGACCATCTTTACATAAAAAATTTAGGCTTTCTAATTTAAAGGGAATTACGGATTGTTTAATTGATAAAGATAATTTAAAAGAATCTATACAAGAATTTACTTCTGACCTATCAGTAATATCATCAGGTACTATTCCTCCTAATCCTGCAGAAATTTTAGGTTCGAAAACTTTTGAAGGATTTTTAAAAAATATAGGAAGTATCTATGACTATATAATATTAGATACTCCACCGTTACTAGCTGTTACTGATGCCAGCATTCTTGCAGGTAAAGCAGATGCAACAATTATAGTGGTGAAGTACGGTAAAACTAGAGAAAAAGATATTAATTTAGCATATAAAGAATTAAAAAAGGTAAATGCAAATGTAGTTGGAAGTATACTGAATAGTTGCGACATAAAGAGAACAGATTCTTATTATAAATATTATACTAAAGAAAAAAAGAGTTTTCTTAGTAAAAAATCAAGAAGAAGAAATTATGAAAAATATAAAACAAAAAAAGTTAATGCTTAAAATATCAAATTAAACATATTAATCTTTGACTTTAAAAATCAATTGTCATAGATTTGTTTTATTAAATGTGAAAAAGAGGAAGTTGCTATGAAAAAAGTTATCATTATAGGAGCAGGAGGAGTTGGAAGAGAAGTTGCATTAATAATAAATCAAATTAATAATTTTAAACCAACTTGGAATATAATTGGATTCCTAGATGATAATCCAACAAATTTAGGGAAAACTTTAAACGGACATAGAATTATAGGAAATGTTGAGTTATTAAATTACATTAGTAAAGACATATATGTTGTTGTAGCTATATCAAACTATAGAGTAAAGAAAGAAATAGTTTCAAAGTTAGAGGGAAAGTTTAAATTCGCAACTTTAATTCATCCAAGAGTATCCATACATGATTTTATGACTGTGGGACATGGGACAATAATATATGAAGGAGCAATTTTAACAACAGATATTAAAATCGGAGAACATGTAATAATAAGTCCTAAATGTGGTATTGGTCATGATTCTATTATAAAAGATTATGTATCCTTGTTATGGAACGTAAATATTTCAGGAGGAGATATTATTGAAGAAGGAGTACTTATGGGATCCTGCTCTACGGTAATTCAAAATTTAAAAATAGGAAAGGGAGCAATAATAGGAGCTGGCTCTGTAGTAGTAAAGGATATCCCAGCTTATAGTACTGCTGTAGGAGTTCCTGCAAGGGTCATAAGGGAAGAGGAAGTTTATGAAAAAGATATTATATATAACAACAGTAAGTAGAACAATTAATGCATTTTTAATTCCACATATAGAAATGTTAATAGATAAAGGATATGTTGTTGATTGCGCATGCTTTATAGATAAACCTATAGACAAGAGATTAATATCCAAAGGAGTTAAAGTATACAATGTACCATTTTGTAGAAAACCTTTAAGTTTAAGAAATTTTAAAGCTTTTTGGAGATTAAGATTTATACAAAAGATAAATAAATATGATGTTGTCCATGTTCATACACCTATAGCAGCATTATACGGAAGAATATTAAAACTTTGGTTTCCTAAAATAAAAATTATATATACAGCTCATGGCTATCACTTTTATAAAGGTGCACCTAAGATAGCATGGTGTATGTTTTATCCTATGGAGAAGCTTATGGCTAGATTTACAGATGTAATAATAAATATTAATAATGAAGACTATGAAATAACTAAAAATAAGTTAAAGCCTAAAATGTGTTACTTAGTTAATGGAGTAGGTATAAATATAGAGGATATTAGACGGACTGAACTAAAGGCAGAAGTGCTTAATATAAAGAAGCTCTCTTTTGATAAAGATGATTTTATAATACTTATGATAGCAGAATTAAATCATAATAAAAACCAACTTCAGCTTATAAAAGCGTTGGAACTTATAAAAGATAAGTATCCAAAGATTAAGGCAATTAGTGTAGGAGAAGGAAATAAGCTAAAAGAGTTAAAAGAGGAAATAGTAAAAAGGGGAATAGAAGAAAATATAAGTTTTTTAGGTTATAGAGAAAACATAAATGAGCTTATAAAAATTTCAGATATAGGGATATTACTCTCCTATAGAGAAGGGTTGCCTAAAAGTATAATGGAGTTTATGTCACATAGGAAAAAAGTTATAGGTACTAATATAAGAGGAATAAGAGATCTTATAGAAAATGAAAGTATAGGTAAGCTAGTAGAAGTGGGAGATTATGAAGCTACTGCAAGAGCTATAGAGGAATATTATCTAGAAGGAGATAGAAGCTTTAATACACCTAAGGAAATAGAGAAATATGATTTAAATAATGTAATAAGTGAGTTGGAGTATATATATGATACTTTAGATTTACAAGACTACTATTTGCCTGAAAAAAATATAAATTTATAAAGCATAACTTATTACTAGAATTTAATAAGTAGCAATGAAAATATATATTGAAGGGATGTAAAAATATGAAAAGGTGTCTTCATATATTACCAATGAATAAGCTAAGTGGAGCTGAAAAAATGGTGCTGCTAATTTGTAAGAATTTAACTAATTATGAGTCGATAGTCCTATGTGGTGGGGACAAGCTTAAAAAAAGTTTTGAGGATAATAATATAAATAGCTATTCCTTAAGTTTTTCTAAGAAGCATATTTTAAAAAATATAAAGTATCTTAAAAATATTATAAGGGATAATGATATAAAAATAGTCCATGCTCATGATAATAATGCTTCAATACATGCTTATTTAGTAAAGAGTATATATGGAGTAGATATAAAGGTAATATCACATATTCATAGTTGCTATCCATGGATAAATAGTAATGGATTAAATAGTAGTATTGATAAGTTATTAAGGCCAAAATATGATTACAATATTACTTGTGGTAAGGTTGTATATGATTTTTATAAAGAAAATACAAATTATCTTAATAGGGAAAAAATATCTATATTATCTAATGCTATGGATGTAGAAGAAATAATAAATTTTAAAAGTAATAAAAGGGCGTGGATAGCTACAAAATATATCATTCCACAGAATGGAAAAGTAATAGGATTTGTAGGTAGATTAGATGAAGAAAAGGGACTTATACCTTTTATAAGAGAATTTGATAAATATAAGGAAAAATTTATAGATACAAAAATTTTCATAATTGGAAGCGGAACACAAGAAGAAGAAATTAGGTCTATGGTAAAAAAATTAGAATTGGGTGAGTTTTTTATATTTACAGGATTCGAAGAAAATGTATATGATTTTTTCCCTATTATAGATGTGTTTTTTCTACCTTCACTTTACGAAGGTCTTCCAATGGTAATACTGGAAGCTATGGCATTTGGAATACCTGTTGTAGCAATGGATGTAGGAAGTATAAGTGAAGTTATAAACTCTAATAGAGGAAGGCTCATAAAGCCAGGAGATTATAGAAGTTTTATGGAAGAATTAAGAAATTTGAAAGAGGATAAACAATTAAGAATTGATCTTGGGAAAAATGGACGTGAATTTATAAAAACCAACTATAATATAAAAAACTACTGTAAGAAAATTGAAAAAGTCTATGATAGTATTAGTAAGTGATTTATTTGAAAATAAAAGCAGATATATAAAAAGCATGATTTAGGATGGAGGATATTAATGAAACCAATTTTAACAGTTTTTACGCCAACTTATAATAGAAAAGAACTCATATATAAGTGTTATGAAAGTTTGAGAAGACAGACAAATAAAAATTTCAAATGGTTGGTAATAGATGATGGATCAACAGATGATACTAAAGAGCTGATTATAAATTGGAAAGAGGAAGCAGACTTTCAAATAGATTATATATATAAAAAAAATGGCGGTATGCATAGTGCTCATAATACTGCCTATGAAAATATTGATACAGAACTAAATATATGTATAGATTCAGATGATTATATGACAGATGATGGAGTAGAAAAAATTCTAAAGGCTTGGGAAGAAAGAAAGGCAGAAAATATAGCAGGAATTGCAGCTCTTGATTTATATGAAACTGGTGAGATAATAGGAACAAAGTTTTCAGAAGGATTAAGGGAAGCTACTTTATTTGATATATATCATAAATATGGTATTAAAGGAGATAAAAAACTTATATATAGGACTGAGCTTACAAAAAAATATCCATATCCAGAGTTTGAAGATGAGAAATATGTAGGACTAGCTTATAAGTGTCATAAACTAGATGAGAAGTACAAACTAGCTTTAGTTAATGAACCTGTTTGTATTGTAGAATACATGGAAGATGGGTCTACTAAGAATATGCTTAGACAATACAGAAATAATCCTAAGGGATGGTGCTTCTATAGAATAGAAAACTTAAAGATACCTAATACATCTTTATTATACAGATTTAAAGAATGTGTCCATTATGTATCTAGTAGTTTAATTGTAAAGGATAAGAATTTTTTAAGTGAGGTTCCATACAAAGGGATTATGTTAGCAGCTATTCCTCTGGGATGTATTTTATATAGTTATATAATCTTTAGAACTAGAGATATAAGAAACTTATAGAAAGGAGAAAAAAATGGGAATATATTATGCTACCTTAGCTTCAACTTTTATATTATCATTGCTTGCTAGAATGGCTAATGATAAAAAGTACAAGCTTATAGCTATATTTTGGATTTCTCTTGTAGTTTCGGTTTTAGTATTATTTTCAGGGCTAAGGTCTGGTATTGGAGATACAGGTATGTATAAGCACACCTATAATCTTTTAGTAGAAAATCCTAGTTTTTCTAAAGCTAATGGAGACTATGGTTTTGTCCTATTAAATTTAATTTTAATTCAATTTTCCAATAATCCACAAACTATTGTATTTGTAGTAGCTCTAATAACTCAACTATGTAATGTCTATGTATTAAACAAGTACAGGGGTTATATAGAACTAGAAATATTTATGTATATAGCAGCAGGTTATTTTACAGTTACCATGAATGGAATGAGACAGTGTTTAGCAGCAGCTCTTTTATTTCTATGCGTAAAGTTTATTATAGATGGTAGCTTTAAAAAATACTTATTAAGTGTACTTATAATTTCAACTATTCATCAATCAGCTCTATTTATGATTCCGATATATTTTATAGCAAGATTAAAACCTTGGTCAAAGAAAATATACATGATAATTGGAATTGCTGTATTAGGACTTCTTTTTTATGAGGTGCTAAGCAGTTACTTGTTTAAGATTATAGAAAATACTAATTATGGGTATTATTCAGATTTTGACGAAGGAGGGTCAAGTATAATGAGAACCTTTGTAAACATGGTTCCAATTATATTTGCATATTTAAAAAGGAATGAACTAAAAGAAAAGTGGCCACAGAGTAATGTATTTGTTAATATGGCTCTTTTAAATTGCATATTTGTAGCCTTTGGTATGTCAAATTGGATATTTAATAGGTTTTCATTATATTTACAATTATACAACTTTATACTATTGCCGTATATAATACAGAATTGTCTAGAGGGTAAGCAAAGACGAACAATATATTTAGCATTCATAGTGTGTTATCTAATATTCTTTTATAGAGAGCAAGTAATAGGACTTAATATGCAATATAAGAGTGTTTTAGATATAAAATCTATTTTCTATTATACTCCCAATCATAGATGAAAAGTAAGGAGAGATGAGAAATGAAAAGAAATAAGGTGCTTCATATTGTAGGTGGAATGGACGTGGGTGGTACCGAAACTATGCTTATGAATTTATATAGAAAGGTTTATAAGGAGATTCAATTTGACTTTGTTTCTTATTACCATAAGGAAGGCTATTATGATGAAGAAATTAGAAAATTAGGTGGAAGAATAATAAAGTTAGATCCTCCAAGTGAAGTAGGTGTGATAAAATCTGTAATAAATTTAATGAAGATTATAAAGAATGATGATGAGTATAGTGCTGTTCATGCTCATACTTTATTTAATTGTGGAGTGGGAGTATTGGCTGCAAAACTAGTTGGAGTAAAGGTAAGGATATCTCATGCCCATACTACTAAGGATTGTAGTAAAAGTCTAATAAAAAGATTATACATATCCATAATGAAGGGATTAATAAAGGGGTTTTCCACAAACTTTTTGTCATGTAGCGATGCAGCAGGTAAGTATTTATTTGGATACAGTACACTTAAAGATGATAGATACTGTAAATTACCTAATTATATTGATTATGAAAGATTTATTAATAATGAAGGTAGTAGCTATATAAGAAAAAAATTAGGAATAAACAATGATGATATTTTAATTGGAAATGTAGGAAGATTTATTCGTGTGAAAAATCATAATTTTCTAATTAATTTAATGTCAAACTTAGTGAGAATAAATCCTAAATTTAAATGCATTTTAATTGGCGATGGAGACTTAAGGGGGCCTATAGAAGAAAAAATTAAAAAATTAAACTTAGAGAATAACATACATCTGTTAGGTATTAGAGATGATGTGAATAACATACTTAAGGAAATAGATTTATTTATATTACCATCCACCTATGAGGGATTAGGCCTTGTACTTTTAGAGGCACAAGCTTCAGGAGTACCATGTTTAACATCTACAGCTATTCAGCCGGAAGCAGATTTACATCTAGATCTACTTAAGAGATTGAATCTTGAAGCAGGTATAGAAATTTGGAGTAATACAGTAATGAAAATGTTAGAACAATCCAAGGTTGATAAGATGTTAATAAAAAGAACATTTGAGTTTCATGGATATAGAATTGAGGACGTTAAAGGTAAACTATATAAATTATATGGAATAGAATTAGAAGGGAATAAATATGAAAAATGTGCTAATAGCATCCTTTGATATGGAAGTTGGGGGAGTAGAGAGAAGTCTTATAAATATTTTAGAAAGCTTTGATTATAACAATCATAATGTAGATTTGATGTTATATAGACATAAAGGAGATTTTATGAAGTTATTAAGGGGCAAATTTAACATTTTAGATGAGATAGAAGAATACACCACCTTTCGAAAATCTATATTAGAGATATTTAAGGATAAAAAAATTAGTTTAGGATTAGCACGTATTAAAGCTAGAATGGATGCTTCTAAATATGCTAAGAAAAATAGTTTAGAAGAATCTGGGCATGTACAGATGCAGAGGATGTGGCAATTTTCATTGAAATATTTACCTTGTTTAAATAAAGAGTATGATGTAGCTATAAGCTACCTATGGCCACATTATTTTGTAGCTAATAAGGTAAAGGCTAAGAAAAAGATAGCCTGGATTCATACGGATTATTCCTGTATTGATACTGATGTTATAGAGGATATAGAGCTTTGGAATAAATTTGATTCTATAGTAGCTGTATCGGAAGAATGTAAAAATTCCTTTTTAAAGAAATATAACAAACTAAAAAATAAGGTGGTGGTAATGGAGAATATTGTATCTCCAGAGTTTATAAGATTCATGGCTGAAGAAGAAGTGGAAGATGATATAAGTAAAGGAAAAGGCTTTAAGCTTCTATCAGTAGCTAGATTGTCAATGGCAAAGGGAATAGATAATGGAGTTAGAGCTTTAAGAACATTGCATGATAAAGGGTTTACAGATATAAAGTGGTATGTAGTTGGGTATGGGGGAGATGAGGAGATGATAAGAAAGTTAATAAAAGAGAATCATCTTGAGAAAGATTTTATAATACTAGGAAAAAAAATCAATCCATATCCCTATATGAAAGGTTGTGATTTATATGTACAGCCATCAAGGTATGAAGGACGAGCTGTAACTGTTACTGAGGCTCAAATACTAGGAAAGGCTGTAATCATTACTAACTATCCTACGGCTAAAAGTCAGTTAAGAGATGGAGTTGATGGATTAATATGTGATAAATCAGTAGAAGGAATAGCTTCTGGAATAGAAAATATTTACAATGACAGACGTTTAAAAAAGGAAATGGAAGAGTGTTGTGGAAAGAGTAACTATAGTAATATGGAAGAATTAGGAAAAATATATAAGCTATTTTAAGAAAGGGAGAAGATATGGAACCGTTAGTAAGTAGTTTACTCAAAAGAAAAATATGATTTACTATAAATAAAAGATAAGGAATAAAATTATGAAAGTGTGTACAATAACTTGTCATGATGTATATAATCATGGAGCTTCACTACAAGCATATGCATTAATAGAATATTTAAAGCAGATTGGAAATGATGTGGAAATTATTGATTATAAGCCAGATTATTTAAGTGGACATTATAAAATAATTTCAATAGATAACCCTAAGTGGAACAAAAATTATATAACAAAACTTACTTATATAATTTTAAAATTACCATTTAAATTAGAAGCATTGAAAAGGAAGAAAGCCTTTGACACTTTTAAAAATAAATTTATGTCATTATCAAAATATAGATATACATCTAATATACAACTAATAAATAATATTCCTAAAGCAGATGTTTATTTATGTGGAAGTGATCAAATATGGAATTGTTTACGAGATAATGGAAAAGATCCTGCTTTTTATCTCGATTTTGTACCAGATTCTAAAATAAGAGCTTCCTATGCAGCAAGTTTTGCGACAGAAACTATTGATAATAAATACAAAAATTTTGTAAGAGAAAATCTACTAAAATTAGATAGAATATCGGTGAGAGAAAAAAGTGGTAAAAAAATCATTAATGAATTAGAGTTAAAAAAAGTAGAAGTGGTAGTTGATCCTGTATTTTTATTAGATAGAAAAATATGGGATGATATTGGTAATACAGAATTTAAAGATAAATATGTATTAGTTTATGATTTTGATAATAATCCTATTATAAAGAAATTAGCATTGGAAATTTCACATTATAGAAGATGTAAGATATATACTATAAATCACTATAGAGGGTCATATGAGGATAAAAACTTCAAATTCAGTGGACCAGAAACTTTCATATCTTTAGTGAGAAATGCAGAATTTGTAATATCAAACTCGTTTCATGCAGTGGCATTTTCTTTAATATATAAGAAACCTATGGCAATTGTTAGAAGGTTAGAGAATATAAATACAAGGATGAGAGATTTGTTAATTGATTTTAATTTAGAACATAGATATATTGAAAATGACTATATTTTGGATAAATTGTTAGAGGATATAGATTATGCTAAAGTGGATAAAATTTTAAAAGCAAAAATTATTTCTTCAAAAAATTATATAAATGAAGTTTTATCTATCAAAAAGTAGGTGATTAATAGTGAAAAAAGATATATTATTTGTAATTAATTCCTTATCAATCGGAGGTTCAGAAAAAAGTTTAGTTTCTCTTTTAAATGTAATTGATTATTCAAAGTATAGAGTAGATTTGTTAATGCTAAAAAAGGGAGAATCATTAGACAAATATATTCCAAATAAAGTTAATATATTAGATATTCCCAATTTTTATTTATACTTAAACAATGAAAATTACGATAAAACAATAGTTAAGGGATTATTATACAGAATGTGTCGTATAAAATCATCTATAGATATACGATTAAATAAATTAAAGAGTAAAAAAACTAAAAACAATCAACAAATATTTTATATAAATCAAAAAAATATATTAAAAAGGATTGAAAAGAAATATGATATAGCAATTGCCTTTGCACAAGGATTTCCAACTTATTTTGTGGTAGATAAGATAGATGCAGATAAGAAAATAGCTTGGATAAATTGTGATTACAAAGCTACTACTTATAATAAAGAGTTAGATAAAATGTTTTATGATAAAATTGACAAAATAGTTGCAGTTTCTGAGGCATCAAAAGATTCAATTATAAATGTAAACAAAAATTATACAAATAAAATAGTAGTAATTAAAGATATAGTTAATCCGGATATAATTGTAAATATGGCAACAGAAAAAATTAAAGAAATTGATTCTAATGAAGTGAATATATTAACTGTAGGCAGATTAGTAATAGGATATAAGGGATATGATGTAGCAATAAAAACTGCTAATTTACTAAGAAGTAGTGGTTATAGGTTTAAATGGTATGTTATTGGAGATGGACAAGATAAAGCGAAATTGCAAGATTTAGTTAAAGTATATGACCTTGAAAAATATTTTATATTATTAGGATCTCGTGATAACCCATATCCCTACATGAAAATGTGTGATATATACGTTCAACCATCAAGAAATGAGGGTTTTGGATTAACTGTTATTGAAGCAAAAATCTTGAAAAAACCAATTGTATGTACTAATTTTAATACTTCTAATGAATTAATTAAAAATGAGCAAGATGGTTTAATTGTAGAACAAGATGAAGGACAACTATTAAATGGGATAAAAAAATATTTAGATGACCACAGTTTCAGAGATAAGATCCTTAGAAATCTTAAATCAGAAAGCTATTATAATACAATGAATGAAATATATAAAATTTATGAATTGTTTAAATAGTAACTAAAATATATGAAGTAAGAAATATATTACTATTGTGGATGTGATTAAATGTATAAAATAATATTTATGGTTATTAATATGAACATAGGTGGTACAGAAAAAGCGCTGCTATCGATGATAAGAGAAATGGATAGAACTAAATGGGATATTACTATTCTTATGTTAGAGGAATATGGCGGATTTTTAAATAAAATACCAGACTGGGTTAGTGTTAAGTATGTATATGAATATAAGAGTTTAAAATCATATTTTAATGAGTCACCTTTATCTGTGTTAAAGAAAAATGTAACAGAACATAAATATTTAGAGAGTATCATTATTGCCATCTTATATTTCATCACTAAAATTACTGGGAATCTTAGCTACTATTATAGGTATATCTTTAAAAATATAAAAGCTTTAGATAAAAACTATGATATTGCAGTAGCTTATGCAGGACCTATGGACTTTATAACATATTTTGTAGCAAATAAAATAAACTCAGAAAAAAAAGTACAATGGATACACTTTGATATAGAAAAAATACATTTTAACAAAAGATTAGCATCTAAGCTATATAAAAGTTTTGATAAAATTTTTGTGGTATCCAAAGATGGGTTAGGTAAATTTATAAAGAGTTTTCCTAAGGTAATGGATAAGACCCAAGTATTTTATAATATTCTAGATCATGAGAAGATTAATAGGTTTGCTGATAATGGAGCTTCTTTTAAAGATGATTTTCACGGAATTAGGATTCTTACAGTAGGAAGATTAAGCAAAGAAAAAGGACAAGATTTAACTATACCTGTTTTAGCAAGATTAAAAAGTGAAGGGTATAAAGTACGTTGGTATTGTGTTGGAGAAGGTGGAGCTAAAAGTGAGTATGAGACAATGATAAATAAATTTAAAATTGAAAAAGATTATGTACTATTAGGATCAAGATTAAATCCTTATCCATATATGAAAGATTGTGATATATATGTACAATCATCAAGACATGAAGGATACTGTATAACTTTAGCTGAAGCTAGGTGCTTTAATAATCCAATTATAACAACTAATTTTACTGGAGCCACTGAGCAAATAATTAATGAAGAAAATGGAATTATAGTTAGTGAAGATGCTGATTCCATATATTTAGGGGTTAAAAAGCTATTAGACAATAATGACTTATATGAGGCAATTAGAAACAACCTTAGTAGTAAGATTATAAATACAACAGCAGAAATTGAAAAAATTAGTAGAGTAATTATGAACTGAAAAATGATAGAAGGATAGGAGTAATGCCAGTGAAAAAAGTTCTATTTATGTTAAGCAGTATGAATATTGGTGGAGTTGAAAAGTCCTTGCTTTCACTATTATCAGTTATACCAAAGGATAAATATAATGTTACAATCTTACTCCTTGAGAAAAAAGGCGGTTTTCTAGAATATCTTCCACAGTGGGTAAAAGTAGAAGAAACTAATTGGTTTCAAGATATTAAACCAATTCTTATGGATTCACCTTATGAGACTATAAAAAGTTATATTAAGAAGAGAAAATATCATAAAATTCTTGGATTTTTTTATTCATATTTTAAGAGTAAAAAATCAAATGATAGATATATATATTATAAAAACATACTAAAAAGCATTCCAATGAATATGAAAGAATATGATGCAGCAATAGCCTATGCAGGTCCAACTGAGATAATAGATGCTTATATAACACATAAAATTAAAGCAAAACTAAAAATCTCCTGGGTACATTTTGATATTTCACATCATGAGATAAATAAAAAATTATATACAAAGTTATATGAAAGATTTAATAAGATATTTGTAGTGTCTAAGAATGGAGAGAGAATATTAAATAAGCAGTTTCCAGTTACATCTACTAAATCACAGGTGTTTAACAATTTAGTTTCACATGAATTAATTAAAGACATGGCTCAAGAAAAAATAGATTTTGACAATGGTTTTAAAGGTATAAGAATTTTGACTATAGGAAGATTATCTAAAGAAAAGGGGCAAGATTTGGCAATAAGCGTATTAGATAAATTGAAAAAACAAGGGTATAAAGTAAGATGGTATTGTGTTGGAGAAGGTAATGATAGAGATGAATATGAGAGGCTTATAGAAAATCTTAATCTGAGAAACGATTTTATTTTATTAGGAGAAACTATAAATCCTTATCCCTACATAAAGGCTTCAGATATCTATGTTCAGCCTTCAAGACATGAAGGCTACGGTATAACCATAGCAGAGGCAAAATGTTTAAACAAGCCAATAGTTATTACAAATTTTATTGGATCTAATGAACAGATTGAGGATGGACAGAATGGTTTAATTGCTGAGTGTACTTTAGATAAAATATGCGATAAAATTAAATTTCTTATCGATAATCCAAAAGTTAGTGAGAATTTTTCAAAAGCTTTATCTAGGGAGAAGATAGATACAACATGTGAAGTTAGTAAACTATGTAACTATATTAATTGAAAGGAAAAATAATATGAATCCTAAAATAAGTATAATAGTGCCTGTATATAATGTTGAAAAATATATTCATAAATGTGTTGATTCCATATTAAATCAAACTTTTAAGGAATTTGAACTTATTCTTATAGATGATGGATCAACAGATAGTTCTGGTAAAATGTGTGATGAATATGGTGAATTAGATGAAAGGGTTATAGTGATTCATAAAGAAAATGGAGGACAGTCAACAGCAAGAAACGCAGGTATAAATATTGCAAGAGGTGAGTATATAGGATTTGTTGATAGTGATGATTGGATAGAGGTTGATATGTATAAGATTCTTTATGAAACATGTGTATATAATGATGCTGATATGTGTTTAACTGGTGTAAATGAGGTAGATGAAGGTGGAATTGTAAGATATAAGTATATTCCTAAAGATATAATTTTTAGTGACATTTTAAAAAGAGCACATCCATGGAATAAATTATTTAGAAGAGAGCTATTTTTAAATAATAACTTATTATTTTATGAAGGCAAGTATTATGAAGATTTAGAGTTAATACCTAAGTTATTTTTAAAGTCTAGTAAAGTGAGTGTGGCAAAGCATATAGGGTATAATTATTTGATTAGGTCAGATTCAACAACTGGTAGTAAAAATGAGAAGATATTAGATTTACTTTGGGGATATATTAGAATAAAAGATTACATTATACAAGAAGATTTAAGTATTGATTATAGATATGAGTTTGATAATGGGGTAATATATTTAAAAAGTTTTTATATAGATATACTCTATAGGTATCCTGTAAAATTCTTGTTGAAGAATTTTACAAAAATAAAAAAAAGTCTAAGAAAACTAACTGTTTTTAATTATAAAGATATATTTAAATTTATAATAAATTATATTAGGTTTAAATTTAATAGTTTATAGGTGGGTGTGTATGTGTAAAATAAGTATCATAGTACCAGTATACAAAGTAGAAAAATATATTAATAGATGTATTAATTCAATTCTTAATCAAAAATTTAAAGATTTTGAACTAATACTTGTAGATGATGGTTCACCAGATAATTGTGGTAAAATATGCGATGATTATGCTACAAAGGATAAAAGAATAAGAGTTATACACAAAAATAATGAAGGAGTTTCTTCAGCAAGAAATTCAGGGTTAGATATAGCAAAGGGTGAATACATAGGATTTGTAGATAGTGATGAGTACATACATCCAAATATGTATGATATATTATATAATACTATAATTGATTATCAGGCTGATATTGCATTTTGTGACTATGATATGGTGAATAATAAGAGCATAGAAAAATATGAAATTCCTAAAATATTAAATATAAATAAATTTAATATTGTTGAAGCATTAAATGAGATGCATAAGGAGAATGGAGTTAAGTTTGTTACAGCTTGGAATAAGTTATATCATAAAAACATATTTGAAAATATAAGATATCCTTATGGTAAAATACATGAAGATGAATTTGTAATTCATAAAGTATTATTTAATAGTAAAAATACTGTATATATTAACTATCCCTTGTATTATTATTATCAAAATGAAGAGGGAATTACAAATGGTAAATTTACATTAAAAAATTTTGATGCAGCATATGCATATAAAGATAGAATAAAATTCTTTAAAGAAATAAGAAATATTAACTTATATAATAAAGCTCAGTATACATTTGTTTTAAGTTTTTTAATTGCTATAAAAAAGCGTTTAATCTATTGAATATGGATAATACACATATAAAAACATATAAAAAATTATTTGCGTCAGAATTATTATATTTATTAAAATGTCCTTTATTTAGCTTTAAAGAAAAATGTATGTGGGTACTATTTTGTATAAATTCAAATTTGTATAATAAGTACTTACAATTAAAGGGGGAAATACTATGAATGAGGTAATTTTAATAACAGGTAAACCATCTCATAAAAAGAGATTGAAAGAACTGTGGAAATATAGAGAAGTTATAACATTTTTATCATGGAAGGATATTATAGTTAGATATAAACAAACTGCACTAGGGGTACTCTGGGCTATTTTTCAGCCAATATTTTCAATGATAATCATGACATTTGTATTTGGAGGATTAGCAAATATGCCCTCAGAGAATGGGGTTCCTTACGCAATTATGGTGTATTCAGCGCTTTTACCATGGAATTTTTTTTCTGCAGCATTCAATGGTGTATCTAATAGTCTAGTTAATAATGGTCATATGATTAAAAAAATATACTTTCCAAGGCTTACATTACCTATATCTTCTGTGGTTACAGCGTTTATAGATTTTGTTATTTCATTATTAGTTTTATTAATTATAATGATTTTCACTGGATACTTACCTCCAATAAAAATATTATTATTTCCATGTTTTATTATTTTAGCTTTCACAATAGCCTTAGGATTTGGCTTATTTTTTTCTGCACTTAATGTAAAATATAGGGATATAAAATATATAATACCAGTAATATTGCAATTTGGTATGTATTTGTCTCCAGTTGCATATACAAGTTCAGTGATACCAACCAATCTAAGATTAATATATTCCATTAATCCATTAGTTGGAGTGATTGAAGGGTTTAGATGGTGCATTATGCCATCAGCAAGGATATATGTTCCAGCATTAATTTTTTCAATTGTTATTTCATTAATAGGATTAACATTAGGAGTAAAATTTTTTATAAAGTTTGAAGATACTTTTGCTGATGTAATTTAGGAGGATTTATATGGTTCAGGAAGTTTTGAGGGTTGAAGGGATTGGTAAAAAGTATAGGTTGTTATCTAATCAAGATAAAAGTGATACTTTTATAGCTGTTCTTTTAAACTCTATTAAAGGAGCATTTAGTAAGAAGAATAAAATGTCATCTGGTAATGAATTTTGGGCATTGAAAGATATTAATTTTACCGTTAATAGAGGTGAAAGAATTGGAATAATTGGGCATAATGGAGCTGGAAAATCTACTATTTTAAAAGTTTTTTCTAGAATTACACTTCCAACGGAGGGAGAAATTAAAATAAAAGGTAGGATTTCTTCTCTCTTAGAAATTGGAACAGGATTCAATCAAGAATTAACAGGAAGAGAAAATATTTATTTAAATGGGTCTATCTTAGGCATGAAAAAAAAGGAGATAGAGGCTAAGTTTAAGGATATAGTAGAATTTTCAGAAATAGGTGAATTTCTTGATACACCAGTAAAAAGATATTCAAGTGGAATGCATGTAAAGCTTGCATTTGCAGTAGCAGCTCACCTTGATCCAGATATTCTCATAGTTGATGAAGTATTAGCGGTAGGGGACATGAGATTTCAAGAAAAATGTCTAGGAAAGATGGAGGATATAGCAGATGGGGGAAGAACAATACTTTATGTAAGCCATAGTATGAGGACAATACAACAGCTTTGTAGTAGGGTAATAGTTTTAGACCATGGAAAAATTATCTTTGATGGTGATGTAGATGATGGAATAAAAGTTTATATGAATAATAATTTTAATACTACCCCATTAATGAATCTTGAAAACCAAAAAAGGCAATCACATATTATGCAAAGTGCAACTATTATAAGTACGCAAATACTAAATAATAAAGATTGTATATTTACTTCTAAAGAATCTATTACCTTTAAAATGAAATGGAAAGCTGGTAAAGATTTGTTTAATTTAAGACTGAGAGTTGAAGTCTTATTTTCAGATAATACACCAGTTGGTGTAAGCTATTCCAAGCCTTTTGTAAATGCAAAATCAGGCATCATGTATGATGATATATTTAATTTGGATATAAGTACACTAGCTCCAGGAAAATATAGTGCTATATTATTATTAACACAAATGAATCAATATGGTTCATATACCGACGTTGATAGAGTAGAAAGAGCATTGAATTTTGAAATTATACCTGAAGAAAGTGAAATAGAGAAAGTAGCATGGACTCATCGTTGGTGGGGTCATGTATCATTACCAGAGGTTAAGAAAGTTAGCAATACAAATGAAAAAATAACTAAAATAATATAAACAAAAGGACTAATTAGTTTTAAATTAATTGGTCCTTTTGTTTATAATTAACAATAATTGCACATATTTATATTAGTATAAGTATTACAAGGGGAGATATTATGAATGAGAGGAACTCAAAATTATTAAGTAATCTAGATGTTGGAAAGATTATCACAATAATATTATCTGCTATTTTAATAGGGATATTACTATTTTTAGTTGCTAGTTTATATAATTATACTCCATTAAATAGTGAAGTTATTTCTCAGGTAGAGCTTGATGAATTTCCATCTGATACATATGTTAAAATAGATAATGAAACAGGGATTAGGAAGTATGGGTCACCTACAATGATGATCATCATTGAACCTATAGTAAAAGTTAACCCAAACCTTAGATATTGGATTACAACAGTAAAGATAAAAAATCAAAGTCAGCTTAATTCTGCTTTTTCAGGAGACATTTTTTCCTTAAATATAAAAGAGAAAACATCTTCTATAGCCAACAGGCATAATGCTATTCTTGCTATTAATGGTGCAGCTTGTGGATTTAATACATCAGGATATGTAATAAGAGATGGTGTAGTATACAGAGGTACTGATTTAGATTGTGCTCCATTGGTTATAGATAAGGAAGGAAACTTTAAAATATATGAGTATGGAAAGAAGAATGCAGAAGAATTATTGAGTTTGGGTGCAAGGCATACCTATGACTTTGGTCCAGATCTAATTAAAGATGGTAACATTGTTGATTATGGAGATACATGGTATAAGGAAGATATGCAACCACGCACAGCTATTGGTCAAAAAGGATCATTAGAATATGTAATAATTGTGGTTGATGGAAGAAGTATTAGGTCTAAGGGGATGAGTTGTTATGATTTAGCAATTGAATTTCAAAAGTTAGGTTGCAACCTTGCATATAACTTAGATGGAGGAGGCTCATCTACATTATATTTTAATGGTGAAGTTATAAATGAACCTTCAGATTTTAATGGAGAGAGAAATATTTCAGATATATTATATTTCATAAATTAAATTTAGAGTTATTCAACTAAGGTTGGGTAACTTTTTTAGAGGGAAATATCTAACCATGAAGAATAAAGGTGTTCACATAATTGTAAATATGTTACAATTGTTGTGTAATACATATATTAACATAAATTCAAAGTAAAGGTGAATTATAAAGAACGTAAATTTAATATAGTTAGGAGTGTAATTATGGACAATACACAGAGTGAATTCATAGAATTATTGTCTCATTCAATCAGGGGGAAAATAACATATAGATTATATAATAACGTTAATTGGGATAAAATATTAACTATAGCCCAATTACATAAAGTGGAGGGAATAATTTATTCATCTTTAAGTGAAAAAGATATGATATCACAGCTAGATTGTGAATTGCTAAAAAAGCTTCAGATATCAGTATTTCATACTGGAACAAAACAACTGAGAAATATATATAATTTAGCTAAAATATTTAGTAGGTTTAATGACGAAGAAATTCCTGTAATTGTATTAAAGGGACTAGTGGTAAGGAATTTTTATCCTCACCCAGAACAAAGGGATATGAATGATGCAGATATATTAGTTCATAAAGAAGATTTGAAAAAAGTTAAATGTATTTTATTAGACTTGGGTTATAGCCAATTAGAGGATCATGCTTCATCTCATCATATAGTATTTTATCATTATACTTTTCCTATTATAGAAGTACACTGGCATATTGTTAAGAGAGATGGATTTAGTATTGATCTTGATAAATTTGAAGAAGACGTATGGAATAATTCTATAAAAATTAATGTAGGTGACTCAGAAGTAAAATCTCTTTGCTATGAAGATTTAGCTTTACACCTATGTATGCATATGGCATCTCATTTAGCTGCCAATGGATTTGGGTTAAGACAGCTTTGTGACTTAGTATTATTAGTAGAAAATAAGGGAAATGAAATTTCATGGATAAGTTTCTTAGACAAATCCAAGAAATATGGTTTTGAAAAGTTTAACGTTATAATTTTTTTATTATGTAATAGATTATTTCACATGAAAGTTCCTAATGAATTAATAAATATTAAATTGGATCAAGTAAAATATATTAATTTGCTCATAGATGAAATTTTAAAGGGTGGAGTTTATGGAAAAAAGGACGTGGTAAATGCCTTCGGTAATCAAATTGCTTTTAACTATGAATGTAAAGATAATAATGCCACTTTAGGAGCCATAAAGAGATACATACGTTTTATGTTTCCTAGGGTAGAATATATGTCATATAAATATAATTATGCAAAGATATGTAAAATATTAATCCCTATAGCATGGTTTCACCACTTAATAGCAGGTTTGTTTAGAAAAGAATATTCCTTTATTGAAAAGAGTAAGTTTATAATAAGGGGAGCTTCTATTTCTGTAAAGAAAAATAAATTACTGAAATGGATGGAATTATAGGGTATAGAATTATATCACTAATCCCAATAATTGAATATTATATTATAGGACAAGTCTATAGTATAAATTAAAGTCCAAAGGGAGAAAAGATATGAGTAGTACAGTTACTATAGAATATAGAGATAATGAGACTAAGGCATTAATATACTCCAAAGATATTTATGAAAATGTAAAGACGGGATTATATATATACAAAGCTAAAGATATTAATGGATATACTCCAATAAAAGGCACTATCTTTTTATTTGTGATTTTCTTCATAAAAAATTATACTATAACATTTTATTATAATAAGAAGGATATACCAGAGCCTATTTATGGATGTATAGAAATTAACTATATAAATATTGATACAAATGAAAAATTAATACCTTCTATTAATATAGAGAATATTGATATGGGAGAATATAATTATGAAGCAAAGTCAATAGAAGGTTATGATCTAATTACCGAGAGTAAAGTAAAAGTAATATTAACTATAGAAAATCCCAATGTAGTTATAGATTTCAAGTATAGGAAGAAGGAAAGTACTGAGTATATTATTGATTTGAAATATTTTAATATTAAAAACGATGGAACTTCACCTATAGAAACATCTAAAGGTATTAATAAAGCCTTAGAATTCATGTCATCATCACTAAAGTATAAAAAGATAATCTTTCCAAAGGGTATTTATTTAATAGATGAAAATAATCCAATAGTAATTAAATTAAAAGATATAACTATAGATTTAAATGGTTCTACTCTAAAAATTAACAGTAATGCACTAGAAAGATATTCTATTGTTAGCTTTGAAGATGGAGCAGAAAACCTTATATTTACCAATGGAATTTTAGAAGGAGATAAAGAAACCCATGATTATATTACAGTACCAGGAACTCATGAGTGGGGATGTGGATTAGTAGTAAATGGTGGTTTAGATTGTATTATAGATAATATTTCAGTGATCAATGTACCAGGTTATGGCGTTGCTACTAATAGCGGTAACAATAAAAATAGGTATAATACTGTTTATGTAAAAGATTTTCAGATTGGAGATATAAATCTAAAAGGAGAAATTATTGAAAGTAACATTGTTTCTAGGACTAAAGCTTATAACATTTCAGCTTGTAACGGGAAATTTGAGTTTGGATATACTTTAGGATATCAAGGGTATCCTTATATAAAGCAACCCCAATATATATCTTATTTCTATGATAAAAATAATCAGTTTATTTCTTCAGAGAAGTGCCTTCAGTTTAGAAAGGTTATTATACCAGAAGGAGCAGTCTATGTGAGATTTGTATTTCCACAGATAGATATAGCTAGTAATTTAGGCTATGTAGGTTGGATTAGTAATTTTGAGCCGCCTACTAATATGATTTTAAGGAATTGCAACATTTCAAATAATAGAAGTTTAGGAATTGCATTTTGTGGAGGTCAGCAATGGACTATAGAAAATAATATTTTTGAAAATAATGGAGGTCAAGCACCTGGTTATGCTATTGACTTTGAAGATGGATGGGATCTAATGCAGGATATTAAAGTTGAAAATAATAAATTTATGGGGAATAAATCAGGAGATATAGTTACTTGCGCAGGAGATAATATTATATTTGAAGGAAATGAATTTACAGGAATGGTATATATGTGGGGAAGAACAACTAATTATAAATTTATTAAAAATATATTTAAATCTAATTCTGTAATCTATGAATATTCATCTAAAATTGAAAGTAAAGAAAATCAGTTTATAAATAGTAATTTAAGATTGCAACCAAGAAATACTATAGTGACTGAAAGACCTTATGTTTATGGAGAAACTTTTATAAATAGCAGTATTGATAGAATGACTGAGGAAGATATAATTTTTAACTCAATAGTTACTAGTGATGGAACTATAAATGTGAGAATTGTTGGAAATTTAAAAGATTGCAGTTTGAAAATGAAACAATGCTATTTAAGTGCTGAACTTAATAGTTGTATTATTGAAGATAGCGTTTTAACAGTACTATTAAATGCTTCAATGAATGGATGTATCATTTCCAAATCTATAGTAAGAACCCATGGAAATACAGGAACTATTATTTTGAATAAATGCAAGATAATAGATTGTAACCTTCTTACCCAAACATGGGGAAGTTCAACAGTATTAGAGATTGAGAATAATATTATAGAAATGAGTTCTTCATCTGATGATTTCATAAAGCTGTCAGCAGGAAAAATGAAAAACCTTATATTTAATAATAATGAAGTTAATAATAGCAGTAGTAATTCTGTTTTAAATATGTTTGATACTACCTATAGTAATCCCAACGGAAAAGTTATCTTAAGAGAAAACGTATTTAACCAAAACTCATCTCCGTATATTTTTAGCGGAACTACCATAAAGAAAGGATTATTTGAATTTAATGATATTCGAAATACTATAAATGGAAACGCAAAAATTCTAAATCCAATATATTTTAATAATGAATATTTTGTAATTTATACCGAATAAATAAATATAGATAAGAAGGCATAGGCTTTCTTATCTATATTTATGTTTAACTTATGATGTTGGAATTTGAGGATCTGGAGGAGTTGGTTGAATTTTTTTTGTACATTTTCCATATCCAGTACAAAGATCTAAGCTAAGTAGTTCATAATATTTACAATCTCTTTCCCAAGTTAATGGACAATTATTGCCTGCACCAGCAGGATTTTTACATGCACCTATAAGTGGGTTCCAAAATGTGGGGTTTGTATCTTTAGTCTCAGTAACACTTAAATTTGTTAATTCTGGTTTGTTCCAAGTTTTCATCTTTTCACCTCCCTACTATAATATGTTACTATAAAAGTAAATAAATGTAAATTAATTATATAAATAATTATGATGGATATTAAAGAATAATGCTAGTTTTGTTAATTTAAAAGTAATAGTTTATTAAATACATTATATAAAGTAATTAGAAAAAAGCATGTAATCAATAACAGATTTCATGCAAAGATTTTTATCAAATATAGGTTTAAATAATAAACTCATCTATTGAATCTTAAACAATAAGATGGTAAAATTATACACATAAAACAATATGTGTATATAGATGATATTTAAATAGAAGGAGGAAAAAAATGAAAAGAGAGTGGAAGAAACCAATATTATTACAACTAGCTGCTAGTGATACAAATGAAACTGAATATATTGATTTTTGTAATTGGCAAGAACCAATGAGTATTAAATTTAATAATGAAGATTACACTAATCCTAATATTCAACCTGCTGATCATCCAGATTGGGTGTGGTGTTACAAGCACAATAGATGGCATCCTAAAAATCATGGAAGTGCACCAAAACAATCATAATTTTTGTCCAAGATACCTATATCAAAATAAAGCTTGATATAGGTGTCTTGATTTAAGGAAATATTAGAAACATAGAATGCCAGAAAGGATTTAATGAAAGTATGTATATAGATAAAAAGTATTTCTATAGAGTATATGGACTTAATATAGATTCCAATATAGAAATTCTAGAATTCCCTAAAAGAAATGAAGATTTTATAGATAAAGACATTGTAACTATATTATATGGACAAACTCCCAATAATATTTTAGAAGAAATTAAAGAGGGAAAAAGTATTCACGTAACAAAGGATCATGTTTGGTTTCATATAGACCATGTGGCTACTTATTGTATTGAAAATGGAAATACTGTGATAGTAGATCCCTGTGAGAATTGTGATAAAAGTCTTATGAAAGTTTATATAATGGGAAGTGTCTTAGGGTTTCTCCTACTTCAAAGGGAGTCAACAGCTATTCATGGAGGCACCGTTGTCATAAATGGAAAGGCTATTATATTTACAGGAGAAAGGGGGGCTGGAAAGTCGACATTGACTACAGCACTTGTAAAAAAAGGCTATAATTTTGTAGCAGATGATGTAGCTGCATTAAGTTTTGATAATAAAATAGTCATTGAACCAGGCTTTCCTTACCATAAACTATGCTTTGATGCTTTAGAGAATATGTGTTATGTTAAAGAATCTTATCCTTGCTTTCATGTTGATGGAAAGATAAAGTATATAGTTCCAGATTTTCATGGGTTTTCTAAAGAAAAGTTTCCACTAACAGCAATTTGTGAGCTTGATATGGGTGAGGTTGATAATGTAAGAGTGGAAGAGATAAGGGGAGTAGAAAAGCTTAATAAGATTATTAAAAATATATATAGAAATGAATATATAGGATCTATGGAAGGTATGACTCCTAAGTATTTCAAAAACTGTATAGAGATCGCTCAAAAAGCTAAGTTTTATAGAATTACAAGGCCTAGGGATAAGTACACGGTGGATGATCAAATAGAAATTATTGAGGAGATATTTAAAGAGAAAAAAGGGTTTAGGGATATGTAAATTTTTAAGTTAATTCATATTAATAATTGGAGTTATAGTTACATTTATAAATAGCATAATATTATATGGGTTAAATTTATAATTATATTTGAGAGGATGAGAGAGATGGAGATTAAAGAACTTAAAGTTAAATCTGCTGAAATTAATGAAAACATGGAGATGACACTAAATTCTAAGATTACAAGAAACTCTGATATTGATGCTACAGATTTAGATGGTGAAGTGGTTATGATGAATTTAGAAAAAGGTCAATATTTTATGATGAACCAGGTTGGAAGTAGAATATGGGAGATTATTAAAGAGCCTTCTACTGTTAATAATATTATTAATACATTGCTTGGAGAGTTTCAGGTTGAAAAGAGTCAGTGTAAAGAAAATGTAGTAGAATTTTTAGGAAAACTTAAAAATGCAGAGCTTATCAGTATTAACTAGAAAGATTAGAACCTTTGCTATTTTAGATTGGAGTATTAAGTTGAAATTTCTAGAAGCTTATATATATACAGGAATATATAGGACTTTAATAATCTTTGTACCTTTTAATAAACTTAGGAAGAGATTGGGTAATGTAAAAGAAGAGTCGCCTGATGAGGTAGATATAAATTCATATAGAATAGCGCGAGACATAAAGTGGGCAGTTATTAGTGCTTCACGATATACGCCATGGGAAAGTAAGTGCCTTATTAAAGCTCTTACTGCACAAAGAATGATGAGAGGAAAGGGAATACCAACTACAATTTATCTAGGGGTTAAAAAGAATGAAAAAAATGAGATGGTAGCACATGCATGGACACGGTGTGGGTCTTACTTTATTACAGGTGGAGAGAATAGAAGTGGATATGCAGTGGTAGCTAAATTTTCAACTTTGGGATGGAAAAGATGAATTAGTGTAACATATGAGTAAAGCCACCAATGAAATCCTAAAAATTTCATTGGTGGCTTATTTATTGATTTACTGCAGTTTCTAGTATAACTTTATTCTCAATCTCTTTCAGCGTTCCTTTTTCAAGTTTTAAAATTCTATCACAGATAGGTAATGCAGAAGGTCTATGGGTTATTATAATACAGGTTGGTTTATGTTCTAGTTCTTTTACTGATTTAAGGACATTGAGTTCTGTATCAACATCTAAAGATGAAGTTACCTCATCTAGGATTAAAATTGGTCTTTTTCTTAGTAGAGCTCTTGCTATAGCTAGCCTTTGAGCTTGACCTTCTGAAACTCCACTACCTTTTTCACCTATTAAGGTATGAAAGTTATCTTCTAATTTGTTTATAAACTTCAATGCATAGGCTGCTTTTGCGGCTTCTTCAATGTCATCTGAATTAGCATCATCTTTACCGTAGCGAAGATTATCCTCTATGGTTCCAGAAAAGAGAGTGTTTCCTTGAGGCACATAAGAAATAAGTTCCCTATGATTTCTATTTAAAACTATTTCATCACTGTTTCTTATGTTATAGCTTCCTAGGGTAATTTCTCCTTCATCACAGTGAATAAGCGATAGTAAAAGTCTTATTAAGGTTGTTTTACCTTCTCCAGAGGGACCAATTAAGGCTACAATTTCTCCAGGAGCTATGTTAAAGGTTACATTATTTATTACAGGGTTTCCTTCCCTATAACTAAAGGATACATTTTTAAACTTAATATAGGGAGACTTAAATGACTCGGGAATACTTGGAACATTGACATCTTCAAGAGAGATTTCTTCAATCTCCATAAGTCTTTCAGTAGCTGAGATACACCCTATAAGGGCTGGAAAAGTGTTAGCAAGTCCAGAAATAGGACCTTGAATATTGCTGTAGAGTTGTATCATAGCGGTAAAAGTACCATATGTTCCCAATCCCTTTGAAATGTTTAAAGCCCCCCAACAAAATATAGAGAAATAAGCAATGGTAGAACAAAATCCCATGGACATCCCTGAAAGAACACTAAGTTTAGTATTTCTCATAGCTAACTCATATTTTTTTTTTTGTATTAGATGGAGTTTATCTACATTAAATTTTTCCATACAAAAGGTTTTAACTATCATTAAGTTTTGAATAGATTCTTGAATGAAAGAGCGATATTTTATATCCTCTTCTTGTATTTCTTTATATAGTTTTTTTAGTTTTCTACCAAAGGAACGACTAATTAAAAGCAATATAGGACCTACTATCACTGCTACAATTGCTACGGATGGAGCAAAATAAATAAGAGTAGAAAAGGAAGCTATAAAAGTTACTAGCAGAGATATAATGCTAGGAATAGTACCTAATATTGTTGAAGATATTGTCCCTACATCCGATGTGATTCTAGTAAGCAAGCTAACACTGTGAAATTTTGATTGTTCAATCCATTCACTATAGGTAAGATGTTTATAAAGCTTACTTTGCATACCTTGATTGAGTCTAGTAGATGCCCTAGTACTCATAAATGAGGTAATAGGAGATATGAGCATTCTTCCAAACATTATAGTGGCCATTACAATGAGCCATTGAATAACCGTTGAAGTTTTACCACTAATAGCAGCATCTATAAGAGATTTTGATATTATAGCATTATAAACTCCAATTAAAGATAATGCAGAATTGATTATTATTGTAGAAATAAAAAAAGGGAGAATAGGTTTACATTGAGAACTAACCCATTTCATTTTTGCAAAGAGATTTCTAAAATCTTCTTTTGACTCCAATTTTATATATTTATTTAATTTACTTATTCTAATGTATTTAAGATATATGTCCTTTATTGAATTGTTCATATAGTCCTCCTATAGACTTTATTTAATATTAAAGAATTAAATATACTTCAATGAAATAACATGTAAAATATGAATATAAATGTAATAATATGGTAACATAACTAAGCTAGATTTTCAACTTATAAAAAGTTTCTGAAAAATGAAAATTTATTGTAGATAAATGGAATTGAAAACGTTATAATATTTATTAAATAACAAATTTTAAAAGATACAGTAGAAAAGGGGAGAATAATCAAATGAAATTAGGGGATTACTTATGGGGAGGTTTATTACTTTTATGGGCTGCAGTTTTAGTAGTTCCAACAACTAGAGAAGTATTTATGGCTATGACACAAGCATATCCATATATAAGTGGCTTTTTTAAATTCTTTGTTTTAGCTACCATGGGAGACATGTTGGGAGCTAGAATTTTACATGGACAGTGGCAAAAGACTAAAGGATTAATTTTTAAAGCAATTATATGGGGAATAATTGGAATGATGATAACTTTAGCCTTTACACTATATTCAGAAGGAGTGTTAGCTGCACAAGATATAGGCAGATTACCTTTCCATGGCTCAAAGTTTGGACATGCATTTTTAACAAGTGCTATGATGAATATTACTTTTGCACCTTTTATGTTTTTATTTCATAAGTTTTGTGATTTATATATTGATGTTAAATATAGAGGGATGAAAAAGGTAACTATAAATGATTTGGTTAAAGAAATTGATTTTAATATGCTCATAGGGTTTAGTATGTTAAAAACAATTCCATTTTTCTGGATTCCATGTCATACCCTTGTATTTTTAATGCCACCACAGTATAGAGTAGTTGCTTCGGCTTTCTTATCAATAGCTTTAGGTCTTATGATGGCTATAGCCAAAAAGTCTAAAAAAACTATAGTTAATGAACAAGAGGTCGTAGGATAGTACAAGAAGGAGGGGTTTAATGGCAACTTGGATAGCTCATCTTAGAATTGCAGAAAACATATTGAAGAATATGGATGATTTAGATTCTATAGCATTTATACTTGGAAATGTTGGTCCAGATTCTGGAGTTCCGAATGAAGATTGGAGTAGCTTCAATCCACCAAAAAAAATTACTCATTGGATTAATGAAGAAAATAATATAGATGCAGAGAGGTTTTTTGATAGGTATCTAAAAAATAATTTGATGGAATACTCAAAATATTCTTATGTCCTTGGATATTATATACACTTGCTTACAGATATTGAATGGTCTAAGTTTTTCAATGAAAAAAAGAAAAATGCTTTATATAATAAAAAATTAAAAGAGGATGCAAGTTTTATTTGGACCATAAAAAAGGATTGGTATGGATTAGATTTTTTATATTTAGAAAAAAATCCTAATTTTATTTTTCATACTATATTCAAAAATATAGACGAGGTACCGGATTATATAGATTATTTTCCTAAAGGGGCTTTAATGAAGCAAGTTAAGTATATAACAGAATATTATTTAGGAGATAATGAAGAAACTAAGGAGAATTTTATATATCTTAATGAAGAGGAAATGGATAAGTTTATAGATGATACTTCTAAAAAGATAAATGGTATTTTAAAAGATAAAATTCAATAAATAAAGAAAAATATTAAGAATAAGAGCTATACATATGATTTTATGTTATAGTTCTTTTATTTTTGTATTCCTTTATAAATATAATAGTAGATTTTTTATGAAGAATGAGTTAATTATATATATATTCCACTAGGATACTTATTGCATCAATTATTAAAATGGCTTATAATAAAATAAACTTTGATTATCAAAGTATTTGAAATTCAAAGTAAAATATCTTAATTTGAAAGGTAGTGTTTTTATGAATATAAAAGGTCTTAAGATAGGAAATATATTTGTACCTATGCCTATAATTCAAGGTGGAATGGGGATAGGAGTTTCTAGATCAAAACTTGCATCAGCAGTGACTAATGAAGGAGGAATCGGAGTTATATCTGCAGCACAAGTAGGATATGATGAAGAGGACTTTGAAAGTAATAATTTAGCTGCAAACATTAGAGCTTTAAAAAAACAAATTTTATTAGCAAAAAAAGCTACTGATGGAGGAGTTATTGGAGTTAATATAATGGTCGCTATGAATAATTATAAAGAGCATGTTAAGGCAGCCATAGAAGGGGGTGCGGATATTATAATCTCAGGAGCTGGAATACCAATGGAATTACCAAAGTTAATCAAAGGTTTTTCAGTAAAAATTGCACCAATAGTATCTTCTTTAAAGTCAGCCAAAGTTATTTTGAAGCTTTGGGATAGACATGATAAAGTAGCCCCTGACATGGTTATAGTTGAAGGACCAAGAGCAGGAGGACATTTAGGATTTAAAAAAGAAAATATAAATATGACTGAAGAAGCCTTTGATAAAGAAGTAGTAGATATAATTAATGAAACTAAAATTTATGGAGAAAAGTATAATAAGGAAATTCCAGTAGTAGTGGCTGGAGGTATATACGATGGAAAAGATATAGCTAAATACCTAAAACTAGGTGCAGATGGAGTTCAAATGGCAACTAGATTTGTAGCGACAGTAGAATGTGATGCATCAGAAAATTTTAAGAAGGCTTATGTTGATTCAAAAGAAGATGATATAGTTATAGTAGATAGTCCTGTAGGGTTACCAGGAAGAGCTATATGTAATCCATTTGTAGAGAATACTTTTAAAGGGAAATTGAAAGTGGAAAAATGCTATAGATGTATATCTCACTGTAATCCAAAAGAAACTCCTTATTGCATTAGTGAAGCACTAATAAATGGTGTTAAGGGAAATATGGATGAAGCTTTAGTATTTTGTGGAGACAATGCCCATAGGATAAAAAGTATAGTTACAGTAAAGGAATTAATGGAGGAGTTAAAAGCAGAAATTTTAAAAGCATAAAATCCAGAAATAAATCATAAACATCAAATTTAGAATTAACAAAAAAATTAAAAATTTTTAATTTAGGTTTTACTAACGATGAAAATATGTAATAATAATATGTATGTTTTATTATTAGGATGAGGTGTAAAGATGAAAATTGGATTTGATCATGAAAAATATCTGGAAGAACAATCAAAATATATTTTAGAGAGAGTAAATAATTATGATAAGCTTTATCTAGAATTTGGAGGAAAACTATTATTTGATATGCATGCTAAAAGAGTTTTGCCAGGCTTTGATGAAAATGCAAAAATAAAGTTACTTCATAAGCTTAGAGAAAAGGCAGAAATAATTATCTGTGTATATGCTGGTGATATTGAAAGAAATAAGATAAGAGGCGACTTTGGAATTACATACGACATGGATGTACTAAGATTAATTGATGATCTTAGAGGATATGATTTACAGGTAAATAGTGTGGTTATAACTCGTTATAGTGGTCAACCAGCTACTAATATCTTTATAAATAAATTGGAACGTAGAGGTATTAAAGTTTATAAGCATGAAGCTATTAAAGGTTATCCTACAGAGGTTGAAACTATCGTAAGCGACGAGGGCTATGGAAGGAATCCATATATAGAAACTACTAAGCCAATAGTAGTAGTAACAGCACCAGGACCAGGAAGCGGGAAATTGGCTACTTGTTTAAATCAATTATACCATGAGAATAAAAGAGGAAATGCTGTTGGATATTCTAAATTCGAAACTTTCCCTGTATGGAATGTGCCTTTGAAACATTCTTTAAATATTGCCTATGAAGCAGCTACTGTTGATCTTAAAGATGTAAATATGATAGACTCTTTTCACTTTGATGCATACAATGAGGTTACAGTAAACTATAATAGAGACATTGAGATGTTCCCAGTTATAAAGAGGATTATTGAGAAGATAACTGGAAAAGAATCTATATATAAATCACCAACAGATATGGGAGTTAATAGAGTAGGATTTGGAATTACTGATGATGAAGTTGTTAAGGAAGCTTCTATACAGGAGATAATTAGAAGATACTTTAAAACTAGTGTTGAATATAAAAAAGGATATGTAGATGCAGAGGTTTTTCAAAGAATTAAAATAATTATGGAAAGTTTAAATCTTAAACCAGAGGATAGAAAAGTAGTCATTCCTGCTAGAGAATATTCTAGTAAGCTTAAATTAGAAGCAAACAAAAATGATGCCTGCCCTGTAGTAGCTCTAGAACTTGAAGATGGTACTGTTTTAACAGGTAGAAGTTCAGAGCTAATGGATGCATCTTCAGCAGCTATTTTAAATGCAGTAAAGTACCTAGCTAACATATCTGATGAGATTCATTTAATTTCACCAGTGGTATTAGAACCTATAAAAAGTTTGAAAACCAATGCTTTAGGAAGTAATAATACATCTTTAAATTCAGAAGAAATACTGATTGCCCTTAGCATTTGTGCTGCTACTAATCCTATGGCTCAAGTTGCTTTAGAAAAACTTATAAAGCTTAAAGGGTGTCAAGCTCACTCTACTACTATTCTAAGTACTGGTGACGAGCAAATATTTAGAAAACTGGGAATAGATGTTACTTGTGATGCTGAGTATCCTTCACAAAATTTATTTTATAATATGTAAAATAGTATAAATAAAAATAAATGAACAGTGTATATGATGATGAATTTAAAATCATGAAATATACACTGTTTTATTTAGAAAAAAATATATTTCGACATCCTAAGCTTTTTATAGAAATTTATAGTATCTATGGTATATAATATATATAGTAGTAATAACAAATTTAAATGTGATTTAGGAGGGAACATGGTTAAGAATAAAAGAAATTTTATTTTAAATGATAACTTATACAAAGTAATAGGTGTCTTAGCAATTCCTATTATGATAAATAATTTAATACAAACACTATATAATTTAGTTGATGGATTATGGGTAAGTAAAATTGGATCAGTAGAATTTGCAGCTACAGGGTTTGTTTGGCCAGTTAATTTTTTATTTATATCTATCGGAATGGGCTTATCTATAGCAGGTACATCTATCATTTCTCAGTTTATAGGAGCTGATAAATATGAAGAGGCTAATAAGTATGCAAGTCAGCTTTTGGTAGTATCTTTTTTATCTTCAATACTATTTGCTATAGTAGGATATATAATATCTCCCTTTGTTGTAAGAGTAATGGGGGGTACAGGGGAACTCGCAAGAAATAGTATAATATATCTAAGAATTACCTTCTTAGATATGCCTTTTATGTTTTTATTTTTTAACTTTAACTCCATAATGAATGCAGAGGGAAATACAGTATTTCCAACTGTCCTTAGTGCAATTAGTGCGGTTCTTAATATGATTTTAGACCCAATATTTATATTTACATTTAATATGGGAATCGCAGGAGCAGCTATAGCAACTCTATTGTCAAAGGCTGTTTTAGCAATAGCTGGAATTTATGTATTGATGAGAAGATCATCTAAGGTAAAACCTTCTTTTAAGAACTTTAGATTTGATAGAGAAATAATTAAGAAAATCATATCAGTTGCCCTTCCATCATCTATTGGACAATCTGGTTCAGCCTTAGGATTTATGGCTTTAAATGGTTTTATAGTATCCTATGGCACAGCTACACTAGCAGCTTTTGCTATGGTAAATAGAATTACATCTCTTGTAATTCAACCAGCCATGGGAATAGGAGCAGCCCTTACGTCTATTATAGGTCAAAATCTAGGGTGTAACCAACTTAAAAGAGCGAAGGAAGCCTTTGTAAAAGCCATAAAGCTTACCATCGGTTTTTCTGTTTTAGGGTTAATTGTATTATTAGCTTTTGATAAACAAATCATAGGTTTCTTTATGCAGTCTAAGGATGACATGATGGTAATTTTAGAGGGGATAACATATTTGCAATATATAGCATGGTCTATGCCACTTATGGGTATATTCAGTGTATTGCAAGGAGTATTTCAGGGATCGGGTCATACTAAATATTCTATGGAGATGGAAGTGGGAAGACTTTGGTTTGTGAGACTTCCTATGATATTACTATTCAAGAATTTTACAAATATAGGTTCTGTAGGCATATGGTTTTCTATGAGTTTTAGCAATCTTATAATATGTATTTTTGGATATATAATGTATCGCAAAGGAGCCTGGGAGAAAAATATAATTCATCATAAGGATTGTATAGAATTGAAAGAGGCAAAATAAAGGAATCTATGGGATGAAATCAGAATTAATGTTAAAATATACACATGGGATAAATAATTATCCTATGTGTATTTAATATATATTATTGTTTTATACTTGTCTATATTATTGATAGTGTTTTAGAAGTTAATCACTTTCATAAAATTTTGTGCATTGAGCACAGCGAAAGGAATGAATGTTATTATGGATGAGATTTTAATTGAAGAATATAGGGGAGAACTTTTAGAATGTGTACATAGAGGATATATATGTTGTGTAAATGAAGATGGACAGGTTGTTTACTCTATAGGTGATCCTGGATTTGTAACTTTTATGAGATCATCAGCAAAACCAATACAAGCTATTCCATTAATAAAGAGAGGCATTGATACAAAGTATAATCTTAGTAATAAAGAAATTACAGTTATGACAGGCTCTCATAGGGCAGAACCATTTCATGTTACGGCATTAGAATCTATAATAGATAAAGTCAAGATAGATGAAGATGAACTTATATGTTTACCTACATATCCATTATCAATGAATGCTAAAGAAGAAATATTAAGAAATGGTGGAGAAAAGAGACGAATTTATCACAACTGTTCAGGAAAACATATGGGAATTTTAACTTTATGCACTGATATGAACTGTGATAAAAGGGAATATTGGAATATTAATAGCCCAGCACAACAGGAAATTCTTTCCCACATTTCAATGATATCTGGATATCCAAGAGAACAGATAAAAGTTGGTACAGATGGATGTGGAGTTCCTGTATTTGCAATGCCTATGAAAAATTTAGCTATGGCTTATATGAAGATGGCATGTCCTGACACTATTGGGGATGAGTTAACACGAGATGCTGTAATAAAGCTTACTAAACTAATGAATGAAAATTTTGAGATGGTTTCCGGTACTGATTTAATATGTTCATTACTTTTAATGGATGATAATATAGTTGCAAAGGGTGGAGCAAAAGGAGTATATTGTTTTGGACTTAGAGATGAAAGACTTGGATTTTCAATTAAGATAATAGACGGATCAGAGGAAGAATGGCCGCTAATTGTAGCGTCTATATTAGAGCAGATTAATTATAAAAATAAAGATACTATAGATAGAATAAAAAGGGTATTTCCAAGGGTTATTGTTAATGATAATAATAAAGAAGTAGGAGAAAGTATTGTAAGATTTAAGCTATAGCAAATCAACCTATTTTTAATATTAAGTTTACTTAGATAGTTATATATTAATATGTAATTATTTGAAGGAAGTATATTACATATTAAAAGGTTGAGATGGAGGTAATTAATAATGAAAGAAAATGTTTTAGTAGAGATATGTTGTGGTTCACTAGAAGATGTTATAATAGCTAAAAAAGCTGGAGCCCATAGGGTAGAGTTAAATTCAAATATGTTTTTGGGGGGAATAACCCCATCAATAGGTACTATTGAAGAAGCTAAGAAATTAGTAGATATTCCTATTATGGTAATGATAAGACCGAGAGGAGCTGGATTTTGTTATTCTGAATATGAAATTAAAACCATGGAACGAGATATGAAAGCAGCAATTAAAGCTGGTGCTGATGGTATAGTATTTGGAGCATTACGGGAAGATGGTACTCTTGATGTAGAATTATGCAAAAGATTTATGGATATTATAGGAGATAGAGAAGCTGTATTCCATCGTGCCTTTGATGTAGTGAAAGATCCCTTTAAAGTATTGGATACCTTAGTTGATTTAGGTGTAAAAAGAATTCTTACTAAGGGACAAAAAAACACAGTAGAAGATGGAGCAGAACTTTTAAAAGAGTTGATAAAGTATAGTAAGGGAAAAATTGAAATACTTCCAGGGGGGATAAGACCTCATAATGTAAAATGGATTATCGAAACTTTGAAGTTTAATCAGCTACATGTAGCCTCTTTTACTAGAAGAAAAGATCATTCAACCCGATGCAATCCAGAAGTTTACTTTGGAAGTCCTCTAAATCCAAAAGAGATTGACTATGATATAGCTAACTACGAATATTTAAAAGAAATGTGTGAGAATATAAAAACTATTACTAAAGCTAATTGTATAAAATAGATAAAAATTATTTTTAACAAAGGTTGTTTCATAATAAATTTGAGACAACCTCTTTTTGTTAATTTAACCTTTAAAATAATAGTATACCTTTATAAATAAGAGCACAATATATATTAAGATAATTAACTATTTATATAAGGAGGATTAGTAATGAAAAAATTAAAATATTCTTCTGTGGTTGTACTTATACTTATATGTATATTTTGTACTTTCAATTTAGCTTTAGCTGAAGACAATAGCAAATGTACTGACAAGGAATACTTAAAAAAAATAGTATATCTAACTTTTGATGATGGACCTACCAATAATACTTTAAAGATACTGAAGATTTTAGAAGAAGAAAATGTTAAAGCTACATTTTTTGTTATAGGAGAACTAGCTAAAGAAAATTCTGATATATTAAAGCAAGTTGAAGAACAAGGGCATGAAATATGTATACATACTTATAATCATAAGAACTGCATCTATTCAAGTAAGGAAGAATATTTAGAAGATTATAATAAAGCTAATAAAGCTATCACAGATGTCCTTGGTCATGAACCTTCAAAATTCATGAGAATGCCTGGAGGGTCTAGCACTACCATTGGAGATAAGGGAACTGTTAGAGCTATCAGAAATGAATTATGTGATGAGGGATTGTACTATGTGGATTGGAATATATCTATTGAGGATGCTCTTTCTACAAATGTACCTGTAGAAAAACTTTTATCTACCTTTAAAAAGGAGCTTAAAAAAACTTTTATAGATCCCAATACTGCTATAGTGCTCATGCATGATGGTGCGTCAAATTCTACTACACCTAAGGCGCTTCCTTCTATAATAAAATATTTTAAGGATAATGACTACGAATTTAAAAATTTTGGAGATATATCTGAGGAAGAATTATCTCACCTTTTGAATCAAAGACAGATTAATAAATATAATCAACCAAAGCAAACGGATGCTTCAAATTAAGAATCTAATCCTTTAAAAATAATAATTACTTTATATGCATAAGTATTATACTTGATTTAATTTGACAAAGAGTTAAAGGTATGTAATATTTATGTATATAATTAATATTTTTGTATAGTTAAAATATTAATTGGAATGATTTTATTTGTAATGAAAATTTATAATTAAAATAAAGTATGTGTAGTATAGTCACAAATTATTTTATTAAGGATGTAGATATTTATGAGTAGTATTTTAAAGAATTTAGATGATGGAAAAGAAAAATCTATAAGAGAAATAGTTCTTAAAGAGCTTCGAACAGCTATATTTACAGGAGATATAAACCCGGGAGATAGATTGATAGAAAATAATATTGCTACAGCTATGGGGGTCAGTAGAACCCCAGTTAGAGAAGCACTAAGACAGTTAGAAAGTGAAGGCTTGGCTGTGAATATCCCTAGAAAAGGCACTATAGTCAAGGGGATTTGTATTGAGGATGCTATAGAGATATATGATATTCGCGAAGTTTTAGAGGGCCTTGCAGTAAGGGGAGCATGTATGCATATTTCTCGAATTGAAATAAGAGAATTGAGAGAAATCATAGAAAATATGAAAAAACTTATTGATACTAATGAAGAAAAGGAATATGTAGAAGTTCACAATAGATTTAATAAAATAATTTTAGATGCTTGTCATAATAAAAGGCTAATATCACAAATGGAATATATATATGAATACTTACAGAGCCTAAGAAAGATTAGTTTAATGACAAAAGAAAGGAAATTAGATGCACTTAAAGAGCATATAGAAATTGTAGATGCTATAGAAGTTGGAGATGAGCAACTTGCTGAAGAAAGAGCAAGAGATCATGTTACACGTGCTAAAAAATCTTTTCAAAATGCGGTGGTTAAATAGTAGTTTATAAACGATTATCTATAAAACATAAAGAATTGTTAATACTAAAATTGTATTAACAATTCTTTTTTTATGCTTTATAGCAAGTTTAAAATTACGAAAATTTTTAAAAAAATATTCAATTTTCTATTGATTTTTACAAACGAATTGTATACACTATAAACAAGATGTATACAAAAAGTATTTAAAGTATGAAAAGGGATACAAAACTATTGAATATTTTTAATCAGGAGGCGTAAATATGGAACTTAAAACAGTAGCTAGTGCTGGCACATTGGAATCCAGTGATATTCAAATTATAATTGAACCCTCAACTGCTGGAATAGAAATTACTCTAGAAAGTACTGTTAAAGCACAATTTGGAGAGGAAATAGAAGCAGTTATCAAAGAAACTCTTAAATCCTTGGGGGTAGAAAGTGCAAAGGTGTTTGCTAATGATAAAGGTGCAATCAACCCTGTAATAAAAAGTAGAGTTCAGACTGCAGTTCATAGATCAGCTGAAAACAAGGAATATAAATGGGTGTAAGGGGAGATTAAGATGAAACTAAGACGTTCGATGCTATTTGTTCCTGGAAATAATCCAGGAATCATAAGAGATGTACACATATACAAACCTGATTCAGTAATGTTTGACTTAGAAGATGCAATTGCTATATCAGAAAAGGATTCTGCAAGATTTTTAGTTCACAATATGTTAAAAAATCTAGGAGATTACTATAAAGAACTAGGTATAGAAACGGTGGTTCGTATCAATGGTTTAGATACAGAATTTTGGCAAGAAGATTTAGCAGCAATAGTTACAGGTGGGGTTGAAGTTGTAAGAATTCCTAAAACTGAAACTGTAGAAGATGTTATGACTGTAGATAGAGAAATAGAAAAAATAGAGAAGGCTTGTGGAAGAGAAATTGGTTCAACAAAGATAATGGTAGCCATTGAATCGGCTTTAGGAGTTATGCATGCCTTTGAAATAGCAAAATCTCCAACTAAAAGGTTAATAGGTATGGCTTTAAGTGGTGAGGATTTTGTAACTAGTATGAAGACAACGAGAACTCCAGAGGGAGATGAGCTTTATGTGGCAAGAGGAATGATTGCTATGGCAGGAAGAGCTTGTGGACTTGAAGTGTTAGATACCGTTTATTCAGATGTAAATAACGATGAAGGATTCCTAAAAGAAGCTAATCTTATTAAGAGAATGGGATTTGGCGGTAAGTCATTAATTCACCCAAGACAAGTGGAGCTTATACACAGTGTATATACTCCTAGTGAAAAAGAAATAGTTAAAGCTAAAAAGATAGTCGATGCTACAGCAGAAGCTTTACGTGAAAATAAGGGAGTATTTACTGTAGACGGTAAAATGGTAGATAAACCAATTATAGAGAGAGCTCAAAGAGTTTTAGAACTTGCTAAAGCAGCGGGGGTTTTAGTTGGAGGTGAAGATAATGAATAATAGAATAAGCAAAGAATTATTAAATAGCATACCGGGATATGAGAATAGAAAGGTTTATGAAACTCCCTTTATTAATCAACCAAAGGGAACTATGGTTGAAAGTGATGGTGAAAATTTAAAAGAGCAAGTAAAGAGAACTAAAGTAGTAGAATCTATAAGAGTTGCTATAGAAAAATGTGAAATTAAAGATGGGATGACTATTTCTTTCCATCATCACTTTAGAGCTGGAGATAAGCTTTTAATGATGGTAGTAGATACATTGGCAGAAATGGGTATTAAAAATTTAAGAGTAGCATCAAGTTCTTTAACAAGTGCTCATGATGGACTTGTAGCACATATAGAAAATGGTGTTGTAAATAGAATTGAAAGCAGTGGTCTTAGAGGAAAACTTGCAGCTGCAATATCTGAAGGAATTTTAGATAAGCATCCAGCAGTTATTCGTTCTCATGGTGGAAGAGCTAGGGCTATTGTAGAAGGAGATTTGAAAATAGATGTAGCATTTATAGCAGCTCCATCTGCTGACTGCATGGGAAATGCCAACGGTGTAAAAGGAAAATCCATATGTGGATCTTTGGGTTATGCAAAGGTAGATGCAGAGTATGCTAATAAGGTAGTTGTAGTAACAGATACTTTAGTTGATTATCCCAACTTCCCACAGAGCATTCCACAAACTAAAGTTGACTATGTAGTTGTAGTTGATGAAATTGGTGATTCAAAGGGGATAATGTCTGGAGCAACTAGATTTACATCAAATCCTAAAGAGCTTTTAATGGCAAAAAGAGTACTTGATGTAATGCTTGCATCTGGAAGATTTGTAGATGGATTTTCTATGCAAACAGGTAGTGGTGGAGCATCTCTAGCAGTTACTCGTTTTGTTAAAGAAGAATTAAAGAAAAGAGATATTAAATTAAGTTATGCCCTAGGTGGAATTACAGGACCTATGGTAGATCTTTTAGAAGAGGGACTTTGTGATACACTATTTGATGTCCAATGCTTTGATTTAAAAGCTGCAGAGTCCATTGGAAAAAATGAAAAACATATAGAAGTTAGTGCAGATTTTTATGCTAATCCATTTAATAAATCAGCTGCAGTTAACAAATTAGATTTTGTTGTCCTAAGTGCATTAGAAATAGATACTGATTTTAATGTTAATGTTATTTCTGGCTCTGATGGAGTTATTAGAGCAGCATCAGGTGGACATAGTGACACAGCAGCTAATGCTGAAATATCAATTTTAGTAGCACCTCTTACAAGAGGAAGAATTGCAACTATAATTGAAAAAGTAACTACTATTGTTACTCCAGGTAGTACAGTAGATGTAGTTGTTACAGATTATGGTGTAACTGTAAATCCAAGAAGACAAGATTTAATCAACAAGTTTAAGAAGGCAGGCCTTCCATTAATAACTATGGAAGAATTAAGAAAAATTGCTGTTAAGCTAATAGGAGTTCCTAAGGAATTAGAGTTTTCTGATGATGTAGTAGCAGTAATAGAATACAGAGATGGAAGTATTATAGACGTAGTTAAAAAGCTTAAAAAGTAAGCTAGATATTATCTTTGATTTGAAAGGTTTAAACAAATAACTTGTTAACCCTATTAGGACTTACTAAAAGTAAGGCCTAGTAATGAAATTATACAATTTAATTTTAGGAGGATTAATTATGCCAGAAAATCTTATTGAAGAAAAAAAAGGTCCCTTTAAAGTATACGGCATGCCGTGGTACATTTTTGCAGGAGTTGCAGTAGTAGTTTTCTTTGCAGCAATCAAAGGTTTTTTACCTAAAAACTCTGTAGGTGCCTTTGCACTATTATACTCAGTAGGTATCCTATTTGCTATGATTGGAGATAGGATTCCAATATGGAAAGAGTATGTTGGAGGAGGTCCAATTCTTGCTTTCCTAGGATCTGCAGCGTTAGTTTACTATGGGATAATACCAGAAGCAAGTGTTGAAGCTGTAAAAATATTCATGGATACCGCAGATTTCTTAGACTTATTTATAGCAGTACTTATAACAGGATCAATATTATCAGTTAATAGGAAACTACTTATGAAAGCTTTCCTTGGATATATTCCAGCAATATTGGGTGGAGTAATTGCAGCATTTGTATTAGGAGCTTTAGGTGGAGCTATATTTGGTATTCCTATGTCAGAAATAGCTACTAAGTATGTACTTCCAATAATGGGTGGTGGTACTGGAGCAGGAGCAATTCCAATGAGTGAAATTTACTCAAGTGTTACTGGTGGGGATCCAGCAGCATGGTTATCCTTTGCTCTATCAATTCTTACAATAGCTAATATTATAGCTATAATAGCAGCGTCAGTATTAAATAAATTGGGTGAAACTAAAGCTGGAGCTAAATTTAATGGACATGGTGAATTAATAAGAAATGCAGAAGATATATCTAAATTAGAAGAAACTAGAGTAGTTAAAGTTACAGCTAGAGAAGTTGCAGCAGGACTAATTCTTGCCTGTGCATTTTATGTACTTGGAAATATTTTATCAAAAACTTTAATTATACCGGAATTTACGTTAATGGGAATCAATGTTAAAATTGATATTCATAGATTTGCGTGGATGGTTATTTTAGTAGCTATAGCTAATGTAGCTAATATAATTCCATTAGAATTAAAAGAAGGAGCTAAAAAGCTTCAAGGATTTTTCTCTAAACAATTCTTACTAGTAGTAATGGTTGGAGTTGGTATAGCTATGACAGATCTTGGAGAGCTTATAGCAGCATTCAATATAGCTAACGTTGTTATAGCAGGCCTAATAGTCTTAGGAGCAATTCTTGGATCGGGAATTGTAGGATGGTTAGTAGGATTCTACCCAATAGAGACAGCAATTTCAGCTGGATTATGTATGGCAAACCGTGGAGGTTCAGGAGACGTTGCGGTTCTTACAGCAGCAAAACGTATGGATTTAATGTCCTTTGCACAAATTTCTTCTCGTCTTGGTGGAGGAATAATGCTGATATTAGCAAGTATAGCCTTTGGTATGTTCTTCTAAAATCAGATTTTGAAAATAAATATAAAAAGAGTGTTGCTGTCAACACTCTTTTTATATTATGATACAATGTAAGTATCCTATAGTTATAAACTTATAATGGAGTGAAAGATATGAGTAAAAAGAAAAATAGAAAAACAAATAAAGAAATTTTACAAGAAGCTCATGCAGAAGGAATGTTTAGTGAAGCAGAAGAAATATCTAAAGGAAAAAAGAAATATGAATTTAAAAGTGGATTTGATGCTGTGTTTTCAGTAATTATTGTAATTATTGCATTACTAATAATATCCTTTGTAAGAAGATACTTTAACTTATAAAATTAAGATAGGATGTAATTTATTAAATGAGGTGAAGAAATGTATTATAACACTCAAAAAATAAATCTTAATTCTAAAATAGAAGTAAATAGGGTTGAGGAATTTTTAAGGGGATTTGCCCTTAAATATGAAGATGTAGATTATACTTTAATAATAGAGGAAGAGGGAGAAATAATAGCTACCTGTTCTAAGAAAAATAATATCGTTAAATGTTTTGCCGTAAGCGAGGAGCATCAAGGTCAAGGTATATCAAATATACTTATTACTGATATCACTAATAAACTCTTTGAAGAAGACATATACCATAACTTTATTTTTACAAAGCCTTCGAATAATTTTCTGTTTCAAGGACTTGGATATAAGGTAATTGTTGATACGGATAAAGTTAGTTTATTGGAAGCTGGAAATAAAAATATCCATAGTGAGTTGAAAAATATAAAGAAGAGTTATGAATTAAAGGAAGAAGAGCAATATGCTGCGTTAATTATGAACTGTAATCCTTTTACATTAGGACATAAATATATAGTTAAGAAAGCAGCTATGGATAATAAAAATGTTATAATTTTTGTGGTAGAAGAAGAGAAGTCCTCATTTCCATTCCAAGTTAGATTTCAACTAATAAAAGATGGAGTTAAGGAATTTAATAATGTAACTGTAATACCTGGTGGGAATTATATTATATCATCAGCTACTTTTCCAAATTATTTTTTAAGAAAAGATGACGACATTTTAAAAGAATATACTAAAATAGATGGAAACGTCTTTGGAAAATATTTTTGTAAGGAACTAAATATAACTAAAAGATATGTAGGAAGTGAACCTTACTGCAATGTTACCAATACTTATAATGAAACTTTAAGAGAAGTATTGCCTAAGTACGGTGTGGAAGTTGAAATTATAGAGAGATGCGAGATAGAAAATAAAGCTATAAGTGCGTCTAGAGTTAGAGAATTACTTAAAGAAGATAGACTAGAAGAAGTAAGGGAGTTAGTCCCATTAACTACCTATGAATTTTTAACAAGCAGCCTAGGGAAAGATATTATAGAGAAGCTTAAACTTAGAGATTTGCCTCATTAAAATAATAAATATTTCCTATGACAAAAATTGAAGGCTAATTAATAGACAATATAAACATTTAATTTTATCATAGTAAGGAAGGGGAAAAGTGATAGGATAATTATTGCCTATCCTTACATTAATATGGACTATACAGAAATAGATGAATTTTTAAATCATAGAGAAAAGAGAGTATTATATCAAGAACAACTTCTGAGAAATACATCTGGTGGAGTTACTCTTGCCACTGTAAGAGTAAACTATCCTGGTATAAAAAAATCTAATTATATTACAGATAGAATTGCCAAGATAGTTTGTGAGGATATATATTTATTTCATAATAAAAATATAATTTGTAAAGAAATCTATAAGAATAAAGAAGGAGTTATAGGTCATTTCATTTTTAATACTGATAACATTGAAGTAAAAAAGCAACTTATATATATGGAAGAAAATCATATATTAGGCAGATGTGTAGACATAGATGTATATTATCTTGATGATAGTGATCCATTGATGCCGTCCTTGCGTGGAGTATCTAGAAGTGACATAGGCCTAGAACCTAGAAAATGTTTTTTATGTGAAGAAGAAGCTAGAATATGTTCTAGAAGTCAAAAGCATAGTATAGAGAGGATAAAAGAGTATTTTATTAGTAAGTATGAAGAATATACCTGCTATGTAGATAAAAGAGATAGATTGTCCTATGAGATATCTCAACTAGCCCTTAAATCAATGATTACAGAGGTATCAACTATGCCTTCTTATGGATTAGTTTCACCTGTTACAAAGGGGTCTCATAAAGATATGGATTACTATACATTTTTAGAGAGTAGTTTTGCCATAGCACCATTTATAAAGGAAATGGTAGAAGCGGGATATAGCTATGAAACTCCAAAAAATATTTTTAAAGCTATTAGAACTATTGGAATAAAATGTGAAGAGACTATGTTTAAAGTTACTAAAGGTATAAATACCCATAAAGGTATGATATTTTTAATAGGAGTAGTGGCTACTGCGCTAGGTAAAGCTCTATATGAGAAAATATCCTTCAATAAAGTTCAAATTATATTAAAGAATATGTGTGAAAATATATTGGATGATTTTAAAGATTTGCATAAAAAGAAAGACTTAACTCATGGAGAGGCTTTATATTTAAAATATGGCTTTGCTGGAATTAGAGGAGAAATTAAAAAAGGTCTTGAAAATATTTTCCAGGAAATAATACCCAAACATAAAAATTCTAATCTAAAAGGAAATGATTTGTATTCTGAAACATTGCTTATGTTGATTAGTAAAGTAGAAGATAGTACCATTGTGCATAGACAAAATATAGAAAAACTTCGTGAAGTTCAAAGACGTGCCTATGAAATTTTAAACTTGGGGGGCTTCAATAGCGAAGAAGGAATTAAAGCAGCCCATGACTTTGAAAAGCAGTGTATAGACGAAAATGTGAGTCCGGGAGGATCAGCGGACTTATTGGCATTAGTTATATTTTTGACAGAGTCTGAAAGGTTCTTTTCATAAACTTTAACTCGTTACAGATGTAAATTTTTAAAGTAGATATATTTAATTAACACAGGATGTTAAATATATCTACTTTATTTTATAATTTTTTCAAAAATACCCATGGAATATAGAGAATATATAATAATCATATATAGAAATTAATGTAAAATTAAAGTAAATATAAAAAATGCAGAAATAATAGTTTACATATTTAATATAATATATAGAAATTAATTAAAAAAATAATTATTTTTATGTATTGAAATATTTGAAAATTCAGTATAAAATGTAATAGTGATAATAATTTAACAAGCATTGTAGGGGGGAAAACAATGAATACATCCTTTAATTATGAAGAACTAGATGTTATATTAAAAAATCATGGATATAACCCTAGTAGTATAATTGCAATATTACAAGATACTCAGGAGATATATAGATATCTTCCAGAGGAAATATTTCCATATTTCTCTAAAAAGTTAGGTATTAGCGAAGCAAAAATTTACAGCGTAGCTACATTCTATGAAAACTTTTCTTTAGAACCTAAAGGGAAATATGTAATAAAAATATGTGATGGAACAGCATGTCACGTAAGAAAATCTATACCAATATTAGAGAAGCTAAGAAGTGAATTGAATCTTTCAGAAAACAAAGTTACTACAGATGATTTAATGTTTACTGTGGAAACGGTTTCATGTCTTGGAGCCTGTGGTTTAGCACCAGCACTAACTGTTAATGACAAGGTTTATGGGGCTATTACTCCTGAGAAGGCAATAGAACTTTTAAATATGCTTAAGGAGGACAAATAATATGCTTCTTAATAGAGAGGATTTAATTAATATAAGAAATACCTATAAAGAAAGCTTTCACAACGAAAAGGTAAAAATTCTTGTATGTGGAGGTACCGGTTGTATAGCAGGTGGTTCATTAGAAATATACGATGAGTTTGTAAGACTAATGAAGGAAAAAGATATAAGATGCGAGGTTAAATTAGAAAAAGAATCTCATGAAAAATCTGTTGGAATTAAAAAAAGTGGTTGCCATGGATTCTGTGAGATGGGACCTCTAGTAAGAATTGAACCATGGGGATATTTATACATAAAGGTTAAGCCACAGGATTGTGAAGAAATTATAGATAAGACTATTGTTTTAGGTCAATGTGTAGATAGATTGGCTTATGAAAAGGATGGTAAGGTTTACAGAACTCAAGATGAAATACCTTTCTATAAAAAACAAACTAGATTGGCATTAGAACATTGTGGTCATATTGATTCTACATCTATAGAAGAATATTTTGCTATAGGTGGATACTCTGCTTTAGAAAAAGTACTATTTGATATGACTTCGGATGAAATTATAAAAGAAATCGATGATTCAAATTTAAGAGGCCGTGGTGGCGGTGGTTTCCCAACTGGCCGCAAGTGGGGTCAAGTAAAACGTCAACCTGAGGGTGAGAAGTACATTGTATGCAATGGTGATGAGGGAGATCCAGGTGCATTTATGGATAGAAGCATAATGGAAGGAGACCCACATAGAGTTATAGAGGGAATGATGATTGCAGCAGTAGCCTGTGGAGCACAGGAAGGATATATATATGTACGTGCAGAATATCCTCTTGCTGTTAGCAGATTAAAGAATGCTATAGAAGAAGCTAAAAAGTATGGAATATTAGGTGAGAACATTCTTGGTACAGGTTTTAGTATGGATATAAAAATCAATAAAGGAGCAGGTGCTTTTGTATGTGGAGAAGGAAGTGCACTAACAGCTTCTATTGAAGGAAAAAGGGGTATGCCTAGAGTTAAGCCACCAAGAACTGTAGAACAAGGATTGTTTGGAAAACCAACAGTGCTTAATAACGTAGAAACCTTTGCTAATGTACCTATAGTAATTGAAAATGGAGCAGATTGGTATAAAACCATGGGTCCAGAGAAGAATAATGGAACAAAAGCTTTTGCATTAACAGGAAACATCGAAAATACAGGACTTATTGAAGTTCCAATGGGTACAACCTTAAGAGAAATAATATTTGATATCGGTGGAGGAATAAGAGGAGGAGCAGAGTTTAAAGCTGTACAAATTGGAGGTCCTTCAGGTGGTTGTTTAACAAAAGAACATTTAGATTTACCACTAGATTTTGATTCTTTAAAGAAAGCCGGAGCTATGATAGGTTCTGGTGGGCTAGTTGTAATGGATGAAAATACTTGTATGGTAGAAGTCGCTAGATTCTTTATGAACTTTACTCAAAATGAGTCTTGTGGTAAGTGTATACCATGCCGTGAAGGTACTAAGAGAATGCTTGAAATATTAGAGAGAATTGTAGCAGGTAAAGGTGAAATTGAAGATATTGATTTATTACTAGAACTTGCAGATACAATATCTTCTACAGCTTTATGTGGATTAGGAAAAACTGCAGCATTCCCAGTAGTAAGTACAATAAAGAATTTCCGTAGTGAGTATGAAGCGCATATTATTGATAAGAAATGTCCAACCAAGACATGTCAAAAACTTAAGACTATCTATATAGATGCAGACCTTTGCAAGGGTTGTTCAAAATGTTCAAGAATTTGTCCAGTAGGTGCCATTTCAGGTAAGGTTAAAGAACCTTTTGTAATTGATAAAAATAAATGTATTAAATGTGGTGCCTGTATTGAAGCTTGTGCCTTTAAAGCTATAAAGGAGGATTAATAGAATGAATGAACAATTTATGATTATAGATGACATCCCAGTGGAAATAAAGGGAGAAAAAAATATTTTAGAGGTTATTAGAAAAGCAGGAATAGATTTACCAACTTTATGCTACTACTCAGAGCTTTCTGTATATGGAGCTTGCCGTATGTGTATGGTAGAAAATAAGTGGGGTGGAATTGAAGCTGCATGTTCTACACCACCAAAAGCTGGTATGGAGATATATACTAATACACCTAGATTAAGAAAATATAGAAAGAATATATTAGAATTATTACTTTCAAATCATTGTAGAGATTGTACTACATGTGAGAAAAATGGACATTGTAAACTACAGGAGTTAGCACATCGATTTGGGATAAGACAAGTAAGATTTGACAATACAGCAGAAAAAAGCGAATTAGATACATCATCTTTATGTATAGTAAGAGATAAGAGTAAATGCATACTTTGTGGTGACTGTGTAAGAATGTGTAATGAAATTCAAAATGTAGGTGCCATTGACTTTATAAAAAGAGGAGCAGAGATGAGTGTAGGTACAGTTTTTGACAAACCTATAGCAGAATCAAACTGTGTAGGTTGTGGTCAGTGTGCAGCAGTATGTCCTACAGGAGCTATAGTAGTAAAAGATGATACACAAAAACTATGGAAAGATTTAAGTGATAAAAATACTAAGGTAGTAGTGCAAATAGCTCCAGCAGTAAGAGTTGGAATAAGTGAGGAGCTTGGACAAAAAGATGGAGAAAATGTAATGGGTAAAATCGTTGGAGCTTTAAAGAGAATGGGCTTTGATGAAGTATTTGATACATCTACTGGAGCTGATCTTACAGTACTGGAGGAAACAGGAGAATTTATTTCAAGATTAGAAAATAATGAAAGACTTCCGTTATTTACTTCTTGTTGTCCAGCTTGGGTTAACTATGTAGAAAGAACTTACCCAGAGATGATGAGTAATATCTCAACATGTAAATCTCCTATGCAGATGTTTGGTTCTGTTTTAAAAGAGCACTATAGTCATTCTAGTAAAAGAATAGTTAATGTAGCAATAATGCCTTGTACAGCTAAGAAATTTGAAGCTGATAGAGATGAATTTAAAGTTGATGGAGTTAAGGATGTAGATTATGTTATAACTACTCAAGAGCTTATAGCTATGATAAAGGAAGCCGGAATTGTATTTTCAGAGATAGAACCAGAAGCTGTAGACATGCCATTTGGTGTTAGTAGTGGAGCGGGAGTTATATTTGGAGTTACAGGTGGAGTTACAGAGGCTGTTTTAAGAAGAGTTTTAGATGACAAATCTGTATCTACACTAAGAACTATAGCATTTAATGGAGTAAGGGGAATGTCTGGTGTAAAGGAAACTAGTATTACAGTAAATGACAAGGAATTGAAAATTGCTGTAGTTAGTGGTCTTAAAAACGCTGATGACCTAGTGAAAAAGATAAAATCAGGAGAAGCACATTATGATTTTATTGAAGTAATGGCTTGCCCAGGTGGATGTGTAGGTGGAGCAGGACAACCATTTACTATGTTTGAAGGAAAGCAAAAACGTGGAGAAGGTTTATATGCAGCAGATAAGATGAGTAGCCTTAAACGTTCAGAAGAAAATCCAGTAATGATGTCTCTTTATTCAGGATTATTAAAGGGAAAAGTTCATAAGTTATTACATGTGAATTATAATAGAGGGGAGTAAACGCTGTGGTAAACTTAAGTGTTTGTATAGGTAGCGCCTGTCATGTAAAGGGATCTTATAATGTTATAAATGCTTTTCAACAGAGCATTGAAGAATATAATCTATCTGATAAAGTAGACTTAAAGGCAGTATTTTGTTTAGGTCATTGTTCTGATGCTGTATCTGTAAAAATTGATGACGGAGAAGTATTCAGTGTATCAGGCTTAACGGCAAAGAGTTTCTTTAAAAAAGAAGTATTACCAAGAGTAAAATAAGGTAATAAAACAAGCTAAATGTTAAATTAATATTGAGCCTACACTTATAATAAAGTGTAGGTTCAATATTTTGTAAGTTTTAGTGAGCTATTTTGAGAAGAAGCTCTATTTACTAATAGTAAATAAGTATAACTTCTAAAAAATCTCTGCAGTTGTTAATTAAAATCTATATATGTGATATAATGATGTGCATGTAAAACTTAAGAATTAATTAACAGGAGCTGATATAAATGTATGTATTATTTGGTGAAAATGTAATTCATAATGATGAGATGAAAGAAATAATAGAAAGTAAAACTGATTTTAAAGTAATTAAGGATATGACAAAGGGAACTAAAAGAGAAGATGTTCATGCCTTTTGCTTAAGTGTGAAAATCTCAATCTTAAATGAGATTATAGAAGAAGAATATGATGATTTTAATTTAAGTGAAATGGAAGAGGACGACATTTTTGATGAATATCTCAGTTTAGCAGAAGAGATGGCCTTAGATATGGAAGAGTTTATTCCAGAGGAAGCTATTATAGATGCAAAGGCCTATAAATGGGATCAATCAGATAAAGATATAAAAATTATTGTTATCATTGGAAATGACCAATTAGAAGAAAGAAAATTGAGAGATATAATGAAAAGATTACTAACTCAAGCAGAGTAAATGTGATATTTTTACAAAAAATTCACAATATATTCTTTATTTTATATAGAATTAGGTATAAAATATTTTATACGGTTGAGTATAAAATTTTATTATTTTTGTTTGGAGGAGATATATATGCTTAAAGAGAATGGAAACATTTCAATTCACACTGAAAATATAATGCCGATTATAAAAAAATGGCTATACTCTGATAAGGATATATTTATAAGGGAACTTATCAGTAATGGTTGCGACGCTATTAATAAATTAGAAAGACTAGTGACCTTTGGAGAAGCAACTGTGGAGAAGTCTAAATACGAAGTTACTGTATCCTTAAATAAAGATGAAAAAACTATAAAGTTTATAGATAACGGTATAGGAATGACTTCAGAGGAAGTAAAAAAATATATTAACCAAGTAGCTTTCTCAGGAGCTGAGGAGTTTTTATCTAAATATAAAGATAAGATTGATGAAGGAAAAGGCATAATTGGCCATTTCGGATTAGGGTTTTATTCAGCTTTTATGGTATCAGAAAAAGTTGAAATTGATACTTTATCTTATAAGGAGGGCGAAGAAGCTGTTAAGTGGATTTGTGAAGGCGGTACAGAATATGAAATTGAATCTTCTGAAAGAACTTCTAGAGGAACAACTGTTACTCTTTATATAAGTGAAGATAGCAATGAATTCTTAGATTATTATAAATTAAGGCAAATTATAAAAAAACATTGTAACTTCTTCCCTGTTGAGATTTATCTAATAGATGAGAATGAGAAAAAAGATGATAAGGATTCAGAGAAGGATATAGAAAAAACTCCTTTAAATGATACAAAACCATTATGGATGAAAGCTCCAAAGGATTGTACAGATGAAGAGTATAAAGAGTTCTATAGAAAAGTCTTCAATGAATATAATGATCCGCTATTTTGGATTCATATGAATGTAGACTATCCATTTAATTTAAAAGGGATATTGTACTTCCCTAAATTAAAACATGAATTTGAAGCTACAGAAGGAGAAGTGAAACTTTATAATAAGCAAGTTTTTGTGGCAGATAACATAAAAGAAGTTATTCCTGAGTTTTTACTTTTATTAAAGGGTGTTATTGATTGCGAAGACATTCCTTTAAATGTATCAAGAAGTTTTCTACAAAAGGACAGTAATGTATCAAAGGTTTCTAGACACATTGTAAATAAGGTAGCTGATAAACTTACATCTCTATTTAAAAATCATAGAGATGAGTACAATGACTTTTGGAAAGATATAAATATTTTTATTAAATATGGTTGTCTAAGAGATGAAAAATTCTATGACAAGGTTAAAGATATACTAATTTTCAAAACTACTAATGGAGACCATGTAACATTAAAACAATATCTAGAAAACAATAAGGAAAATCATGATAAAAAAGTTATTTATGTTAATGATGAAAAGCAACAGTCTCAATATATTAAAATGCTAAAAGACAATAACTTAGAAGCTGTGATTTTAAATACCACACTAGACAGTCATTTTATTACTTTAATGGAGAGTAAAGAGGAAGGAGTACAATTTAGTAGAATTGACTCTGACTTAACAGAAATATTAAAGGCTGATGCAATAGATGAAAGTCCTGAAGAGAACAAGGCTATAGAAGAGATATTTAAGAATTCTATAAATAAGGAACAACTAAAAATCTCTATAGAGCCTATTAAAACAGAGGAAGTTCCTGCTATGATTACTCTATCAGAACAGTCTAGAAGAATGGCTGAGATGAGTGCGATGTTTGGAGGAGGGGATATGTCAATGTTCCCTAAAGAAGAGACTTTAGTTGTAAATAGTTCAAATCCATTAATTAAAAAATTATTTAATTTATCTAAAGATGAAAATAAAAAAGACTTGGTTAATGATATTTGTAACCATGTGTATGACTTAGCTATGATAAGTCATGGACAATTAGGTGCTGATGAAATGTCTGATTTCATAAAAAGAAGCAATGATTTACTTGGAAGATTAATTAACTAGAGGTACCTAATAATTGTAATGATGAAGTGTATGTCCTAAAATAATTTGGGGACATACACTTTATTTTATACTATAATGGTATAAAATAAAAATGATATATTATATTAGGAGGTTTCAATGAAAATTTTAGTTGCTGATGATGATGAGAGAATTTTAAGACTTATTGCGGATTATTTAACTTTTAATAAATTTGAAGTAGTTACTGCAAAAGATGGTAAACTTGCTTTAGAGAACTTTGATGATACCATTGATTTAGTAATTTTAGATGTTATGATGCCTATTTATGATGGATGGATTGTATGTAAAGAGATTAGAAAGATATCAGAAGTACCTATAATTATATTAACGGCTAAAGATAGTGATTTAGATGAACTTTTTGCCTTTGATATAGGAGTGGACGACTATGTATCTAAACCATTTAACATAGCCCTATTACTTGCTAGAGTTAATAGACTTTTAAAAAGTAAAATTATTAAGGCGGGAAGCATTGTATTTAAAGGGATTGAAGTAAACGAAGAAAGTCACATGGTAAAAATGGACGGTAAGGAGAAAGAACTAAATCCGAAAGAATATGAACTATTGCTTTACTTTGTAAAAAATGTAAATAAAGTAATAAGTAGAGAAACGCTACTAAGAGTTATATGGGATGAAGATTACTTTGGTGATACTAGAACTGTAGATACTCATATAAGTCGGTTGAGAAATAAATTGGAAGATTATAATAAGTATCTAAAGACCATAAGGGGTTTTGGATATAAGTTTGGAGAAGTATGATGAAATCAATTAAATTAAAGTTATTTTCTGGTATAGTTCTCATATTCAGTATTTTTATCTTAGGGATTGCAACCTATGGAGTCACATATAAAGACTTTTTTCAAAGGGAAAAGTTAATGGAAATGAATGAAGTAATTGAAGAAATTAAAAACTATATAGATAAAGATTATGATAATAGAGTTGATGGGAAGTTAGAAGGACTTTCAGAGAAGTATAGTGTTCAAATAGATATAAAAGATGCACTAACATCAGAGAGCAGATTTTCTAGCCATAAAATGGGTAAAAATAATATGATGAATGGGCAGCATAGGTTTGAAGTTATAGAATTTATAGGTGAAAAAGAAGGAGTAAGTGAAACCATAACTCTTGATAGATCTACAGGTGTAGAGTTCTTAACTGCTGTAGGAAAAAATGTATATACTTACGAAATAACTGTTAAAACACCAATTACTGTTATTGATGATGCAGTAAATAAATCTATGAAGCTTTTATTTATGATAATGGTACCTGTTGGATTTATAGCACTTTTTATAACAGCATTATTTTCAAGACAATTTACTATGCCAGTAATAGAAATAACTAAAAAAACTAGAAAAATAGAAGAGCTAAGCTTTTGTGAGGATTTAAATATAAAGAGTATTGATGAAATAGGAATACTAGCTAAAAGTGTTAATAATTTATCCCATAAAATAGAAGAAACCTTAAAAAATCTAAAAGAAAAGAATTTAGAGTTAGAGACTATGATGAATAATGAAAAGAAAAATCAATTAGCTCGAAGGGAATTTGTGTCATCTGTATCTCATGAACTAAAAAGCCCTATAACTGTTATTTCAGGTTATATTCAAGCACTTCAAGAAGGTTTTATATCTTCAGAAGAGGATAGAAAATATTATTTAGATGTAATAGGTGGAGAAACAGAAAGATTAGGTATCATAGTCAATGATCTTTTAGATTTATATAAGCTAGAATCAAATACCTTTAAATTAAATAAAAAAGAAGTAAATATAAATAGTTTGATAAAAAAAACTCTAGAGAAAAATAAATTTAGATTCGAAGAAATGAACATAAATCTTAACTTTACGGAAGGTGAAAATATTACTATTATAGTGGATGAAGTTAGATTAGAGCAAGCAGTACAAAATTATATTAATAATGCCCTTAGCCATGTAGATGAAAATAAAATAATAGATATTAATCTAAAAGTAATTGAAGATAATTTAGTAATCTCTGTGTATAATAGTGGCAGTAACATTGAAGATGATAACCTTACTAGGATTTGGGAAGGGTTTATAAGGGTAGATAAGGTAAGAAACTATAAAGAAAAACGCCTAGGTTTAGGTTTAGCCATAGTGAAACAAATAGTAAATCTTCATGAGGGTACCTATGGGGTAAAGAATAGGAAGCATGGTGTGGAATTTTGGATAAGCTTAAGGTTATAAAAATGTATATTTATTTTAATCTAACTATTAGATTGTTGTAACATTAATGTAACATTCCTTTGTTATTATAAAGGTGTAAAAAAAATAAAAAATAATTAATGAAGGGAAGGATTTAATATGAAAAAATCAATGATAGCTTTAGCACTAGTAGGAGTAATTACCGCTTCGGGAGCAACTATGGCCTTTGCGGAGGAAAATTTAGGAGGAGCTTTTAGAAATGGTGGAGCTACACAGGTTCAAAGCTTAGTAGAAGAAGGAAAGACTTTAGAAGATGCAAAGAAAATTATGCTACAAGAGAAATATGAAAGAGTAGATGCTGCGGTAGAAAGAGGAACAATAACTGCAGAAAGAGGAGAAGAAATTAAAGCTGAAATGGCTGAAAATAGTGCTACTTGTGATGGGACTAGCATGAATAGAGAAAACAAGGAAGGCTATGGACTTAATCAAGGCTTAGGTAATGGTGCAGGTCAAGGTAGAGGAGCTGGCCAAGGAAAAGGTGCTGGTAGAGGAAATTGTATAAATAACTAAATTTATTATTTAGGTAGATAATATTATAGGAAGGATAGATATATTTATATAAGTATATCTACCTTCCTTTTTTCTATAATATTTCTTTACATTAGTTTGGATAGTTATGGTAAAATATTGTATATATACTACGACTATGAAGGAGATAATAATATGAAATGTGTAGTTATTCATGGTAGCCCAAGAAGAGGAAATACGTGGAATGTATTAACTCTAGTAAAGGAAGAAATGAGAAAAAGTTTAGACATAGAGTTTATTGATATTGAGCTAAGAAAAGAAAATCTTCCCCTATGTATAGGATGTTTTAATTGCATTTATAAGGGCGAAGATAAATGTCCTCACAAAGATATTATGAGTAAAATTATGAAAGAAATTAAAGAAGCAGAAGCACTAATAATTACTTCTCCTGTATACTCTATGCAAATAAGTGGATTACTAAAAAACTTTATAGATCATATGTCTTACAATTTCCATAGACCAAGTTTATTTACAAAGAAGGCTTTAATAATAACCACCACAGCTGGCGCAGGTCATAAGGATGCTGCAAACTATGTGAGAAGTGTTTTAAACTACTGGGGATTTAATCATGTTCAAACTTTACCAATTGCTTATAGAAGTAGGGAACTTACAGAGAAAAATAAAAAAAAGGTATTAGAGTGTGGAAAAAAATTTAGTGAGGAATTAAAATCTAAAAAGATTCATAAACCTTCCTTAAAATCAGTAGTTATGTTTAACCTTTGGAAAGCCATGTCAAAGGAGAAATATGAAGAAGGAAGTGCAGACTATGATTACTGGCATAGTGAAGATATGAGTAAAGGTGTATTCTCACCTAAAGTTCCTATTGGTATATTAAAAAAATTAATGGGAACAATTATTTATGGGTTAATGAATAAATAAGGTATGTATAAATATATAAAAAGTGGAAAATAATATATGAAAGATATAAGAATTTAGCTTGAACTATAACATGATAAGTACTATAATATGAATACATTATNNATAATGTATTCATATTATAGTTATTAAATAAAAAATCCGCGGTTGGGGTGATGGTTTTGGATATAGAAATTGAAGATATACTTGTAAAGTTGTTAGAAGGTCAAACAAGACTTGAGACAGAAATTAATGGTGTTAAAAGTGAGATAAAGAAAAATTCAATAAAAATTGAAGCTATAGAAAAAAATATAGATATGATTGTAGAAGTACAAAGTTCACATAGGGAACAAAATGAAAGTTCATTTAAAAGCACAGATTTAATAATAGAAGAGAAGACAGACTTAATTGAGAAATCAATAAAAAACATTTCTAAAAATGTTAAAGAAGTAAAAGAAAGCATAGAAGTATTAAAGGACATGACAGGTAGACATGAAGTAGATATTAACATACTAAAACGAAGGCCGGTATAGATAAAAATTTAATGACTTCATTAATAACCATTTTATTAATTTAAGATAGTTATTTTTTATGGCTAAAATATAGATTAAATACTAAGGGGGTGCTACAAGCACCCCTTATATATTATAGATTTAGTTAGCTATAGGATAACTTGCATTTAGGTTATATTTTGTAGAAGTACTATGAGCACCATTATATCCAACAACTTTAAGATAGTATGTGCCTAGTGTACGTGCTGAATAAGAAATGGATTCATTTGATGTTGAGCTTTTAGTAGAAGAGGCTACTCTTTTTCCTGATGAGTTATAGAGGTATAAGTCATAGTCATATGGTAGATTTGTTAATGTTGCAGAGATAACACCAGATTTGTTAGTTGTTACTTTATAATAATCAACGTCTGTATTTGAATATATATATGAACTATAATCTACACCACTATTTATAGTATATGCTTGGGAAGTAGAATCGTTTGGTTCATATGGGTCTGCTGGTTCTTCTGGATCTGTAGGGTCTGTTGGATTTGTAGAGTCTGGTAGGATTTGTATAGATGGGTCACCGAATAATGTCCAAGTGTTGAAGGTTAACAAATCACTGCTTGTACCGTTATCTAGCATTCTAGTTTCACCAGAGTAACACAAGCCGCCTAGTGACACCCTACTGTTGTTGCAAAGTAAGTCAATTATTCCGTCTTGACCATTCATAGGAGGTATCCAAGGTTGATTTACTGTTGACATTAATGTTCCTATTGCACCTATTGGGTTTCCGTTACTATTCTTTGAGCGAAGCCAAGTTTCTGCAAAACAAGTACCGCTTTGGAATTTACCACTTACACAAGAAACACTTATAATAAAAGGAAGTTGTCCTGGGTTTTGAAGATTTTTTATATTGGTATTGCTGAAGCCTGTTGTTACCCAGTAATTTTCAGCACCGTGTCCACAATAATTTATTATACCTCTGCCTTGGTTTAGACTATTAGTAACAGAAGAAGCTGATGCACCTGGATCGTATATACTATCCACTTGAGTATAACCTGCATTTAGAAGTCTACTCTTTATACTATCCATTTGTTGTATATCTGTTTCTCCAGAACCTTCATCTGATGCTATACCAACGCCTTTTTTAAACCATGCAGCTGTATTATAACCATTTTGTTCAAACTCAATAGATCTTTGTACTTGAGTTTCAACATCTGCAATACTTTCTGCAGAAAAACGGCCTACATATATGTCAGGATAATCATCTGAACCTGCAACCTTTGTATAAGTAGGATCAGAAACCCCTGTAGAGTAAGTAGGAGAGGATACATGTGCATAGTCACCTACAAGAAGTACATAAGTTAATTCAGGGTGTTGATTGTAATAGTTTTGTATATAGTTTTTTATTTCAGTTGGATTATTAGATGATGATACTGTAGACATATTTACTAATGTAGTGTTTATTCCTCTGGAGTTTTTCCAATTAATAAAGGAATTCATAGCACTACTAAACTGATCATAGGATATGATAAGCATAGAGCCTGTCTCTGAAGGATTATTCATTAAACGATGAGTAGGAGTTTTTAAATTACTGTAGTTAATAAATGTGTTTGAATAAGCAGGTTCGAAATCAGAAGTGGTTTTATTAGACCTTGAAGTGGTAAGTGAATTTACTGATGATTTACCATCTGTTATTATTTCTACAGTTACAGATTTATAAACTCTTAAAGTTTCATTTTTAGGTTTATATTGAAATGCATTTAGTGTAATAGTTGTCCCTCTTAATTCTCTCATTATGAAAGGTTCACTAAAAGAAACTAATTCTGAAGGATAAAAGTTTTTATTTTTATATTCCTTACCTAACTTATAAGGTATATCTTCAGGATTTTTATCCCTTGTTATAGAACCTTTTGATGGAGCTATAGGGATGTTTTTATAGTCTTTATATTCTGATGATATAACGTTCAACTTAACGTCGGCATCATTTGGTATAACTATATTTCTGCATATGCGAGGAAGTTCAGGAGCCCCTTCTTCAAGAGGTAAGCTAGTACCCTCACAATTAATATTATAGTAAGATTTATTGTTAATGTTTACTAAGTCTTTACTAAAATTATTAATATCAAATTTTACAACTGTATGGTGAGAATCAGACTCTAACACAGTAACACTAACATCTTCAGTGCTATTTGAGTTACCATCATTGTCAAGACTAGAAGTGGTTCTAGTATTAAATACGAAGAAACATTGAGTAACTAAAAATGTCAGTAGAAATAAAAATACTGATAGTTTTGATTTAAACAATTTTTTCATACATTCCCTCCTAAAAATTAGAATTTAATAGAGATAAAATAAATAGAAAATTATCTAAATAGTACATCCCTCCTTTTAAATTATTATAATTGTAACTTATGATATGAAGTGTGTTTTGTCTATATAGATAACAACTAAAATATGAAATTATTAAAGTTGTTTATCTCAAATATAATATTATGAAAAATTATAATTTTAATATGGGGTTTGAAAATTAATTATGTGACAATAGATAAATCATATTATATAAAATTGGATGAATAATTTTTGAAGATGTTTATAAAAGTAGTTCATCACTTTTATGAAAGAATGCATATGGATTTTATGCACAATTATATGTAATAATTAAATGAAAAATTTATGTTATTTATATATTAGAACAAATTTACATAATTGTAAATATGAAATGTGAAATTTCTTTAAAAAGTTAATAATATGGAAACAATTAACAATAGCTTAAATTCAAAATAGTGTATATGATATGCGATATACTGAAAATTTGCATAGGTAAGGTGTAACTTTATTGTATGACGAATAATTGTTAGATAAAACGAGATAACTATAAATTTAAATAATACTTTATTAGTATTATATGTTATAATTTCCTTATTAAAGATAATAACTTAAAGAAAAAGTGATAAGTTCATCTAGTAGTAAGAGCATAGTTTATATAATAAAACATTTAGGTGAAAATTAAATTTAAAAAGTGGGGGAACTATGATGTATAAAATTAAAGATAGTAAAAGAAAACATATGATAGAAGCTTATGACCAAGACAATAACTTAGTAGGGGAAGGTATAATTTCACCTTTTATGGAATCTGATTTATATGAAAGGCCTAGATTAAATATCTACATTGATATTAAAGTAAAGGATGTTATAGATAAAAGGGAGTTAAAAGATCAAATCTTTGATGAAATAATGAAGAAATCACAAGTAATAAGACAAGAAAATAAGGAGCTTGATGTAAGAATCTATCATTGTTGTTTTTCAGACAATAAAGAGAATATAGCATATTATTCTTCTAAAAAAGGCTTTAACCATGATGAAGGAATGCATATTATAAAGAAAAAAATAACTGAGGAGAGTTTCCAGATTACAGATATTGAGGGTATAGACTTTGCTACTCTTGAATTTATAAACGAAGACGAGATAAAACAGTTAGTAGAAAAGCAAAACGAAGTATTTGTTAGAGGCTATTCCATTGAGGATATAAAGGAATTAAGAAGAGAAAATCAATGGTTCAGTATAGCAGCTAAACATAGGGGCGAAATTGTAGGTAATATTATTATTATCGTAAAGGAAGATGGATTAAACAATAAATATGGTTGGGTGGATGATTTATTTGTTTCAAAAGAATGGAGAAAGCAAGGTGTTGGAAAAAATCTGATTATAAGAGCCTTTCAAGGGTTAAAGGATTTAAATATCAAGGAATCAAGACTAGAAGTCTGGAGTGCAAACAAAAGAGCATTGTCAGTTTATAATAGTGTAGGATATGAGTTTCACGAAGAAACAGAATCATCAATTGGGATGTCTCTTTAATGCTATTTTATATGAAATACTTAACTTGTAATGATGATTATTTATATGAGGATACAATAATTGAAAGTTATATTATAAACTATAAGAAAGGAACATTGTAAAATGAAGTTATTGATACATGACTTAGAAAATAAAGAGTTTAAAAAGATATTTCCTAATCAATTAGATGATACAATTATTATTTCAGATGATGGTACAATACATCATTGCATTGGTTGTTTTGGTTGTTGGATAAAAACACCTGGAGCTTGTATAATACGAGATAAATATGGTGATATGGGAGAGTATTTGTCAAAGTGTCAAGAGGTCATTCTTATTAGTAAATGTTGTTATGGTGGATTTAGTCCCTTCGTAAAAAATGTATTAGACCGAAGCATTTCTTATATCCATCCCTATTTTGCAATAAGAAATGGAGAAATGCATCATCGAAGAAGATATAAAAATCATATAGATATGAGAGTTTGGTTTTATGGTGAGAATATAACTGAAAAAGAAAAACAAACTAGTGAAAAATTGGTGAAAGCAAATTCTATTAATTTGGATTGTCATGTTAGTAGTATTTCATTTGTTAATAGCATTGAGAAAATGGAGGATGAGATACTATGAAAATAGCTATTATTAATGGAAGCCCTAAAATTAAAGATAGTGCCTCTGATTGCATCTTACAAGAGTTGAAAGTTTTTTTAAGTAAGCAAGATAATACGATTATAGAATATCACTTTAGAAAGCCACAATTGAGTATAAAGGAAATGGAGAATCTAGTAGAATGTGATGATTTAGTATTTGCGTTTCCTCTATATGTAGATGGAATTCCATCTCATTTGCTAAGTTGTCTTACAAAATTAGAAAATTATTTTCAAGCTGTAAATGAAAAAGAGATTAAAGTTTATTCTTTGGTGAATTGTGGATTTTATGAAGGTCATCAGAATAAATTAGCCATTGAAATTATGGAAAATTGGTGTATAAAAGCAGGACTTCAGTGGGGACAAGGGCTTGGAATTGGTGCAGGCGGCATGCTCCCATCCTTAAAAAATGTACCTATTGGTAATGGACCTAAGAAAGACTTAAAAAAAGCTATAAACCAAATTGCAAACAATATTTTAAAATCTACCTCAGAAGAAAATATATTTATAACAGCAAATTTTCCAAGGGTTGCCTATAAGTTTGCTGCAGAAATGGGATGGAGACAATCTATTAAAGGAAATGGATTAAAGAGGAAAGACTTATTTTTAAGAAAATAATAGTTTTTTTACTTATTTAGAACAGAAATAATGAAATTCTAAATGATATGAAAGAAAATATTAATATTGAATTATTTAAATTTGGAAATAAGAATACCGCTTATTCATTATGAATAATACGGTATTTTTATTTATTGAAGAACCTTTGAAAAAAGCTTAAAATCAACTTAATATAGTCATAATCTACTTTAGGCAAAAGTTCACATAATCAACTGGCACATCCATTCTAATAGCAATTTCCTTAATTGATAAACCATTATTCAAGAATCTTCTGACAACCATGATCATATTTTCACCAACTTCAATAATATGATTGTCAGGGTCGTAAAATCGAACAACACGCTGCCCCCAAGAATGTTCTACTATGGAATGTACATAATTAATATCTGTCATGTTATTAAGCCTTTGAATAAAGCAATCAAAATTATCTTCTTCAAAGTATAATTCTGTGTCATTTCCTCCAAATACAATTTCATTATCTTTTTTGTGAATAAAAGTACACCACGAATCTTTTGTTTGTAATGCAATACCTCCTGTTAAAGTCACATTTGCACCAAAATCCTCAACAACCTTTAATCCAAGCACTTCATAATAAAACAACTTTGATTTTTCTATATCAGAAACCACTATTAATGAACTCAAAAATTTCATTATATTCCTCCTCATATAAGTAATAATTCTTATTTGATTTAATTATTATAGTAACTTTTTAACCTATTTTTCATATTGTGTAATTGGCAAGAAAAATTTTTCATTAATGAAAAGGGGGGGATTATCATGTTTAAGGAAAAAACGTACAATAAGAATAATTGTAAAAATTCTAGTTATAAATATAAATGTCAGTGTTATACACATGAATATATAGGTATTGCAAGAATTGTTAAATCACAGCCATACCCAAAGCAACCATCGTTTTCTTGGAGCTTCTAGCTAAATAAACCAAGTGTAAATAGAAATGTGTATAAATTTATATTGAGCTGTCATCCCTGACAGCTCTTATTGTTTAATGGCTAAGTGCTAGTTGTTTTCAATAGCTCAATTTTCTAAAAGATTAGATAGTTGTTCCTAATTTCTTCATTGTATAACCTATGATAAATAAATCAATGACTAATCCTAAAATTATAATAACTGTTTTTGAAATTAGTGATAAATGAAAGCTAAGGGATATTTTAATAAATATCAGTGATGTTAATAAGCATATAATTATAAATACACCAATCAAAATAGCAAATTTTTTAATGCCATTTTTTTTTGTATATTCAATAATATCATCAATACTACACAATAGAATGGTTATCATTAATATGGCACTATCCCATTGCTGAATTCCAATAAGTTTAGCTAAAATCCATAAAAGTATACCAAATACGATGATAAGGTGCTTGTATTTTTTCCATGAATTCATTTTAAATTACTCCTATTCACTCAGAATGCATTAGAATTATTTATTGATTCTGTTTAATTAATATACATAGTATAACATATTTTTCAATACAGTTCTATTAAGCTTAAATATCAAGCTATTGTAATTCATTTTCAACATTTATTTATTACTATCAGTAATTTATACACCTGGGCATTCTCCTTGTCATATGTGTTTTTAGGAGAAGAAAAGAGGATATTTATTTTCAGGTGACTTAATTTATAAAGGAACTTTAGATATTTTTTATCCTACAACAAATCCTACTGACTTTATGCAATCAGTTCAAAAAATCAGTACTCTAGATATTAAAAGAATTTTCCCAGGGCACCACAGTTTAGATATTAGTGTTAATTTAGTTGATGAAATTAATCAAGGATTCGCTAAAATTAAGAAGTAAGGTTGTCTGCATCAAGACGCTGGAGTCTTTAAATTTGAGAATTTTGCAATTCATATTTGAGCAAATTTAATGTATACAACTATAAATATAATAAGCATAGTCTACTCTATAAACACTTATATTATAAAATAATTTCTACAACATAATATAATAAACCTAAAGAATATATTTGGATTTTTCTTGTTAATACAAAAATATATGCGTAAAAAACTATTTAACCATTTATATAGGTATACAGGTATATAGGAAACTATTAAAATATATAACTATTTAAATAGTTGTTTTATTCATGCGGGTTTCGGGCGGTTTTCATGTTTTAGTGGTAAGCGTTAATGAAGTAAGAATTTTTTATTTTATATTTACTTTTATTGGTTTATAATTAATTTATGGGTTATAATGTATTATCTAGTATATAAAGAAGGATAAACGTGCTATATATAGTCTATGGTTTTATAGGATTATGAGTATACTATTTTGTTACAGTGCTATTTGGTGGAGATTCTGGAATAGGGATATTAGCTGCAATAATAATAGTATGCACAATAATTATTATAGAAAAACTTAATGATATAAAAATGAAATTAGATGGAAAAGATAAATAAATTTTAATTGGAGGCTTAAAATGGATTGTGGATTTGAAAAAGAAGATGGATGGTTTAGATATAGAGCAGCAGCGATTATAATAGAAAATGGACAAGTACTTTTTGTGAAAAATGAAGTAGACGATTATTATTACTCCGTTGGAGGAGGTGTACATCTTGGGGAAAAGGCAGAAGATGCAGTAAGAAGAGAGGTTTTTGAAGAAACAGGCGTAGAATATGAGATTGAAAGATTAGTTTTTATTCATGAGAACTTTTTTAATGGTACTGGATCATTAGAAGGGTTAAAATGTCATGAGATAACCTTTTACTTTTTAATGAAGTCAAGAGGAAGTCAAGAACTCAATAGCAATAGTTATTCCCTAGGTGGTCGTGAATATATGCATTGGCTACCTATTGAAAAATTGAGGGATTATTTAGCTTTTCCTAGCTTCTTTGCAGAGAAACTAACATGTATTAGTGATACTCTTGAACATATTGTCACATATGAAAGCATTTAATTTAATATTATTTAGGATATATGGAGTTGTTAGTACATATATAGTGAATATTAGGGAGGTTAAATGTAATGAATAAAATAGAACCTTATAAAGGGATTTCTGCTATATACGAGGAGATAAGACCTTCTTATCCAGAAAAATTAATTCAAGATGTAATCTCAAAGACTGATTTGAAATTCAATGATAGGCTACTTGAAATTGGATCAGGAACTGGAAAAGCAACTATACAATTTGCAGATAAAGGCTTTAGAGTTCATGGAATAGAATTAGGGGAAGATATGGCAGAAATACTAAGAGATAAGTGCAGAGACTACCCAAATGTTTCAGTTGATGTAGTATCTTTTGAGGAATGGAATTGTCCTAATAATGAAAAATATGACATGATTTTTTGTGCTCAGGCATTTCATTGGCTAGATAAAAATATTAAATATAAAAAATGTCATGAACTTTTAAAGGAGAATGGCTATCTTGTTTTATTTTAGTATAATCCATGTGATGATGAATTTCCTAGAACAAAAGAAATTGAAAGAAAGGTTGAAAGTATTGTTAAAAAGTACATTTCTAATTACTTTACTGACAATAGAAAACCTGAAAGACGTGTACATGATGGAATATCAACCAATGATGAAAGAAAGGCAGAAATAGAAGCATCTGAGTTGTTTGATTTAGTTGAAAAAATAGAATATACACAAGAAGTAAGAAATAATTCAAGGCAGTATTTAAAGGCTACAAAATCAATGCCAGCATTTGCTTCTATTATTGATGGATTAGATGAGGAAATCATTAAAAAGATGGATAGTGAAATTGAAGAGGTTATAAATAATAATGAAGGATATGTAAGTGGGTTCTTTAAGTTTTCTTTGTATATAACTAGGAAAAGATGACTTAATATTATAACATAAGACAATGATNNATCATTGTCTTATGTTATAATTTATTAAATAAGGAATTAACTATTTTACTTCAATAGAAATTAATAAATAATTATAGTACAATAGTTTTTGAAACATAAAGATAAATCAGGAGGGAACAATGAAAGAAAAATCTTATTTCTGTGAAAAACAAGTTACGGATGAAACTACTAATGAAACAAACATCCTAGAACAAGAAGCTAATGACTTAAAGAATGAAAAATATTTAGAAGATGTAGATACTGAAATTGCAGGGTTAGTAGATGAAATTATCCTTAAAAGAATTCAAAGGACAGCTAAGAGTGCATTGAAAAGAGAGTGTTCTAAAGATTTAAAGGAACTTCTAAAAGTGGAAACCAAGGATACTTTAAAAGAGATAATGAATGAATTAAACATTGAATATAAGTCAGCTGATAAAAAAGATGATTTGATTGATAAAATTGCCATTAATTATGAAGATGCAATCTTAAAAGTATTGAAATATGTAGATAGTGATTGTTATATTTCTTTACAAAAAATACTAAAAAATAATGGAATTATTCCTATAAGTGGACATATGGATGAGTCCGAAAACTCTATATTTATGCAAGAAATGGGAATGTTATATATTGCTGAAAGTGATGATAAATTATATCTTTGTGCACCAGAGCAGTTTCTTAAAGTTATACCGCAAATAGACAAGAAGTCTATAGAGAAGAATGATGAAATAATAAAGTTATTTAGAGGTATGCTTTACTATTATGGTGGGATTGCTGCAAAAGAATTTATGGAAAGATTACCTGAGGATGCAAAGATAGATTTACCCTTAGAAGAAGTAGAGAAAATTTTAGCTATGGGAGAAAAAACTTGTGCTGAGTATATCTATGAAGATAGTTTTGGGTTAAATGGTTTTTTATGCGATATACAGGAGTTGGAAGCTCTAAAATTACAAGGATTAACAGATGACTACAAACAACTTACAAAAACAGAGTTGCTTAAGGCTAGTAGAAGAGATTACATAGGTGATAAAAATAACTATAAAAAATTTATAAAAGTTATTAAGGATAACTATGATATACCAGGAGATGGTATAGAACAATTACTGGAGTTTACATATGAAACATATCAATTTGAAGGTAAAGAAGAACTAATTAAGAAGGCTCTTGATCATCTATCTGTACCAGAATTTTTGGAAAGTGAAATAATTAATGCAATAGATGATGTTTGTAGGAAAATCCCAGCTTGGAAATATAATGGGTATACAGAAGCAGAGAAAAATAATTCTAATAGAGTTAACATAGAAAAGGTAAGAGTTGGAAGAAACGATCCTTGCCCATGTGGTAGTGGTAAAAAGTATAAAAAATGCTGTGAATCTAAGGGATTATAACTTGGTTAGGAAAGTCTTAGTTTTATAAAGTTTAATTTAATAGTAAACATAAGTAAATAAACTTCAGAGGAGATAGTGCTCTTCTGAAGTTTATTTTTGTTTAAATTTGTTTGATTTGCTCATAAGATAAATAGATATCCATGTAAAATAAAGTATAACTTTATAAAAAGAGGAATATTAAAGTTTTTAGCGTATATATAAAGGATGGTAAAAAGATGCTATTAAAATAAAGGAATTATTGGGATTTAAATGAAGAATAGCAGAATAGAAATGGATATATAGTAGCAATATCTTTATGATAAATGTTTTAGGGGAGGTATTTAGTTATGAACTTATGTATTAAACAGTATAAGTATGAATATAAAGATGAAGTAAATGAGCTTATTTCAGATGATGATTTTGTAAGAAACGATGTAATTAGCTGCTTAAATAGATGGCCTCAGTATGGGAGCATTGTTGTAGTTGAATCTGAAGTAGTTGGTGTAGGTGTATTTACTGGAGTAAGTAAAAAGACTAGTATGACTTTTTATGTGAAACCAGCAAAAAGAAAAAAAGGTATTGGAACTGCCTTGTTAAAGCACTTAGAAGATACAATGAGAAATGTTGGAGTTAAGGAAATAGTTTGTGATTTTAGAATTAATGATGTTGAAAAAACATTTTTGTATAAGAATGGATATAACTATTGGTTTAAATCTAATTTTATGACTTATAATGGCAGCAAATTGGCGGTAGATAACGATGAAATTATAAATTATGAAGATAAGTATTATCATGAATGTCAAAAAGTTTTCAGTGAAGCATTTCATAAAATGCGTTTATCTGTGGGTCTAGATTCTACATTGAGCCTTCCAAGTGATGAAGAGAGAAATCAGTACAAAGAAAATGCAGAAAATATATTTCTGCTTCGTAAAAATGGTGAAATAGTAGCAGCTGTTAGACTTGAAGCTAATGAAATAGATTCACTTGCAGTAGGAGTAGAGCATCAACATAAAGGGTATGGAAAAGCATTGTTAAGCTATGCTGTTAATAGATTGTTAGATAAAGGATATACAACAGTGGCACTTTGGGTAGTTGAAGGAAATTCAGCAAAGTTTTTATATGAAAAGGTAGGTTTTATAAAAGAACGTGTACATGAGTTCGTTGTTAAAGGTATAAAGTAGAAAAGGTTATAAATAAAAGTTTATAGAGTAAATAATTTTTATTTATAACATATGGAGGAAATATATTATGAATAGTTGGAAAAGTGATAGAATTGGTTCTGCAGAAAGAGATGAAAATCCTACAGTAATGGTAAAAATGAAAAGCGGCTTTGCTGTTATAGGAGATAATCAATTTCTGCCTGGATATTGTGTTCTTCTTGGATATCCAAGAGCGAGTTCATTAAATGAATTATCTCTAGAAGAAAGAACTCAATATTCAACTGATATGACATTAATAGGAGACGCCATTATAAAAGCATGTAATCCATTAAGAATTAATTACTCTATTTTGATGAATTTAGATCACTATTTACATGCGCATATTGAGGCTCGTTATGATTGGGAACCTGAAGAGAATAAGTGTAGACCATCTTATTTTTATCCAAAGGAACAAAGATATGGTAGTCAGTATGAATATTCAGATGAAAAATATGGTGATTTAAAAACAAATATAACAGAAAATTTGTTGGAATTAATGAAGGAGATTGATTACTAGATGTATGAAGAATATTTTAGTGAGGTGTATACCGTGATTGATTACAATGAAATTTTAAGAGAAAATTTAGTCTTAAAATCAAAGAGGTTAATTTTAAGACCATTCACTATGGATGATATAGATGATGTTTTTTTATATGCCAGTGATGATTTTGTAACAAAATATTTAACATGGCCTTCATATAAGGATATATCAGAAATAGAGGACGTTGTGAAAACATACTATATTGATAAAAGTGGAGTTTTTGCAATTGAATTAGAAGAAGAAGAAAAATGTATTGGGTGCATTGATTTAAGACTATATAATCAAGATAATAAAGCGAGTTTTGGTTATGTTTTGAATAGAGGTTATTGGAATAAGGGTTATATGTCAGAGGCTTTAAATCTAATATTAGACTTTTCTTTTTCAAAACTAGAATTGAATCGTGTTGAAGCTACGCACTACATAGGAAATGAGGGCTCTGGTCGTGTTATGCAAAAATGTGGTATGAGATATGAAGGAACTGGCATACAGGAAGTAAAAGTAAAAGGTATTTTCTATGATGTTGTTCACTATGCAATTTTGAGAGAAGAATGGTTAATTGGATATAGTGACTAATGAAGATAAATTTAAGTTAATTGGAGGGGTACATATATGGATATAGTTTTTGAACTAGGACAAGCTGATGATTTTGATGAGTTAGAACAGCTTTATAACGATTTAAATGACCATTTAGCAGAAGGAGTAAACTATCCTGGATGGAAAAAAGGGATATATCCTGTACGGCAAAATGCAATTGATGGAGTCAAACATGGAAATCTTTATGTAGCAAAGCATAGTAATAAAATAGTTGGTTCTATTATTTTAAGCCATGAGCCTGAACCTGCATATTATAATGCAGAATGGGGATTTAAGTCTGATTATTCAGATGTTTTTGTAGTATATACATTTGTAGTACACCCAAAGTTTTTGAAATGTGGTGTAGGTAAAGCGTTAATGGATTTTGCTATTGAGCATAGTATTAAGTCACAGGTTAAATCAATTAGATTGGATGTCTATGAAGGTAATATACCTGCAATTAAGCTATATGAAAAATGTGGTTTTAAATATATTGATACCGTTGACTTAGGGCTTGGAAACTATGGGTTGAATTGGTTTAGATTATATGAAAAATTACTTTGACAGTGTGAGTATACTCTATAGTTAAATTATTAAGTATAAAAGTGGGAGGAAATTATGGGGATTAAATGTAAAGAAGTTTCAGATTATTTTGCAAGTTATGGAGTGGAAAAAGAAAAACGATTGGAGTCCATTAGAAATATAATTCACGATATAGTTCCTGATATAAAGGAAAAAATGTGGACTAAAGTTCCATGTTTCTATATAGATAGAGCAACTATTGTTATTCGCGTATTCAATGATCATATAAATATTTTTGTAGATGAAGTATTTCAATATAAAGATGAGTTATTAGAATATAAAATTACACCAAAAGGCGCACTACAAATATTTGATAAACAAGCAATACCATTTGAAACTTTATCAAAGATATTTAGATCTTGTTTCACAAGTGTGTATTAGGATTCCTATAACTGCCCATCACACCTTATATGATTGTTTGGCTTGTCAGCATATTTGTCCAATGAATTCGGAGCAAAAAGAGAAAATTATTGAGGATATAATTTTTACAGAAGAAGAAACCAATATGTTATTAGAAGGGAAATCCATTGATTCTTTTTCAGCGGGCTTTAAATCGAAGGTGTATATGCTAGGAATTGATCAATGGTATGAAGCAATTCCAAGAAATTTGAAAGTTTTATTTGATAATATGTAATACCGGTAATATTGAAACTTTGTAGTAAAATTATATAATAAGAGAAATATAAATTAAGAATTGGAGGATTAGAATGGATACTAAGAAGAAGTTAGTTATTGCTATAGCAGCAGTATCTGGTGGTGGAAAGACTACTGTTACAACAGTATTAAATAAAAAATTACATAATTCTAAAGCATTATACTTTGACGATTATGAATTTAATGGTCCTGAAGATATATGTGAGTGGGTTGAGAGAGGTTCAGATTATAATGAATGGAACTTGACACCTTTAATTAATGATTTAAATTCTTTGCTTTCCAATTCTATAGAATCATTAGACTACATAATACTTGATTATCCATTTGCTTACAAACACAATGAAATGAGTAAATATATAGATTTGACAGTATTTATTGATACATCTCTGGATATTGCCATGGCTAGGCGTATATTGAGAGATTTTAAAGAATTTTCTTTTGAAAGTATAAGGCAAGATTTAGATGTTTATTTATCACGTGGAAGATTAGGTTATTTAGAAGCGTTGAATTCAATTAAACCAAACTCTGATTTTGTAATAGATGGTTCCTTACCAGTAGAGGCTATAGTAAGTCAGATTCTTGAAATAATCAATAGGAGGAGCAAATTTGAGAATATGAATTACGTAGAATACATACGTGATAGAGTTGGACATGATGCAATAAATTTAACAGGGGTAAATATTTTAATAATCAACAAAAACAATCAAATTTTGCTTCAAAGAAGGGGAACATTTCCATATAAGTGGGGACTAGTTGGAGGAATTACAGAATTAGGAGAATCCCTTGAAGAAACTGCTATTAGAGAATCAAAAGAAGAGACAGGATTAGATATTAAGGGGCTAAGGCTACTAGGAACTACATCAGGAGAAAAATGCTATATGGACTTACCTAATGGCGATAAAGCATACTTTATAACTGTTGGATATTTTACTAAAAGTTTTAGTGGAGTATTAAATATAGATGATTTTGAAACCAAGGAATTGAAATTTTTTAGTTATGAACAATTACCTGACAATATACCAAATAGTCATAGGATCATGATTGATAAATATTATAATAATTTTAAAGGAGAAGATTTAAATGTGGATGGAGTTAGATAATATTTGGCAAGAGGCTTTTTCATTGGCTTGGGAATCTTTTAAAAGGAATACTATTCCTATAGGAGCTGTTATAGTTAATGAAGAAGGCAATATCATATCAAGAGGAAGAAATAGAATCTTTGATGATTCTAGTAACAATCCGTTGGTAGGAAGTAATATGGCTCATGCTGAAATGACTGCTATGATAAATTTAAAAGAAAAGGAACATCCCGATATAAAGAAATATACCTTATATACAACTATGGAACCTTGTCCTATGTGTTTTGGGACCATGGTGATGATGGGAATAAGAAATTTGAGGTATGCAGCAAGGGATGGTTTTGCTGGTGCAACGGAATTAAATTATAATATGGATTATATAAAAAGCAAAAAAATATTTATATATAAAGAAGATGATGAATTAGAGTTATTTCATATTTGTCTACAATCTGCTTATGAGTATTCAAGAAATCATAAGAGATTAGAAGAAGTATTGAACTCATGGAGAACCTATTGTAGAGAAGGTGTTTTGCTGGGAAAACAACTGTATGATGAAGGTTATTTTTTAGAAGCTATAAAGCAAAGAAAGGAAATTGGACAAATATATGATGAAGTAATACTTAGATTTAACAATATTTAATATTATTGGGAGGAGCACCTTAATGAATCAAGATATATTGTTTAAAACTAATGACTTTGTTTTTAGTTATCGAGTTGCAGGATTATTAATTAAAAATAACAAAGTTCTACTTCAACGCCCTATAAGTGATGCAGGATATGCAATTCCAGGAGGGCATGTTTCTTTTGGAGAAACAAATGAAGAAACTCTAATTCGAGAATTTAGAGAAGAAATAGGTGTAGACATAAAGGTAGAGAATTTAAAGTGGGTAGGTGAAATTTTCTTTCCTTGGGGAGATAAACCATGTCATCAAATTAATTTATTTTATAAAGTTACTTTAACTGAAGATACACAAATTCCATTGAATGGAGATTTTTATGGGATTGAAAAAATAGAGAATGGCTCATTTAAACTTGAGTTTTTATGGGTGGATTTGAAAGATATTTTAAATGTTGATCTATATCCTACAAATGCCAAAGAGTTACTATTAAATAATTCAAAGGAAATAAAGCATTTTATTTATCATGAAGAAGTATAGATAATGAACTCAAACTATAGATAAATTAAATCAATTTATAATTTAGCAGACAAGGATAAAGAGGGGAGATTTTTATGAATTTGCATGTAAGAGAAGCAGTTAGAAGTGATTATATTGAGATCAATAATCTTGTTAAAGAAGTACATAATTTACATGTTGAAAATAGACCAGATGTTTATGTGAATACTGATACTCCTTTGATAAAAGAAGATTTTTATGAGTTATTAAGCACCAGTGACACAAAGGTATTTGTAGTAGAAGATCTTAATAATAAAGAGTTAGTAGCATATAGCATTGTGAAAATTATGGCCCATAGAAGTATTCAGATACTTAGAACAATGACACTTGCTTATATAGATGATTTTTGTGTTAAAGCTAGTAAGCAAAAGAATGGTATTGGAAGATTACTTTTTGATTATGTTGTAAGTTATGCAAAATCAGAAGGAGCTTTATCTTTACAGTTGATTGTATGGGAGTTTAATAAAGATGCTATTAAATTCTATGAATCATTGGGAATGACAGTAAGAAATAGAAGAATGGAATTAAACTTGAGTTAATATAAATGTAAAAAATATAATTTAAAGATAGGTACTGAGGGAAATAAATCCCCTAGTACCTTATTGTTTTTTATGAACATTTATTATTATAGGTGAGTATAATAATAATGAATCTAATAGAAATAAAATTTCATATAGATAATAGGGGGAAATCATTTATGTCAGAATATTATAATGGTGAAAACATCAATCAAATAAATTATACAAACCAAGGTTTAAATGTAGACAATAGTGATTATAGTAATGATTCAAGCTATTGCCCAGAGTATCAATATAATTGCTCACAATGTCCTTATTACAACCAATGTCAACAACAGTGTTGCTGCTGTATTGGTCCAACAGGACCACAAGGTCCAAGAGGATGCATTGGACCGCAAGGCCCAACAGGACCACAAGGTCCAAGAGGATGCATGGGATCGCAAGGGCCAACAGGACCACAAGGTCCAAGAGGATGCATTGGACCGCAAGGCCCAACAGGACCACAAGGTCCAAGAGGATGCATGGGACCACAAGGTCCAACAGGCCCACAAGGCCCAAGAGGTTACATGGGATTACAAGGACCAACAGGCCCACAAGGAGCAACAGGTGCGACAGGTGCACAAGGACCAACAGGTCCAATAGGAGCAACAGGTTCAACTGGAGCTCAAGGACCAACAGGCCCACAAGGAGCAACAGGAGCAACAGGAGCGACAGGAACAACAGGAGCAACAGGAGCAGCTGGAGCAACAGGAGCAACAGGAGCTCAAGGCCCAACGGGGCCACAAGGTCCAATAGGCCCAACAGGCCCACAAGGAGCAATGGGAGCAACGGGTGCGACAGGAGCTCAAGGCCCAACAGGCCCACAAGGAGCAACAGGAGCGACAGGAGCAACAGGAGCAACAGGAGCAACAGGAGCAACCGGTGCGCAAGGTCCAACAGGTCCACAAGGACCAATAGGGCCAACAGGACCACAGGGAGCAATGGGAGCAACAGGAGCGACAGGAGCTCAAGGTCCAACAGGGCCAATGGGAGCAACAGGAGCAACGGGAGCAACAGGAGCCCAAGGAGCAACAGGATCGCGAGGCCCAACAGGCCCACAAGGACCAATAGGCCCAACAGGCCAGCAAGGAGCAATGGGAGCAACAGGTGCAACAGGTGCGCAAGGTCCAACAGGTCCACAAGGCCCACAAGGAGCAACAGGAGCGACAGGAGCAACAGGAGCAACAGGAGCAACAGGAGCAACAGGCCCAACAGGCCCACAAGGGCCACAAGGAGCAACAGGAGCAGCGGGGGCAACTGGTTCTACAGGCCCACAAGGACTAACAGGAGCAACAGGAGCTCAAGGTCCAACAGGTCCACAAGGACCGATTGGAGCAACGGGAGCAACAGGAGCAACAGGAGCTCAAGGCCCAACAGGCCCAATAGGACCAATAGGGTTAACTGGAATTCAAGGTCCAACAGGACCGCAAGGAGCAACAGGAGCAACAGGAGCTCAAGGCCCAACAGGCCCACAAGGACCGATTGGAGCAACAGGAGCGACAGGGCCACAAGGAGCAACAGGAGCTCAAGGTCCAACAGGCCCACAAGGACCGATTGGAGCAACAGGAGCGACAGGGCCACAAGGAGCAACGGGAGCACAAGGGCCAACAGGACCACAAGGACCAACAGGCCCTACTGGTGGAAATTCACAATTAAGAGGACTTCAAGTTTCTAGAAATCTTCAACAAGAAGTTCTAGCAAATGCTCCAATCATATTTGATGCTATTAATGCAAATTATGATGGAGATTTAGTTTGGAATACAAACACAACTATTACTATTAACAGAGCAGGAATTTACTACATTAGTTGGTGGGTTTCTTATGAGAGAACAACAGCAAGTTATGTTTCTTTTGCAGTCTTGCAAAATGGGTCCATACAGGGGCCAGCAAGTAATCCTAGTAATGTAAGAGATCAAATTTCTGGATTTGTAATAATAAATGGAGCTGTTGGAGATACAATTAACTTAACCAATATAAGTACGAGTTCAGTATTGCTGGCTACAGACGCAAATGTTCGTGCATCTTTATCAATAGTTAGCGTACACCTATAAAATTTACTCAGCTGGGGTTATAATAACCCCAGCTAAATTTAAAGATAGTAATAGAAATACTTAAAGATTATAAAAATAAATGTATAAATTGTAAAGATTTTAGAGCATAGTGAGGTGTTTTATGATGAATTCATATAAAATTTGTGTATATGCAATATGTAAAAATGAAGAACAGTTCGTAGAAAGATGGGTAGACTCAATGTCTGAAGCTGATAGTATAATAGTTTTAGATACTGGTTCAACAGATAATACAGTAAACAAGCTGAAAGAATTAGGAGTAAATGTATATAAAGAAATTTTTAATCCATGGAGGTTTGATGTAGCAAGAAATAAATCGTTAGAACTAGTGCCAGAAGACACTGATATTTGTGTATGCACAGATTTAGATGAGGTATTTGAAAAGGGTTGGAGAGAAAAGGTTGAGAATGCATGGAAAGAGAATACTCAACAGTTACGATATAGATATACTTGGAATTTTGATGAAGATGGAAATGAAGGATATGTATTTTTATACGAAAAAATTCATGCACGTAATGGCTTTAAATGGGTTCATCCTGTTCATGAAGTTTTGAATTATTATGGTGATCAACAATATATTGTTAGTACTGAACCCAAAATACAACTAAATCACTATCCCGAAAAATCAAAATCTAGGGCACAATATTTAGGTCTTCTTGAATTGTCGGTACAAGAAGATCCAACTGATGATAGAAACTTACACTATTTAGGTAGAGAATATATGTACATGGAGATGTGGGATAAATGTATTAGTACATTATTAAAGCACCTAGAATTACCAACAGCATTATGGAAAGCTGAACGTTCTGCTTCTATGAGATATATAGCAAAATCTTATATGGAGAAAGGAGATATTAGTAAAGCTAAGGAATGGTTTGCCAAATCCATTTTAGAGGAACCTAATTTGAGAGAACCCTATGTAGATATGGCAAATTTATTATATAGATTACAAGAATGGTCAGGGGTGCTTTATATGATAGAATGTGCACTTAAAATAGAAGATAGACCGTTATCTTATATTAATGAACCAGGACCATGGGGTTCAGAACCATATGATCTTGCTTCCATTGCTTGTTTTAATTTACAACTTTACAAGAAGTCATATTATTATATAACAAAAGCAGTTGAAATATCACCTAGTAATAAGCGTTTAAAGAATAACCTTGATTTAATAAAAAAATTTATCTAATAATAATTATTAGAGATAGATGAAGTTATATACAATATGATTAATAATAAAAATAGAAACCTTTATTTTTGATGTTAACCATTTGAAAAATGTGGAATTAAACTTGGGTTAATATAAATGTAAAAAATATAATTTAAAGATAGGTACTGAGGGAAATAAATCCCCTAGTACCTTATTATTTTATATCATGTTAAATTTCAAGTTACACTAAATCTATATTTCTTCTAGAAATTTTAAATCCTATTTTTTCTTCAATTTTTTCAAGTAAATAGGTATCTTTTGGGTCCATAAAACAGCAAGTATAACCACTTTCACCAGCTCTAGCTGTTCTACCAATTCTATGAATATAGCTTTCTGGAGATTCTGGAATGTCATAGTTATATATGTGAGTAATACCAGAAATGTCAATACCTCTTGCAGCTACATCCGTTGCAATTAGATATTGAATATCCGCATTTCTAAAGGACTTCATGATTCTTTCTCTTTTATTTTGAGGAACATCGCTATGAATTTTCTCGCAATTAAATTTTCTTTTACCCATAGCCATTTCAAGAGCATCGGCTCTTCTTTTAGTTCTGCAGAAGATTATTGCCATAAATGGGTTATCTTCTTCAAGAGCTTTGAAGAGAGAATCTTGCTTTAAGCGATCTGTAGTTTCAACGATTTCTTGATTTATAGTAGAAAGAGTTATGCTTTCTTTTTTTACAGACACCACAATAGGATCTTTCATATATTTATAAGCAAGTTTTTTAACAGAAGAATCCATAGTAGCAGAAAAACATAATGTTTGATGGTTTTTAGGGGTATGCTTAATTATATTTTCTACTTCATTTTTAAAACCCATAAGTAGCATTTGATCTGCCTCATCAAGAACAAAGGTTTTAAGCTTAGATAAATTGATTGATTTTCTCTCAAGATGGTCAAGAAGTCTTCCAGGGGTAGCTATTATTAAGTGAATGCTTCCCTTAAGCTTATTTAATTGGGAACCTATATCTTTTCCACCATAAGCAGCTAAAATATTTATGTTTACGCTCTCAGCTAATTTAGAGGCCTCGTTAGTAATTTGAATGGCTAACTCACGGGTTGGAGTCAGTATTAACACTTGTGTAGCATCAAGGTTCGGATTAATATTTTCAAAAATGGGCAATAGAAATGCTAAAGTTTTACCTGTGCCAGTTTGAGCTTCAGCTATAAGGTCTTTTCCATCTTTAATATATGGAATACTTTCTCTTTGAATATCAGTTGGATCTTTTATCCCAGACTTATTTAATATATCTATTATATTTGTACTAATTCCTAATTCTTTAAAATTCATTTACTCATACCTTTCATCCTTTATTCAACGCCTAATAGTAACACATATTAAAGTATTTATCAATTTAATAGATTCCATACAAATGAGATGAATAATCCTTATAATGTGGAGCATAATGAATGGTGAAAAAGAAAGGTAGTAGAAAAGGCCATTGCAAGGTAATAACACGAAATATATTACTGTTGAAAGTAAGGTGAAGATATTGAGTAAAACTACTAGAAGAGGATATGTCCCAAGGGATGAAAAGGAATTTGGAGATGAATACAGATGTAAATTACAAAAGGCAGGAGAAGAGCTTTTGTTTCTATTAAATAGGGGATATAACATAAAGGGAGCATCAACTTTTATAGGAAATCACTATCTTTTATCTGAAAGGCAGAGGCTTGCATTAGTCAGGGGAATTTCTAAAAGTGAAGATGTTACAAATAGAAAATCTAAAGAAGTTACTGATTCTTTATCTGGTAAAACAGTTAACATAGATGGTTTTAATACAATAATAACTCTAGAAGTTGCACTTTCTAATTCACTAATTATAAAGTCAATGGATGGTACAATAAGAGATTTAGCAGGACTTCGGGGTACATATTCAGTCATAGATAAAACAGATATAGCAATTAAACTACTAGGTGAAAGATTAGGACAATATAAAGTTAATAAAGCTATATTCTATTTAGATAAACCAGTTTCGAATTCAGGGAGACTGAAGATGAGAATCTTAGACTTGCTAGGAAATTTACAATTTGAAGTGGAGGTTGAGATTATTAACAATGTGGATAGTATATTAGAAACAAAAGAAAATGTAGTATCTAGTGATGCAATTATCATTGGTAAATGTAACAGTTGGATAAATATGAATAATAATATTATTGAGGATAAGAAGTTAGGGGGTAATTGTGTGGATTTTAGTAAATTTTATTTTTTGTAAGGATGTATGAACGCATAAGTAAAAACATTACTGTTTTGTATAAATCAACAGGTAAAAGAAGGGAAGCAATTTTGGAACCAAACGTAGTAAAAAGACGCATAAAAAAGCTGTTGAGGGAGTGAGTAAAATTCTACCTACTAGATAGTAGCAAAATAAATACTTCTGCCATAGTTATTTGGCAGAGGTATTTATTATTTTATTATAATACAGTACTGAAAAAAAGTTCCATGTACACCTTCTGGAAAGAGATATCTATTCATTAACTTTTGGATTAATGTTATTCAAATAAAAACTTTTCAAGTTCCTCAACCTTATTAAAATAATAATCACAGTTTTTTTTCATAAATTCTATAATTAAGCTATTTGTGTGTGACCATCCAGCACTAGCAAAATCTACATTACAACTCTTTGCCATATCAAAGCCTGGCTTTAAATCATCAATCATTATAAGTTCATTAGGTTTAAGATCATATTTACGCATAATTTCCTGAAGAGGATATGGATTAGGCTTACGCTCTTCTTCACAGCGTTCCCATCCGAAAATCATGTCTGGAGCAAGACTACAATTCTCTAAATAATCACGATTTATGTTTTCACTGTAGGAATGAGAGACAACACAAACTAGTCCATCTTCTTCTTTTTGCCTTTGAATAATTCTTTCGAATCCAGTATAGAAAGCAGGTACATTGTTTTTTACGTACTCATTCCATGTAGTAAGTTGATATTCCATTTCCTCCTCTGTAAACTTCAAAATATCAAAGCATAAAGAATTAAATCCAGGATCAAAACAATACATCATAAATTCATCTAGAGTTATTTCTGTATTTGGACGAAGTTTAAATAAGGTATTTTTAAATACTGGAAAATGTATTTCAGGTGTACTTCTAACAACGGTATCGTCATGGTCAAGGACTAAACATTTATATTTCAACATAGCTGACTCCTTTTATATTTTTATATTTTGGAATTTAATTTTTAACTTGTTAATATTATAAATACAAATGTATATTAACTAATATATATTATACATGAATATGAAAATATTTTGGAGATATTTTCATATAGATTGCAGAGATAGGTTTGGAATTAAATAAGTTGACATATCAATGAGTCATTTATATAATTATCATTGAGTAGTTTAAAACTCAATTTTAAGAAAGGCAAGGTATTTGCAGACATGAGAATATAATTCACTTTTATTTATGAGAAATCAAAATTAGAATGAGGCCTCAAGAAAGGCTTTGTTGTTATGCATTTTATTTGATTTTGTGAGTGGATAGTATTTTTGTAACTGTTGATGGTTTGTCAATATAGTGTGTTATTAACCTTAATTAAGACTTTGAATCCTAATATATACTGATTTTTTTGTATATATTTTAAGGTTTTATTTAGTGCAGATTAAAGGTTATGATATAGTTGCGATGCTATCCTCTCCAGGTTATAAGGAGGGGATTTTTTGTTATTAGTTGAATGTAGTAATATTAAAAAAAGTTTTGGTGATAGATCCATCTTGGATATAGAAAATTTAAAGGCTTGTTCCCAGGATAGAATAGGTGTTGTAGGTGTAAATGGAGTAGGTAAAACTACATTAATTAATATATTGTGCCAAAGATTGCATCCAGATGAAGGCCATGTTAAGTTATATGGAACATACTCATATATATCACAGTTAGAAGAACCAGAAAGTATATCAATAACTAGTGAAATGGCTTCTAGATTTAATGTAGAAAGTATTTGGAATGAGAACATGAGTGGAGGAGAAAAGACTAGATTTAAACTTGCTTATGCACTAAGTCAGAATAGCCAGTTGATATTTGCAGATGAGCCTACTAGCAATATGGATATAGAGGGCATTGAGCTTATGGAAAAAAGTTTTGAAAAATATAAAGGAGCTCTAATTCTTATATCCCATGATAGAAACTTCTTAGATAGGTTATGTAATAAGATTTTAGAAATAGAGGATGGAAGAATAAAAATATATTATGGTAATTACAGTGACTATGCTGCTTTGAAAGCTAAGGAGAGAGACCGAGCTGAATTTGAATATGAGGAGTATAAAAAAGAAAAGAAGCGACTTCAAAGTGTAATTATCCATGCAGAACAAAGGGTGAAAGGTATAAAAACTACTCCTAAACGAATGGGAAATTCTGAGGCTAGGCTTCACAAGATGGGAGGTCAAAAGGCCAGGGCAAACATTGAAAGAGCGGTGAAAAATATTGAAAAGAGAATAGATCACCTTGAAGTTAAAGAGAAACCCAAAGAACAAGTGGACATAAAGCTAGACATTGAGGATTCAAATAAGCTCCATAGTAAAATAGTTATAGAGGGTAAAAATATAACTAAGGCATTTGACAAGAAGATGATACTAGATAATGCTGAATTTAGCATATATAACACCTCAAAGGTAGCACTCATTGGTCCTAATGGATGTGGAAAAAGTACTTTAATAAAGATGATAATGGACAATGATAAATCTATTAGAATTGCTAAAGGAGCAAATATAGGATACTTTAGTCAAGCTATTGACATTTTAAAAGAAAATTATACTATTATAGAAAATGTAATGGAAAGTAGCATATATGATGAAACTTTCGCTAGGATACTACTAGCAAGATTATTATTTAAAAGAGAAGATATTTATAAAAAAGTAAGTGTATTAAGTGGAGGAGAACGAGTTAAAGTATCCTTTGCAAAAATGCTATTACAAAATATAAATCTTCTTATATTAGATGAGCCCACTAATTATATGGATATAAACTCTCTTGAGGTTGTAGAAAATGTACTTAAAGATTATTATAGCACTTTATTGTTTGTATCCCACGATAGAAGATTTGTAGAATCTATTGCAGACAATATAATGACTATAGAAAATCATAAAATTAAGATGTTTAAAGGTAATTATAATGAGTATTTAGAAAGCAAAAATAAAAATAAATATAATGATAAAGAAAAAATTGAAAATGAAATTTTCATATTGCAAAATCGTCTTTCAGAAGTTGTTGGAAGGTTATCCATGCCATCAAAAAAGGATGATGTAGTTGAACTGGATGAAGAATATAATGAATTATTGGGTAAATTAAAAACGTTAAAAACAAATTTATCAAAATAGTAAGAAAACTCTTTACAACATATTGCAAAAGTGATATTATTGTTTTCAATAAGAGGAAGTGCACAGAGCTCTTTAAAATTAAAAACAAAATGAACAATGAAAGGGACGAGTATTATAGAGTACAATTTATAGAGAGGGAGTGTTTTGGGCTGTAAACATTCCTAAATATGACTATAAGAAAACTAACCCTAGAGTTATGGCTGATTAGCTAATATTAGTAAAATGCCATCGGTAAATACCGTTATAAAATTTGAGATGAATTGAGTTATTTTAATTCAATTTGGGTGGAACCATGGATGTTATGCATTCGTCCCAAGGTGGGACGGATGCTTTTTGTCGTATAAAAGTAATTCAATAATTTTTGTTAAGGAGGGGATAAGTATGATAAGTATAAAACTTAAAGATGGTTCAATAAAAGAAATTTGTGATGATTCTAATGTTTATGATCTTGCAAGTTCAATCAGCAAAAATTTAGCTAAATCAGCAATAGTAGGTGAAGTAAATGGAACCTTGGTTGATTTAAGTTGCAAATTAAAAGATAATGACCAGGTAAATATTTTAACCTATGATGATGAAAATGCTGTTGAGGTAATTAGACATTCAACTGCACATATTATGGCTCAAGCAGTAAAAAGAATTTATAGTAATTCGAAACTTGCTATAGGACCTTCCATAAAAAATGGTTATTATTATGATTTTGATATTGAAAGTCCCCTATCTGCTGAAGATATAGATAAGATTGAAATAGAAATGAATAACATAATTAAAGAAAATTTAAAATTTCAGAGAATAGATGTTTCTAGAGAAGACGCAATTAAGCTAATGGAGGAAAAAGGGGAAACTTATAAAGTTGAACTTATAAGAGACTTACCAGAAGGAGAGAAAATTTCCCTATATAAGCAGGGAGAGTTTATTGATCTTTGTAGAGGACCTCATATACCATCTACAAAGTATGTAAAAGCTTTTAAACTAACAAGTGTAGCTGGGGCATATTGGAGAGGCAATGAAAAAAATAAGATGCTACAGAGAATATATGGTGTTGCCTTTGCAAATAATACATTACTTGAAACTCATTTGCATAATGTAGAGGAGGCTAAAAAAAGGGATCACAGAAAATTAGGCAAAGAACTAAAATTATTTAACTTTGTTGATGAAGGCGTAGGATTTCCATTTTTCTTACCTAAAGGAGTAGTTCTTAAAAACACTTTAATTGATTTTTGGAGGACTTTGCATGCACAAGCAGGTTATGTTGAGATCGAGACTCCAATAATGCTTAATAAAAGATTATGGGAAGTTTCTGGGCACTGGGATCATTATAAAGAGAATATGTATACTTCAATTATTGATGATGAGGAATTTGCATTAAAGCCAATGAATTGTCCAGGAGGAATGTTAGTATATAAATCTGAAGCTCATTCCTATAGAGATTTTCCAATGAGAGTAGGTGAACTTGGTAGAGCTCATAGACATGAACTTTCAGGAGCATTACATGGACTTATGAGAGTAAGAGCTTTTACACAGGATGATGCTCATATATTTATGTTACCAAATCAAATAAAATCAGAAATTAAAGGAGTAATTGAGCTCATTGATAAAGTTTATTCAAAATTTGGATTTAAGTATAATCTCGAGCTTTCTACAAGACCAGATAATTCCATGGGAAGTGATGAAGACTGTGAATTAGCAGAAGACTCCTTAAAAGGGGCTTTAGATGAATTAAGTTTAGACTATAAAATAAATGAAGGTGATGGAGCATTTTATGGTCCTAAGATAGATTTTCATCTTGAGGATAGTATAGGAAGAACATGGCAATGTGGAACAATTCAATTAGATTTTCAATTACCTCAAAGGTTTGAATTAGACTATATTGGAAGTGATAATGAGAAACATAGACCAATAGTTATTCATAGAGTAATATATGGAAGTATAGAAAGATTTGTAGGTATATTAATTGAACACTTTGCAGGAAAGTTTCCAACATGGCTTGCTCCAGTTCAAGTAAAGGTACTGCCTATATCAAATAAATTCAATGAGTATTCAGAGAGTATTAAAAAGAAGCTAAGTGAAAATGGCATAAGAGTTGAAATGGACTATAGAGATGAAAAGATAGGCTATAAAATAAGAGAAGCTAGAAATGAAAGAATACCTTATATTATTGTTGTAGGAGAAAAGGAAGAAAAAGAAAATACAATTTCACTACGTAGTAGAAAAAATGGAGATGAAGGAACTTTTAAATTAGAATCTTTAATAGAAAGAATCAGTAATGAAATAAGGAATAAAGAATTATAAACAGAGTTCTTAGCTTCTATGAAGCTTTAGAAATCGTTATCCAGGGACATAACAGCTCTTTAGTCCCACTTTGAAGAAGATGGGAGTATTAGAGCTGATAGTCATCGGATAAAATAAGGTAAATATATAAAATAACATCCTGAAAATGGATGTTATTTTGTGTTTTTAACAAAAAGGGTATATTACTGTAAGAACTACAAATAAAGATGATATTCTTATTATATTTATTAGAGCAAGAGGAATTGATGAAATTGAATTAAAGATAAAAAAAGCTACCACAACGGCTCGTACATGCAATTTCAATAAACTACTTATTCCAAACTTTGATGATGTGATTGACAACTGATAATAAGACTATACCTGCTGTTATTTATAGAACATAAAATATTGAGGTATGTTTTAAACTTAGGAGATAAGAAAATAAACATATAAATAATATTGTTCGTGTGGATATTATGCTATAAAATGTAAGTATGTATATCATAAATTTCAAATAAGATAATTAAAGCTTATTTATATTAATTACACGTAGATATGCCTCAACTGCTATTATACCTAACTAAATATAAAGTACTTTTTAATAAGTAAGAAAGAAAGAAGAGGAAGTTAGTTTATGGAATTAAAAAAAATATCTAATAGAATTTATTACTTACCTGCAGAAGAAGAAACTGATAGACCAGTTATTGGATATATCAAAGGAGATAAATATTCATTGGCTATCGATGCAGGTAATTCATCTAAACATGTAGAAAAATTTTATTGTGAATTAAATAATGCAGGTTTGAACTTACCAGATTATACAGTGATTACCCATTGGCATTGGGATCATACATTTGGCATGCATTCAGTAGTAGGAAAGACAATTGCTGGACAATTGACAAATAAAAAATTGAAAGAAGTTGCAACATGGCAATGGTCTGATGATGATATGAAAAGTAGACTTGAAACAGGTAAAGATATTGAAATGTGTGACAAATGTATTAAATTAGAGTATTCAAACAGACAAGATATAAAAGTAACTTCTGCAAATATAGAATTTAGCGGAAGTTTAAAAATTGATTTGGGTGGAATTTATTGCGAAATAACTGAAATTGAAGCACCTCATTCAGAAGATTCGGTATTGATTTATGTACCCGAAGAAAAAGTGGTGTTTATTGGTGATGCAGATTGTGAAGATCACTATGATAATAATGGCCAATATGATAAGGATAAGTTAGGGTGTTTTATTAAGCTAATTAAAGAAATTGATTTTAATACTTATGTTCTGGGACATGATAAACCTGGAACAAAGGAAGAAGCAATTTCATATTTAATGGAAGAATTAAAAAAGTTAAGTTGAGACATAAAGAGAGGAATCGTACCATAAGTAGGTGCGATTTTTTTGTTAGTTTAAGTGGTGAGTTGAAATTGAATATATATTAGTATTAAAAGAGAATTTTAGATGATTAAGATAATATATGAATAGGAACTTTGCAAAGGAGTATTAACACATGAGAGAGATAGTAATATGAATGATTGAATTATCAGTGAAGATATAAATTATATAGAAAAGTAGGTTTTACATATATGCGAGCCAACCATAACCATGGTGAAATATCGTCAATAGTCCACGGAGATAAAATGTTCAAAGTTTTGGTAGTAATCATGCTACAAAATTTTTAAATAATCAAAGAGAAAATAACAGATAGTATATAGTAAGATATATCATATTAAAGCATATATGGGAATATATTTCATTAATATGGATTACATGATACAATTTTATTGTAAGTAATATTTTTTATGTTTTAATGTAAAAAAGAAAAATTAAATGGGGGTGTAAAATAGTATGGATATGTATAAAGTTATCGAGATTAAGCAAAATGTTTTCGAAAACAATGATAAACAAGCAGAACTACTTAGAGAAGATTTAAAAAAAGATAAGACTTTTTTGTTAAATTTAATGTCATCACCAGGGTCAGGGAAAACAACAACTGTTTTAAGAACAATTGAAGCTTTAAAAGATGAAATGAGTATTGGGGTCTTAGAAGCTGATATTGACTCAGATGTGGATGCTAATACTGTTTCAAAGACTGGTGCAAAGGTAATACAATTGCATACCGGTGGCATGTGCCATCTGGATGCAGATATGACTAAACAAGGACTAAATGGATTGGGAACAGAAGATATTGATTTTGTAATATTAGAAAATGTAGGAAACTTAGTATGCCCAGCAGAATTTGATACTGGTGCATCAAAAAATGCAATGATACTAAGTATACCAGAGGGAGATGACAAGCCCTTAAAATATCCTTTAATGTTTTCCATTGTTGATGTTTTATTAATTAACAAGATAGATGCAATAGATTATTTTGACTTTGATTTAGAAGCAGTGAAAGAGCGTGTGAAAAAATTGAATCCCAATATTAAGGTCATCCCAATCTCTGCTAGAACTGGTGAGGGAATTGATGACTGGGCTAACTGGATACGTAATGAAGTAAAAGATTGGAATAAAAAATAGGGTATATTGAAAAATTATTGGGGGAATGGGTATGGTAAAAGTAAAAGTATTAGAACTTGCCAATCATATAAGTAAGATAAAACCTGGTTCGAAAAATGAAATAAAGCCTAAAGATCCAGAATATAAAATTTTGGAACCAGTTGTTACAGAAGAAATGGCAGAAGTAGGACTTTGCGTTGAATTCCGTAAACCAAAGAGCGCAGAAGAAGTTGCTGCTTTATGTGGAAAATCTTTAGAGGAAACAAAGAGAATTCTATGGGAACTAGCCCTTGCTGGTGTTTGCTTCGTTGGTAAAGAAGATGGCATTGATAAGTATTGGTTTGAGATTTGGGTTCCAGGACACATGGAAATGATAGTTAACCACCCGCATAAGGAAAGTGTTGAGAATTATAAGCAAATTGCCGAGGCTTTTGAGGCCTATGGAAGAAAAAAAGCACCTATAACAGCAGGCATTTTTCCAGTTGGAACAGGTCCTATGCGTGTTATTCCTATAGAAACATCAATTCAAGGTGAAACAAAAAGAGCATCCTATGAGGAAGTTTCTAAATATCTCAATGAAAATACTGTTTTCTCCGTTTCGGATTGTTCTTGTCGTACATCAAGAGAAGCTATGGGAGAAGGTTGCGGCCACTTGAAGGAAGATATGTGTATTCAGCTTGGTCATGCTGCTGAATACTATATCCGAACAGGAAGAGGTAGAGCAATTACCCGCGAAGAAGCTTTTGAAATCATTAAAAGAGCCGAAGAAAATGGTTTAATGCACCAAATGCCAAATGCAGATGGTCCAGGAAAAACTCATGCCATTTGTAACTGTTGCGGCTGTTCATGTTACGCTACGAGAATTGCAGGAATGTTCTTAAATAATGATATGGTGCGTTCAAATTATGTATCAAGAGTTGATAAAGACAAATGTGTTGGTTGTGGAGAGTGTGTTCAAGTTTGTCCAGTTAATGCATTGAAATTAGGTCAAAAATTATGTGCTAAAACACCAATTATTGAGAAGAAGAGAGTTGACTTTGCCCACAATACAGAGTGGGGTCCAGATAAATGGAATGTAGATCATCGTATCAACAAGAAAAATGTTGTTGATACAGGTACAAGTCCTTGTAAAACACAATGTCCAGCACATATTTCTGTTCAAGGCTATGTTAAGCTAGCATCTCAAGGAAGATATAAAGAAGCGCTTGAACTTATTAAGAATGAAAATCCATTTCCAGCAGTATGCGGACGTATTTGTCCAAGAAAATGCGAATCTGCTTGTACTAGAGGCGATATTGATGAACCAGTCGCTATAGATGAAATCAAAAAATTCATTGCTGAACAAGATTTAAAAATGGATACTCGTTATGTACCAAAATTAAGACATGAATACGGTAATAAAATTGCAGTTATAGGTGCTGGTCCTTCAGGTCTCTCTTGTGCTTTTTATTTAGCTCTTGATGGTTATAAGGTAACGGTATTTGAAAAGCAAAAGGTACTTGGTGGTATGCTTACCCTTGGTATTCCTTCTTATAGATTAGAAAAAGAAGTTATAAATGCAGAAATAGATATTTTAAGAGAACTAGGAGTAGAATTTAAAACTGGTATTGAAGTAGGTAAAGACATAAGTCTTAAATACTTAAGAGGTCAAGGATATGAAGCATTCTATATTGCAATCGGTGCCCAGTTAGGCAGAAACCTTGGTATCCATGGTGAAGATTCAGAAGGGGTTATTACAGGGGTTGATTTCTTGCGTAATGTAAACTTGGGTAATGAGGTAAACCTTGAAGGAGACGTGGTTGTAATTGGTGGCGGTAACGTTGCTATTGATGTTGCAAGAACAGCTACAAGAGTTGGAGCTTCAAAGGTTAACATGTTCTGTCTTGAAAGTCGAGAGGAAATGCCAGCCCTTGAAGAAGAAATTGAAGAAGCATTATCAGAAAGCATTGAAGTTAACAATTCTTGGGGTCCAAAGCGAATCCTTGAAGAAAATGGGAAAGTTATAGGCATAGAATTTAAAAAGTGTCTTTCAGTTTTTGATGATAATGGGAAATTTAGTCCTATATTTGATGAAGAGATCACTAAGATTGTGAAGGCAAATCATGTTCTAATTTCAGTAGGTCAAGGAATGGATTGGGGTAGATTGCTAGAAGACAGCAAAATAGAATTGAATCCAAACAAAACAGTGAAAGCAGATTCCTTCACTCTACAGACAGGGGAGCCAGATGTATTTGCTGGTGGGGATGTATTAACAGGTCCTAAGTTTGCTATTGATGCCATTGCTTTGGGTAAAGAAGGTGCAATTTCAATTCATCGCTATGTTCAACCTGGACAGAGCTTACTTCTTGGAAGAGATAGAAGACAGTACTCTGCACTTGATAAAGAAAACTTAACATTACAAGGATATGACCGCATACCAAGGCAGAAAGTAGACCATGTAGATGGAACGAGATCAAAAGAAACCTTTAAGGATTTACGCCCTACATTTACTGAAGAGCAAGTGATGAAGGAAACAGAACGTTGCCTTGGCTGTGGTGCTACAATTACAGATGAATATCAATGTATAGGCTGTGGTGCATGTACTACTAGATGTAAGTTTGATGCTATTACACTTTTTAGAAAATATGATGCACAAAGTGTACCACTTGAAAAGCTTAAACCTATAATTGTTAAAAATATAATTAAGCGTAAAGGTGTAATCACAGCTAGAAAGATTAAAAAGTTATTCACAAAAGATTCTTAAAAATAAAACGAAATAATTGACATATTACAGGAGAAAAGGTGAGGGAACATATAGTTGCCTCCACCTTTTTACCTAGATTAGAAGGGTGATTTTAATGCATGAATTAGGTGTAGTAATTGAAGTGGTTAAAACTGTTGAAAATTTCGCAGAAAAGAATGGATTAAAGAAAATAGATACAATAGTTTTACAAATTGGAGAACTTTCTTCAATGATTCCTAAATATATTGAATCTTGTTATCCAGTAGCAGTAGATGGTACAAGATTACAGGACACAAAATTAAAGATTGAAATATTACCAGGTAATGCAATCTGTAGAAAATGTAGAAAAGTTTTTAATATCATTGAGAATAGTAGTAAGTGTCCAAGCTGTACAAGTGAAGAATGGGAGCTATTATGTGGAAAAGAGTTTATGATAAAGGAAATAGTTGCTTGTTAAGGTAAGACTTAAAAGATAAGAGATAGAAATACGTATAAGATATTTTACTAGGGGCATAATATGGACAAGCGATTAACATTTAATGAGGATACTAGCATTTATTATAAATGGCAATGTTTTAAATGTTTATGACACCATAGATTTATATTTAGTAAGAAAATAGGAGGTATAGTGTGAAGATATTTATTGATGAAATAAGTGATGTAGTAAAAAATACTTTTGAAGAGCTAGGATATGATAAAGAATCAGGAAAGGTAACTGTATCTAATAGACCAGATTTATGTCAGTATCAATGCAATGGTGCTTTAGCTAATGCTAAGAAATACAAAAAGGCACCCAGTGTCATAGCGCAAGAAGTTGTTGAAAAATTGAAAGAAAATAAGTTTTTCTCTAAATTAGAAATTGCAGGACCTGGGTTTATTAATATAACGGTTAATGATAAATTAATAATTGACTATGTAAATAAGATGAATAATGATGAAAAGTTTGGAACTTCATCTGCTACAAAAGTTAAAAAAATATTTGTAGATTATGGTGGAGCAAATGTTGCAAAGCCCTTACATATAGGTCATTTAAGATCAGCAATAATTGGAGAAAGTATAAAAAGAATTGCTAAGTTTATAGGTCATGATGTAATTGGAGATGTTCACTTAGGTGATTGGGGTCTTCAAATGGGTATGGTTATCTCTGAAGTTGAAAGACGTAATCCCAAATTACCTTATTTTAATGAAGGTTTTACTGGAGAGTATCCAAAAGAAGCTCCATTCACAATAGATGAATTAGAAGAAATATATCCTTATGCTAGTAGCCTTGCTAAAAATGATGAAAAAGTTATGAATGCAGCAAAACAAGCTACCGTTGAGCTTCAACAAGGTAGAAAAGGATATCTAGCATTATGGAAACACATATTAAATGTTTCTGTTAATGATTTAAAGAAAAATTATGGTGCATTAAATGTTGACTTTGAATTATGGAATGGTGAAAGCGATGCACAAAAGTTTATTCCGGATATGATAAAATATTTAAAGGATAATGGATATTGCTATGAAAGTGAAGGGGCCTTAGTTATTGATGTAAGTAAGGAAGAGGATAAGAGTGTACTTCCACCATTACTATTATTGAAATCAGATGGAGCATCACTATATGGAACAACTGATTTGGCTACAGTTGTAGAGAGAGTTAGAAACTATGAGGCTGATGAAATAATATACTTAGCTGATAAAAGACAAGGACTTCACTATGAGCAATTCTTTAGATCAGCTAAAAAATCTGGAATTGCAGGTGAGAATGTAGAATTAGATTTTATAGGCTTTGGAACAATGAATGGAAAAGATGGAAAACCATTTAAAACTCGTGAAGGTGGAGTAATGAGGCTTGCAGATTTAATAAATTTAATTAAAGAAGCGGGTAAAGAAAAGCTTAAAGGTAATAAAAATATATCAGCAGGAGATGTTGAAGAAATCTCATCAAAGGTAGGTTTAGCAGCTTTAAAATATGGTGATTTATCAAATCAAGCTTCAAAGGATTATATATTTGATATAGATAGATTTGCTTCCTTTGAGGGAAATACAGGACCATATATTTTATATACAATAGTAAGAATTAAATCTATTTTAAATAAAGCTAACACATCTGAGTTAACGGAAAATGTATTAGAACCACAAAGTGATACAGAAAGAAACCTAATGTTACAATTAATTAAATTTAATGAAGTAATTGAGCTGAGCTTTAGAGAACGTGCACCACATAAGATATGTGAATACGTTTATGAATTATCAAATAACTTTAATAAATTCTATAATGATACAAGAATATTATATGAAGAAGATGAAAATAAAAAAAATTCTTGGTTAGTTCTTATTACTTTAGTTAAAGATTTATTAGAACAATGCTTAGATTTATTAGGCATGGAAAGTGTTGAAAAAATGTAATATACTGCAGTCCTTTTTTTAGTCATGGATGGGATTTAAAGCAATTCGCCGCCATCAAGGTGTAACATCATTTTATATTTTTTCATACATTAGATATATACAAATACTTAGGAAGTGTGTTATTACGAGCTTTATAAGCAAAGTCTTGTACAAAATCGCCATTGAAGGTGGGGGATTAGTTAAAAAGAAGTTTGATAAAGAAACTAGTAATTGCAAAAAAGTCAATGCAGAAGTGTTATTGAAAATATTAAGAGAAAATTGCAAAAGTGAAATCGGAATTAAGTTTAATTTTCGAGATATCAACTCCATAGATGATTTTAAAAAACATGTTCCATTAACCCAATATGATTATTACGAAAATTATATAAGACGAATGTCAAATGGTGAAAAGAATATTTTAATAAGTGAAGGTGTAGAATACTTTGGTCATACATCAGGAACCACAGGAAAGCAAAAGTTAATTCCATCTACTAAAACAAGTAGAAAACTTGCTTCAAAATATATGGCATTACTTACCAATAAGTTTTCTTATGATAACTTTAGAGAAAATTGGAATTATGGAAGAGGCTTAATGATAGCTGATATAGTAATGACAACTTATACCCAAGGAGGAGTACCAATATGTTCTGCCACTTCTGGAGGGATGAATGGTATAAGATTTATATTACCATACTTATATACTTCACCAATAGAAGTCATGAAAATAAAAGATAAGGAATCCTCCCTTTATCTTCATCTGCTATTTGCATTAAAAGAAACTAATCTTTTATATATTAGTGGAGTTTTTATATCTAATATATTGGATTTATTTAGGATATTAGAAAGTAAACATCAGGATTTAGTTAGAGATATAAGGAGAGGATGTATAAGAAATACTTTGAATATTGATGAAAACACTAGAAAAAAGTTAAATTCACTTCTTTCTCCTGATGCTAGTAGAGCTGATAAATTAGAGTATGAATTTGGAAAAGGATTAAAGGGTATAAGTAGGAGAGTATGGCCTAATTTATCATATATTGCCACAGTAACTGGAGCAAACTTTTCTATATATGATGATAAAGTAAATTATTATACTGATTCATTGCCAATTTATTCACCAGCCTATGCAGCTACTGAGGCTATGATTGGAATTAATCCTTATGCAAATAAGATAAGATATGTAATTATCCCTGACACTGCATTTTATGAATTTATTCCACAAAAGGAAGGAAAAGAAGATAGTCAGAACACCCTTTGTTTAGAAGAGCTAGAAATAGGGACAAAGTATGAAATAGTTATTACTAATTATGCAGGCCTTTATAGATACAGAATGGGTGATGTTATTCAGGTAGTGGGATTTTATAATAATTGTCCTGAAGTGGAGTTTTTATATAGGAAAAATCAAGTGTTGAATATGGTATCTGAAAAAACTAATGAAGAACATTTAACTAATTCTATAAAAAGTACAATAAAAAAATTAAATTTAAACTTAGTAGACTATACTACAATGCCTGATAACTCAATTACACCTGGAAGATACACGTTTTACTTTGAATTTAAAAATAGTATATCTAATTATAAGATTAAATTATTAGCGGAAACCTTGGATAAGGAGATTAGAAGTTCTAACTTAGCCTATGATAGAGCTAGAAATAACAAGAATTTATCTATGGTAAAGGTAATACTTTTACAACCAAATACCTTCAATACAATTAAGGAATCTTTATATAAGAAGGGAATATCAAAAAATCAAATTAAAATTCCAAGGGTTATTTCTAATAATAGGAGTATATTAAATATTATTAATAGAAATAAGGTATGATATACTTCTTTAATATTATTTGTATTTGTAATATTCTTAAAATATAATATTATTAATAAAGTTTTTATAGGAGGATATTATGATGATAACAAGAGAGGAAGCGTTGGAACTACTTACCGAATACAATAAAGAAGGATTTCATATTCAGCATGCATTAACAGTAGAAGGTGTTATGAATTACTTTGCAAAGAAACTTGGATATGAAGATGAAGCAGAGTTTTGGTCTAGAGTTGGATTGCTTCATGATTTAGATTTTGAAATGTATCAAGAACAACATTGTAGCAAAACTCAAGAAATAATGAGACAACGTGGTCTTGATGAAAGATTAATAAGAGCAGTAGCTAGCCATGGATATGGACTTTGTGCAGAAGAACAACCGAAACCAGAACATGAGATGGAAAAAATATTATTTGCGGTAGATGAACTTACTGGTTTGATTGGTGCAGCTGCAAGAATGCGTCCATCTAGGAGTGTTATGGATATGGAACTTTCAAGTCTTAAGAAAAAGTTCAAAGATAAGAAATTTGCTGCTGGATGTTCAAGGGATGTAATTAGACAAGGAGCAGAAATCCTTGACTGGGAATTAGATAAATTATTTGAAGAAACAATTCTAGCTATGCGTTCTTGTGAGGATTTCATTAATAAGGAAATGGAATTATATAACAATTGGTAGATTATATTGGATAATTTTTATACTTATGTAACCATATGGGTAAGTAAATTTGACAAGTAAAAGTAAAAATGATATTATTATATTGTCAGTGTGTATGAAAACTCAAGACCATCTGAAGGTGGTTTTGAGTTTTTTTATAATAAGGTTTCTTACAAAGATATGAGTCGTTGGTTTATGCCATAGGTAATGATATTTTAAAAGAAAAAATATCATGAAAGAAGAATGGCTGAAAGTAAAAATTATTAAAACACTAGTTTGAAATTAGAGAGGAGACGGTCAAGAATGAATATAAAAAATGAGCAAGTTAATCATATTAAATTCGGATCAGGAGTTATAACAGAGGTAGAGGGCGATAAGATATTAGTGCAATTTCAAGATGACCTTGGAGTAAAAGCCTTCGCATATCCAGAAGCATTTAAAATGTTTCTAGAAGCAGCAAATGAGGAAGTTCAGAATAGTATATTAGAAAAATTGTATATAAAGCAAGAGCAGTCAAAAGCTGAACTAGAAGAGAAAAGAAATGAAGAAAAACAGGAAAAAGAAATACTTGAAAAAGCTGCAAAGGAAGAGAAAAAAATATTACTTGCAGAAAAGAGAGCAGCAGCAAAACTTGCAAAAGCAAAAGATGCAAAATAATCAGTAGTTTTTGATAAATATAGAGTCATTGCATAGCTTTATGATTCTAAAGATATAATAAAAACACATTAGCAGAGGCATAAGGCTATTTTATTAGCTATATGTCCCATTCTAATTTTAACATATCTTTAAGTATTTCTACCTTATCAGTTCCAATTTTCTCACATAGTGTTTGCTCTATGGCTGCCTTTTGAGATAAATTTATCTCATAACATTCTTCACCTAAGGGAGTCAACTGCAAACATTTATCCCTATTATTGTTTGTTGAATTTGTAATTTCAATTAAGCCCTTTGCTTCAAGATTTTTTACAAATTTATGAGTTGCCTGTCTAGAGATATCAACATGTTTTGTAACGTAAGATAGAGTTGGTTTTTTATTATATATTCTTGCCATGATATACCATTCAGAGTTTGAAATATGTATATCACTACTATCATTCCATGATTTTTCACATATTCTACGAAGTAGAACGTGACGCTCACTTATTAAATCAATTAAATGTAAGTTTTGTAATTCAGAATTCAATGGCTTCACTCCAATCGTTATCTTTGCTAAAATAATATACAAATAATATACATAATTCATTAAGAATTGTCAATTTAATTGACAATTTGTTTAATTTAATGTACAATGAAATTAGTCAACTTAGTTGACAAAGTACAACAAGGGAGAAATTGAAATGTTTAATATTGGAGAATTAATAATTTATTCGGCCCATGGAATTTGCCGTGTAGATGACATATTTGAACAAATAATAGGGGGTAAAAAAAGAAATTACTATAAATTGCACCCAGTGGACGATAGTTCATTAAGTATAAGTGTCCCAGTTGAGAGTGATAAGGTAGCCATGTTACAGCTTGTAAACAAAGAAGAGGCAGAAGAACTTTTAGAATCCTTTAGGGAGCCAGGTGTAGAGTGGATAGAAGCTAGTACTGAAAGAAATCAAGTATATTCTAAGGTTGTAAAGAATGGAGATCGTAAAGAAATCTCTAAGGTAATAAGTACTTTAATGAGAAAAAAGCTTAAAATTGAAGCAGAAGGAAGGAAATTTCATCAGCAAGATATCAAACTTTTATCTAATGTTCAAAGTATATTGTTTACAGAATTGGCATTCAAATTAAACACAACTTTTGAAGTAATAAATAGAAAAGTTGCTAGATTAATTAATGAAAATGACTACTAAATATGCTCATAATAGAAGTGTATGTTAAAGAGGGCTGTTTTACTCAGTAGAAGTTAAAAAAGTGAGACATAATTTAAGCTATAAGGGCTTTTGAAAGGGTAGTTGATAAAAATGAATATAAGTAATGATAGAAGTATGGCCATAGAAACAGTTATGAACCATATAGAAAAACAATTTGGAAAAGGTTCCGTAATGAAGCTTGGAGGAACCTCAACAATGGATATAGAAGCTATCCCAACAGGATGTCTTGCTTTAGATATAGCCCTTGGCGTTGGAGGAGTTCCAAAGGGTAGAATAGTGGAGATATATGGACCAGAATCTTCTGGTAAAACAACAGTAGCACTACATATAGTGGCAGAAGCTCAAAAAAGTGGTGGTGCAGCGGCGTATATCGATGCTGAACATGCTTTGGATCCATCCTATGCAAAAAAACTTGGTGTTAATACTGATGATCTGATTATTTCTCAACCTGATACTGGAGAACAAGGCCTGGAAATAGCTGAAGCGCTTGTAAGATCAAATGCTTTAGATGTCCTTGTGGTTGACTCTGTTGCTGCCCTTGTTCCAAGAGCTGAAATAGAAGGTGACATGGGGGATTCTCATATAGGATTGCAGGCAAGGTTAATGTCACAAGCCTTAAGAAAACTAACTGGATCAATTAATAAATCTAAATGTGTTGTTATATTTATAAACCAACTAAGAGAAAAAATAGGTATTATGTTTGGTAATCCTGAAACAACAACAGGTGGAAGAGCGCTGAAGTTTTATTCATCAGTTAGGCTTGATATAAGGAAAATAGATATTATAAAAGTAGGGGAAGATATTCTTGGAAGTAGAACAAGGATAAAAGTAACCAAAAATAAGGTTGCTCCGCCTTTTAAGCTAGCTGAATTCGATATAATGTACAACGAAGGAATTTCAAAGGAAGGTGCACTTATTGATATAGCAGTTAAGGAAGATATAGTTGAAAAAAGTGGAGCTTGGTTTTCTTATAAAGATGCTAGACTTGGTCAAGGAAGAGAAAATTCTAAGTTATATCTAAAAGAAAATCCTGAAATAGCTCTTGAAATAGAAAATATAATAAGAGAAAAATATAATCTTAAATTAGTAAAACAGACTAAGGAAAATGAATAAATGTTTTAAATATAAAAGAAAGAGAATCATCATATTATGGAGATTCTCTTTCTTTTATTTTCTTTACGATAAGTATATAATGGAATAATAAATAATAATTGGAAAAGCTAAATTTAGATAAACTATGTCTTAAATAATTGGAGAGATAACAATGATTGAGATACCGGAAGCTTTAACACTTGCAGGGCAGATTAACAATACAATTAGGGGAAAGAAGATTGTGAATGTTGTTGCTGCTCATAATCCACATAAGTTTGCGTGGTATCATGGAGATCCACAAAAATACCATGAAATACTTGTAGGAAAGACTATTAATATGGCAACTGCCTACGGAGGTATGGTTGAAATTAGTGCTGATAATACATCAATATTAATTGGTGATGGGGTAGGATTTAGATATAGGCGCAGTGGTGAAAAACGTCCGGTCAAACATCAACTTCTGTTAGAGTTTAATGATTCATCTGAAGTTAGTGCATCAATTCAGATGTATGGAGGAATATGGTGTTTTAATACCAAAGAAGGGTTTCCCAATAATTATTATCAGGTTACAAAGGAAAAACCATCTCCACTTTCTTATGAATTTAATGAAACTTATTTTGATAAACTGATATCCTCACAGGATTTACAGAAGCTAAGTATAAAAGCATTTCTTGCTACAGAGCAGCGAATACCTGGCCTTGGAAATGGAGTGCTACAAGATATATTATGGCAGGCTAAAATTCATCCAAAACGAAAAATTAATACATTAAAGGATGAAAATAAGGAAGTTTTATATACTTCCATTAAAACTGTTCTTTCTAAAATGACAGAACTCGGTGGAAGAGATACAGAAAAGGATCTATATGGCAATAAGGGTGGATATAAAACCATGATGAGCAAAAATAATGTAGGCTCTACTTGTGTTTCTTGTGGTGGAGTTATAAAAAAAGAAAATTATTTAGGTGGTAGCATTTATTACTGTGAGAATTGCCAGCTACTATAACTCAATAGGGTAAAATTAATTAAAAGAAGCTATAAGAAGAACTGTTCTTGTGGCTTCTTTATTAAATTGTATTAATAATGGAATTATAATAGTAAATTAGTACTTGTGCAAAATTGTTGACATGGAAACAAAAAGATGATAGTATTGTTTACAAGGAAACAATATGGAGGTGTTTAAAGTAGATAATATTAATATTATTATGAAAAGTTTTAAAGAAATATATGAAAAGGAAGAGATTTTAGGTAAGTTGGCTTTGGGTAGTGAATATGAAAATTATGGGGTTTCAGAAATACACTGTATAGATTTAATAGGGAAAATAGAAAATCCTAATGTTACTAAAATATCCCAAAGTATGAATATGACAAGAGGTGCTATTAGTAAGATAACTAAAAAGCTTCTTAATAGTAATCTTATTGATAAATATAAAAATCCTAATAATGATAAGGAGATATATTTCAAATTAACGGAGTCAGGTGAAGAGTTATATAAATATCATGAAATAAAGCATAAGCAATGGGAAGCAAGAAATAGGATATTTTTTAAAAATGTAGATAAGAAGGAAGAAAAAATTGTAACTAATTTCTTGATTAAATTTAATAGTTATTTAGACGAACTAATAAAAACAGAAGGAGAAATATAATATGAATTTACACTTAACAGATTTTAACATTCCGGTAGAAATATTAAAGTGGGGAGACTCACAGCCGACACACCAAAGGCAACATATAGGAACTCATATAGATTGCTACAATCTATCCAATATAGAATTACCATCACAAATAGATGTTAAGGTAATAGATGCTAGGAAAATAGATATTATAGACGTTAACATATTAGAAAACTTATCAATTAAAGCAGGTTCCTTTGTAATATTTAGAACGGGTTACTTAGAAACCTATGGATATGGAAGTGATGAGTATTTTAATTCTAAGCCTAGTCCATATTTAACTAATGAACTTATAGATAGATTATTAGACTGTAATGTAAAATTAATAGGCATTGATCTAAGTGGAATACAACATGGAAAAGATCACGTAGCAATAGATAAATATGTTGAAAATAAAGGAGCCTATGTTATAGAAAATATATGTAATTTACATAAGGTTACTACAGAATTCAAGGCGAATTTAAAATGGATTCAACTAGAAGGTGCTACAGCAATAAAAGTTGAGATTGAAACTATATAAATTTATATATTATAGAATAAAGATTAAAATTCAGAGAAAGATTAAACTTCATCTGGATTTTATTTTTGATATTTATGTAAAAAACTATTGACAAGAATATTTGCAAGTTGTATTATTGTATTAAGAGATTAGTACAACAACACAATAATACAAGAGAGGTGATTAGATGGCATGGGAATTTAAGGACCAAAGGCCTATATATATTCAATTAATTGAGCAGATTAAACTAAAGATAATTTCAGGAGAATACAAGCCAGGACAAAAGTTTCCAACGGTAAGAGAGCTTGCTGAAGAGGCATCAGTTAATCCTAATACTATACAAAAGGCTTTAGCAGAGTTAGAACGGTCAGGGTTTGTTTATAGTCAAAGGACTAGTGGAAGATTTATCACGGAGGATATAGATATGATAAAAGAGATTAAACTGGATATAGCTAAAGACCAAGCAGTAAATTTTCTTAAGAGTATGAAAAGTTTAGGACTTAGTAATGAGGATATCATGGAATTTCTAGGGAAAATGGCAAAGGAGATGAAGTAATGGGTGAACCAATTTTTCAGTGTAAGGAATTAGTTAAAAAATATGACAATAAGGAAGCACTTAAAGGTATTAATTTAACTTTAGAAAAAGGCAAAATAGTTGGACTTTTAGGTCCTAATGGTAGTGGTAAAACGACTTTAATAAAGCTAGCTAATGGGTTGTTAAAGCCAACGTCGGGAGAAGTAAAGATAGCGGGACTTTCTCAGGGCATAGAAACTCAAAAAATAGTTTCTTACCTCCCTGAAAGAACCTATCTTAATGATTGGATGAAGGTATCTGATATTATAAATTTTTTCAAAGACTTCTATGAAGATTTTGATGAAAAGAGAGCCTACGATATGCTAAGTAAGTTAAATATTGAATCAAATGTCAAGCTTAAGACTTTATCAAAAGGAACAAAAGAAAAGGTTCAACTTATTTTAGTTATGAGTAGGCAAGCAGAGTTATACTTTTTAGATGAGCCTATTGCAGGGGTAGACCCAGCAGCAAGGGACTATATTTTAAATACTATAATAAGCAATTATAACGAAAATGCAACTGTAGTAATTTCAACTCATCTAATAGCAGATATAGAGAAAGTTCTCGATGATGTTGTTTTTATATCAAATGGAGAAATAATGCTACAAAAAAGTGTAGATGAAATAAGAGAAAGTAGCGGAAAGACAGTAGATGAGCTATTTAGGGAGGTATTTAGATGCTAAGAAAATTAATGAAATATGAATTTAAGGCTACAGGCAGAATAATGCTACCTCTTTATGGAGCTTTGCTTGGATTTTCAATTATTAATAAGATATTTATTGGAACTAATATGGCTGAGGTAAATATGGATTTCTTAGGTGGAATTCCTGCCATTATAACAATGATAGGGTATTTCGTAACTATGGTGGCAGTTTTTGTGGGAACACTTTTTATAACTGTACAAAGATTTTATAAAAACCTATTTGGTGATGAAGGATATTTAATGAATACTATCCCAGTAAAAAGTTCTCAAAATATAGTAAATAAATTAGTAGTATCTATGGTATGGACTATAATAAGTGGTTTCATAGCTGCAACATCTATATTTGTAATGGCCTATGAACCAGGGGTATTAAAAGAAGCAATTAGAGAATTTAAAAATATTTACTCTGAAATTGGATTAAATGTTTTCGGTATAATAGAATTTATAATATTTGGAATTGTATCTTTAGCTCATCAAATTATGATGCTTTATGCATCACTTTCTATAGGTCAGTTGTTTAAATCAAAAAAATTATTAGGAGGATTTGCTGGATTTATGATATTAAGTATTGCTCAACAATCAATAATAGGAATAGGTATGACTATATTAGTTGCAAGTGATAATTTTATTTATCTATCTTCACACTATGCAATACTTTGTGGAATTATAGTTTGTTTAATTTTCTTCACAATTTTATTCTGTATAACTAACTACATTATGAAGAATAAACTTAATCTAGAATAATAAAAAAATTTAAAGCGTCAGTTTTAGTAATAAACTTAAACTGGCGCTTATTTTTATGTATATATAAATAATTCATTTACCGCCTCTATGCGTTCTTTTAGTATGGTTTCCTAATTATGGTCATTGGGTAGTTTATTATAATGGAAAATTTTATGATCCAGAATTCAGCCTTATGGATGAATGTGCTCCAAATGGAAGAATAGGAGCATATCTTTCAGTTTATTTAGATGAAAGGAATGAAAATGAATAAATTCTTAAAACTGATTAACTATGATATAGAACTATAATCTAATGAACGATAGTAGGAGTATGCGAAGTATCTAATAAATTATAACAATCAGTATTGACTCTAACTAAAGGTTAGGATTTAAAATAATATTGAAAGGGGGGGGGAATCTTGAAGATTGGTGAGTTTGCTAAAAGATCAGGGGTAACTGTAAAAACATTGCTTCATTATGATAAGATTGGGCTGTTACAGCCATCTTTAAAAACGCAAGCAGGTTATAGAATTTATTGTGATGAAGATTTTTTCAAGCTACAACAGATTATTACTCTTAAGTTTATTGGGTTGTCACTTGAAGAAATAAAACAACTTATAAATGAAAAAAATCAAAATATAGAGAATATAATAAGGGTTCAAACAAGAGCATTAGAGGAAAAGAAGAAACATATTGAGACAGTTATTACTGCTCTAAATAAAGCCGAAAAGCAAATACAAAATAATAGTTTTTTGGAAGTTCAACAACTTATTGATATTATCAAGATAACGAATATGGAAACAAGAGCAAAACAAAGATTCAATGACGCAAGTAAACAATATGTTACGGACAGCTATCATTGGAGGTCTAAAACAGCAGAACTAATAAATGAATTGATTAAACCTAACATAAATGATATTGTACTTGATTTAGGGTGTGGAACTGGAAAGCAAATTATTGAGCTATCACGAAAAATAAAATTAGCAATTGGTGTAGATATTAGTGATGGAATGCTTAAACAAGCTAAAGAAAATATAGAAAATGAAAGAGCACATAATATTGAACTATATATAGGAACATTTGAAGAGCCTGAATTAAGTGTAGATTTACGAAAAAAATGTATTACAAAAATTATTTCTAATTATGCATTACATCATCTAACTACAATATATAAGCAAAAAGCAATAGAAAAAATGATTAATATAGGTGGAGAAAATTTGCAAAGTATTATTATTGGTGATTTAATGTTTTTTGAAAATCCTAATGATTATAAGGAGGAATTTTCCTTAGTAGGATATGGACCAGAAGTAGATTTTCCATCCAGCGTGGAAGAGTTAAAAAATTGCTTTTTAAATTTTGATTTTACTGTTGAAGTACACAGATTGCATCCACTTGTAGGAGTTGTGGTTGCTAATAGAAATAAAGTGGATAATCTGTAATAATAAATAAGTTCTTATAATACGCAACAGCTATAAATCAAATAATTTCTTTAACTACTGTACATGCAGAAATAAATATTCGGTATTCTTATTAGAAGTAGTTTAAGACTATATTTAAAATCTAAATTTTAAGCAAATTAATAAAAATCCAACGGCTTAGCCGGTGGATTTTTTACGCTATTCAATATTATTTTTAAATATTTCGTTAAAATTCTAATGAAGACATCCATTTTAAAAATTAACTTTACATCTAAAAAAATTATGCTTTTATATAGTTCAAATATATACATAGGTATATATTAAACTATTTATATAGGGAGCTATTTAACTATAGAAATATTTAACTATTTAACTATTTGTTGTAGCCATGCGGGTTTCAGGGGTTTTCCTATTTTGAAAGTTAGATTAAGTATACCTAAATAAAAAGATGTGACAATGGAATAAAAATGTGATTCAATATAGGAATCATATTTTAAAATATAATTGTTTAAGCATTAGATTTTATGTTAAAGTCTTAGTAACATGATTAATTTAGAAATTATTTACTAAGGGGACATAAATAAAGAGGTGAGCGTAATATTATGAAAAGCCAATGGGAAGAAAAGTGGTTAGAAGATATAGAGTTTTTGAGAGAAAATCTCATAGAAAAGCATAAAAATTTATTTTTTAATATAAGTAGGAAAGAGTTTGATAGTAGGATAGATAAATTAAAGTCAATGATAGGTGGCCTTGATTATGAAGAGATGAAGGTAGAGATTTCAAGGGTGGTTGCCTCAATTGGAGATGCCCATACATCAGTTGCATTTCCTGCTAATAAGTATTTGCCTATTAAGTTTTATTGGTTTGAGGATGGGATTTATATTATAAGAACTAGTGAGGCTTATAAGGATTTATTATTTAAGAAAGTTATAGCAATTGAAGATGTTAGCATGGATAAAATTCTTCATGAACTTTCAGAAATCATATCTTTTGAAAATGAATATTTTTTTAAGGCTCACAGTATGAAGTATATGCAGGTTGCAGAAGTTTTATATGGATTATTGATATCAGATTCTGTGGATAATATAAAAATAACAACAGAACACAATACAGTTAAAGTTAAAACAGTTAATATTAATGAATTAAAGTATTCGGATAGTCAATTGCCCTTATATGCAAGAAGATCTAATGAGAATTTGTGGTATGAATATTTAGAAGATAAAGAGGAACTTTACATAAAGTATAATTATTGTAGGGAAGATGGAAATATAAAAATTAGTACAAAAATAGTGGAGATTATAGACTTTATAGAGAAAAATTCTACTTATAAAATTACTATAGATTTAAGAAATAATCTGGGTGGAGATTCCAGATTATTAGAACCTTTATTATGCTATATAAAGAATAATCCTAGAATTAACAATAAGGAAAATCTGAAAGTAATAATAGGAAGAGAGACTTTTTCATCAGGATTACTTAATGCTTATGAATTCAAATTTGAGACAAACTGTGTTATTTGGGGTGAACCTTCAGGAGGAAAACCTAATTGTTATGGTGAGATATTAAGATTTGTTTTACCAAATAGTAAATTTAGTGTTAGCTACTCAACTCGATATTATAAATTGATAGATGATGATAGTACTATGTCTCTGTATCCAGATAAGACTTTACATGAAAAAATTGAGGATTATATAAATTATTAATAAATATTTTTAATGATTAATTTTTAGTCAGAAGTTGTAGCTACCAATTTTATTTACCACTTTTGTAGAAATATAACGGTATTCAATTCTTTGCAGCACTACTTATAGAACTAGTTGATAACTTTAATCTTTGGCTGAAACAAATTTAATATATTATCAATGGGGGACGGTAGCAGTTTTGCAATTATCATCTTAGCTACTATATGCAAAGACAACAGATGAAATCAAAGAAGGTCATGGAGCAGTCGTTTATCGTACCCATTTAGTTCGAATAATATCGTGTTGGTGTTCATTTATATTTTGTACAAAATATGGTATAATTTTATAAAAATATTATGTATTATTAGTTTATTGTTGCTACTGTAAGCATAAAAGATTTTAGTAATCAATAAAAGGCTAATTAAGATAGGATATTTAAATCTAAATTATAAAATCAATTCACAAAAGAGGTGTAATGTATGATTGAGAATAAATATAAATTTCAAAAGCTAACCCCAGTCAAAGATGTTGATTTGAGAGTATATGAAAATTCAATAGATTATATTTTTTCAAATCCCGATATCCGTAATATTGCTATTTCAGGAGCATATGGTGCGGGTAAAAGTAGTGTTTTGGAATCTTATAAAGATAAACATCCAAAATTGAAGTTTTTACATATATCACTTGCCCACTTTAAAACACATGATAAAGAAGAAAATGAAGAAGTAAAAGAATCTGTTTTAGAGGGGAAAATATTAAATCAATTAATACATCAGATATCAGCAAGCAAAATACCACAAACGAATTTTAGGGTTAAGAAAAAAATAAAAACTAGTTATATTATAAAAAACACTTTAGTTATAATGATGCTGGTTCTTTCAATTATGCATATATGGCAATTTAAAGTTTGGAGCGATTTTGTATCTTCTTTACCACGTAACTGGATTCAATCAATTTTAAATCTTTCAACAAGTAGATATTCACTTCTGGTAAGTGGATTAGTATGCATTATTTTATTAAATGAATTCATATTTGAACTTGTTAAAATACAAAAGAACAAGAATGTATTTAGAAAGTTTAATGTACAAGGAAATGAGATCGAAATCTTTGAAGATAGCGACGAATCTTACTTCGATAAATACCTCAATGAGGTGCTATACCTTTTCGAAAATGCAAGTGCAGATGTTATTGTTTTTGAAGATATTGATCGATTTAATGCCAATAGAATTTTTGAAAGACTTAGAGAAATAAATATCTTAACCAATATTCAGCTGAAAAAAGAAAATAAAAAGCCTATTAAAATTTTTGAGATATTTAGAAAAGTAAGGCTCTTAGCAAAAATTCTACCCTACAAGGAGAATAATAAAACTCTGCGATTTTTCTATCTACTACGTGATGATATTTTTGTATCAAAAGACCGCACAAAATTTTTTGATTTTATTATGCCCGTTGTTCCTGTTGTGGATAGTTCAAACTCATATGACCAATTTATAGGCCACTTTAAGGAAGGTGGTATTTTTGATAAATTTGAAGAAAGTTTTTTACAGGGACTTTCTTTATATGTAGATGATATGCGGATTTTGAAAAATATATATAATGAATTTATTATTTACTATAATCGATTAAATACAACCGAACTTGATTGTAACAAAATGCTTGCTTTAATTGTATATAAAAATCTATTTCCGAAAGATTTTAGTGAATTACAACTTAATAAAGGATTAGTTTTTACGCTTTTTGATAAAAAAGAAGAATTGACAGAGTCAGAAATCAACAAATATAAGCAAGTATTGGAAGAGAAAAACCTTGAGATTAAATCTGCTAAAGAAGAGCATCTAGTTTCTATTGAAGAATTGGAGGATGTCTATAAAGAAAAGTGGTCACGTTTTTATAATTCAAATCGCTATAATTATCAGCTGCAAGAAGAAAAGCGAAAAGAACACGATTGTGAAAAAGCAACCCGTATACAAGCTATACAAAATAGAGCAAATAATCTAATCCCTGCTTTAGAAAATGAAGCTACACAACTTAGAGATAAGATAGTATTAACAAAAAATAAACAACTAAAAGATTTAATAACTCGTAAAAACATTGATAGTGTTTTTAAAGTGACGGTAACTAATGAAATTGGGGCCAAAACAGATTTTAATGAGGTTAAGGGTAGTGAGTACTTTTCGTTGTTAAAATATCTTATACGTAATGGGTATATTGATGAAACCTATAATGACTATATGACCTATTTCTATGAGAATAGTTTGAGTCGTATAGATAAAACTTTTTTACGTAGTATAACCGATGAAAAATCAAAAGAATACACATATAGATTGAAGAATCCCAAATTAGTTGTAGACCGACTTAGAATTGTTGATTTTGATCAAGAAGAAGTACTTAATTTTGATTTGCTTGAGTACCTACTAAAAACACCAAGATGTATTGATAATCTTGATAGGATTTTACTTCAACTCAAAGAAATAAAAAATCTGAAATTCATAGGTGCATATTTCGATACAGAAAAAGAGTTGCCTGCTTATGTAAGGCATCTTAATTTGCGATGGCCTGAATTGTTTTCACATATGGTGACGATAGAGGCTTTAACAGAAGAGCAGATACGTCATTATTCAATTTGTACAATATATTATTCCGATGATAATAGTTTACAGTCTGTAAATACAGACAATAAGCTAAGTGGTTATATCGCCAATTGCCCTGATTATCTTACGATAGAAAATCCTGATATACTAAAATTAATTCATGGGTTTGAATTATTAGGTGTATCATTTATTCAAATAGAGTATGATTGTGCCAACAAAGAGCTGTTCGAAGCAGTATATGAAAACTCTTTGTATGAACTTAATTTTGATAATTTAGCACTTATGCTTAGGGTTGTCTATAGAATTGAAAGTGAAAGTGATATTCAGCATAGAAACTACACATTGATACTTATGAAGCCAGATTCTTCATTGTCTCTATATGTTAAAAAAAATATTTCCGCATATATAGAAATTATATTATCAAATAGTGGCAGTAGCATTAGTGATGATGAAAATGCTGTATTATCAGTTTTAAATGATGAGGAGATATCTACCGAGCAAAAAATAAACTATATTAAATTATTGCAAACTCCGATTACATTACTTTCTAAGGTAGAAGATACGACGTTGTGGGATAGTTTATTAGAACGACGTTTGGTTAAATACTCAGAAGAGAATATTATCGTTTATTTCAATTTGAAAAAATATAACTCTACATTGATTCAGTTCATAAATAGTGGTGAAAGAAAATTAGATTTTACAACAGGAAAAATTACTTTGGAAGATGAAAGATCCGAACTATTATTTGATGAAACTATCATATGTGACGAATTGACAAATCAGAAATACAAAGAAATTGTATGCACGCTTGATTTTTATTACGAAAATTTCAATGTTCCTAATATTTCTGATGAAAAGCTGCGTATTCTTGTTGATAAAAATATTCTCCATATGACTCCGCAAAATTTACAATACATAAGAGGGAATTATCCCGATCAAGTTATGTATTTTATTGAAAACAACATACAAGAGTATACAAAAATTCATACCAATGACTTGTTTAGTTTCGAGGAGCTGACTCTAATACTTCTTTGGGATATTGTAGATGAAATCAAACTAAAATTACTTACTTTTACAAAAGTACCGATATCTATAAATAAAGATAAGTATTCGGTAGTTGTAAATGAGCATATTTTATGTAATAACCTTGATGTTAATGATCTTCCAAACTTATTTGCGACATACGAGAAATGGGACAGTTCAATTCAACAAGTCATATATAACTTAGCAATACAAAAATTAGATATTGTGACTTCAAACTCTAAAAATATATCAGATAAGCTAACAAAAGATTTGATTTCTTCCAATGATTTAGTAAATGAACACAAAATCAATCTATTCATATCATTTATACCTAATTTAAGTATAAGTAAGTGTAAAGAATATATGTATCTTCTTGGGTTAGATGATTATGCAAAGATTTTTGTGCCTCGAAGTAGAACTAAATATGAGATTACAAGCGTAAGTGAAAAATTACTAACTGCATTTAAAAATAAGGAATGGATTGAAAGCTTTGAAGAGGCTCAAGATAAACCTGGGTACTACAAGATTATAAAGAGAAAAGCAGTCACAAAAACACTGCCGTCAAAATTGCTTTAACACATGAAAAGATTATAAAAACACAAACCGCTCTATACGATTTAAAACATAATATATTTTTAAAAGAAGGTAAAATGGTCCCTACATCAAGGATACTTTGAAAAAGACTATGCAACTAAAGGCTGATTTCTATATTGGATAGGAGTCAGCTTTTTTAATTCCTATTGATATCTGAAATTATTATAGTAATGCATATATTTATTTATCATACTTTGCAACTATTCAAATGTATCACATCCTTTATAGTCAATTTCTTCTTTCATATGACCAAAGAAAGACTCCTGTGGAGCATTATATCAACAGATACCACGCATTGACATGGATTTGCTTAATTTATATTTTTTTAGAAGTTTTTGAAAACGATGACTAGTATAATGAACCTCTTAATCTGAGTGAACAAATGCTTCTGAATACAATGAATTACTATTGTTCTGCATTAATTTTTCAATTGTGTCCATAACAATATCTAATTTAAGATTTTTAGTAATAGTATATGCAAAGATTTCATTTGTAGAAGCCATCTTTAGTCGTCGACAAATAATCCATATGAGAAGTGCCGTATGGTATATAAGTAATATCAGTCAATAGCACTTTGCCTACAACATCTTGATTAAATTCTCTATTTAGCAGATTAGGAACTAATGTATGTTCTTTGTTCGCCTTCATAATCCTACGGTAAGGAGTTGCTTTTCTTATTGGATATTTGATATTATATTTTTGCATAATTCTTTGTATATACTTTCAGTTTATAGCCATATTAAATTCTTGTTCTAATACTATCTTAATAGAACGAGAACCTTTCTTATATCCTTTATGATTAAATGCTTTAAGAATTATATCTTTTAATTGTATAGCTCTTTGTTCATGGTTATTGCGTTGATTTTCTGAATTTAAATAATTATAATAACCAGATTTTGATACTTTAATTAATTTACATAAGTAAGATATCATATTTCTTAATTGCTACCTAGTTGTAGGATTATAAATAATCACAAAATTGAGTATGCTATTAACTTACCGTTTTCCACCTGCCTTTTTAAAGCTCGATTTTTTTGAACAGCTCTGCCTCAGCTTTCCAATATGCAATTTCTGCCTCATTTTTTCCTATTATTTCTTCTAAAGTCAGTTCATTAGTAGTTGACGCCCACTATTAAATTTTCTAGTATCCCTAAGCCCTAGTTCCTCTGCTTTATTATAAGCATTACTCCACCTTTTACTGTCACACCAAATTCTGTGATTACCAAGTATTTCCACGTAAAATCCTGCATCATGGAAAATATTAATTGGTAATTTTCCAACACTACGTTCAGCAATAAATAAAGTTTTAAATTCATCTGTGTATGTAAATCCTTTTTCACTAACTTTTTTACATACTTATTATTAGATAAATTTAGAATTTCTTCTTTCGAGAGTAAATTTTTACTCATGGTATTCACAACCTTTCTGTTTTTTATTGTGCACAAAAAAGAACCTATATGAATAGTCTTTTTAAAGTATCTATTTCATATGTTACATTTTAGAAAGTGGCTAAGGCTTTTTTATGTACAAATATCTTATCATAAGTAGAGCAAATTTATCTTAGATTCATTAAAATACATGATCTTTATTAAACCTGAATTATTCAAAGATATAAAAAGATAAATTTGATGAATAATTCGTGCTAAAATATAAGAGGGGAGTAGCTCTTAAGGAATAAGAAATAGATTTAAATATCAATAGATAATTGAAGATAGTAAAACATAATGATTTGGTATATCATGTTTAGAATGTTATATTTATATAATATTAAGTATCTGACTATTGAAAATTATAAATGATGAAAAAATAAGAGGTTCGAAAGTATGAAAAGAAAAAAGTTATTAGAGAATATTAATATACAAATAAAGAATGGAAATCATATTATTGGTGTAGCAACAGGTACAGGAATGACGGCAAAATATGCTGAAAAGGGTGGAGCTGATTTTATTTTAATGCTAAATTCGGGTAGATTTCGGCAAATGGGGAGAAGTTCATTGGCAGGTTATTTACCATTTTGCAATAGCAATGATATGGTAATGGACTTTGCTTCAAAAGAGATAATACCGTTGGTAAAAGATATGCCTATTATATTTGGACTCAATGCAACGGACCCTCTAAAGAATATGGAAAGTTACATAGATAAAATAAAGAATATGGGATTTTCAGGTATTAATAACTATCCTACAGTTGGACTTATAGACAGTCAGTTCGGTGAAGCTCTTGAAGAAGAAGGATGTAACTATTTAATTGAAGTAGAAGCAATAAGAATAGCCCATGAAAAAGACATGTTTACAGTTGCCTTTGTATTTAATGAAATACAGGCGGAGCAGATGATTATTGCAGGTGCTGATGTCATTTGCGTACATTTAGGTCTAACAGGAGGAGGATTGTTAGGAGCAAAAAAAGTCTTCTCACTGGAAGCTGCAAAGGTTAAAGCAGAGAAGATATTTAATAGATGTAATGAGTTAAAACCAGAGGTAATTAAATTAATATATGGTGGACCTGTAAAAACACCAATCGATATTCAGTACATGTATAGTAATATTGAAGATTTAATGGGATATATAGGTGGATCAACATTTGAAAGAATTCCATCGGAAAAGTCTATTACAAACATAACAAAAGCTTTTAAAGTTTCAACTCAGTTAGATGAAGATGATTTAATAATTAAAATGTTAGATGGAGTTAAAAAGCACTATAATTATGTTGAATTTGTAAAGGAGTACGTTGCCAAAAATTATATGAATGATGTTTCATTTCTAGACTTAGCCAAAGTAGCTCATGTATCAAGGGGTTACTTAAGCAGTTTATTTAAAAAAGAAGTTGGTTGTAGTTTTCCAGAGTATCTAGTTAAATTTCGTGTAAATAAAGCAGCAGAAATTATAAATAAAGAGAATATCCAATTGTCAGACTTAGCACCATTAGTTGGTTATAAAGATTATGTGCAGTTTAGCAAAATGTTTAAAAAGTATAAGGGTTGTTCGCCAAAACAATATAAATTTAGAAATATGACATAAACACAAAAATATAGTACATAGCAACGTTTACATAAAGAGATGAAAAACGTATGATTAACTTATAAATATCATACGTTTTATAAGACGATTATCTTAGTCATTTATCTAATATTGTACAGACTAGATAAAAGAAAATTTATGTAGGGAGATTAAAGAAATGAAGACAATCGCTATTGCAGGAACATTTGACACTAAAGGCACTGAATATTTATACGTAAAAGAACTAATTGAAGGTTTGGGTTTATGTACTTTTACCATTCATACCGGTGTATTTGAGCCAGCTTTTGAACCAGATGTATCAAACAATGAAGTTGCAAAGGCAGCAGGCTCAGACATAGAAACTCTAGTTTCCAAAAAAGATAGGGCATTAGCAACAGAAGTATTATCAAAAGGCATGGAGAAGTTATTACCTGAATTATATAAACAGGGTAAGTTTGATGGTATTATATCCTTTGGTGGAACTGGAGGAACTTCATTGGTAACTCCAGCTATGAGGGCACTGCCTATAGGTGTGCCAAAGGTTATGGTTTCAACGGTTGCTTCAGGCAATACTGAACCTTATGTAGGTACCAGCGATATTATTATGATGCCTTCTGTGGTGGATGTTGCAGGTCTTAACTCGATTTCAACAAAGATTTTTACAAATGCAGTATTTGCAATTGCAGGTATGCTTAAGTTTGAAAATACAAAAGTCGTGGAGAAAAAGCCATTAGTTGCTGCAACTATGTTCGGCGTAACAACTCCATGTATAACAGCTGCAAGGGAATACCTTGAAAAGAGAGGTTATGAAGTTCTTGTATTTCATGCAACAGGTGTAGGTGGACGTTCAATGGAAGCACTTATCCATGGAGGCTTTATTGAAGGTGTATTAGACCTTACTACCACAGAATGGGCAGATGAAGTTATCGGTGGTGGTTTAAATGCAGGACCTCATCGTTTAGAGGCAGCAGGTAAAAATCAAATACCACAGGTTGTATCAGTAGGTGCCATTGATATGTGTAATTTTGGACCATATGAAACAGTTCCGGAGAAGTTTATAACACGTAACTTATATAAACATAATCCTTCAGTAACGCTTATGAGAACAAACAAAGAGGAAAATGAAGCGATTGGTATGAGACTGGTTGAAAAAATAAATCTAGCTAAAGGAAAAACAGCTTTATTCATACCTCTAAAAGGAGTATCTGCTATTGATGTAGAAGGTCAGCCTTTTTACGGTCCAGAAGAGGATGAAGTATTATTTAATATATTAAAAAATGGTGTAAACAGAAATGTTGTAGAAGTAGTAGAAATTAATTGCGCTATTAACGAAGTAGAGTTTGCAGAAGCAGCAGCACAAAAATTAATAGATATGATGAAAAAATAGTGAATAATAAATTTAAATAATAGAAGGAGGCTTTATTGATGAATACAATGACAAGAAACGAAATTATGACAAAGTTCAAAGAACAGGTTAAAAATGGGCAAACATTATTAGGTGTAGGAGCTGGTACAGGTATTACGGCTAAATTCAGTGAAGCTGGTGGAGCAGATATGCTTATAGTTTATAATTCAGGCAGATACAGAATGGCAGGAAGAGGTTCTCTTGCAGGATTACTATCCTATGGAGATGCTAACCAGATTGTAGTTGAAATGGGAGCAGAAGTACTTCCAGTTGTAAAAAATACTCCAGTTCTTGCTGGTGTTTGTGGAACTGACCCATTCAGAGTAATGGATATTTTTCTTAAGCAATTAAAAGCACAAGGTTTTGCAGGGGTTCAAAACTTTCCTACAGTAGGATTAATTGATGGTGTATTTAGACAGAACCTAGAAGAGACTGGAATGGGTTATGATTTAGAAGTTGAAATGATAAGAAAAGCGCATGAACTGGATATGCTTACAACTCCTTATGTATTTGACCCTGACCAAGCAAGAGCAATGGCAGAAGCTGGTGCTGATATATTAGTTGCACACATGGGATTAACTACAAAAGGTACAATAGGAGCACAAACAGCACTTACACTTAATGACTGTGTAGAGAGAATTGAAGCTATTATTAAAGCTGGAAGAGAAGTTAATCCTGATGTTATGGTAATCTGTCATGGAGGACCTATTGCGGAGCCAGAAGATGCTGCATATGTAATAGAAAAAACAGAAGGAATTGACGGTTTCTTTGGTGCTTCAAGTATTGAAAGATTTGCAGCGGAAAAAGGAATAAAATCACAAACAGAAGCGTTTAAAGCAATAAGTAAATAATAAATATAACATCACATCCACCACCTGTAATGGCTTAAATAGTTATTTATAGGTGGTGGTACTTTTTGCTGAGAGATGTTAACTTCTATTTATATTAGTAAAATTATTTTAAAGTAAGTGTATAGTAAATTTGATCTACAAAATGTATTGTTTACCTCAAATAAGTATGCTAAAATGTTATATATTGGTAAAAATTAAAAATGTGGAGGTGTAGAGATGATGTATAAAATTTATAAAATTGACTCCAATAATTTGACAGCAGATGAAGTTGAAAACTTATATTTAATCAATAAGAATATAACAAAAAAATATAATTTTTTAGACCCATATAAAAGTAATGATGACTATAAAGCTCTATATTTATCGTCTTTTAATGGAAGTGATAATGAGCTATTTGTACTTGAAAAGAATTCTTTAATTTGTGGAATGATTAATTTTGGTAAGGCTGCTGACTGTAATGGAAATGAACAATATAAATTAAACATCACTTTATGCGATTTATCAATTGATGAACTTATGATTACGGCTATAAATCAATTGGTTCAAGAGAAACTAGCTCAACATGGTGAAATTGTAGTGGTTACATATAATTATGAATTAAATGAATTAATGAATCAATACAATAATAAGGTAAGCTTAAGGGCTAATTATTACACTTTAAAAAGAGAAGACATTGATATAGACATGCTTAATAAATTCATGAAAGAATTGGAAGCAAAAAATTCAGATCTTTCTATTAAATATACTGATATCATCTCAGAGAGCTATATCAAACAATATTGTGATTTGTTTACAGAAACTATGAAAGATATGCCGGATGTTATGGAAGAGGGGTATGTACAGTTTATTATAAATCCTGAAAAACAAAGGCAAATTAATGAGTCTAATAAGAAAAGAAATATAACTCATAATTGTTATATGATTTTTAACTCAAATAATGAAATGATTGCTAAATCAAATGTATCTGTCAATAATAACGACCCTGGTTTTCCTTACCAATTTATGATTGGAGTTAAAAGATCCTATAGGGGAAGGAATTTAGGAAAATGGCTTTATGCATCTATGTATAAGAGATTATTCGAGACTGTTAATTTTGACAGGGTGATTGTATGTCATCATCCTGCAAACAAACATGCAATTAATGTTAGTGAATGGGTTGGATATAAATTCAACTATTTAATGACAGCTCATATTTTATATAAATAACAAATATTTCACTATTATGATAGCCATCAGTTTACTAAACTGATGGCTACTATTCTTAAACCTATTGCCACAATCTCAAAGTACCTAGATTATTCATCCCAGAAATATTTTTCACGTGCATTTGTAACTTTTTATGGTATTTCACCCTATGAATATAGAAAAAAATAGTTGCCAATTTCAAAATAATAGTTGATATAATACATTAATAAAATCCTCCGAAGTAATGCTAAGAGTTTTTGTTTTGTGCTCAAATAGTTGATAGAGTCATCAAAAGTTAAAAATTTTATAAGTAAATAGGTATTTTACAATATGTAAATAAAATAAAAAGCTGAACAAATAGAAACAAAATACAATAAAGTTAAACAAAATACAACAAAATACTTTACAAGTGCAAAGAGAACTATTATAATTTAATCATAAACTAATTTTGAAAGGGTAGATTTTTATGGAAAATCAATTTTATACAATAGATAAAATCGCAGAAATATTAGGTATGCATCACAAAACTATAAGAAAATTTATAACAGAAGGGAAGCTTGGAGCAAATAAAGTTGGAAAGCAATGGAGAATTTCAGGTCATGATTTAAGTGTTTTTATGGAAAAAAATAATGTTAGTATTAATAATAAAAAGATTAGTGAAGAGTCAAATATTGATTTTGTTACTAATGGAGAAGTGAAAGATACTATAAAGCAAAAGGTAAATGTATCTACTGTTGTGGATATTAATGATGTAGATAAAGAAGAATATTTTAGAATATCAAATACTCTTATAGCACTAATGAATTGTAAAGATTCCGGAATGGAAAAATCAACAATTAATATGAAATATGATGAAAAAGTAAACAGACTAAGGGTTTTGTTATGGGGAAATGTAAGCTTTATTGAAGGTATGCTAAGTTCAATTTCTATGCTTGTGGAACAAACCAATTTATAAGGAGAGTGAATACTTTGAATTACAGAGTAGTAAACAAAAATAACAATAAATATATTGAATTTATTTCTGATTTGAGGAAACTTTCTTCAGAGCAAGATGTGCTAGATTACATATCTAAATGTATGGAAAATGACATTTATACAATAATACTGCATTCTAATGTATTATCTGAAGACTTCTTTAATCTTAAAACTGGACTCGCAGGCATGGCATTGCAAAAATTTATAAACTACAATGTAAAAGTCGCTGTTATTATTGAAGATGAAGAAAAGCTTAATGAGCGATTTAAAGAAATGATTATGGAAGCTAACAAAGGAAATCATTTCAGAACATTTAAGAATATTGCAGATGCTGAAATTTGGATTTCGAAATTATAATATAACGATGGCATGTATGTAAGTTATAACTCATATGGTTGTCATTACAAAGAGGTCTATTATGGAGAAATATTTTTCAATAGGAGAGATATCTAAACTATCTATTATGAAAATACACATTATTTTCAGACTGTAATAAGATGTAATCTTATTACAGTTTTTTGCTTTAAAAAATTATGGTAGTCTTTTCTCTAACTATTTAATGTGCCAATATTAATGCTTTATCACACTTTTTTCAAAAGTTTGTTGCGGTGGAGGAATTATTTGATATAATAAGTAGAATAATAGATTAGGAGTGGTTTTATGCAAGTGTATTTTGATAATAGTGCCACCACTGAGCCTTATGATGAGGTAATAGATGCTGTGGTACATACAATGAAAAATAATTTTGGAAATCCTTCATCCGCTCATGGTTTAGGCCTTAAGGCAGAAATAGCTCTTAATGAATCAAGAGATAAAATAGCTAAGACTATCAATTGTACCAAGGATGAAATAATATTTACTTCTGGTGGAAGTGAAAGCAATAATTTTTTAGTAAAAGGTTTTACTGGGGTAGGTGCGCACATAATAACTAGTGAAATTGAACATCCTAGCGTACTTAATACCTTCAGGGATTTGGAGGCAGCAGGGACTAAGGTTACTTATTTAAAGGTTGATAATAAGGGTCGTATATCTCTAGAAGAATTAAAAAACAGCATAAATAGTGACACTAGATTAGTGAGCATAATCCATGTTAATAATGAGCTGGGAGTTGTACAGGATATAGAAGCTATAGGGACATTAATAAAAGGAAAAAGTCCTAGAGTTAAGTTCCATGTAGATGCGGTCCAAAGCTATGGAAAGTTTAAAATAGATGTAAAAAGAGCTCAAATAGATTTGTTATCCGTCAGTGGACATAAAATTCATGGTCCTAGAGGAGTTGGTTTTTCTTACATAAAAAAAGGATTTAATCCTAAGGCTTTAATAAGCGGTGGTGGACAGGAGAGAAACTTTAGATCAGGCACAGAAAATTTACCAGGTATTATAGGCTTTGTAAAGGCTTCAGATATTATATATAATAATGTTCAACTTAATTATTCAAAGGTAAGTGAGCTTAAAGAATATTTTATAGAAAGACTTAGAGATATAAAAGATATAGTGATAAACAGTCCTTGTGAGGATTGCTTCAGTCCTTATATTTTAAGTGTTTCATTTAAAGGTATAAGAGGCGAAGTACTACTACATCTTTTAGAGGAAAAGGGAATATATGTATCTACTGGTTCTGCCTGTTCCGCAAAGAAACAAGGAGATAGCCATGTGCTTAAAGCTATAGGCCTTAATACTCAGGAAACAAAGGGAACCATAAGGTTTAGCTTTAATGAGTTTAATACAAAAGAAGAAGTAGATTACACTATAGAAGTACTAGAAAAAAGTTTGAAATTTTTAAGGAGAAAATAATATGAGAAAACTATTACTTATTAAATATGCATCGGAAATTTTTTTAAAGGGATTAAATAGAAGAATCTTTGAAAAAAAGCTCATGAAGAATATAGATTCAGTACTTAAGGGATGTAGCTATGAATTTATAAGCGATCAAGGAAGGTGGTTCCTCTATAGTGAAGATTTGGAGGAGGTAATGTCAAAAGTAAAAAGGGTTTTTGGCGTTTCTGAAGTTTGTTTAGTTACTGAAGTAGAACCTACCATGGAAGCTATCAGTGCTCAAGCGGTTGTGGAAGCTGGGGATTTTGGAGAAACTACCTTTAAGGTTGAAAGTAATCGAGCAAACAAAGCCTTCCCTCTAAATTCTATGGAGATGAGTCGTGAAATTGGCGCTGTAGTATTAAATGCTGTAGAAGGATTAAGGGTAGATGTTCATAAACCACAAAGAATAATAAATGTGGAAGTAAGAAAAAGGGCATATGTATATTCTAAAAGGGTAAAAGCTGTTGGAGGAATGCCTTACGGCACAAATGGTAGTACTATGCTTATGCTTTCTGGTGGTATAGATTCTCCTGTTGCTGGATATTTGATGGCAAGACGTGGGGTAGAATTAAACGCTATTTATTTCCACAGCCATCCTTACACTAGTGAAAGAGCTAAAGAAAAGGTAAAGGACTTGGCAAGATTACTAAAGGGCTACACTGGGAAAATCAATCTTTACGTGGCACCTTTCACTGATATTCAAATGGATATAATAGAAAAATGCCCTGAGAATGAGCTTACTATAATAATGAGAAAATTTATGATGAGAGTTGCCTGTGCTGTAGCGGAAAAATATAATATAAACTCTGTAACCACCGGGGAAAGTATAGGCCAGGTAGCAAGTCAAACTATGGAGGGACTAATGGTCAGCAATGACGTGGCAGATAGGCCAGTGTTTAGACCTCTTATCGCCATGGATAAAATAGATATCATGGATATATCTAGAGATATTGGAACCTATGAAACATCTATACTTCCTTATGAAGACTGCTGTACAATATTTGTACCAAAGCATCCAAAAATAAAACCTAGAGTGGACTTAATAAGAAATTCTGAAAGTATACTGGATATAGATAGACTTGTTCAAGAATGTATAGATAATATGGAGATATACAACGATCTTTAATAATTGATGCCTAAATAAATAAAAGGATGCAGTAATTCTAAACTGCATCTTTTTTTAGATGAAAATTTGGCTAAACATAGTCAAATGTTGTTATATAATTAGAAATATCAAAACACATATGGAATGCTGTTGCTGCAAGTTTAATAAAATATCTATTATATAGTAATATTTCTATCCCAATGTCTATGAGCTGAAATATCAGTTATGAATTTATTTGTAAACTTATCCTTAGAATCCCCAACTGTAACTCCAGGTTGATCTTTCATCTCTGGCTTTAATAGCATAGTCATTGATTGTGAAACTAAAATTGGCTTGAAATGCTTATAGGTTTCTTCGATAAACATCTTAGTGCGCATTTTGAAGTCAGGGTCAACATTGCCTGAGCCAAGAACGCAGATAGCATCAAACAGTACGGGGTCTGCAGATAGCAAGGAATGTTTAGGTAGCTGACTTGTGCCATCAGAACCCTTTATTGGGCTTAAGTTACAACCTATTATTTCTGGCATAGTTTTTGCTGCGTTTAAAGCTTTTATCATTGTGTTAAATTCATCTGAATTATATCCTTCTGATAATATTATTCCAACTTTTAATGTATCCGATTTTTTAATAGTATTTTCTTGACTCAGTGCTGGTGATACTTTGTTATATTTTGATGCTTCACCTTTAGGAAGGTTAGCTCCGAGATATTGTGCTACTTGAGTCATCATGTTAATATTTACATTACCAAACATATCAATTATTTGTTGCCTAATATCTTTATTGTTTACCTTAGAAAGTTCAAATTTAAATGCATCAATGATATGCTTTTTCTCCACATCACTCATGCTATTATAAAACATTGCTGCTTGAGAAAAATGATCTTCAAAACTTTTACTTCGTGAGCGAACTATATTTCCTTCTACCTTTTCTTGGTAATTAGCAAAACCACCTTGGTCTTCACCTAGGGTTTTAGGAGTGTTGTTAGATAATGAATTATTATGGTAGCTCACATTAGTAGTATTTATTGTCTGCCTTGAATGTCCATCTCTTTGATTATTATGGACGGTGACTACAGGTCTGTTTATAGGAATCTCATGGAAGTTAGGTCCACCTAGTCTTGTAAGTTGAGTATCTGTATATGAGAATAACCTACCTTGGAGTAGTGGATCATTTGTAAAATCAATTCCTGGAACTAAATGACCGGGGTGAAATGCCACTTGTTCAACTTCTGCAAAGAAATTATCTACATTTTTATTTAAGGTTATTTTCCCTATAATCTTTACTGGAATATCCTCTTCTGGCCAAATTTTTGTAGGATCCAGTATGTCAAAATCTAAACTGAATTCTTTATCTTCTGGCAATAATTGTACACCTACTTCATATTCCGGATAATTGCCTGTATTGATAGCTTCTTGCAAGTCCTTTCTATTGAAATCTGGATCCTTTCCAGCTATTTTTTGAGTTTCATCCCAAACTAAAGAATGGACTCCAAGGGCAGGTTTAAAATGCACTTTAAAGAAAGTAGATTTACCACTTTCATTAATAAATCTAAAGGTATGTATGCCAAAGCCTTCCATCATACGGTAACTTTTCGGAATTGCTCTATCGGACATAGCCCACATAACAGTATGAGCAGATTCCTGATTATTTGCAACAAAGTCCCAAAAGGTATCGTGAGCACTAGAGGCTTGAGGAACTTCCGTATCTGGCTCAGGTTTCACTGCATGAACAAAATCAGGGAATTTAATTGCATCTTGAATAAAGAAAACAGGAATATTATTTGCAACTATATCATAATTGCCTTCTTGAGTATAAAACTTTACTGCAAAACCTCTTATATCTCTAACTGTATCTGCAGAGCCTCTAAATCCAGCTACTGTAGAGAATCTTACAAATATAGGAGTTTTTATAGAAGGATCTTGTAAAAATCCTGCTTTAGTATATTCCTTCATTGATTCATATAATTGAAATTCTCCGTGTGCTCCAGTACCTCGTGCATGGACAACTCTTTCTGGAATCCTTTCATGGTCAAAATGAGTAATTTTTTCTCTGAAATGGAAATCTTCCATTAAAGTTGGCCCTCTATCCCCAGCCTTTAATGAAAACTCATCCTGTGACATTGTAAGACCTTGATTTGTAGTAAGATTTTTTCCTTGGTTATCCACTTTAAATTCATCTAGTTGTTTCTCTTTTGCATTTTTTATCTGGTTATTTTCATTGTTGTTTTGATTTCCCATGGTATTCTCCTTTCAAAGTATCAACTTTAAAGTTAAAAATGTTGTTTACTATAATATTGTCAACTAAAAAGTATTTATACTACTAAGTGATAACTAAGTTTTATTATATTGAATTTGTGCATTATGATATGTTTTTTAAACAGAGTTTTAATAAAAGGTTTTGATTACCTTATAAGTTAATTGTTGTGTAATAGCTGGTGTAAGAATGTTATAATATATTTAGTAAATATTTTTCATGCTGAAGGGCAGGGTGTCTATGGGAAATACTAAGGATTTTGATAAGGTTTATAAATATTATGATAAGTTTATGGCTACTTTTAACTTATATAAGATTAAAGATATAGAAGATGCAGCCGGTATTAATGAGGATGAAGTGGTTGTAGATATAGGGGGAGGCACTGGCTTTTTGGCTAATCATATTTGTAATAGCTGTAACACTGTATATGTCCTTGATGAAAGTGAGAAGATGCTTTCAAGAGTAGAGGAAAGAGGTAATGTTAAAGTTATAAAAGGTAATGCTTTAAGTACGCCATTTCACAGCGGTTCTATAGATACAGTTATAATGAGTGATGTTTTTCATCATATCAAAGAACAAGAGGAGCTCATTGCTGAAATAAGTAGGATACTAAAGGATAGTGGAAAAATAGTTATTATGGATTTCCATAAAAATCATATAAGAACCAGGTTGTTAAGATTATTTGAATTTATTCTCTTTGGAAGATTGTTTTTTAGAACTAAAGATGAAATTAAGGTTTTGCTTGAAGAACATTTTCATATAAGTAAAGTTTATGATAAGGGCTATTATTTTATATTTGTAGGTGAGAAAATATGATAAATAAAATGGTATTTTACTTAAAGGTTGGCTATAAACTCTTTAAAAAAGAAGTTGTAAGCAAAGAAGATTATAGAGCAGAGTATGATAAAGTTTCTGATACCTATAATCATTGGCTCGAAGAAATGGGAACACATTCTGATAATATTATTCATTCAAAGTATATAGATCCAAATAAGGAATTGAAAATACTAGATTTTGCTTGTGGAACAGGATATATAACTAAGGGTCTTTTAGATAAATCTGAAAAATATAAAATCACAGCTGTAGACCAATCAAGTAAAATGCTTGAGAAGTTAAACGCTGTTAATAAGGATAAGGTTACTATTATTAATAGTGATGGTATTGAATTTTTGAAAAAATCTAATGAAAAATTTGATGTGATATTTTTTGGTTGGGCACTTTCTTATTTCAATCATCATGAATTATTTAAGCTCTTTAATAATGCTTTAAAACCCCAGGGTATATTAGCTATAATTACAAATGTTCATGGAACTTTAGATAAGATAGAAGAAATATTTCTAGAAGTAATGAGAGAGAAGGAAAAGGAAGTAATTAAACCTATGGATATAAGATTAAATTTACCAAAGGGGAAGAAAGGCTTAGTTAAATGGTGCAGGCAGTACAATTTTAAGGTTTTAGAAGTAGATGAAGGTGAAGTGTTTTTTAGATTTAAGGAGCCAGAGGAACTTATGGAGTGGTTAAATATAACTGGTGCATTGGCAGGCACTAAGAAGATCTTTAATGATTATAATGAAGTTGAACCTCTTATAGTGGAAAAAATAAAGAAAGAGAAATATAAAAATGAAGATTATGAAATAAATCATAAATTTGCCTATGGGGTATTTAGAAAGGAATAGAAATGGATGAGCATAAATAATTTAAAAATCATGTCTCAAATGGCTATTGATAAAAATGTTATAAGGAATATATTTGACATTTACAATATTCTAAGGGAAGATAAGCAGTTTAATCTATTAAAATATATAAAAATGATGAGAAGTTTTATAAAGGGTGAAAAACTAGTGAAGCATGAGGACAAGTATATACTGAGTACATTTTTACCACCCTTTCCATCTAAGTCCTTTGTACAAAATGTACTAGCAGTTGATGGGTCTAAAAACATATTTACAAAGCAAATCTATGCAGAGAGAACTGCACCTATTTCTATGTATTTATGTATAACACATAAATGTCCTAATAATTGTGTTTATTGTAGTGCAAAAAGTAGACAATTAGGAGAAGAGTTAACAAAGGAACAATGGATTAAGGTTATACAGGAGCTTCAAGAAATGTGCACTCCTATTATTGGAATTACAGGAGGAGAGCCCATGGCACGTGAAGATATATTTGATATAGTAAGAAGTATAGATAATAGAAGTACATCTATTTTATTTACCAGTGGTTTTAATCTAAGCTATGAAAAAGCAAAAAAGTTAAAGGATAGTGGTCTATTTGGCATTGGAATAAGTTTAGATTCTTATGAAAAAGATGTACACAATAAAAATAGAAATAATGAAAATGCCTTTGATTATGCTATTGAAGCTCTTAGAAATGCAAATAAAGCAGGGTTATATGTAATGGCACAAACCGTTATATTGAAAGAAAATCTTGATGAGGAAGAGTTATTTAAGTTATTTAAATTTGCTAAGGATAATGGGGCCCATGAAGTTAAGATACTTGAACCTATCCTAAGTGGCAATCTTTTAACAGAAAAACAATTAAGTAGTGTAATGTATAGTGAAAGTGATAGAGAAAAGCTTATAAAATTGCAACATAAGGCAAATAAAAGAAGTGATTTACCTAAGATAAGTACCTTTGCTTATACAGAAAGTGAATTAAAATTTGGTTGTGGAGCAGGAAATCAACATTCCTATATAAGTGCTTCGGGAGAATTATATCCCTGTGATTTTGTACCTATGAACTTTGGAAATGTAAAAAAAGAATCTGTAAAAAAACTATGGATTGAAATGAAAAATCATATAGGCAAGCCTAAAATTGGATGCTTTGCTCAAAAAGTAAATAGGGAAGTATTTAAGCAATCAGAAGGGATACTTCCACTTAATAAGGAAAAGGCAATAAATATCTGTAATAAGAATAAAAGTAATAGATATCCTAAATATTATAGGAATTTACAATAAGGAAATTAAAGGGGCTTTTGAAAAGCTCCTTTAACATGTTTTATAAATATTTTGAAGGATTATCTAAAATCTCTTGAATTACACTAAAATATTGTCCTACATGTAAGCCATCAACTAAGGCGTGGTGTACCTGAACAGACAGTGGCAACTTAACTTTACCATTTTCTTCAAAGTATTTACCCCAGGCTATTCTTGGAATACTGTCAACAGGATTCATCTGAATTGGGTGGGCTACACCAGTAAATGAAACCCAAGGAATACTGGTCATATATAAGAGATCATCACAATCAGATTCATCTTTAATAATGATATTATTTTTTATTTTATCTATTTCTTCAGATGCACTAATTTTAAAATCATTGAACTCATTTATGAATTTTGCTCTACAAAAACTAAATACTTCATCTTGTACCATTACAGTAAAAGCAGGGTTTATATATTCATGCTCAACTACCTTATCTTCTCTTATCCTATATCTAAATTCTTTTATATCATTGGCTGCTTTTGTAGCTACATATACAAAGGATATAAAAAATGGGATTTCATTTTCTTTAATATAACTATAAAATTTTGTAATATCTACATTACCGCAAATATTAAAATGTGGGTAATTAAAGCTCTTAAAAAAATTATAGTGGTCTTTTCTTTTCCAGTTTTCTATATCTATAAATTTCATTAATATATCACTCTCCATAAAAATAGTAAATTCCCTGATAAAATACCGCAATTTCCATTTTGTAAAATTAGCATTATGAACACTTAAAAATCTCATAGTTAACTTTTAAACTAAATTACAATGCATAACATTACAATTATATCATTTATACCACTAAGTTTAAATTGAGAAGTTAGACTTAAATATAATTCATAAATAAAAAAGATTCTATATTAAATATAGAATCTTTTATGGTTGCGGGAGCAGGACTTGAACCTACGACCTTCGGGTTATGAGCCCGACGAGCTGCCAACTGCTCCATCCCGCGATATTAAGTTCTTAAGAGATTTCCTTAAGCTTCTTATTCAGTATAGTATTAATAGTGAGATAAGTCAATGGTATTAGCAAAATAAATATTATATTTTTACGTGTATAATTTAATGAAGATATTTCATTAAGATTTATACATCTAAATAGCCATATTTAAAGGGGAGAAGGGCATGTTAGATTCATTAATAAAATCATCATTTATATTAGTACCATTGATGTTAAGTATGATAGTTTACCATAACTTTGATAAGGAATATGCCATAACTGATAAAATTAGTGCAAAAATAAAAATGGACAAGAAATGGCAACCTTTTTTAGTAGTATGTTCTGCTTTTGTATTGCAGATAATTATTGGAATTATAGGTATATATTGATAGATATTCCTACTAATGTATTCTTCATATTTAGTGGTTTGATAACGGGGATAGCAACAGGGTTTTCAAATAAACTTCAAAATCAAATTAAAGACAAAGAAATATAAAATAATTTAAATTTATATAAGTGTACCATATGAAGTGTTAAGAGATACATTGAGTAACTTCAATGAGCTACTATTAGTATATAGCTTGTTGGAAAAATTAAATTAATATGGATGTTAATAGATATAAGTCAGTTAAAACGTGCTATAATAGGGAGGTTTTTAAATAAAAAGAGGCTTAAACGTATCTATAATATTAATGGATATGCTTAGTCCTCTAGGAATTATTTATATAAAAAAACTTTTAGGTTATCTTTATTGTCTAAGGTGGCAAGTAGAACGTTTTTTATATCAGTTTGATATAACTTTTTTAATTTGGAAACAACCCAACCTTCATCTTTATTAGTTTGCTTTAGCTCCTCGTAATTAATTCTACCATCCTTAATGATTGTCCTAGGCAAATCAAAGGCTTCTGTTTCCATTTGATAGAATGAAGGAGTAATAGGTTCATATTTTGGGTCTAAAAAAACAGAAAATTTTCCATCAGCTTCCCAAATCGCTAATGCTACTTTTTTTATATCTTCTACTTTTTCTTCACGTAATTCTTCTAATAACACATCAAGAGATATTCTTGCTTTTTTTAATCCTTTATAAATAATTTCTCCGTCTTTGATAATTGTGATTGGTTTATGATTAATAAGTATTTTTATAAATGGAAATTTTAGAACACAAAATACTCCAGCAATATATAGGACAACTAATACAATTGTTGAAATGACAGATCCCTTTAACCCAAGGTTTTCATCAGATAATGGATGAGCAATAATATTTCCAATTACTAAAGCAATGACAAAATCAAGGAGTCTTAATTGGGAGATGCTACGTTGTCCTAAGACTTTTGCAACAATAACTAAAAAGAAAAAAGCAATAATAGCACGCAAAGCCCACTCCATGATAGTAAGTGTTTCCTGACCTTGTAAAAAATCCATAATGATATCTCCTTTATACTAAAAATCTAATATGTAGTTTATCGTTGATGTTATTTTAACCAATAATTAATGAAAAAATTAGAATGAAAGTTTTTAATAATAAACTAAACTATTTTTAGATAAAAAAGGATAAAACTACTTACACATAGATATCACTAGGGTAGGATATATGTTATAATTAGGTAAAATAAAATTTTTGTAATATATACAAGGAAATGGAATTATGAAATTCAGAATTGTTTCATTTAAGATTACTTTATAAAATAGGGGGTATAAAATGAATTTAAATGAAATAAAATTAGAACTAGTAAACATAGAATCAAAGGAAAAACTGGAGAATTTGATGAGTATATATTTACATGATTTATCAGAGTTTGCAGATGATTCAAAAATTAATGAAGATGGAAAATTTGAATATGATGGTTTAGAAATGTATTTTAAATCAGAGGATTTAACTCCTTATTTTATAACATATCAAGGGGAAGTGGCAGGTTTTGTTCTTTTTAATACTGGGAAATATGTTCCAAAAGATATTGATTATGTTGTTCATGAGCTATTTCTATTAAAGAGTTTTAGAAAGAAAGAAGTAGGTAATGCTGCAATTAGAATTTTGTTAGATACAAGGGTAAATATAAAATTGAGCAAATATCAAGTAATAAGCCTGCGGTGAATTTTTGGAGAAAATTTTATGAAAAATAAGGCATTAAATATATAGAATCAAAAGAAAGAAACTATGATTTAGAATGTAGCGTTCAGATATTTAATATATAACTAAAAAGGAGATACCATCTTTAAGGGGGTATCTCTTTTAAGTTTATCTAAAGTTACAATGGCATTAGAGTTTTATCTTTTATAATAACTAATTTATTAATTCGTATTGTAATTAAAAACATAAAATGTAAATTTATGTTAGTTATGTTTAACTATACTATGTAATATATATAAGTATAGGATTATTTGTTACAATATTTAAAAGAGGAGATGTATAATATGAATATTCCTGTTTGGGAATATGTACTTTCCATGGGAACTTATTTTATTTTACTTTTATTCATGATTGAATATATGAGGAAACATCACAAATTTGCAGCTATCTTCTGGGTTGTATCTTTATTTACTTTTCCACTTTGGCTTATGGGAGGCATAAATGGTTGGTTTCGTTGGGCAAAAACATTCAGTGCTATATTGCCACTTATAATAGGTGGATTTTTCCGTGTAGCTGATCAGGAACAATATAAAGGAAAGTTCTGGGACTTTATGAGAAAGGATTGGATCGTTTGGTTCATTTATGCGGTACTATTCTTAAATATTGCAGAAGCTACTATAAAAGATGTTACTTTAAAAAACTATGGCAATGCGCTTTGTGGATTATTATTATGTTTTACTATTCCATTCCCAAATGGACGAAAATTCTTTAAATTAAGTGCTGAAGATAATAGTATGTTTATAGCTTATACAACTATAGCTTGGAATTTATTATATACAACTTGGAATTTATGCTTTGTTTATGGTGAAACTGGTAAATACTTTGCTAGCTCTATATGCATATTATTGGCGGCAGAAATATATCCAATTATTAAAAGAAAACCTGAACTTTATATAGCAGCTCGTATATATACCTTATCTGCTCACGTATTAATTAGAGCTTGTTTACCTAACTTATTCCCAGCTGTAATGGATGCATCATCATGGTTTAATGCAGATATATTATATGGATGGGGAATATTTAACGGTCTAATAATAATTCCTTATGCTTTCTGGTATATATGGCAACTACATTCAGGTAAGGCTGAAGTAAGCTTCATTAGAAGTAATACTTCAGCAATGTAGGTAAGTAAATCTATATTTATCCTTAGATACCTTAAACTAAATGATCTAAGCCATTAACTGCAGTTTGCTCATTCTCATTAATAGGAATAACTATGCATTTTTGACCATCAATTATTTGAGATTTTATTTGAGGTATCTTTTCAGGTTTTACTTGAAGTATAACGTCATAGTCAGGAGCATTCTTATTATCTTCTGAATTTATATCCAAATCTTTCTCTAAATTAGTTTCTAAAGTTTCTTCTAAAATTATATTATCTTCACTAACTTCTGTAGATGAGGGAGTTTCACTATCTACAGAAGTTTCTTGTTTAACTTCATCCAGTTTAGTTTGAAGTATTTCTACTTGTTTTTGAAGGTGTTCTTCCTTCTTTCTTTGGGCATTTACCTTAAGTGCCTTTGAATCAATTAAATTTTCTGCTAAAGGAAGATCATCACCAAAGTTTTCTACATAGGATTCTTCAATCTTAGAAGTGATTTCTTCAGGAACCCCACTTTCTATTAAAAGGTTTTGTATATCCTTCTTTGTTAAGCTTATAGGTTCACAATCTGCATCATCATATATAGCATTGTATTCCTCTACCATAGCACTTAGATTTTCTTGTACTTCCATAAAAATTTTATCAGCCTTCTTTTCTTCAGTACTAAAAGAATCTTTAATAATTGACTCAAATGTTTCTTTTTGCAAGGTAGCAGTTTGTTTTGAATAACAACCCAAAGCATTTTCCATTAATTCAGGATGGGTATCCTTTGCATTTTTCGTGTAATACATAATAGAGTTGACATCTGAACTACGCTCAATAAAAGCAGGAAACACAAAGCCATTAGTTGGAGCATCAACTACCCAATCTCTAATACGTGCTTTTATTTTATTTTCTTCTTCAAAGTATCTAAGACCAGGCTCAGAAAGTGAAACAGGGCATATTGCACATAACACATATTCATATACTTCTTCAGATTCATCTAACTTTGCATTATCAGTGGTTTTAGTAATAACGTCATAAGCATCATGAAAAACAAGTATTATAAAATTACCGGTAAAATCATAATTATCAATAATTAAATTATAAAAGTTATCAAGGAGGGCATCATCTTTTAATTGACTTTTTTTAAGTTGCATAAGAGAAATTTGTCTTTCATTCACATAGTCTTCATTAATTGGAAAGTTAAGTTCTAAAATATTATTTCCAATAGTACCAGACAGTACTTTTTTAGCGATTTCTAAGTACTTAAAGTATTCATCTCCATCTAAATTTAGAAATGATTCTTTAAATTTTAAAATGATATTTTTTTCTCCATTAACATAGCAACCACACAACTTAGTGAAGGTGCAATGATCTTTTTTTAAACGTCTTTTTAACTCAAGTATATCTTTTTTTCTCATATATAAACTCCTCAATCTAGTATTTTTCTATTTGTAGGTATTATTAACTATACAGAAAGGCATCACTATATTCATTCCAATAAACAGAGTTCTTAGTATCAGTATTTTCCATACTTAGGACTCGTTGTCCTTTAGGATAAATAAGTCCATGTAAGCCAAACCAAAGATTTGGACACTCACTTAAGTATAATATTTTTTTCATCTTAATTAAAGGGTTTATTAGGTAAAGTAAATACAGATGATATGAAAATAATAAGCATACCTAGAATGTATCTGGTATAATAAGGGTATGATTCCATATAGAAGGTTAGTGGCAGAAAAACTAAAACAGGATTTTACTAAATAAGTTATATATTAAGAGGGGTAAGAGAATGGTATTTGAAAAGTTAAATGAAAAGTATTTAGAGGATGCAGTTAAGCTTGCACAAAAACAATATAATATGGAGCAGAAATATATAGAAGCCTTAAATGATAAAGACTATAAAGAGGTTCTTACTGATTTATTGAGTGATATTTTTAAGAATAATCATGGAATGGTAGCTATTGAAAGAGGAAAAGTATTAGGGTATTTAAGTTTTTGGAAAAGTGTAAACGGTCATTTTGGCAATGTTAAAGGTTCATTTTCTCCATTATTTGCAAATGCTTATGGCGGAGAAAATAGGGGTAAAATAGCATCACTTCTTTTTCAATATGTATCAGAAGAAATGATTAAGGAAGAAATTTTAAGTTATGCAATTTGTCTATATAGCCATGATGCTCAAGTTATGAAATCTTTGACAATGAATGGATTTGGCATAAGGTGTGGAGATGGAATCAGAAATGTTAACAAGCCGCTCAATATTGAAATTAACACAGAATATTCTTATGAAGAAGTACATTATAGCAAAGCAGGATGTTTGTTATCGTTAAGCAATAGTTTAGTAAGGCATATGAGAAAGAGCCCTACATATTTTCTGAATGAAGAGCTTTCAGAAGGGGAATTTGTAGAGAGATGCAATAATAGACAATCACGTTTCTTTATTGCCAAGGATAAATCAGAAATAATAGGATATTTAGAAGTCACAAATGATGGAGAAACATTTATCACTGAAGAACCAGACTATTTGCATATCTGTGGGGCATATTTGAAAGATAGCTATCGTGGGAAGAATATAATCCAGAGTTTACTTTCCGTTGTTATTGAAACATTAAAAAGGGATGGTATAAAGAGATTAGGTGTGGATTTTGAAACAATTAATCCAACTGCGTTAAGATTTTGGGAAAAGTATTTTGATAGTTATACGTATAGTCTTGTTAGAAGAATTGATGAAAGAATTCTTAGATAAAAACTAGAAGCAAATGCTGATTTCTATATACTCTAATATGGTATCCCGTTATTAATATATAATTACGTATTAATATATAGTGATATTTGCAGAAATCGGTTTCTATAATGTAGAAATAAGATGCATAGAGCTTGAAAGAAATAAATGGAAGTTTTAAAATATATTTGTAAACTCAAAGTTGAGAGGTGAGTATATGATAAATACAAATTCAATAAACCAAGTTAATAAAAGTAATATTAGTGGACTGACAATTCCTTTATATGATAGTTACTGTTTTTCTAATATTTGTGGAACTATAAAAGATTTATTTAATATTGATTCAGATAAAAAACTTCCTAGTGATGTTATCGGAAATAGCAATGAGAAACCTAATAAAATAGTATTTTTTCTAACGGATGCTTTTGGATGGTGTTTTTACGATAAATATAAAGAGCATTCTAAATTTTTATGTAAATTAGAAAAGAGCGGTGTAGTTTCAAAATTAACTTCACAATTCCCATCTACTACAACAGCACATGTAACAACAGCATTATCTGGTGAATCAGTTTATGAACATGGACTTTATGAGTGGTTTTATTATGAACCAAAAGCTGATGATATAGTAACATCATTTTTATTTAAGGAAGCAAGAAATAAATATAATGAAACCTTAACAAGGAAAAATATAAAACCCAGTGACTTTATACCACAAAAAAGCTTTTTTAAAGAATTATTAAACCATGGAATAAAAAGTACTGTTTATCAACCTAGTCATATAAATAATAGTACCTATACTAGATTCACATGTAGGGATGCTAATTTAAAGGGTTATGACACAAATGAAGATTTGTTTAAATCATTATCAAAGGATTTATTAAAGAATGATGATAAAGAATATTTTTATGTTTATTTACATGACATTGATGCTATAGCTCATGCAAAAGGAAATCAATCAGAAGAATTTAAAATAGTTATGGGTAATTTATTTAAAAATTTAGATAGGTTTTATGAAGAAGGAAAAGATAAGTTTAGTAATACTGCTATTATAATTTCTGCAGACCATGGTCAAATTGATATTGATCTAAAAAATCCATATTATATTAATAAACTAATTCCTGATATAGAGAAGTATTTAAAGAAAAATAAAAACAATGATATCATGTCACCAGCAGGATATTGTAGAGATTTATTTCTGCATGTAGAGGAGAAATATTTGATAGAGTTAAAGACTATTCTTGAAAAGGAGTTATATGAAATAGCACAAGTATATCTATTTGAAGATTTAAAAGATAAAGGCTTATTTGGAGTTCCTAGTGAAAAGTTATTAGAGAGAGTTGGAAATTTAGTTATATTGCCTAAAGAAAATAATACTGTTTGGTGGTATGAAAAAGATATATTTGAAGTTACATTCCTAGGAATGCATGGTGGAGCAAGTAAAGAAGAGATGGAGATACCATTTCTATTTTATATGTTTAAATAATATTGTAGTAACCTAAGTTACAAGCTACTTCGAAAAGTCCCCAGGGAGACATAAACAAGTTATGAACACAATCTGATTGTATCTGCCTGATGGAAAGGGGGGATGAATGGGAGAGGCTGTAATGACAAAGGTCAGGTTTTAATGTTGAATGATAGGAATGGAGTGATTATGTGTCTAGAGCAAATGACAGAGATATAGTTAGGGGACAGTATAATTCAGATAAGAATTTAAAAGCCAGACAAGCTTTACATGATGGTTTTAGTACAAATAAATATGGATGGTTTAATTGGGTATTTGATCAATATAAGTTTAAGCCTAATGATAAAGTTATTGAATTTGGATGTGGGAATGGAAGTACATGGGCTAATAATAGAAATAGGATACCAAAGGATATCCAGGTGATTCTCACAGATTTGTCTGAAGGTATGTTGAGATCAGCAAAAGATAACCTTTTAGGAATTGATGAAGTATTTGATTATTCTGTTAGTGATATACAAAATATTGAATATGAAGACAATTCATTTCAGTGTGCCATTGCAAATCATATGCTTTACCATGTGGAAAATAGAGATTTAGCAATCAGTGAAATTGCCCGTATACTTAAAGCAGATGGAACTTTTTATGCTACTACCAATAGTCTTTATAATATGAAGGGACTAAAAGACTTAGTGAGAAATTTTGATTCTCAACTTGATTATGAATCCTTTTCTGTTGCAAAGGAATTTGGTATAGAAAATGGGGCAGAGCAGTTATCAAAGCATTTTGATTCTGTTGAAACTTTAGTATATGAAGATTCCCTTCATATAACAGAAGCAAAGCCTTTAGCGGATTATGTTCTATCATTAGATGAACATGTGAACATACAGGATATAATGACGGAGAGCAAAGTACAGGATTTTTACAGATATTTGGAAGATATAATTTTAAGAGAAGGAAGTATTGATATACCTAAATCTAGCGGAATGTTTATAGCTAAGAATCCTAAGAAAGTGTTATAAAAGGAATGATTGCTATATTTGAACGCATATGAGTAGAGTTACATTTGAGTTATGCTTCAAATTTCATATTTAATTAGTAGAACTTACTCAGCGAACGCATATGAGTTGAGTTATAATTAAAGCAAATAGGGCGTGTAATAAATTATGTTGAATTTATTACACACCTTATTATTTTATTCTTTTAATACATTAATAATTTTTCTAGATAATTTATAAGATTCACCCGCTCCAAAAACTATAATTATATCTCCACTTTTAGCTTCACTAAGGAGTTTACTACATATTTTATCAGAGCTTTTTATATACTCAGCTTTATTTATATCTATTTCACTACATAGCATATCTAAATTAACTGGCTCTATGTTTTTATTTGCTTCTCGTCCTAAGAAGGGATTTGTAATAATAACTCTATCTGCCTTTTTTAATGCTATAGCAAACTCATTAAAAAACAGCTTTGTTCTTGAAAGTTGATGTGGTTCAAAGACAGCGAAAACCTTTTTTCCTGGATAACTAAGTTTAATTGAATCTAAGGTAGTTGCTACTGCTGTAGGATGATGAGCAAAGTCATCAAAAATCTTAATATCATCAATATCTGCTACTAATTCTAGTCTTCTTCCTATTCCTTTGAAATTTTTAAATGAATTCTTTATTGCATCTATATCAACACCTAACTCTAGGGCAGTAATTAACACCCCTAAAGAGTTTTCAACGTTATGCTTACCGATAAGTCCAAGGTTAAAATTATATTCTTTATCTCCATTTACTACTTTAAAGGAGGAATATTCAGGGGTGTTTGAAGTCAATTCTGCTTTATACTCCATGTAAAAAGGGAATTCAAGCTTATTATCTATATAATATCCAATAACTTTTACTCCTTCTTCATTTAGCCAATGTCTTAACTCACATAATATTTCTCTAATAGCTGTACTATCTTCATTAACAACTAAAATTTTTGAACCTTTAAGCCTTTTTATAAAGTTTTTAAAAGAAGCCTTGACATGATTTATATCCTTGAAAAACTCTGGATGATCCATTTCCACATTGTTTATTACAGCTATTGAAGGACTATAATTTAAAAAATTATTATTGAATTCATCAGCTTCACATACAAAGTAATCTGACTTTCCTAACCTGTATCCACCACCCCAATTCTTAAAGGTTGTTCCGGCTTCAACAATTGGATCTAGACCACCATTTTCCAAAACAAGTCCCATTAAAATTGTAGTTGTAGATTTACCATGGGTACCTGCAATGGAAACAACAAACTTTTCATTTTGCACATATTTAGCTGAAAACTCCTGCCATGTCATTAAAATTCCTCTTCTTTTAGCTTCAAGTATTTCTGGATGATCCGGTGAAATATCTAAAATGGCAGGTGATATAGCTAAGATATCAATATCCTGTATATGGCTTGAATCATGACCTTTTAAAATATCTATATTATTTTGTAAAAGAGCATCTTTATAATATCCTGATATATTCAAGTCACATCCTGAAACATCAAACCCCATGTTCTTTGCAATAATTGCTATAGGTGCAGCACCACTTCCGCATATACCCATGAAATGCACTTTTATTTTATTTTCCAATATAATTCACTCCTATCATAATGTAATTTAGATTAAGAATATGTTTTAGAAAAGCCTTTGTTCTGCTATTTATTCAAAATAAAGTTGATTCACATTAAATTACAATTTCAAATTAATTATAACATAAGTTTACTATTGTTTTCCAATGGGTGAAAAAGAAATGATTATAGACTTGCATGAAGCTCAAGAAACCATTCAATTCAATTTTAAAGTAATGTATAATAAGAATTAAGTAAAAATTTGATAATATGTGAAAAATTAAGTTGTATTTAAAATATAAATAAGAAGTTAAATTTAATGAATTTTTTCATCTTTGACAAAGAACTAACAGAATATAAGGTAATTAGTAAATTAATATAATCAAATTAGTATGGACAAAACAAAGCACAGTAAGACGGGAATAAAATACTTTGTTACTATATACTTTAATGGAGGTTAGAATTTTGGAAATAATTAAGGATATTAATAATGCAATTGAATATATTGAAGATAACTTAGGTTCAAATATAAGTATTGATGAAATAGCGAAGGTTGCATTTACATCACGTTACCATTTTCAAAGAATGTTTCATGCATTAACTGGGGTTACTTTAACAGAATATATTAGAAATCGTAGGATAACACTTGCTGGTGAAGAGTTATCTTCTAAAGATGTAAAGATTATTGATGTAGCTGCTAAATATGGTTATGAAAGTCCAGATGCGTTTACTAAAGCTTTTCAAAGACTTCATGGTTCAACACCCTCTATGATAAAAAAGGGCAATGCAAGACTTAAATCATTTCCAAAACTCTCATTTCAAATATCAATTAAAGGGGAATGCGAAATTAATTATAGAATAGTTAAACAAGATGAATTTAAATTTTTTGGAGTGGATTTTTTAACCACATTAATAGATAATGCATTGTATAAAGAAATACCAGAATTTTGTGATAAAATTTGGGAGGATGGAACCCATCTTAAGATTAATGAATTTTTAGGATATTCTAAAATGAATATGCTTTATGGAATTCATTATGATTTTAAAGAAGATGGAAGTAGAAAATATATGATGGGGTGGAAAGTTCCTGATAAAGATATACCTAATGAATATAAAATAGTAAACATACCTTCATGTACATGGGCTGTTTTCGATGGCAGGGGAGATAACTTGAATACCCTTGCCATAGCAGATTTATGGAGGCTAATATATTCAGAATGGTTTCCATCATCAGGATTTGAACAAATAGAAGGACCATGTATAGAAAAGTATTTTTGGGATGATGATCAATATATTAATTATAGTTGTGAGTTATGGATTCCAGTAAAAAGAAAATAAAATGGGGGATAAAATGAGTATTGAAATAAAAAATCCAAAGGAAGATCAGTACGGTAATAGTAAAGAAAATATTTTTTTAGCCTTTAGTGATGATGGAAGCTATTTGGGAAGTGCCTATACATATCCTAATATAAATTATCATCAGGCCCATGAAACACCATACCTTATCTTTATAGATATTGATATAGAATCTAATATAGACAAGCTTTTAAAAGATGAAGTTAAACAAAAATTATTTGATAAGGTATTCCTAAGGGCTAAAGAGCTTCATAAGGAAAGACCAGACTTAAAAGCAAGAATATATTCTGGATTTGAATATAACAATGAGAAGCTTGATTTTTATATTAAAAATGGTTTTGATGAAAACTACAGTATCATTATGGAAGCAGATATTGAAGAGAATCCTAAATATACATTCACTGAAGTAGAAGTAACTGAGATAAATTTAAGTTCTCAGAAGGAGCTTATGGAGTATAGTGCAATATATAATGAAATCTTTATATCACCCTTAGATGTAGATGCACTTTTAGAACAAAGTAAGGAAAAGCATTTTAAAAATCTATATTTTTTAGTTGATGGAAATATACAAGGTGGTTGCACAATCTTTGAAAAGGATGGTTACGGCTATATTGAAACTTTATATGTTTTATCAGAAGCACGTGGCAAAGGAATATCAAAAATTATAGTTAAGTATATATTTAATTATTTCTTGTCAAAAAATTTAAATAAAACAAAGCTAGAAGTATGGGAACTCAATAAACGTGCTATAAATTTATATAAATCTTTTAGATATAATGAGGTTGAAAAGAACTTCATGTTTCCAGGTATAACTATTTAATTATGTAGAATAAATACAGGGAGGTTAAATAGAAAACACAAATTATAATAGTTAGGGTGAAGTGTATCTGTTGAGAAACAAAGTAAATAAAAAGAAAAATTAGTATAGTGAGAAGAAATGATAAAAAGTGAGAAACTTCATATAAATGGAGTTTTTCACTTTTTACTATTTTTAAGCTAGGAAGTTTTAATATACTATCTCTACACTTTAATTATACCATATATAACAAAGTAATTATAGACTGGTAATTTAAGGTATATGTGATAAAATAGCAATGTTAATTCTAAAATGCTAAAGCTTATTACAAGGAGGAGATATTTTGTCAATAAATAAATCTGAATGGCTAGTAGAAATAGAATGGTTAGAAAAGGTGCTTAGGGAGGTAAAAAAGCAATTAAAAGAAAAACAAAACTCCAAAGATAATTTTAAAAAAGAAGCTATTGAAACCCAAAGAGAATTATGGGAAAATCTTGGGGCTGTTTCAGTAGAAAACGGTATGCAGCATATAGGAGATTTTATGCAGTTTATTAATACCATGAAAATTCAAAAGAGGAACCATGAGTTTGAAAGAAAGCTAGTTGATAAATATGAGAAGATGATTTCATCTCCTTATTTTGCAAGAATGGATTTTGAGGAAGAGGGAGAAGAAAAAGCTGAAAAGTATTATGTTGGAATTTCTAATTTAATTGATGAAGACTTTAATTTCTTTATATATGATTGGAGGGCACCAGTTTCTAGTATGTTTTATGATTATGAAATTGGAAGTGCTAATTATAAATGTCCTGATGGGATTATAAATGGCAAAATATCAATGAAAAGGCAATATAAAATTAGTGATGGCAAGATTGATTATATGTTTGACAGTAATATAAAAATAGATGATGAAGTATTACAAGATATATTAAGTAAAAGTAGCGATAATAAAATGAAGGCTATAGTGACTACAATTCAAAGAGAGCAAAACAAGGCAATTCGTAATGAAAAATATAAAAATTTAATTGTTCAGGGGCCTGCAGGGAGTGGAAAAACTTCTGTTGCTCTTCATAGGATTGCATATTTATTATATAAGCATCGAGATACCATAACATCTAAAAACATAGTTATATTTTCCCCAAATAATATTTTTAATGATTATATTTCCAATGTTTTACCCCAGCTTGGGGAAGAGAATATGCTTCAAACTACATTTAAAGAATATATGCATAAAGTTCTAGAGGAGGTAGGAGATAAAGAAGATTATTGTGCAATGATGGAGACAATTTTTGGTGATAACAGTGAGCAGTCTTATGATATTAGGGTTAAAAGCTTGAAGTTTAAGTCATCTGCTGAGTTTGTTAATTTATTAAAGATATATATAAAGCACTTAGAAAAAATAGGTAGAGATTTTAAAGATATTACTTTAAGAGGGAAAACTATAATTTCAGCAGTGGAAATACAGGAATTATTTTATAAGGACTATAAGAGGCTTCCTCTTAAGAGAAGGTTAGAAAAGCTAAAGCAAAGAATTCTATATGTTATAGAACCTTATGAAAAAACATTGGTTGATAAAGCAGTAAAAGAAATGGAAGAATCCGGTGAACACTTAGATAAAGATGAAATAGTTAAAAGAAGTAAATCTTTAGTAAATAGAGACATTAATTCTATAGTTAATGAGGTGAAAGAAAAAACTAAATTTGATTTGATGGATTGCTATAAAGCCTTTTATGAAGATTTAGAACACTTCTTAAAGATGGTAAATATTAAATATGATAATGAAAGTATTAGAGAAATTAAAAGATATACATTAGAGAATTTAGGGGTTAAAAAGATAAATTATGAAGATCAAATAGCTTTATTATTTATAAAAGGAGCTGTAGGTGATATTCTAAAAACAGAAGAAGTGAAGTATGTAATTATTGATGAGGCTCAAGATTATTCACCATTACAGTATGAAATCTTTAATCAGTTATTTAACAAAGCAAATAAAACAATCCTTGGCGATATATCTCAATCCATTAATCCTTATATGAATGTTAGAAGTTATAACAATGTTGTAAATATACTTAAACCTGAGGATACTTCTATAATAAATTTAACTAAAAGTTATAGATCAACAATGGAAATAACTAAATTTTCTCGAAAAATATTAAGTGATGAAATTCAAGATGAATACGTGGAAAGAAGTGGGGAGTGGCCTAAATTAACTGGTCTTTTAGATGAAGAAGATATAAATGAAAGAATAGTTGAAGAGGTAAAAGTTCATAAGGGTGATGGGCATAATTCCATAGGAATAATAACAAAAAATGTTGATGAGGCACAGAGGGTTTACAATCATTTGAAGGATAGGATTAATATTAAAATGATTATAAGTGAGGATGATGAGTATGTTAATGATATTTTAGTTATTCCTGCATATCTTGCTAAGGGTTTGGAATTTGATGTGGTTATGATATATAATGCCAGTGATTTAAAGTATAAAGATGAAGAGGATAGATTGCTACTTTATACAGCTTGTACAAGAGCCCTCCATGTTTTAGATATATTTTATTTAAGGGATGTATCATCATTATTAAAGTGAAAAGAAATAAGGTAGACTGAAAAAGTCTATCTTTTTTTATATGAAAATGTAATCAAAACTTGAATCTGAAAATTAATTACAAAATATGTTATAATAAAAGGGAAAGATAACTATAAGGCATTAGATAAATAGGAATTTAAGGGGAGTGGTTTTTCATAAATATATAGTAAAACAAATACAAATTGAATTAATTAAATATTTTATGGGAGACGAGTATTATGGCTGGAGATAATTTTAATGTTAATTTAAGCTTAAGTGAAGTAGCTGAATTATTAGATAAAGGAATAGTAAATGAAAGTATTACAGGTGAAAGGATAGATTATCATGTTGTAAATATTGATGATATTCATGCTATGATTGTAATAGTCTATGAAAAACATTTCTATAGAGCAGGGAACAGGCTTACATTAACAGTATGCATAAATAATGTTCATGATGTTACACATGTTCACTGCATAGGTGCCGGTGGTGGTGAAGGACTATTTAGATTTGACTGGGGAGCAAGTGATAAATTTACTAATTCTCCAAGAGAAATATTAAAAAATTATATAATATAAACAGTAATTGGGAGGTGTATTTGTGTCTAATTACTATGAACAAAGTTTAAATTCTACAAAATTGTTTAAGGTTTATGATTCAAAATATCCAAGAATTAAGCGTTATTTAGGTGAAGAAATCAAATTTGTGGGTGAAAATTTACAGGGTAATGAGAAGGTGTTGGAGGTTGGAACAGGCTATGGACGTATAATTAAGGAACTGGCACCTTTTGCATCAAAGCTTGTAGGTATCGATATTTCAAAGGACTCTGTAGAACTTGGTAGGAATTATATAAAAGAAAGCCCTAAATGTAGTATTGAAGTTATGGATGCCCACGACCTTAAATTTGGTGAAGAATTTGATGTGGTATTATGTTTACAAAATGGTTTATCAGCTATGAAAGGATACCCTATGGATTTAATTAGACAATGTATGAAAGTGCTTATTCCTGGAGGAAAGGCTTATTTTAGCACATACAGCCCTAAATTTTGGAATCATCGTATAGCCTGGTTCTATGAACAGGCGGATAAGGGGCTACTTGGAGAAATTGATTTGGAAAAAACTCATGATGGTATGATTGTGTGTAAGGACGGATTTGTTGCTAATACATTTTCTGAAGATGAACTTAAAAAGTTTGGTGAGGAATTCGGTAGTGATTATAGCATTGAAGAAGTAGATGAGTCTAGTCTATTTCTTATTATTAAAAAGTCTATAGATTAATTTTAGTCTATCCTTAATTTTCATAAAAAAATATCATATTGAGATTTAGGTAGGGAGCATTTTACATTCATCCATGAAACCCTTCATAATACATTTCTATGTTATGAAGGGTTATTTTATCTACTTTCCCTCTACAAACCATTTGTAATTTGATTCGTAAAATACGTACTTTTCACGGCCTTGAATTTTGCAAGTGTATCTAATTCCGGCTCCTCCAGCTTTTAAGCTAGCAGCTGGTCTTATGTCTATTATTTTGTCTACTTCATAGTGGCGGCCATCTTCCCAAATTATTTCTCTGGGTTTTAATACACCTTCCTTTGTAAACTCTGCTAAAACATCCACATAAATCTTTGACATAATTACCTCCTAAAAATAACCATGAGGATGTATTGTATGATCCTCACAAGGATTAATCCTTGATAAATTCCTATCTGTATACATAATAGCTCTATGAATACTCTTATATCCAAAACGTCTTCTAATTTGGTCTAAAGCCTCATCTATTTTTTCCAGTTTAAGTCTTTTTTCATTGTCCATAAATAAATCTGTCTGTACTGGCATTGTATCAATTACAAGGTCAGCACCTCTTACACCAATACTTCTTACGGGATTTTTAAAGCTATAATTTTCTTTAAATAGCTTAAAGGCTGCCTGGGCAACTTCCTTGGTTATATTGGTAGGAGTTAGAAGTTTCCTTTGCCTTGAAAAACTGCAAAGCTTGGTATCTCTAACTGATATTTCAACTACGGTACATTTTAATCCATTTTCTCTAAGTCGTTTTGTCACACTTTCAGCTAAAACTATTATAATAAGCCATACATCTTCATCACAAACTAAATCCCTAGGCGTAGTAGTGCTATTACCTATAGATTTTATGGGAGCACTATAACTTTCAACTAGTACTTCTGAAGTGTCATAACCGTTGGCGAAAGAATGTAGAATAAGTCCCATTTTCCCTAGATGCCTTTTAAGAAAATCAGGATGGGTTTTGGCTATATCTCCAATAGTATTTATGTTTATGCTTTTAAGTTTTGCATTGGTGCTTCTACCAACATATAAAAGGTCTGAAGCTGGCAAAGACCAAGCTATGTTCTTATAATTTTCCTTTGAAATTGCAGTTATAGCATCAGGCTTTTTATAATCAGAGCCTAGCTTTGCAAATATCTTATTCCATGAAACTCCTATACTAACTGTTATACCTAATTCTTCCTTCATTCTATTGCTAATTTGCTTTGCTATTTCAAAGCCATTGCCAAAAAGCCCACAGCTCCCTGTTACATCTAGCCAGCTTTCGTCTATTCCAAAAGCCTGCTGCATATCTGTGTAATGCCCATATATTTCATGGGCCATTCTAGAAAATCTTAGATAAAGATCCATCCTTGGTGGCAAAAATATAATTCCAGGACATAGCTGTTTTGCCTGCCACAAAGGCATTCCTGTTTTCACCCCAAATTTTTTAGCTATTTCATCCTTAGCAAGGACAATTCCATGACGAGCTTCAGGGTCTCCACCAACTGCCACTGGTTTTCCTTTTAGCTCGGGATGATGCAAAAGTTCAATACTTGCATAACAAGAATTAATATCTGAATGTAAAATTACTCGTTCCAAATAAAACCATCTCCATATATGATATATTAATATTATATATCATTATATGATAAGTAAATAGTTTTATGTATCACATAATGATATTTTTCTATTGTAATTATCATTCCACTAATATACAATTAACATAAGGAGGTGTCTACTATGAAAAAGACCCTAGGAGAAAAAATAACAGCTGCAAGGGAAGCTATAGGTTTATCCCAATATGAAGTAGCTGAGTTTATAAAAAACAAAGGTATAGATGTGACGAATCAAAAGGTTAGTAAGTGGGAAACTAATTATACTACTCCCAATGCTTATCAGTTTTTAGCTCTTTGTGAAGCACTAAAGGTTAGTGATGTACTGGGAACCTTTGGGGATTGCAGTGTAGACTCACCTTTATCTAATCTAAATCAAGAGGGGAAAAATAAGGTAGAAGAATACATAACGCTCCTTATTGCCAGCGGTATGTATAGTAATGAGGTTAAAGAAGAAAAAGTAATATATATGAGAAAGCTTCCTCTTTATGATTTACCGGTATCTGCAGGAACTGGTAGATATCTAGATGACAACTCCTGTGAAATCATTGAAGTAGGTAGTGATGTTCCTATGGAAGCAGACTTTGGAGTTAGAATTTCAGGAGATAGTATGGAGCCTCGTTTTGTGGATGGCCAAATAGTTTGGATTCATAAACAGGACATTTTGGAGGATGGAGAAATTGGAGTATTTGCCTTTGAAAATAACTCCTACTGTAAAAAGATTTCTATTTGTGGAGATGGAATTAAGCTTATTTCCCTTAATGAAAAATATGCGCCTATAAGTGTTCCAAGAAATGTAGAGTTTCATTGCTTTGGGAAGGTTGTAGAGTAATAAATTTTTTATAGATACTCAAATCAATTAAGGGAATTCTTTTTAAGAGTTCCCTTAATTGATTTGAGTAGGAAACTATTTAACTATAAAAATATGAACCTATTTAACTATAGAAATATATAACTATTAAAATAGTTGTTGTGGTCATGCGGGTTTTAGGGAATTTCCAATTTTGAAGTTAGGATTAAGTATGTAAAAATATGAAAAATAAATAGCAATAGAATTATACTAATAAAAAAGTTATTCCCTATTATAAAATAGTTTATCTAAGTTACAATAAGGGATAACTTTTAAATCTATGTATAACAAAAGGATGTGGAAAACCTCAATAATAACATCATATTATGATACGAATAACTATATCTTAATATGTTTTCGTTATAAAACTTAAATAAAAGGTACACATAATTTACAGTTATCTATAGGGGAATTAATAAGAGTACATTCAACATCAAAGACATCCTTTATAAGTTTTTCATTTATAATCTCATCCTTAGGGCCTTGAGCCAATATGTTTCCATTCTTTATAGCAACTATATTATCAGCATATTTTAATGCATGATTTATATCGTGAATAACCATTGCTATGGTTCTATTTTCTTTTTCATTTAAATTTCTTAAAATATTTAAAATTTCTAGCTGATACTTTATGTCTAGATGATTTGTAGGCTCATCTAAAAGGATGATATCTGTATCTTGTGCTAAAGATAATGCAATCCAAGCCCTTTGTCTTTGACCACCAGATAGGTTATTTAAAGTTATATCCTTATCGTTTATAAGTCCAACCTTTTTTATGGCTTCTAAAACTAGATTTTCATCCTTTTTACTCCAAAATGATAATAAATTATGGTAAGGGTATCTTCCTTGTTTCACCAAATCATAGACAGTTAAATCTTCTGGAGCATTACTGCTTTGAGGAAGCATGGACATAAGCTTGGCAACTTCCTTTGAAGGCATTTTAAGAATATCTCTATCCTCCATGAGTATATCTCCATTTTTAGGTTTAAGTATTCTTGCCATGGCCTTTATTAATGTAGATTTTCCACATCCATTAGAGCCAATTAAGGCAGTAATTTTTCCTTTCTCTATATTTATATTAATATTATCTAATATAATTTTTTCATCATAACATAACTTTAAATTTTTTGCTTTTATCATTTCTATCATCCCCTTTTGTAGTTTCTTTTTTTAACTAAAAGGTATATAAAGTAAGGTGCTCCTATAAAAGCTGTAAATATACCTATAGGTAAATCCTGTGGATAAAATAACCATTTAGATACAAAGTCAGCTAATAATGTTATTATTCCACCTATAAGTATTGAAAGTGGGATTACATTTTCAAACTTTGAATCTACCAATTTTCTTGCAATGTGAGGAGCTATTAAACCTACAAAAGATATACCACCACCAATAGTTACAGCTCCTGCTGCTAATGCAGCAGAAATGCCTAAGAGTATTATCCTGCTTTTATGTAGCTTATTACCAAGGACTATTACAACTTCATCTTCAAGCTGATGAAGATTTAAATCTTTAATAAATATTAATGTTAATGTAGCGAAAATACTAAATATTACTATAATCAGTATTGCATGTGTCCAGTTAGCACCATATATACTTCCTGTTATCCAAGTTGTAGATTCTTTTATAAAAATTATTGGTCCATTTATTATAAGAATATTAGTTATGGCCTTAGCAATAGCAGAGACTCCAATTCCTATTATAATTAATTTATTTGTTGAAGAAGATTTTCCATTTATAAGCAAAATGCACATTAAAGCTATAAATGAAAATATAAAAGTAAATATAGGCATATATAATATAGATGTTGTTAATGAATTATTCTTAGGATCTATAAAAATAGTTAAAAACACCAATGCTCCAACGGAACCTCCATTAACTACACCTAATATATCTGGAGATGCTAAATCATTTTTAACCACTCCTTGAAGTATAGCTCCCGATAATGCTAAAGAGGCTCCAACAAAAAAGGCAACAAGAACTCTTGGTAACCTTATTTTCGTAACTAAAATAGATGAAAATCCTGTATCTATTCCTAATATACTCTTTAGTACATCTAATGGACCTACCATAGCTTCACCTAGGCATAATGAAAAAAATATCATTAAGATAGTAATCCCTAGTAAAAGCGCACTTAACTTAATAGCTTTTTTACTTATATTTATCATTGTCTGGTCCTCCTTTTCGCAACATATATAAAGAAAGGACCACCTATAAGTGCAGTTAAAGCACCAACTGGGACTTCTTTTGGATAAATTATAAATCTTGACATTATATCTGCAAGCAATAGTATAGATGCCCCTGTTAATATAGAAAATGGTATTAGCCATTTATAATCAGTTCCAATAAATTTATGTACTATATGTGGAGTTATAAGTCCAATGAAAGCTATTGGACCTGCCAAAGCCACAGATACACCAGATAAAATAGCAACTATAGCTATTATAAGTATTTTAAAATATAGAGTTTTCATACCCAATGACCTTGCCATTTCTTCTCCTAATGAAAATACATTGAATTTTTTCCAGATAAGCAACGTAAATACTATTACTATTAATATTATTGGAATAAATTTAACTATTAGTTCTAATTTCTTCCCTTCAACAGAACCTGTCATCCAATAAACAACCTGCTCAAGTGCAGCCTCATTTTTATACAAAATACCTTGTGCTAAGGAAAAGAATAGTGCACCTAAAGCAGTACCTCCTAATGTTAAGTCCATAGGCCTTATGTCACCTGAAAGACCTCCACATAATAAATAAACTAGTAGAGAAGATCCTAGTGCACCTAAAAATGCTAACCAGGCAAGTCCTAGTGAAGATACATTAGGAAAATATGTGAGAACTATAACCAAAGTTAATACTGCTCCTGAATTTATACCTAAGATACTTGGCGAGGCTAATTTATTTCTAGTCAATCCTTGAGTTAAAAGTCCAGATACTCCAAGAGCTCCTCCAACTAGAAGAGAATTTAATGTTCTTGGAATTCTTGAAGTTCTTATAATTATATGTTCTTGAGAATTATTAAAATCTTTATATGCATCTATTAAAGTATCATAAGATGTAGGTATAAATCCTTTAGTAATACTTAAGTAACATAATATAAGAGTGAATATTGTAAGTAATATAAGTAACATCCATCTACCGCTATTACTTTTTAGAATATTTTTCATATAACTCCTCCGATTTATAATATTGAAAAATGATATCATTTATTATTGATAATCTTTCTCAAACATGATATCATAATTAAGTGATAAAATCCATAATAAATTTTAGGAGGAATGACAAATGCAAAAAAAATTATTATCTGCAATTTTATTAGGTATGCTAATTGTAAGCTTACTTGTTGGTTGCTCTAATAAAACAGAAAATACAACAGATTATAAAACTATATCTATACAACATGCTATGGGAACAACAGAAATTCCTGAAAATCCAAAGAATGTTGTTATATTAACTAATGAGGGTGTAGAAGCACTTCTTACACTTGGTGTTAAACCAGTTGGAGCTGTAACTGGTTTTACTGGTGATTGGTATGAACATACTAAAAGTGAACTTACAGGTGTTAAGCCTGTTGGTAAGGAGACAGAGCCAAATGTAGAAGCAATTGCTGCTTTAAAACCTGATTTAATAATTGGAAATAAAATGAGACATGAAAAGATATATGACCAATTAAGTGCAATAGCACCAACTGTTTATTCAGATACAATAAGAGGCGAATGGAAGGATAATTTTAAATTCTATGCTGAAGTTTTAAATAAAAAATCTGAAGGTGAGAAAGCTATACAAGCATATGAAAGTAAGATTACTTCTATAAAAGAAACTTATAGTGATAAATTAAATAATGAAATATCACTTGTAAGATTTATGGATGGAAAAACTAGAATATACCTTGGGGATACTTTCGCTGGAACTATTCTTAAAGAAATAGGATTTAAAAGACCAGCAGCTCAACACGGAACAGACTTCGTTAATGAAATAGGCAAGGAAAGATTAAATGAAGCTGATGGAGATGTAATGTTATACTTTACTTATGAACTAGGAGATGGTAAAGGTCTTGCTAGAGAAGAAGAGTGGTTAAATGATCCGATGTTTAAATCTCTAAATGTTGTAAAAAATAATAAAGCTTATAAAGTAGACGATACTATTTGGAATACAGCAGGTGGTATAAAAGCCGCTAATTTAATGCTTGATGATTTAACTAATATGTTAAAGAAAGGAAAAATCTAAGGTTATTAATTAGCCATTAATGGAAGTTTTAATACATATAATATAATAAAAAAGGTGCTATCTAAAAATGGGATATATTTCCTAGACAAGACAGAACCTTTTGTTTTTAAGGGTGAAAAGAAGCTTTCGTAAAATAAGCTAGTCTAAATAAATATTGAATAATCTCTTATATTATTAACGCTCAGCCCTTTCGGAATATTGATTTACTAAAGCATTTATTCAAGATAAAATCTACAACACAATAACTCGTATACACTCAAACAAGTTGTGTTGCTTACGATTTTACCATTCATAAATACTAAGTAATAAAATATTCATGGAAGTTCTTCTAGTAAATTAGAAGAACTAAGTTCGAATGGCATTCGCTAACAATAATATTAAATTAAGGCTATGTTTAATAACAGTGTTGATAATATGGCAATTTTTAATGGAAGTCAAAAATGGCTTCCATTAATTCATATTTAAAGAAAGATACGACAGAACTGAATCTAAAATTATGTTACATCAGCCCTACAAATTGGAATTTATAAATCTATCCAATATCGTTCAACAACACAATTTTCATCTTTAATTAATACTTCATTTTCTTTTTTTCCACCTTGGGATAATATGGTTTTCTGAGAAGCCAAATTATCATTATCACAAGTAAGTAAAATTCTACTTAGTTGTAATATGTCCTTACAATAAATTAATGCTTGTCTTAATTCTTCTTTTGCATATCCTTTGTTTCTTTCAGACTTTCTTACAGAATATCCTATATGTCCACCATATTGTAAAAGATAATCATTTAAAAAATGCCTTATTTGTATCATTCCTACAATGCAATTATCATTTTTCCTAATTGCTAATAATTGTGTTGATGTAACTTTTCTTCCATCTACTTCTTCTGTTTCATTCAATAATGACTTTTCAATATATTCTTGTGGCGAATTCGAATTTCTTAAGAAACCTGTTCCATCCATTGATTCATTATTTTTAATAAACTCATTCTTATATGAGAATATGTCATCACCATATTCTATTGCTACTTTCTTTAATACTAAGTCTTCCATAAAAATCACCTCTATAAATTACTATTTGTTGAGTTGTTTTACATCTTTTATAGCCACATTAATCTACTATTGTGTCTGTATTTAATTATACAACATAGTAATGTGATTATTCAAAAGATATTTTGTGGCTACACTATGAAAACTATACATCCATTCTTTTAGTTTGCTATGAAAAGCATTTATGTGCTGTATATGGTAAATGCCTTCCTTATGCTTCCCACGTTTAATTTGTTGTAGTTCAACACCTAAATTTTGTGCAAATCTAATATAACTCTTGTGTGAATCAGTACAAAGGATAGATTCATCCTCAATCCTGCCTGTAAAGAGCCTTTCTAAATCTGTATGTTTCATCCTACCTTTACATATTAGTTCAGTCATAATATTTCCCACTCTATCAATGGCACATAGTACACAGACCTGTTCCTTTGATATACCTCTTACTACTCCTACTGCCTTTTACTCCACGTTTATGAGGTTCTCGTGACATTATAAACGTAGTGCTTTTCTTATGATTTCCTTTAAAGGATTCTCTGAAAAACGCCTCGTCAACTTCTATAACTCCACCAACATTACCAATACCCATATACACTCTGATAGCGTCTAAAAACTTATGCCTCCAATAAAAAGATGTAGGCACACTAATCCCAACTATCTCTGCACATTTTCTTATGGAATAACCATTTATCATACATTTAGAATATAATATCCACTTTTTAATATATTTCTTACTGTTGTAACGGGGTGAACGTGTAAAATCAGTAAAGGTCTTTCGGCAGGACTTACAGATATATCTTTGTTTGCTATTGAACTTGCCATTTCTTGATACTTCCTCATGTCCACAGTGGGGGTAGACTTTTCCCTTGGAGAATCGGTTCTCTTTAACCTCGTTAGTAACCTCGGTAGCAAAAGAACCTAATACAATAACTTCTTCAAGATAATTTAATATTTCTTCCTGTCCTGTTGTTCCTAAAGCATCTAAATCTTTCTTTACTGACGCTACACTTGGCATAATAATACCTCCGTAATCCTTTATATAGTCTTATTGCACCCAAATATTCAGAAAATATAAATTTTCAACACTTATCTTAAACATAGCCTAAATTAAAAATGTAATATTATAAACACTATTCTTTAAATCTAACAGTTAATTGTAATACAGTAATCTAAAGATAACACATCTAAAGTAACCCTTTTAAAAATAAGAGTATCATTTTATTAACTCAAAAACGTACTTATAATTGGAATTGCAATGTATAGATAAGGTTCTAATTTAATAACCATACTATCCTTAGAAGAAATTTCAACTACTGTTTTATTGGCAAGTTCATGAAAAAACTTACTAATAATATTGAAAATAATCCAATCACAAATAGTTCCTAGGGTATTCATTATTAAATCATTAATATCTGATGCACGAAATTGGACAAACAATTGAGCAATTTCAATAATAATTGAAAATAATATTCCACTACATACTGTGGGCAATAATGTTCTATACTTTTTCCATAATGTTGGCAATAAAAATCCAAAAGGCATAAAAAGTATTATATTAAGTATTGCTGAAAGCTCAAGTCCATCGTTAAAAGGCACTAAATTTATAATGGGATTAAATAATGGCCTGTTTAATCTTGAAAGTCTTTTCCATTCGCTCAAAGTAGGAATTCCGACTACATCTATTAAGGAAATCATAAGATATAATATAAAAAGATATCCCAAAAAGTAATGTTGCCATCCTATTTTCTTTTTAAGACTCTTACTATTTTTATTTAAGAATATATTTAAAATAGTTATTAGAAAAAATGATAATATCATTGGTATTATATAACTTTTCATCATAGAAATCTCTTTCCCCCGTTTTAATCTTAATATTTACTATTACATTAAAAATTTAATTTGAAAACTGATCTCTAAAACACTCCTTTATAAATTATTTTTTATTACTAAATATAGTATATAAGTAATTATTTAAAATCTTCTTAATTGTTTCTTAAGGTTATTATTGCAAACTTTCAATTATATACCTTTGTAATAGTTGTTATGAAACTCTTTAGTAACTTCATCTTATTAACTCTATTGCTACTACTATCATTAAGCCTCCTAGATGAAAATCATATTTTTATAAATATATATATTTAATTTTAATTATATAGCAGGAATGCTAGTCAAATAGTTGTTCTGTTTATGGGTATTTCAGAGGTTTTCCTATTTCGAAGGTAGGATTTAATATATTCAAATATGAAGAATAATTGTTATTACAAATCATTTAAATATGGAAAATAAGAGATAATAGGTAAGTATCTATTATCTTTTTGTAAGTATTGACATAAAGGTAACTGGTTACGTATAATTATATATGTAATCAGTTACTTTTAAGTTACAATAAATATTGGTGAATATAATTTTTATGGAGTGTGATGAATAGTGGATAAAAAAGAGGAAAAGAAAATGGAAGCTTATATATATGGAGGTATATTTGCTTTATCTAATAAATTACAACTACTAGGAGATAAATTCGATTCTAATATATCTACAAAGCAATGGTTTTTAATTGCTATTATAGCTAGCTTTAAATATGAAGCTCCAACAATTTCAATGACTGCGGAAAGAATGGGGACTTCAAGACAGAATGTTAAAAAGATGGCTAGTATATTAGAAAGAAGAGGCTTCTTAGTAATAGTTAAGGATAAAGAGGATGGTAGAATACAAAGATTAGAATTAACAAAGTACTGTACAGACTATTTTGAACAAAGAATGGAAAGTGAAGAAAAGTATATTGAAAATTTGTTTGCAGATTTTGATGAAGAAATGTTATTAGGTGTATTTAAAGGAATAAAGCAATTAGAGAAAAATATTATGGTATTGGAGAAACAAAATGAAGAGGAGAGTTAAGAAAAAAATGGGGTTAATTTTAGGCATAATTTTATTATTAGTATCTATATTAGTTATTTATTTCAATGTACCTTATTCAAGATTAAAAACAAACTTTAAGGATTATTTAGTTGCAAGTGAAGAAAATATTAATGAAAATAAAAAAGCTGCTAAATATACATTGGAGGATTTACCACAATCCATGCAGAATTTTTATAGCTATACTAAGCTAGTTAATAAGGTTAGTAGTAACCATGTGAGTTTTAATTTTAAGGATGCCGATTTTGTAAATATAGAGATGAATAAAACATTGAAAATAAATTATTCAGAACATATTTTTGGAGATGTTCCAGCTAGATTTGCTTTTATAGATTCATCACTTTATGGCATACCATTTCAAGGCTTGGACTCATTTATTAATGGTGAAGGTGGGATGAAGGGAGTAGTAGCAAAAAATATTACTCTATTCAATCAACGCGGGGAAGAAATGAATAAAGCAGCCTTGGTGACCTGGCTTGCCGAAATTATATTTATGCCGTCACAGTTATTAAGTGGAGATGTAGACATAAAAGAAATAGATAAAAATACAGTGGGTGTATCAATAACGTATGATAACATAAAGGCAAGTGGAATTTATAAATTCTTAGATAGTGGAGAGCTTGTTGAATTTACAACTGATGATAGAGCACTTATCTATAATGATGGAAGATTAGAACATAGAAAATGGTCTGCGCTATATGAAGATTATAAGAATAATGGTGATTTACTATTACCTAATAGATTAAAATCTAAGTGGCATTTTGATAATGAAGATATAATATATTTTGATGGTACTGATATAGAATATACATTCTATTAGTAGATTGGTAGTTACAGTAGATATGGTTTGAATCTATAGGTGGAAACCCTTTTACTAAAATTGTTATATGAAAATATAATATTATAAGTTTTACATTAGAGGTTCAAATATAGGTGAGAGTAGACAGATTTGTGAAACAGAGGTTGTGACAAAAGTATGAAAATACTTTGTCACAGCCTCTTTTCTCATGAGATTTCTTTGCTTAAAGTTTAAAAACAAGAAAACTAAAGAGTGTGTAAATTCTTTTGTAAAGCGTTGACTCTAACACCACGTCATAGTGTAATATAAAAATATAACTTGAGTATATTAACAAAAACTCACAGCCGGCTGAGTATTAGATAATATTGATAGCTGTAAAATCAAACTTTGAGGTGTAGCAATGAGAACAGTAAAACAAGTTTCGGATTTGACAGGAGTAAGTGTGCGTGCATTACATTACTATGATGAAATAGGATTATTAAAACCAAGTGAAATTACAGAGGCAGGATATAGACTTTATGATGATGAAGCTCTTAAAACTCTGCAGCAAATTTTATTTTTCAAAGAGCTTGATATACCTTTAAAAGATGTTAAAGAGATAATGATGAGTCCATATTTTGATAAAATGCAAGCACTAAAAAATCAGAAAAAGTTGCTTATTTTAAAAAGAAAAAGATTGAATGGTTTAATAGAGCTTATAAATAAAACCTTAAAAGGAGAAAGCACAATGAATTTTAAAGAATTTGATATGAATGAATATTTTAATGTATTGGAAGAATTTAAAACAGAACACGAGGATAAGGTAAGTGAAATTTATGGTAGTGTAGATAAATATAATGACCATATTGAAAAATTTAAATCTAAGGAAGATGAAATTGCTAAAATGGCTATAAAGAAATATGGAAGTATTGAAAAATATGCTACGGCTTTAAAGAAAAATCTTAACAATAGTGCTACGTTTACTTTAGCAGAACAATATGATGAGTTTAAAAGAGATTCCTTGGAAGGTAAGCACCCTAAATTAAAAGAACTATTTAAGAAGCTTACATCTGACTTAAGTAAGGATCCTTATTCAAAGGAGATTCAAGAAATTGCTGAAGAAATAACAGATATAGCTAAAAAAGATTATGAAATTTTCAAAATGGATAATGGGGATGATCATTGGTACTATATGGTGCAAATTTATTTGGTATATCCTAAGTGGATAGAAGAAGTGGATAAGAAATATGGAAATGGTGCATCTAAATTTATCGGAGAAGCTCTAAAAAATTATTTGGGAGATAAGCAGCCTAAATTAGAAGAACTATATAAAAAGCTTGCATCTGACTTAAGTAAAGATCCTTATTCAAAAGAGGTTCAACAAATTGTTGAAGAAATATCAGATGCAACTAAAAAAAGTCAAGAATTTTACAAAGTAGATGAGGGAGAGAATCATTGGGGTTATACAGCAGAGCTTTATTTATCAAATTCCACATGGATAAAAGCCATTGATAAACAATATGGAAGTGGAGCATCTAAATTTATGGGGGAAGCTTTAAAGTTTTATGCTGAAAATAGTAAGTAATGAATTAAAAACTATGAAGGATTTGCCATATAGAAAGAAGGTTACAAGTATTAACGTATATTGGCGCTAGGATATATGTTATAATTAGGTAAAATAAAATTTTTGTAATATATACAAGGAGATGGAATTATGAAATTTAGAATTGTTTCATTACCACCGTTTAAAGCTGCTTCATCAGGGGTTGATAAAAATTTTGATTTTTCTGCAGAAGGAATATTGGGAAAGTTTGATGCATATTTTTCTGATATTAAGCCATTACCACGAGATGACTTTATGCCACGAGATTTTTTATTTTTTGATCCTGTCGAACAAGGTATGGTTTGGTGGTGGGCGCTAAATGATGACATGGATAGCGGTAGTAACGATGTAGTTGACTTTGATGGCGGGTATTATCTTACTTACACATATAGAGACGGCGATGAAGAAATGAGTAGTAAATTGTATAATGAGGCTATAGAATACATTAATAAATCAGAATTGTTTGAATTGGATGAACGCAATAATCATTATAGTATGGGACATATTATTACTCCTAAGGATATTATCAAGGCACAGGGATGGGCACAGATGGAAACATTTATACCAATTAAGCTAAGAATGAAATATGATAGATAAACAAAGCACGAAGTTGTTAATGATAAAGAAACTTATGATGTGATAACCTTTGGACCACTTTGTGTGGAAACTGATTTACAGAACACAGGTATTGGTGGTTTATTATTAGAAACAACAATGCAGCTTGCTAGAGAAGCAGGGTATAGGACAATTATATTTATTTTCCCAATCAGAAGATTATAATTTTATTAAAGTTTAATTTAGGTTAAGAGAGAGTAGGTAAATTTGTGTAAATACAAATTTACCTACTCTCTTTTTGTTGAAGTTAGCTGTTTTTCCATAGCTATATAAATTTTAAGAATGGACCTTACCTTCTACCAGTGAAGAAGTCGTTATAGGTTGATGCGATTTTTTCCCAGGTTATTCTATCCACAACTCCAGTTCTCCTTAGGTCAAATACCTTTTGAAGACTCTTAACATTTCTTTCCGTTGCTAAGTCAAATATATTATCTATAGGTAGAATTCTTATGTTATATCCGTTTTTAGCTAAAACATTCATATACTCTTTAAGAACAGCAACATACCCATTGTTATCTCCAAGTTTTAGTTCAAATGGGAATGGGAAAAGAATATCTGAGGTATTTATATCCCTACCAGAGTCTAATGCCAAATATACAAATACAATATTCCTCCAAGTATTAATATCCACCTCGCCATTTTGAACTAATCCAAAGGTTCTTTGAAATCTTAACACAGCATTTTGTGTTCTTCCATCAAAATCTCTATCAACATTAACTTCTGGTATCTCTTTATATAATGTAGATATCTTTCTAAGCATTGTTTTAAGTCTTCTTACATCTTTATTGCTAAAATTTTTCCTTAAAACATACCCTGGATATCTAGTTAAGTCCTCTACTGAGTAAATGTCTTCTAAATCTACATAGGCACAGTATATAGTATTCCAAAGCCTTCTATCAACTGATTTTAAAATAGGCAAATTAAATGCCTTTTGAAATTCCATTAAGGTTTCCAGAGTTTCATAATCAAAAATACCAGTTATAGCATTTTTCTTTAATCCATAAGCCTCTGCTAGGGTACTTAAATATACTTGTAGCTCCCTTACTTTTCCTCCTTTAGAACCATATTTTAATCCTCCTAATGGATAATCTCCATCAAAACTTCCATCTAATTCTTCAATAATCATATTTTCTTCTGCTTCTTGATCTAATTCAGCTAATCTTTTTACAGCAGTATAAATTGCTGATAATTTATACCAGGTTGCTCTTCCCACTATTCCATCTTGAACTAAATTAAATATTCTTTGAAATACTTTAACGGATGCTTCAGTGTTAGGTCCAAAGATTCCATCTGGAATTAGCTTAGGGATAGCAGGATAATTTTGTGATATTCTATTTAACTGTTGTTGTATTATAGTTACATTGGAATTTCTATCGTTGATCCTTATTGCTGATCCAGGATATGATTCTACTAAACCTGCAATAATTGGAGTTCTTTTTAGTATTTTATCATTACCATAATAATACTGTAGTATTTCAAAAGCATTTCTACCAGCATTTGCTAGGTCTACAGTTCCCCATTGAGACAGCCCATTACACCTAGATGTTGTACCATTGCAATATTGTGTGAAATATGGCGCTCTGCTATTAACTATAGAAAAATATTCATTAAAAATAGAATCTACAATTTTGCTTATATTTTCAAATATGTTTCTACCAGGTACAAAGTATTGATCATAGGCTGTAGAATTTGTTATTTGAAATGAATAACCTCTACTTACATACCATTCTGTATAAACTCTGTTAAGAGCAAAGGTTATTTGTGCATAAATATTGGCTCTTAGGGATTCTTCAGGCCATGTTGGGTAAATTTCACTGGAAGCAACATTTTTAATATAATCTACAAACCTGACAGTGACATTTTGCGCCCATGCACTAGGAGCTCCAAGGTGTACTGTAATATACTCTGGTATATATACTTCTCTTAATACAAAAGGTTGAGATAACACTCCAGTTTTCTGATCTCTTTGAACATCCAATAATAATTGATGAGGAGGTATAACAATCCTATTTTCCGTTGTGTTGTAAAATGCAGCTGCACCAACTTTAACTATCTCAGTTAATGATACATTTTGAATAGAAGTAGTTTCATCAAAAATACTAACACCTTCTATTAGTACATTATTATATCCTTCTGCGGTTACTAACACATCATATCTAGCATAAGGAATATATGTTTTATTCATTGGTTCTAATGACAAATTTTTATCGGGAGCATCTAACTCAATAATCTCACTTCTGCCACTTTCATCTACACCACTGTCTGTCTCAAAAATAACCTCTTTTGTTTTTTGATCTCTAATTTTTATCTTTGCACTTGTGATAGGTAAGGCTTCTTGTTCTTTTGAAAGTTGAACTATTATATATCCTTTTCCCATTTTACACCACTAAATATTACTCTAATATATTATATTGATGGATATTTGTTTTGATACTGTCACATTGCGGTATAAAAAATAATTATATTGTAATCAGCTATTAATGCTAAACTGTCCTAAAGGATAAGACTGCCTAAATTGATATTTGTTCATTGAGGGATAAAGATTAGGGTGATACAAGAAAGGTATTATTAAGTCTTATACATTTAAAAATAAGAGTATTAATACATAAAGGAGAAAATTATGATAGAAATTTTTAGGTTAAAGCTACTACTCTTATAATAGGTGGTAGCTTTATGTAAAAAATGATATAGAAATATTTTCTACTATTGTAATATAATTTTATTAACTCTAAAATTATATTAAATAGAACTAAAAAATAAAGAATGTAAGTAAGGAGTATAGTAATGAACAGTTTACTAGCAACAAAAATAAATGATTTTATGGAATTATACTGCAATACATGGGCATTTAGTGGTTCCATATTAGTAGCTGAAAAGGGTGAGACTATCATTAAAAAAGGCTATGGAAAGGCTTCTATAGAACATAGTATTCCCAATACATCACAAACAAAGTTTAGAATTTGTTCTATAACAAAACAATTTACCGCTATAGCAGTGATGATGTTACAAGAAAAAGGCTTATTAGATGTTAATGAAAGCATTACTAATTATTTTCCTGAATTTCATCAATTTGATAAAAGAATAACTATACATCATCTTTTAACTCATACTTCCGGTCTTCAATATTTATTTGGACCAAACTTTCCAATAATGTATAGTAAATCAAAGCATACACATGAAGATATGTTTAATATATTTAAAGATAAACCTCTTTTGTGTGAGCCAGGGGAAAGGTGGAATTACTCTAATTACGGATACTATTTGCTTGCATGTATTATTGAAAATGTTTCAAGTGTGACCTATGATGAGTTTTTAAGTAAGAACATTTTTCAGCCTTTAAATATGAAGAATACTGGTATTGAAAAAAATAAAGCAATTATACCAGGGCTAGCTAATGGGTATTATCTAAATGATAATGATTTAATCCATACTGATTATGTAAACATGGATGTAACATTTGGATCAGGGGAAATCTATTCTACAGTTGAGGACATGCTAATATGGGATCAAGCTTTATATAATGGAGGCCTTGTTTCAGAGGAAACACTGAATACTATATTTTCACCATATGCAAATTCCGGAGAAAGAGGAACTGAGGATAATGATTATGGATATGGATGGTTTATAGATGAAATGTACGGACGCAAGAGGATAAGTCACGACGGCGGTGGATTGGGGTTCACAACTGGATTTGACAGATACATCAATGAACAAGTAAGTATTATTGTATTAAGTAATTATGGATTTACAGCAGTTTGGCGTATTACAGATATTCTTGCTGCTATAATGTTTCAAGAGGAATATCAATTTCCAAGTAGACCACTCGAATATGCTTTAGATTCCAAAATATATGAAGAATATATAGGGATATATAAAGGGGACGGCGAGAAACTCACTGTTGGAAGGGCCAAAGAAAAAATGTTTTTTGTTCTAGATGATGAATATATTATACCCATGTATCCAATATCAGAAACTGAATTTCATCATACTTGGATTGATGAGAGTTATGCCTTTTATAAAAACAAGAATGGAGAAATGTACTTTTGGGGAGCTAAAAAACAATAATTGATACACTTCAAAGCTTAAAGAGAATTATTTCATATAAAAATATAAATTGCTTGTTTAGAATTCAAAAAAGCAGTCTGAAAAAGGCTGCTTTTTTAAATTTAAAATGTTTTCTATTTACCTGGAACAAGTATTTTAGCAATAGGGTAACTTCTATATCAATACAGATAAACTTCTTATTTTATATATTTTAATATAACATATGTATAAAAACATACCACTTATAGACAATAACTAACCACTTACTGTTGTTATATTTACAAGGGAAAAAATAGTTAATATAATAAAAATATGGGGAGTGAAAATATGAAAATACGAATTGAGGTAGATAATAAAATAAGCGAAAATGAAGTTATTATTAGATGTAGTGAACTTAATGAAGACATTAAAAATATTCAAATTATGTTTCACGATATGCTATCATGCAAGAAATGTATAACTTTTTATAGAGGTGATACCGAATATTATCTTTCTTTGGAAGAAATAATATTTTTTGAAACTGAAGGAAATAGGGTTTGTGCACATACTATAGACAATATATATAACGTGAAATACAAGCTTTACGAACTTGAAGAGTTTTTGCCAGGATATTTTATGCGAGTTTCAAAATCAACAATTCTAAATACAAATCATATTTACTCCATAACACATAGTCTATCATCATCAAGTAAGGTCGAATTTCAAAATACTCACAAACAGGTGTATGTTTCAAGATATTATTATAAACCACTAAAAAATAAATTATTAGAAAAGAGGAGATAAAATGGATAACAGTAGACTTTCGGGAGGACTTTCTCTTATACTATGTGGAATTGCTTTAATTATCTATAAACTTGGATATTTTTCAGATACAAATATTTTTACAATTTTATTTACAATTTTCTTAGTTGGTATCATTATAAAGAGTGTATTAAAAGCTAATTTCGCAGGCATTTTATTCCCAATAGCACTCATTTGTATTGATTATGATGAACAGCTTGGTATAACAGCTATCACTCCATGGACAGTATTAATAGCAGCATTACTTGGAAGTGTCGGTCTTTCTATGGTTTTTAATAAACATCCTAAGTGGTCTCGCAGAAAAAGTAATTGGGATTCTTCTAAATTTAATACTATTGATACGGAAGATGAAAGTCATATAAAGTTAAAGACCTCATTTGCTGGAAGTATTAAGTATATAAATACAGATAAATTTGAACAAGCAGATTTAAAGTGTAGCTTTGGAGCAATGAAAGTGTATTTTGATAATGCTGTTCTTTATGAAGGAAAAGGATATGTTAATATAGAAGCTTTTTTTTCTGGTGTAGAGTTATATATACCTAGAAATTGGACTGTTGAAAATATATCTACTACATCTTTTAGTGCAATAACTGAAAAAAATAGAAATGAAGGAACAGCAGATAATATTCTAACTATATGTGGATGTATAGATTTTTCAGGAGTAGAAATAATTTATATCTAAATAAATAAATATAATACCTATGCACTCTATGCATAGGTATTATATTTTAAATAGTATGTCTTATAACTGTTAGGGAGAAGCGTGTACTATAGGTAAATCTGTTTTTTAGCTAGAATGAAAAATTGCTCTAGCTAAAAGTACTATAAAACTAGGTAATTAGGAACACAATATGTTTTGCTACCTTAAAAATTTTCTTGACAACATAATTGTATATGTATATAGTTTACATATAATACATTATAAGGGGTAGGGTTAATGGATTTATTGTTACAGGTACACTATAAAGAAAAAAATAATCCTGATGTGGAAACATCAAGGTTTATTAATATTTTACTAAATACTTTAACCAAGAAAGAATATACGAAATTGAGAATTTTATTTTATATATTAAGTTTAATTAGCATAATAGCATTGATATATTTTATGTGGATTATGAATAATATTATAATTTCTATGTATGTCGTATGTGTTCTAGGATTTATAGTAATTTTTCTCCCAAACCTACACTTAGCAGTACGATTAATGTACATGTTAATAATATGTTATACAGCGATTGTTGAATTAATTAGAAGAATAGGACTTAAAAAAACATAGAAAATAAATATAATTGAAAGTATGAAAAGTTGGGGGTAAATACTATGGAATATGAAATTATACATTTAGCAAAGGATAAATGGAAGGAAACTATAATCCCGATAGGTTATACTACAGATAAATATTATGATGTTGTAGTAAATGAAACGGATAAAGGCTTTACTATTGATATAGAAAAGAAAGACTTTAGCGAGCCAGTAACCCATACACCAGAAGAGTATGATTTTCCAGATAAGTTATATGAAGACCACTGGGAGAATGCTTATGCTTGGGGAGTGTTAGTTAAAGATAAATTAATTGCTGCAATTGAAACAGATCAAGAACTATGGTCTAATCGTCTAAGAATTACAGAACTTTGGGTAGCAGAAGAATATCAAAAGAATGGAATAGGTCATGCATTAATTCAGGTTGTAAAGGAACAAGCAAGAAGAGAACGTCGTAGAGCTATTATACTAGAAACACAGTCTTGCAATGTTAATGCAGTGGATTTTTATCAGCATGAAGGATTTACTTTGATTGGTATGGATGCTTGCTGCTATAGGAATAATGATTTACAAAGAAAAGAAGTTAGATTAGAATTTGGATGGTTTCCAGAAGAAAAGAAAAAGTTAAATGGTGAAGAGGTAGAAATTAGAATGGAAACAGAGGATGATTGGTACAATGTGGAGCTGATGACACAGCATGCTTTTTGGAACAAACATCATCTTGGCTGTGACGAACATTACCTAGTGCATAAATTACGTAAGCATAAAGACTATCTTCCAGAGCTCAGCAGAATAGCAGTAAAGGATGGTAAAGTAATAGGATGTATAATGTATTCAAAGGCAAAGATTGTTGATGGTGTAGATACCCATGAAATTATAACCTTTGGTCCTCTTTGTGTAGAGCCTAAATGGCAAGGAAGTGGAGTTGGTGAGCTGTTATTAAGGGAAACAATGAAGCTAGCTACAAATAAAGGGTATAAAGGTATTGTAATTTTTGGAGAACCGGATTATTATCCTCGAATAGGATTTAAAACCTGTGATAATTTTAATATTACCACTGCTGATGGTAAAAACTTTGATGCATTTATGGGAATTGAATTAGCAGAAGATAGTATGAAAGGTATAAAAGGAAAATTCTACGAATCGGAGGTTTTTGAAAATCTACCTAAGGTAGAAGTTGAAGAATATAATAAAAAATTCCCCAAACTACAAAAATTAAGATTCCCAGGTCAATGGGATTGATTAAATGTTAAAGGATAAGGCGAAATAATATCAATACAAAAGGTAGAGTGGTAGAAATGAATAAAGGAATTAAGTTAGTTCAATATGTTGAGAAAAATAATGGAATATAAAGGAAAAACCTCAGATATAACTGAGGTTTTTATAATTCCTAAATTAAACTTTTAAAGGATCTATGGAGCCTGTGAAAAAAGCTCTGTAAATTACTTCAAATCAGAATGATTTGATATTATTTTATTGACTATACCATATGTTATAGCATCATCAGAACTTAACCAATAGTTTCTATCAGTGTCTTTTTCAACTCTTTCTAGTGGTTGACCAGTAGCTTCACTTATAATTTTATTAATTCTTTTACGAACTCTTAATATTTCTTCAGCTTCAATACCGATGTCTGTAGCTGGACCATTAAATCCTCCTAATGGTTGATGAATCATATATCTTGTATTAGGAAGAGAATATCTATTTTCTTTATCAGCTGCAAGATAAATTGTTATACCAGCACTTGCTACCCAACCTGTACCTATCATTATAACTTTTGGGGTAATGAACTTTATCATATCATGTATTGTATCTCCAGCTTCAACATGCCCTCCTTGACTATTTATAAATATTTTAATAGGGTCATTTCCCATTTCTTCAAGGATTAAAAGTTGAGTAACTACTTTTTCTGCTAAAGATTGATTAATCTCACCAGAAATAACTATAGTTCTTGATTTCAATAATTTTTCCATGACTATATTGGGTGTGTCTTTTGAAATTTCCTCTTTTTCGCTCTCTTTACTATAAAAAATCATATTATTTTCCTCCTCTAATCTTAAATATATTTAAGTTATGAATATATAGCTGTATATTTCTATAACCTAGTAGTTGGATTTAAATTGATTAATACGAAAAAATTGCGACTATATTATGAATCCGTTTTTATAATTTACTATATTTGTTTTAGTAATAACTATACTAACACTAATTTAATTTTTTTACAATATTGTTTAAAAAAACCGGTAAATTATAGTAACTAAATATATATTATAAAAGTAATAGGAAAGATATGATTTAGCAGTATTAAAATTACCTTTTTATTTAAAGCAACTTTAGGTTGTCAAATTTGTTATACTTAATTGGTAGAAGGATGATAATATTATCAGTATACTTATACAAGAGGTGATTAAACAATGAGTTTTCAAGAACAATTGCAAACACTTAGAAAAGCAAAGGGTCTATCACAAGAAAAGTTAGCTGAAGTTTTAGGGATATCAAGGCAAGCAGTTGCAAAATGGGAAGTGGGTCAATCTTATCCCGATATAGCTAGACTGATTGCACTAAGTGATTATTTTAAAGTAAGCATTGATAAACTAGTTAATGATTATGAAGAAAATTGCCGCTTATGTATAGAAGAGCATAGCGATAATCATATAAATGAAAATATAATTGATTTCTTATGTAGGGCTAAAAAAGCTACATATGCTGGAGAGGGGACAGAGAGTGAATCTTCAAGACCAAATTCTCATGATTTAGAATATACAGAAGGAACTTTAAAATATATAGATACATATATAGGTGGAGAGAGGTTCGCAGGAGAGGAAGCACTATGGCAAGATGATATTCCATTTTGGTCAATGAATTATATTGGGAGAGTTTTAGATGAAAGATTTTCAGGGAGTTTTTTGAAGGAAGTTTTGAGTTTAGTAACTAAGGAGAATCCATATAGAGGTCCTGTTATTTATCAAAATGGCCAGTATAAATATCATTGTATAATAAATGGAGAATTTAAATGGTTTCAAGGACATGAGGAAATATACTTTGATCATATCAAGGTTTATGAATGTTATTTCCATGGAGGAACAATTAAATAGTTAAAATAAATATAAGAGGGATGAATATGATTATGAAATTAAACAGAAATGATTTATGTTGGTGCAGAAGTGGATTGAAATATAAAAACTGTCATTTAGAATTTGATGAAAAGTTAAGCAATTTGAAAAGAAAAGGTCATATAGTACCAACTAGAAACCTTATAAAAACAAAAGAGCAAATTGAAGGAATAAAAAAGAGTGCTGAGATTAATAATGGTCTTTTAGACTTAATTAGTGAAACCATTAAGGAAGGCATGACAACAGAAGAAATAAATAAATTGGCACATGAATATACAGTATCCAATGGAGGAATTCCAGCCACTCTTAATTATGATGGATTTCCTAAAAGTATTTGTGTATCAATAAATAATGTGGTGTGCCATGGAATACCTAGTAAAGATGTAATTCTAAAGAATGGTGATATTGTAAATGTTGATGCAACAACTATACTTAATGGATATTACTCAGATGCATCAAGGATGTTTATGATTGGTGAAGTAGATGAAGAAGCTAGGAAATTGGTTGAAGTAACTAAAGAATGTTTGAATAAAGGCTTAGAAGCAGTTAAACCTTGGGGATTCTTAGGAGATATTGGAGCTGCAATTCAAGAATATGCAGAAAGTAATGGTTATTCAGTAGTTAGAGAATTCGGTGGACATGGAGTAGGCTTAGATATTCATGAAGAACCATTTGTTTCTCATTTGGGAAAAAGAGGAACAGGTATGGTTTTAGTACCTGGTATGGTATTTACCATTGAACCAATGATAAATGCTGGAAGTAATGAAATATTTATAGATGAAGATGACGGGTGGACTGTTCTTACCGATGACGATTCTCTTTCAGCACAATGGGAGCACACAATTCTTGTAACTGAAGATGGAATAGAAATAATTGCTAGATAGATCATGTGATAAAAGCCTGTAGGAAAAGAAACGTAAAATGAAATCTATTATAAAAGAAAGCTAATAAAATAATGGGGAATCTTTTGTATTAGCTTTCTTTAAATCTAGAGTAAGTTATATTAATGAGGGGATAATTAATTAAATTGTAGTAAATACTTCTTCTTCAGAAAGTCTTGATTTAGGTAATTGTGCATTGAAATCATCATTAGCTTTGTATCCTAAAGGAACTAATGCTACAGCGGTGAATCCTTTTTCAGTTAATCCTAATTCTTCATTTAAAACTTTAACATCAAATCCTTCCATAGGTACTGCATCTATTCCAAGAGCAGCAGAACCAAGTAATAAGCTACCCATATTTAAGTAAACTTGTTTATCCATCCAATATTGTAAGTCATTGTAGTCATTTTTATGGAAGTTAACAAATGTACTACGTCCTCCATGCATACCATTTTTGATTTCTTCGTTAGCAAAACGTCCATCTTGATCTTCTTTTTCTAAGATATGTTGTAAGTAATCTTCATCCATTGAAGTTCTTGCACAAAGTACAACTATATCTGATGCAGTAAGTACTTTTTCATCATTAAAAGCGTAGAATCCTTGAGTACTTTTGCTTATTTGTTTTTTCCCTTCTTCACTTGAAGCTATTATAAAATGCCATGGTTGAGTATTAACGCTTGAAGCACTAAGTCTTAAAAGTTCTTTAATTTGTTTCATATCTTCTGCTGAAATTTTTCTTGTATTATCAAATTTTTTAGTTGAGTAACGTCTTTCCATTATTTCTATTAAGTTCATATTATATATCTCCTTTTAATTCAAAAATAGTTTATATTAATTTTATAAATTTTCAAAGGCTTACTTGTTTGCCGCCCTTGTATGCTATAATAATATCAACATACTGTTATATGAACAAGTATGCACTTAAAAGTAAGTACTATCTAAAAGGATAGTGATATCAAAAAGGAGAGTTGTATGAATAATAAAGAAATAGAAATAAAAAATTGTAGTGAACTGTGCCCTATGGAATTTGCAATGACTCAGATATCAGGGAAATGGAAACTAGTTATTTTATGGCATATTTATGATAGTGAAGTTATGAGATATGGTGAATTAAAAAGAGCTGTAAGTGGAATTACAGATAAAATGTTAAGTAATCAGTTGAAAGAGTTAGTTAGTGATAACATAATACATAAGGAAGTTTATGAAGAGATTCCGCCAAAGGTAGAATATACTTTAACTGAATATGGAAAATCATTAATACCTATAATGGAAATGTTATTTAAGTGGGGAAAAGAACAATTAATAAGATTAAATAATGATAAATAGCTTTTAAGTAAAATTGATAATAATAATTTTAAAAGTTAATTATAAAGGAGAGAGTTATGAAGCATGTAGAGCATACCTTTGAAGCTGTATTTGATAAAAATTCAAAAATTCTTATTTTAGGAACATTGCCATCTGTTAAATCAAGAGAGGTGGATTTTTATTATGGTCATCCACAAAATAGATTTTGGAAAGTTATTGGAGCAATAACTCGATGCTCTGAATATAGAACTATTGAGGAAAAAAAGAAAATGTTATTAGAAAATAATATTGCAATATGGGATACAATAGCTTCTTGTGATATCATAGGTTCAAGTGATTCTAGTATTAAAAATGTAGTCCCATCAGATTTAACTAGTATTTTAGATAATAGCAATATTAAAAAGATATATGTTAATGGTGGCAAGGCATATCAACCTTATAATAAATATTCATTAAAAAAAACAGGAATAGAAGCTATTAAACTTCCATCAACTAGTCCTGCAAATGCAAGATATAGTCTTGATAAGTTAATAGAAGAATGGCAAGTGATTGTTTAATGAATACCACTGGTTATACTGGTGGTTCAAAAAGCTTTTAGCTATAAGTAGAAAAAAAGAACCCTCTTTGATAAATAGAAGTAGGTTTGCCAACCACATCTAAAATCAAGGAGGGATATTCAAGCAGATAATAAGGAATATGTAGAAGCAGTAGAATTTTAGAATTCTGCTGTTTTTTTATTGTAGGTACATGCTAAATAAAGGGAATATTTTGTTAATATGGTATAGATTTATTGAGCAGTGGAGAGTGAGGTGATACAATAAAGATGTTATTGATTAAATTTAAATAATAAGGATAAGGTAAAGCAATATCAAGACAAAAGGTACATTGTTATAAATAGAATAATAAAATTGAAAAAGATGAAGGAGTAATATTATAAATATCAATTATAATAAAGGAGGAGCTTAAATGAAAATTGTTAAATTAATAAAATATATAGCTATAGTTATTATTTGTTCTATACTTGATATGACACTTCATGGAATAACTTCGGAGATTAGTCCTTTTCCTAAAATTGCAAACTTCAGTTTTCTTGTTAAAACTATTGGAGCTGTTGGAGCAGCTACGGTATGGATTCTGGTTGCTTTTTCCAGTGTAGCCTATGTGTTTTATAGATATGAAGATAAAATTCTAGGAATAAAGATTGGAAAAGGACTGCGATATGGTAGTGCAATAGGTTTATTGTGGTTATGGGGTATGATGGAAGGTGTTTCTTTATCGGGTAATACTTTAACACATGAAATTGTAATGGGAATTTGTGATGCTGCACCGATAGTATTGATGGGATTATTATTAGGTAAATTTACAAGTGACTCCAGTCATATTAAACAAAAGAAGAGGCCTTTTAATAGCGGTAACATATTTTTATCTATTTTCATTTTTTCTATAATCTTTTTATTTGGACGTTACTTTTTCTATTTTACAAAAATTATAGATTCAGGTTATGAGAAAAGACCTTATTTTACTTTTATTTGGACTTTATTAATGGGTACATGTATAGGTATCGTATATCTATTATTAGGTAATACTACTAAATCACAATCAAAGCCTTTAGGTGCAATAAAATTTGGGATTACAATATTCGGGATTAATTGGTTTGCCTTTCTTATTTTTATCCCAATTATATTTTCGGGGGCGTTTATTGATACACTTCTAAGACTTGGTATTGATATATTGCTAGTTAGTTTAAGCTGTTATTTATCTGAAACCTTAATAAAAACTAACTGTTATAAAAGGAAAGTTCATAGTAGTTTACACAATTTGGAATTGTATGGTGGTGCAGATGAAAGGGAATAGTAAGAGCGCTATTAATTAGAAAAGGAAAGAGGCCTAAACTTACACCATTAATGGGATAGGTTTAGACCTTTCAAGTTTAGGTAGAATCTGTTCTACCAAAGGTATTAGGTAGGGCAAAAAAACAAATTCTAAAGCTTTTCAAAGGTAACAGGACGTTTTAAATTACCTAGGAAAATAGGATGTGTACAATTCTTATAATCACTAATTAGTCTTGTAGTCGCTATTTGACTGTTATCATAGGTTTTAAAATAATATTCACAGGTGTTTGTGTTTATAAATGCAGTATATTTAGTGTAATCACAAGTACCTTTATCTGTAAGAACAATTCCCCTTGGAATTGAAACACTCTCCACAATGTGGAAACAAGTCATTATTGCATCGACTCTATCTTTAGGTACTTGACTATGGGTTTTTAGAAAGGCTGTTCTAACAAATCGTTCTGGAGAGGTGTATCCACCAGGTAATAACATTGTTCCACCAGCCTGACCAAAGGGTGTTAACTCAACATTCTCCCAACAGGTTTTCTTTTCTTGGATTGTAGATAATTCCATATAATTTCTTAGATTAGTCATATGCCACATAAAATCTGGACTATTAGTCATAACTCCTATAGGATTATCAAATATCTCAAGCCCATTTCTTGTTTGCTCAATAACTACACATTTACCACTTTTATCAGTTGCAATCCAATGAAGAGGAGCAGCCGTTTTAGTAACAGGATCGGGAAGACCTATGACACATATATTTTTCAGTATCATACCTAGTTCATCTACTGAAGCACACCGCCCTAAAATATAATGTAGAAAATCCAATGATGCAATAGGCTCTTTATTCTTATCCTCTACTGGTATATCATAATCGGCATAACCCGCAAAGTATAGAGCTGCGGCAGCAAAGCCTCTTTCATTTACCCCATCAAAAAAGCCTAGCACATTATCAGCTTCTTGCCCGATACCTATAAAGTTATAGCAATCATTATGCTTTTTCATGGTAATAGGATTATACCATGGGTTATTTCTAGGTATTATAAAAAATCCAGGTTCTATATCGTAAGAAAAATCCATAGTCCTACAAAACAAATTTTCCATCTGTAAAGATTTTAAAGTAAACGCTGTACACATATCTACACCTTCTTTTTTATATATCTATACTATAGTATTTACAACTTTATAATTTTTATAATATTATAATATATGTTTAGAATATGTTAAAGTTACGATACTTAGTTTATTTAGATCACTGGAATGTTGCAACTCAGTAGAATTAACTTAATTAGCTAAATATGATGAATCTTATCACTGTTATTTTAATGCTATATAAATATCAATATCTGCATTTTCAAAGTCACTATTTAGGTATTCCTCAAAGTCACCTGTAAAGCTTCTGTCTAAGTCCATTTTCCAAATTTTGTCCCAAGCTTTTGCTACTGCTGTTTCCATGTGTCCATGGACAGAGAATTTTGCATATTTCCCCGCAGGAATGATTTTTGTTGTAAACTCACTGTTTTCTGATTTTGATACTTCGTTGCCTGCGGTAACAAGATAACTGTTTTCTGTATAATCGGAATAAAGTCCAATTGCATATTCATTTACCTTATTCTTGATGTTTGCATTGATACCACTTTGATATAAATCAACCCAAAGCTTGCCGATTTTCTCACCCATTTTAGGGTCTTCGTTGCTCGTTGTCACACTTACACCAACAATAATTTTTTCTTCAAGATTTACAATTTCATAGTTCATTTTAACTACCTCCATATATTTGATATATTTATAATAAATCAAATAATATGTCAACAGTATGTCATATTATAAATAATTGTTCATCATTTTTTGTATTTCTTCTTTTATGGAGTTTCTTATGTCCAATGGTTCTAATACCTCGCAATGGCTACCAAAAGAAGCTATATAAGGAAATAGCCATTCACCCATAGGATAAATTGTTTCAGTTATAAAACTGTCGTCAACTTCTTTAGTATAATTATCAAACTCGTCATATACTCGAAAAGCCATTTGGGGAGACAGTTTTAATTTCAAAGTGATATATTGCTCATTAAACATGTTGTCCTTCTTAAATATAGGTTCCATAACTTTTCGATGAAAATGTTTATCTGTAACCACAATATCCTTTATACGACTTAGTTTGAAAAATCGAAAATCCTGCCTTAAAGTACAATAGGCATATAAATAACGTGCCATACCTTTAAAACAAAGCTTTAAAGGTTCTACATCTCGTGTAGTTCTTTCGCCTTTTCCGCTTGAATAAGTAAAACTCATTATTTTCTTAGATAGGATTGCTGATTTAATATCATTAAAGAATTTAGATTCGTTCTCTGAATTGTACCAGGATGAAAAATCCACTTCAATCCAATCGGAGTTATTCTCTCCAAATAGGCTGCCTAATTTTTGTAATGCAGAATCTGTTTCATTAAAATTGATTGCACCAACTGCTTGTAGTGAGGATAAAATATCAGACTTTTCTTCTTCGGTTAATACAGCTTTGTTCAGCACAAATTCATCTAAAATAGATATTCCGCCACCTTTGCCTTTGGTCATATAAACAGGAATACCTGCTGATGATAATGTTTCAATATCACGATAAATGGTTCTACTAGAAACTTCAAACTTCTCTGCAAGTTCTCTTGCCGTAACAGTTTTTTTATCAAGAAGTATATATATTATTTCAAACATTCGGTTGATTTGCATATTTTCACCTCTATCATATTATAGCACATGAACATGACATCACTATGTCATATTTATATACTGTCAAATAAGGAATGGTAGCCACATTATGGCTACCACTTATAAGTTTGAGAAATCCCCTTTACAGATGAGATGTATTCCGTTGGTGACATTCCAGTTAACTTTTTAAATTGTTTGGAAAAATGCTGCAAAGAATTATAAGAAAGAAAATATGCGATTTCAGTGATATTCATATTCCCATCACGAATAATTTCCTTTGCGCGCTCAATCTTCATATATATGAAATAATCAATTACTCCACAGTTTTTATTTTTGTGGAAGAGTGAATGTAAGGTAGAACGGCTGATAGAAAATTCATTGCAAATATCTGAAATTTTAATTTGCTCACAAATGTGTAGCTGCAAATAATGCAAAATTTGTTCAAATACATAGGATTTATTAGAGCTATCCCAAGACTGTTTTGTAACAGAAGGTAGGTTTTTAACTTTTTCATCATCACAATGATGCCTCTTTATATGAATTAGAAATTGTTCCAGATATAACAAAATCAATTGTTGTGAGCCAAAAGGTGCACTAGTAGAGAGTTTTACTTGTTCAATGGAAGGGATATGGAGTGGAGTTGAAAATGCAGCGCGCGCTTCTGAAATAATTTTTGCAATTAAAGTTTTTTCTATAGAAGACAGAGTGGTAACTTTACCAGTAAAAAAATCCATTGATGGGGAATTGCACAAAAATGAAATTGCCACTAAATTAGGCGATTTCCTTCCTATTGCCTTCACAGCGTGAAATTCATTTGGTCTATGAAAAATCATATCTCCAGCATAGAGCTGATAATGCTCAGAGGCTGCTTGTACCATAACTGTTCCTTTGTCTACATATAGGAATTCCCAAAAATCATGAGACTCACCATGGAAAACAAAATCTTTCAAGTATTCAAAATAGTGAATGGTGATGATTTCAGTGATTTCAAATTCTTTTTTTAATCTAGTACTGATATAAGCCATACAACCAACTCCTTGCTTATGAATTATTATCAATTTATTTTAGCAAATATAACAAAAGAATACAATTTAACAAATAGATATTTTGGATGATATAACAATTATACTGGATGATTGTATAAGCTAAATTTTAAAAAAAACTATACAATATATGTAACAGTATGGAAGTTATAGAAAAGGTCTTCTCTATGCACATAGAAATACCTTTTAAAATATGAATGGAGAAAATAGAAATAAATAGGAGGAAATAAAATGAGTAAAAAATTAAAGGTAGCATTAGCTGGACTTGGTAGTAGAGGAAAAGACACCTATGCATTAACTGCTAAATTATTCCCAGAGAAAATTGAAATTGTAGCAATTGCAGACATTGATCCTGCAAAGGTAGAAGATGTGGCAAGGGAGTATAACATTCCGAAAAGGGCATGCTTTTACAGTGCAGAAGAACTAATTGCTCAGGATAAGCTAGCAGATGTTATGTTTATTACTACTCAGGACAAGGAACATGTAAGACAAGCAATCCCGGCCCTTAGAAAAGGCTATCATCTGTTATTGGAAAAGCCAATTTCACCAGACCTTGATGAGTGTAGGGAAATTGTAAAAGTAGCAAATGAATGTGACAGAAAAGTGGTTGTATGTCATGTGTTGCGTTATACACCATTCTATACAAAATTAAAAGAAGTAATTGACAGCGGTATAATTGGAGAAGTAGTTTCTGTTATGGCAATTGAAAATGTGGGATATTGGCATCAAGCACACAGTTTTGTACGTGGAAACTGGAGAAACTCAAATACTACTAGCCCTATGATATTACAGAAATGTTGTCATGATATGGACTTGTTATTATGGCTCACAGGTAAAACTTGTAATTCTGTATCTTCCTTTGGAAGCACCTATTTATTCAAAAAAGAAAATGCACCGGAAGGAGCAACGAAGCGTTGTATGGATGGATGCAAAGCAAAAGCAAATTGTCCCTTTGATGCAGAAAAGATTTATATAACAAATGAAAAAACTGGTGTGGCAAAGGGGAATACAAAGTGGCCTGTTGATGTATTGACCCTTCATCCTACTGTAGAAAGTATTACAGAAGCAATTCAAAGTGGACCTTATGGAAGATGTGTATATTACTGTGATAATAACGTAGTAGATCATCAGGTTGTAAACCTAAATATGACAGATGGTGCCACCATTTCATTGACAATGAGTGCATTCACTGCTACAGGTTCACGTTATCAGAAGATTATGGGGACAAAAGGAGAAATTGTTGCAGATTTGTCTGAAAAAACTATTAAAGTAACACCTTTTGGAAAAGAAACTGAAGTAATGGATATATCTAAGCTATCAACGGATTTTTCTGGTCATGCAGGGGGAGACAATCGTATGGTGGAGGAATTCATTGATATGATTGCAGAGGATGGAGAACCGACTAATGCCATTACATCAGTAGATAAATCCGTAGAAAGTCATTATTGCGCAATGGCAGCGGAACAATCTAGGCTGGCAGATGGCGTTGTGGTTGATTTGGATACTCTAAGAAAATAAAATGGCATGTAGTAATTAAGTAATGAATTTAACATAGATTAATATAAAGAAAGTATTGAAATATAGGTGGTAATATGAATGAAACAACATTAGTAGTAATGGCAGCTGGTATGGGAAGTCGTTTTGGGAGTTTTAAACAGCTAGAGCCTGTGGGTCCAAATGGGGAAATAATACTTGATTTTTCAATATATGATGCAGTAAAAGCAGGCTTTTCAAAGGTAGTTTTTATTATAAAAAAAGAAATGGAAAAGGATTTTAGACATGTTATCGGCAAGAGAATTGAAAAGATAATAGATGTAGATTATGCTTTTCAGACACTAGACAAAATTCCTAAGGGGTGTTCTATCCCTAATAATAGATATAAGCCATGGGGAACAGGGCATGCTGTGATTTGTGCTAAAAGTGAAGTTACCACTCCCTTTATGGTAATAAACGCAGATGATTACTATGGTAGCCATTCCTACAAAATAGTTGGGGATTATTTATCTCAAAATAAAGGTATGTGCATGGCTGGGTTTAGACTAAAAAATACACTAACTGAAAATGGCATGGTAAGCAGAGGATTATGCGAAATAGAAAAAGGGTATTTAAAAAGTGTGGTGGAGCATACATCTATTGATAAAAATAGTGGAATACCTCTTGATACTATAGTATCTATGAACATGTGGGGGTTTGACATTGATATATTTAATGTCCTTGAACAGGACTTCACTCTGTTTTTAAATGATTTAAAAAATCCATTAAAGGATGAATTTTATCTTCCGTCAGTAGTTGATAATATGATTAAAACACAAAGTGCAAAGGTGAAAGTACTTGAGACATTAGATAAGTGGTATGGAGTTACATACAAAGAAGACTTGTCTATAGTTAAAAATGCTATAAACCGAATGATTAGAGAGGGATTATACCATGGAATATAAATTGCATCAGGTTTTAAAACAGTTTAATATTAACACTGAAATGAGCTCTTATGGTAACGGATATATAAATGACACATATATTGCAAAACCATATATATTGCAAAGAATCAATAGTAATGTGTTTAAAAATCCTGAGGGTTTAATGGAGAATATTGCAGCTATAACAGAGCATCTGAGAAAGAAAATCCTTCTTAGTGGAGGAAATCCTGACAGGGAAACACTAACAATAATAAAAACTAAGAATGGTGAAAAGTACTATAAAACCAATGAAAATGATTATTTCAGGGTATATAAATTTATAGGTAATGCAGTGACCTACGATCAGGTTGAAGATCCTATGCAATTTTATTATGGCGCCAAGGCCTTTGGTAAGTTTCAAAATATGTTGTCTGATTTTCCAGCAGGTAAATTATATGACACAATACCTAATTTTCATAATACAGCCACAAGGTTTGAGGATCTGTTAAAAGCAATTGAAGATAATAAATGTGGCAGATTAGAAGAAGTGGGAAAAGAAATTGAATTTGTAAAAAAACGCAGAAGAGATGTGAGCATTATATTAGATGCAATGAAAGATGGAAGCATTCCTCTAAGGGTAACACATAATGACACTAAGCTGAATAATGTTATGATAGATATAGATACAGGTGAAGGGGTATGTGTAATTGATTTAGATACAGTAATGCCAGGGTCACTTCTCTATGACTACGGCGATGCACTGAGATATGGAGCTTCTAGCGGAAGGGAAGATGAAACAGATTTATCAAAAATATGGTTTGATATGAATCTGTTTAAGTATTTTACAAAGGGATATTTTCATGAAGTATTACCTATACTTGTGCCAAAAGAGATTGAACTTATGGCGTTTTCTGTGAAACTTATGACCTTTGAATGTGGTATAAGATTTTTAACGGATTATTTAAATGGAGATACCTATTTTAAAATTCACAAGGAGAAACACAATCTTCATAGAGCAAGAACACAGTTTAAGCTGGTTAGTGATATTGAAGGGAAAATGGATATTATGAATAAGATAATAGGGGAACTTATAGAGGGTAATTAGAATGATAGCCACTTTAGGATAGGTTGCTTATTAATAGGCGCTGAGAATCTATGTAATGAATAATACAGAATTGTTTTTTACATATTTAATGATAATTTACTATGTTAGAATATGTAATATAAATTTATTGAGAAAAGGATAGCCCTTAGTGGCTATATCATTATTATATTAGGAGGTACAGAAATGAAGAGATGTGAATTTAGAAAAATTACTATTGATGATATACCTGCAATGTCTGATTTGTTAATATTTAGGCAAAACCTTGAGAGTAAGTCATTTCCGTCCTTGAAGAATAGTTGTCTTAATACAAAATATATCACGGGTTTACTTGAGAATTTATTTGTTAATAGAAAAGCAATTGGAATAGGAGCCTTTGCTAGTGATGAACTAGTAGGTTATATATTTGGTGAGATGAAAATTGATGATAGAGGCAGACATATATGGGTGCCCTATGAGGGAATAGCAATTAGAATGGATCAATCCTCAGAGCTTATAAGGGAGCTTTATACAAAGGTTTCTGTTTTATGGCTTGAACATGGCTACTTTAGCCACCATACATTTGTACCTCTAGGAAATCAGGTGTACTATGAAGCCTTCCAAAGATTAAGTTTTTTTATTGATCATGTATATGGAATAATGAATATGGAGGATTACAAGGCTTTTAAAAATTCATCTGATGCAGAGATTAGATTTGCTAACAAAAATGATAGTGAAATAATGGGTAATATGTCCAGTATAATCTTATCATGCCTCAATTCAGCACCTACTTTTTTACCTATAAAACCTGAACTTGTAATGAATATAAATGCTGGGTATAAAAGTTTAGTAGAGGATAATGATTCAACGATTCTTATTGCAGAAAAGGATATGAAGGAATTAGGATTTCAAGTATATGAGCCTATTACTCCAGATTTGATGGCACCTGATAATGGGGTAGAGCTGCATATTGCTGGCACTCACCATTCCCAAAGGGGAAGAGGTGTTGGTAAAAAGTTAATGAATGAAGGCTATAGGATTATGAAGAAAAAGGGATATAGTAGCATAATAACAGATTGGAAAATAACAAACCTTGGTGGTTCAGATTTTTGGCCTAAGTGTGGATTTAAGCCAATAGCTTACAGAATGATTAGAAATATTGACAATAATATAGCATGGGCAAACTTTAATAACCCAAGTATTATTCTATAGTAGCTTAGAGTATTAGAAAAGTTAAGCAGTATATTTAATTAAGGCAATATCTTCTATAAAATTAGCAAATTTAAAACACATAGAAGCAGTAGAATTTCAGGATTCTACTGTTTTTTGTAGTTATTATTGAATGTGTAAACAATATTATGAGTAAAATGTAAAATATTTAATATTATTGTTCAGTTTGGAAATAAAGTATATAATTTAAAGTATGAGTTTAGAGGTTAATATTCTAAGAGAGGAAGAGATTTAGCAATTATGAATACAAATATGTCATATATTAAAAAAAGATATAACAGTGCCTTAGAGAAATTTATTGAAAAGGTAAGAAGGGACAGTAACATTATTGCTGCATTTTCCTATGGAAGTATTACAAGTGATAATTTATGGGGAAAGTCTGATATAGATATATGGTTAATATTAAAGGAAAACAGCAAGAAGGTATATAAGCAGTATTCACTTGTAGAGGATGATATAGACTTCCAAGTGGAACTATATAGCAGAAATTATTTTATTGAATTGGTAGATAGTCCCCAAAATCAAAACTTTTTTAGAACAGTTTTAAATGAAAGTAATTTATTATTTTCAACTGATGAAACAATAGAAAAGCTTTTTAATGGAGATAAATTCTTAGGTGATAGAGACAAAGAGGAGAATTTATTAAAGTCGGCCATCTATGGAATTATATGTGTAAAAAAAGCAGAAAAGCTATTACTGGTTGAAGAAGAGCTTGTTGATGGATTCAGTTTAATTCAAAAACTAGTATGCCATATAGCATGTATAGAAATAGCATTAAATAATGAGTTTAGGGGCAGAGAAGTAATAAGTCAAGGATTAAATCTCAATCCTGATTTTTTTAATTGCACCTATATGACTTTGATTAAAAATGAAGTAACTATTTTAAGTTTAGTTAAAATATTAGAATTGTGTAAAGAGTATATAGAAGAGAGAAAAGATGTTCTTTTTCATCCTATTGTCAGATGGATGAAAGAAGAAGGTGAAATAAGAGGCGTATCAATGATTAATGAATACTTGAAAAAGAAATATAATATTAGTAATGATGGCAATGAACTTACAGATACTTATAATTGGCTTGCAGAAAGAGATGTACTAATTAAGGTTAGTGAATCAATAAAACTTATGGATAAAAGCAAGGTTACCTTTGAAGAAGCGGCATATTATTATAATTTTGACAGTGATATATAACTTAGAAGCTATTTAGAAAGTAAAGGAGAATACAATTGGTTAGAAAAAGTATAAGTGTAAAAGGAGCAAGAGAGAACAACCTAAAAAATATTGATTTAGAGATACCTAGAGATGCTCTCACTGTAATTACTGGGGTAAGCGGTTCAGGAAAATCGTCTATTGCTTATAACGTATTATATGCAGAAGGACAAAGAAGATTTTTACAGTCTCTATCATCATCTTCTAGATCTAATATAATGAATATGGAAAAACCTGATGTAGATATGGTCACAGGGTTATCCCCAGTAATATCAATTCCACAGAAGAGAGGTATTAAGAATCCCCGTTCATCAGTTGCAACTATGGCTGACTTGTCAAACCATATTAGACTATTATATACAGTTTTAGGAACTCCACATTGTCCTATATGCCATAAGGAAATTCAGTGTTTGTCAACCAGTCAAATAGCTGAACATATATTGAGTCTCCCAGAAGGTACTAGAATTGAAGTACAAGCCCCTGTTAATAAAATATTTGATAAAAGCTATGATTATTTATTAACTGAACTTAGAAGTAGAGGCTATAGAAGATTTGTGATCAACAATAAAGTATTTGATATTAAAAATAATATAAACTTAGATGAGACTGGAACTTATAAAATTGAAGTAATAGTAGATGAGGTTTCAGTATATAAAAAGAATTATGAACAAATAGTTAGCGCAATAGAAAGAGGATTGGAAGTAGGGCAGAATTTTATAAGATTACAGATCCTAAACAAGGAGCTTTCAGAAGAGGAAGTAAGAAAGTTTACTAAGGGGTTTATTAACTGTGAACATAATATTATTACAGGGAAATTCCTCCCTAAATATTTTTCACCAAATGATGTCAGTGGAGCATGTCCTACATGTCAGGGACTTGGAACCTATAAAATGACAGAACCATATCTTTTGATTAAGGATGAAAAGAAGAGCATGAGAATGGACCCTCTTTATGTATCTCAGTTCAGTTTGAGTGATAAAAATGGTGCAGCAAGATTGCATAGCCTTGCAGCACATTATAATTTTAGTATTGATACTCCTTTTAATGAGCTCCCAGAGAAAATAAAAGATATTTTTTTCTATGGAACTAAAGGTGAACGTTATGAGCTGCTGAAGCCAACAGGAGAGAGAGAAACAGAAGGAAGACGAAGGTACGTAAGTTATGAAGGGCTAGTGAACTATATAACACGTCTTTATAAAGATAATTTAGATAAAGGAACAAAGAACAGAGATAACGAAAAACTCTTTGTCAGTCACATTTGTCCAGAATGTAAGGGTAAAAAGCTAAAAAAAGAAAGATTATTAGTAAAGATAAACGAAATAGACATAAATGAGTTTGGGAAAATGCAGATACAGAAATTAAAGAAATTTATATCATCCCTAGAAGTAGTTGAGTCTAAAAGGGAAGTTGCACAGCAGATTATTAATGAAATGATAATAAAACTAGAGCTTCTGGAAGAAATAGGACTTGAATATTTGAGCTTGGGGAGAAGTTCGGATACTCTCTCTGGAGGAGAAACTCAAAGAATACGTTTATCTTCACAAATCGGATCAAATCTAATGGGGATGATGTATATATTAGATGAACCAAGTATAGGACTTCATGAGAAGGATACATTTAAAATAATTAATACATTAAAAAAGCTAAGAGATATGGGTAATACTGTAGTTGTAGTTGAACACGATATGGAGACTATTGGGAACGCAGATTATATAGTAGAATTAGGACCAGGTGCAGGAGCAAATGGCGGCGAGATAATTGCAAGTGGAAATATTAAAGAGATTATTAATACAGAAAGATCTATAACAGGACAATATTTGGCTGGAAAGAAGAAAATTGTTATTCCTAAAGGAAGACGCTTAGGCATAGGAAAACATATAAGAATACATGGTGCAAGAGAAAATAATCTTAAGAATCTTAACCTAAGCATACCATTAGGAACCTTTATTTGCATTACAGGTGTATCAGGGTCTGGAAAAAGCAGTTTGGTAAATGAGATATTATACAAGAGCATATACTCAAAGTTGCATGATTCTAGAATTAAGCCAGGACTCAATGATGGAGTTGAGGGTATTGAGAATATTAGTGATGTTAGATATATTGATCAATCACCAATTGGAAGAAGTTCACGTTCAAATCCAGCAACCTATATTAATATTTATGATAAAATAAGAGATATATTTGCAGGAACAGAAGAAGCAAAAGCTAGAGGGTATGACATTTCAAGTTTCAGTTTCAATAATAAGGGCGGTAGATGTGAGACTTGTATGGGAGAAGGAAATATTGTAACTGAGTTGCAATTTATGCAAGATATCATAACCATATGCCCAGTATGCAAGGGTAAAAGGTATAGAAGCGAGATATTAGAGATCAAATATAAAGAAAAAAACATAGCTGATATTCTTGAACTAACAATTGAAGAAGGAGTGGAATTTTTCAAGGATGTAAACCTAATACACTCTAAATTGAATGTATTAAACAAGCTAGGATTAGGATACCTAAAATTAGGACAATCCTCATCTACATTGTCTGGGGGAGAAGCTCAAAGGTTGAAGCTAGGAAGAGAACTGGGGAAAATTAAAAAAGAGAAGGATAATCTATATATCTTAGATGAGCCAACTACAGGTCTCCATATTAAAGATATTGAGAAATTGTTGCTATCTCTTAATGAACTTGTTGATTTAGGAAATACTGTGCTGGTAATTGAACATAATTTGGATTTGATAAAAACCGCAGACTATATAATAGATATGGGCCCTGATGCAGGAGAAAATGGTGGTCAGATTGTAGCAGAAGGAAGACCAGAAGATATTATAATGTGTGATAAATCCTATACAGGAAAATATCTGAGAAAATATATGGAATGAAATATTATACACTGAGTTTATGTATAATTACGTTTCAATCTTATAATTACTAAAGGAGATGAGCAAAATATGAATAATGTTTTAAACAAAATTCAAATTCCAGAAAGAATAAAACTTGCAAATATGCCAACTAAAATTGAAAAACTTGAGAGGTTTTCTAAAATGTTAGGTGGACCCAATATTTATATAAAAAGAGATGATCAAACTGGACTTGAAGTATCAGGAAACAAAATTAGAAAATTAGAATTTACAGCAAAAGATGCTATTAATAAAGGGGCTAATGTGCTTATAACTTGCGGTGGAATCCAATCAAACCATTGTAGAGCAACGGCAGCAGTAGCAGCGAGGCTTGGGATAAAATCAGTACTTGTTTTAAGAGGAAGCAGTAATATTGAATCTGATGGAAATTTATTTATAGATAAGCTTCTAGGGGCAGATATTCGTTTTATAACAGCAGAAGAATATAAAAATTCAAGATCAGAAATTATGGAACAGATTAAGAAGGAATATGATAAAAAAGGTTATACATCCTATATTATTCCAGAAGGTGCTTCAAATGTAATAGGCACATTTGGATATTATAATGCAATGAAAGAAATTATTGAGCAGGAACAGGAATTAGGTGTTCATTTTGACAAAGTTATACTCCCTGTGGGATCTGGAGGTACTTATGCAGGAACTTTTTTAGCAAATAAAATATTAGAAAACAAGTGTGATATTTTAGGTGTTAATGTTTGTGATGACAGTGAATATTTTAAAAATCGTATCTACGAAATAGTACAAGATACCATGAAATATATTAATATAGATTTGGAATTGTCTAAAGATGAGATAAGAATTATAGATGGATATGTGGGAAAAGGATATGCTTTAAGTAGAGAAGAAGAAATAAATTTCATTAAGGAATTTGCAAAATTAGAAGGAATAATTTTAGATCCTGTTTATACAGGTAAAGCCATGTATGGATTAAGTAAAGAAATAAAAAAAGGAAACTTTAAAAACGATGAAAATATTTTATTTATCCATACTGGTGGGGCTTTTGGAATATTTCCTCAAAAGGAGCTATTTAAATACTAACATATTGAATTTATCCTGTAATATTAGAAGATGAAAATGAGATAGCAAAAACTAAACAAGAATTAAATAGAACTATACACTATATCACCAGACTTTCCATAAGTGTTATTATGATAACATGGAGGTGCACATAGTATGGATAAGGTATATAAAACATCAGAAGTAGCTAAAAGAGTTGGTGTACATTCCAACACTGTACGTTTGTACGAAAAGCTTGAATTAATACCAAAGGTGAATAGATTACAAAATGGTTATAGAGTATTTACTGACTATCACATAGAACAGTTTAATCTTGCTAGAACTGCCTTTAAAGTAGAGGTTCTACAAAATGGGCTAAGAAAGAAGATAATCAATGTTGTTAAGCTATCTGCCAAGGGGGAGTTTCAAGAAGCAATTAACTGTACAAATGATTATATAAGTCAGATAAAGCGAGAACAAAAAAATGCAGAGGAAGCTATAGAACTTTCAAAGAAGCTTTTATTAGATACGGATGCTCAAGATAATTATATATTTTTTACGAGAAAGCAAACAGCAGACTATCTTAAGGTCACAATGGACACATTAAGAAATTGGGAGATGAATGGTTTACTTACTGTTAAGAGAAGGCATAATGGATATCGAGTTTATACTGAAAGTGATATTAATAGACTTAAAATAATACGTACTTTACGTTGTGCTAATTATTCTCTTTCAGCAATTTTAAGAATGATTAATTCAATGTCAGAAAGTATAGAAATTGATATTAGAGAGGTAATTGATAAACCCAAAGAAGATGAGGACATTGTTACAGCATGTGATAAGCTTCTTACTTCCTTAAGTGATGCAGAAAAAAATGCAAAAATTATATTAAGGCAATTACAATTTATGAAAAACAAATTTAATACAAACTCTACACTTTAACACCAGACTTTGTGCTGGTGTTATTCTTTTATCAAAAGGAGGGAATAACACATGGAAGTAATAAAAGTTCATAATCTCTATAAATCCTATGGGAATGTTCAAGTGGTGAAGAGTGTTAGTTTAACAGTAAAGAAAGGCGAGGTATTTGGATTGCTAGGTGCCAATGGGGCAGGGAAAAGTACTACCATAGAGTGTATTTTAGGTACAAAGAATTTTGATCATGGTCAGGTATCTATCCTAGATATGAATCCTAAAAAAGAAAGAAAACAGCTATTTCAAAGGGTTGGGGTTCAGTTTCAAGAATCTAATTATCAAGATAAAATAACAGTGAAAGAGTTGTGTGAAATAACTGAAGTTCTTTATAAAAATCCATTAGATTGCAATAAATTATTAGAAGAATTTGACCTTCAAGATAAGGGAAAAAATTTAGTAATTGAATTATCAGGAGGTGAAAGGCAACGATTATTTATTATCCTAGCCTTAATTCCTAACCCAGAGTTAGTATTCCTTGACGAGCTTACAACAGGATTAGATGTAAAGGCTAGAAGAGATGTGTGGAAGTGCTTATTAAAATTAAAGAAGCAAGGACTCACAATCTTTTTAACATCTCATTTCATGGATGAGGTTGAGGTTCTGTGCGATAAAATATGTATTTTAAAAAATGGAGCAATAGATTTTTATGGAACAGTTGAAGAAGCAGTGGAACTGAGTCCATATGAAAAATTTGAGGATGCCTATTTATGGTTTGTAGATGAGGAGGATTTGGATGATGAGAGCATTTAAAGCAATGCTAAAAACTGAATTAAAGTTATCACTAAGAGGCATGGATATGTTCATCTTTGCAATCTGTATGCCAGTGGTGATAACTGTTATTTTAGGTGTTATTTATGGAAATAAACCCGCATTTCCTGAAGCAGACTTTACATTCATGGAACAATCCTTTGTAGCTGTATCAACTATTGCAATATGTGCAGGTGGTTTCATGGGATTACCATTAGTATTATCTGAGTATCGTCATAGAAAGATATTAAAAAGATTTAGAGTAACACCAGTTAGCCCAGCTATGATTTTAGTAGTTCAAGGAATGATTTATACTTTATATGCCATTGTTTCATTAATAATTATTTATTTAACAGCAAAAATATTTTTCAAGTTTCAATTTAGAGGCTCATGGATAAACTTTTTAGGAGCTTATACATTAGTAATGGCATCAATGTTCAGCATTGGATTTATGGTGGGTGGAATAGCGAAAAATAATAAAATGGCAAGTGTTATTGCAAGTATTTTATACTTTCCTATGCTTATATTTTCAGGAGCAACATTACCCTATGAGGTTATGCCAACATCCCTTCAAAAAGTGGCAGATATCTTACCATTAACTCAGGGAATAAAGCTTTTAAAAAGCGCATCACTTAACTTAAGCATAGATAATGTAATGATACCAATTTTAGTTATAAGTATACTTTCTGTGATATGCATTTGGGTATCTATTAAGTTTTTTAGGTGGGAATAGTTTGAAACTGATAAAGAAATAGTGATAGTCTAAGCAATTAAAACAAATAAGTGATGGAATTGTAGCTAGTAAAAATATGATAAGTTTTACTAGCTACTTTGCATAAAAATATAGATGGTTGAATTTTATATATTTTTAGTTATGCAGTTATTAGAATAACATTAATTTGGTTCACAAGATCTTAAAACTGGTACTTCAATTTGAACAAGCTTTTGAGATTTAACAGTAGCAGTTACCTTTATAGTACAGCATAAATTTTTATTATGGCACCCAATTGAGTAGTTACTTGGTTGTATGCATGAACAAGTTACATTATTAATAGAGCAATATACATCAGCACCTTCAGGTTTTATAAGATTAACATTTTTATAAAAGCATACTACTTTTTTAAATAAATAACAATCTGGATAGTTACTTGTAAAATTAATAATTACTTTTATTTGCAACTTTACATTTACTAAATTAGTTTGTTTGTTTATTGTAGTTATATTTAATATATTACATCTAGTTTCTCCAACATCACATTGGATGTGTTCAGTATTATATAATGGTGGAAGTTTAAAGGTCTCTTTAAGTTCTTCTTCAAACTTATTTGAATCAAATATTCTTGTTGTTTCAATGCACATTCTATTTAAAGGGGTTGGGCATGGAAAATCAACATTTGCTATTGCTATACCTAGTGGTAAAGGAATATTAGGGATGGTATTTACCACTGTATTTGTATTTATATCAATTATATAAATATCATTAGTACAGGAGTTTGTAACATAGGCAAATCTTCCATCGGGTGTAATTGCTATATCAAAAGGGCAATTTCCAACAGGGATAGTATTTACTACTGTATTTGTATTGGTATTAATTACAGAGACGTTATTAGTAAAGACATTTGTGACATAAGCATAATTTCCATCCGGTGTTATTGCTATATAACTAGGACCAGTACCAACAGTTATGGTATCTACCAATGTATTATTAGTTAGATTTATTACAGATACAGTGTTTGAAAAGGCACTTTGTCCTTGATTTGCAACATAGGCAAGGTTACCATTTGGAGTTATTGCTATGCCTTGGGGAAAATCTCCTACAGTTATGGTGTTTACTATGGTATTTGTAGTCGTATCTATAACTGATACATTATCTGATTTTGAGTTTGTAACATAAGAAAAGTTGCCATTTGGTGATATTGCCACAGCAATGGGATTTCTACCAACAGTTATAGTATTCACAATTGTATTAGTATTGGTGTCTATGATTGATACTGTTCCTGAGGGAGAGGTTGCAAGTCCAGAGTTTACTACATAAACATATTTACCATTTGGGGTTATCGCTATGCCTGTTGGGGAGGTACCAACTGTTATGGTATCTACTAACGTATTGGTGCATGTATTTATAACTGCTACCAGGTTTGAAAGGTTTGTAACATAGGCAAAGCTACCATCTGGTGTTAGTGCAATAAATTTTGTTATATCACTTGGAGATAAAATTGGAATGGTATTTATTACCGTATTTGTACTTGTATCTATAACTGAAATTTTATTATTGTCATTTGCAACATAAGCAAAAATAGACATGTTTATCTACTCCTATATTTTTTTTATTATTATAATATGAGGGAGTTTAGCAATAAGTTAATCTATAGGTGGAGAAGTTTAAACTTTTTACTTGTGGTGCGGTGAAGGGCATCTGTGTAGAACCAAAATTAAAAGGAGTTTATAAAATATTTAAATTAAGTCAATGATATTAAAAGTGTCATTGGCTTGTGTTATAATTACGTTAGTAAGCTATTGGAAAATTATATATAGATAAATAAGGATTTGGAGGTTAATTATGAAAAAATGGTATGATGAGGAGTACGAATTTGAAATTGAGGTAACTGGTTTTCTTCGCAGTGACCATACAGAGCGGTACTGCAGAAACGGCGAAGAAGTGGGTGATAAGTATACCTGCACCTATGGCTGTCCCATAAATTCGGATGGACAGGGTATCTGTTCCAAGGTTATGATGATTATGTTCCCAATCATGGAGTCGGTGAGAAGTGGCGGAGATTTAGAGAACATAGGTGGCAGTAGCAAATATAGCAAGGATATTGTATGCCCAGATGGCTGTGTCATGTTCAGGCTAACGGCAAAGAAACTTGACAATGAGAATTTTTATAAAGGAAAGTTTTTTGATTAGTTTTGATTTTTATTGTGCTCAGTTTGAAGAGAAGCCGAAATATATATATCATTAACATAAGAAAAATCTAATATAATATAAGAAATACTTCCCAGATTAATTTTTAAACTGGGAAGTATTTTCTAATTTTATATTACCACAAAATTACTAAAATTTCAAGTCTTGTATTGGGTTAGAGTTAGGAGTACTGTGTATCTAGAGGTGATTATGGTGGATAAAAATATGACTTTAGCATTTCAAAATTTCCAGAAAAAACAAGCTGCAATTGAGTTAAAAAGGTGTAATGAAATAACAATAAAATATGGGTTAGCTTTATGTGATGTAGAAATTAATGAGCTGGTGGAGAATCGTTTTAAGTCATTAAAAGATACATGAAGAATTGAGTTTTCTGAAGGAATTTTAAAAAAGATAGTAGAGGTTTTTTGTGATTCTCCTTATATAATGCAACAGAATTATAAAGAGACATTAACGGAGATTCAAGAGTCGTTCTATTTTTTAAAAAATGAAGCCATGGATCAGATAGCTGATGATGAACTTATTGAGTTTATGAAAAGACATTTTGATGGAAAATGTCAAGGTTCTTTGGAATATTTAAGAGGAACTACTTTAGAAGAGCTTTGTAGAAATACAAGATATGGATATGAAGTGGATGATACAGATATGTACGGACATGAATTTTAGGAGGTATTATGGAAGAAAGCAACAAGAGTTTAATGGCGTTTTCAGATAATATTCAAATAGATAAAAATATAAGTGAAGAAGATAAAATGCTTATTGAGTTTAAAATATGGAATTTACTTGGCAAGCACACTAAGCGATATACAATGGGTGATAGCACATCAGTTCCAATAGAAATAGCGGAAGAGTTACTTAATTCAATTTGTTTTTCATTAGGATTAGAATTAAGAGAATTAATGAACGCAAAGGAAGTATTGATGGAAGAAGATATAAGTGACTTGTTAAAGGCTTCTTGGAGTAAAATAGCCTCTTTGATGGAGAGAGGAAAGAATTTATTAGAAGAAGTTAGAAAGAGTTCACCTAATATAGAAAACATATCATATAAGGATACAATAAATGAAATAGATAAATTTTTTAGTAAATATGACTATAGATTTTTCGCTCATAAGATAGACTGTAGCATAGATTATCAACTTTCTAATGCCATATCAGAAAAGCTGCAAGGAATTGAATATATAAATGAATACTTAAAAGCACTACTTATAGAAAATGAGTTTTGCATATGTTTTGATAAGGATAATATTATTTATATTCTAAATAGCTATTGCGATGATTATAAAGAGCTATTAATTAATATTTTTGAACCAATACTAACAAATGCCATAGGGCTTGATATTTTAGGCAGAGATATATTAACATTAGAGATTTCGGCATTGCAAAGAGAAACGTTATTAGGGATTTTTAGAAACTTGTCCAAAATTGAAATTTTAGTAAAATTAAAAAGCTCAGCAAAGAGAGTCTGTGATATTTTAGGGATAGTTGATAATGAAAAGATAGAATATATCCAAAAAACAGCTGTGAATATTTATCCTAGAATTGAAGTAGGATTATCCACAGGAAATATTGATAATATATTTTTATCCTTTAAGTATGAAGATGAATTAAAAGAAAGTGAGTTTATAGATAATGATACTATGGACAATGAAAGGTTACGCAATTTAATCAATGAAATAAATGATTGTAGATTTATTTCAGATAAGATTGCAATGGTAAAAGAAGAGGTTAATAGCTTAAGTGACTTAGTTGAAGTGTTAAACCTGTGTTTTTGGGAAGATGAAGCTTTAGAATTATTTAAAACACTTTCAAAGGAAGAGATTTATATTATTAAACACTATTTAGATAATAAATATGAAGCATATAGTTCAGATTCACAATGGGAAATTAAATTTATGAATTATATAAGAGGTCTAAGTAAATAGTAATAAAAGCTTTAACATTACTTATCCATTTGCTTTAGGGGTTATTATTGTTACAGATTCAAAAAATATATTTTAAGGAGAGCGAAAATATGACGGAGTTTTGGGAAAAAAGTTTTATAGAAAAACAAACAATGTGGGGATTTAAACCATCAGAATCAGCCATTATTGCCAAGGATTGTTTTATTGAAAATAATATAAAAGATATATTAATACCGGGTATTGGTTATGGTAGAAATGCAAAGGTATTTATTGATAATAATATAAATGTTACAGGAATCGAAATTTCAAAAACAGCTATTGATTTAGCAAGGCAATATGGGATTGATATTAATATTTATCATGGTTCAGTTGGAGATATGCCTTTTGAAAATAAACTATATGAAGGGATATTTAGCTATGCACTTATTCATTTATTAAATGAAAGTGAGAGGGAAAAATTTATTAGTGATTGTTATAATCAATTAAAACAAGACGGATATATGATTTTTACAGCTGTTTCAAAGAAAGCTCCTATGTTTGGAAAAGGAAAAAAACTTAATGAAAGCTATTATGAAACAAAGGACGGAGTAAAAATCTTTTTTTATGATTCCGAATCAATAAAAAAAGATTTTCAAAAATATGGACTTGTAGAATTTTCTGAGATTGATGAAATAGATAGTGATAATAAAGATAAACCTCCAATGAAGTTTTTATTGATAAAATGTAAAAAATAAGTATAATCATTACATTTATATTTAGTAGTTATAATAAACTTTAATATGTGAGATAGTTGAGATAAGATTAAAATAGCCACCTGTAAGTATATTAAATAGCTACTTTACAGGTGGTTATATTTTTTATTAATTAATATTTAGTTTATGGAAGAAGACTTTTTTGTCAGTGTATTTATATATTTTAATAAAAATATATAAATATCAAAAGCAATAAAGAAAAACTTGACAAGTATATCATTTATGGATATATTATATTTAATGATATATCATTTAATAATATATCATTAAATATAATATTAAGGAGAATTTTATGCCAAGAAAAGATTCTATTGATATAGGGGAATTAACAGATTCTGCTTTTTATATTTTATCTAGTGTTGTTGATGAAAAGCATGGATACCTAATTATGAAAACTATTGAGAAGTTTACTAATAATGAAGTTACTATTGGCCCTGCATCACTTTATACAACATTGAAAAAGCTTTTAGCGGCAGATTTAGTGGAGTTAAATTGTGGCACAGATGAAAACAAAAAAATATATAAAATAACCAATAAAGGACGAGATATGCTTATAAAAGAGATTGAACGTAAAAAGCAGATGATTAAATTCGCTGAAAATTTTTTGGGTTAGAAAGGGGGATATTTTTGAAAAGTAAATATGTAATGATTAATGGGTTTGCATTTAGTGAAGAAAGTGATATGGAAAAATTAAAAGAATATGCAAGGCAAGGTTGGATATTAGAAGATATAGTAGGAGGGTTTTTCTATAAACTAAGAAAAGATAAATCTCAAGATATAATATATAACTTAGATTACCAAACAGAAGCAAATGAAGAATATTTCACTATATTTAAAGAAGCAGGATGGAATCGTATTGTTTCTGTAGAAAATTATATGCACATTTTTTCAGCACAAGCTGGAACTAAACCTATTTATAGTGATTGTGATTCAGAAATAGATAAATATACAAGTATAAGAAATCTAACAAGAAAAGGGACTTTATATTCTTTAATACTAGCTATAGCTCTAATTGGGTTGCTAGTTGTTTCTTTAGTTGCCATTAAACCTATATTTTTGATTATTGTTGGATTGTTGATAATTGATATATTTGTATTTGTCTTTAATTTTATGCCTTATTTAGCATATAACTCTAGAATTAAGCAAATAAAAAAAGATGGTACGTGTAATAGTAAAGCAATAGATAATAAAAGTTCATGGATATTATATGCAATTTCAGGGGTTCTATGGTTAGCTATAGGAATATGGCATTTAATTGGGAAACTATATTTTACTGCAGTATTTCTTATAATTTTTGGTGCTTTTTTCATTTTTTCAAGTTCAGCCTACTTTAAGAAATATAAAAAGTCTTTATAAATTATATACAGTATGGATAAGAGTATTTTTTAGGAACAGTAGAATTTCAGAATTCTACTGTTTTTTATGTAGTTACAAGTTAAACAAAGGAAATATATGCTTTATATGGTATGAATTTATTGAGCAGTGGAAAGTGAGGTGGTACAATAAGGATATTGTTAATTCAGTTTAAATAATAAGGAACAGGTAAAATAATATTCAATTTAGGAATAGTATTAAAGGTGAGTGAGATATGAAATGCGTATAAGAAGGTATGAACCATCAGATTGTAAAGATTTAGCCGAACTGTTTTATAATACAGTACATTCCATTAATGCAAAAGACTATACAGAAGAACAGTTGAATGTATGGGCAACAGGTAGTGTAGATTTAGAGAAATGGAATAAATCCTTATTAGAAAATTTTACAGTTATTGCTATTGAAAATAATATTATAGTTGGTTTTGGAGATATAGATAAGAGTGGATATTTAGATAGATTATATGTTCATAATGACTACCAAAATAAAGGGATTGCTACTGCAATTTGTGATGTGCTGGAAAAGGCATTTGAGGTAGATAAGATTAGTACACAGGCATCAATTACTGCAAAGTATTTCTTTGAAAAACGAGGATATAAGGTTGTAAAAGAACAGAAAGTAGAAAGGAAAGGTGTTTTACTAACAAACTATGTTATGGAGAGGTATTGCAATTCTAGTTTACTTAATGAAAATATATAAAAAATCCCACTTTAAGTAGATATGGAGAACTGTACCACAAGAAAATGCAATTTATACCCCCGGGAGTTTATATGGCTTGGCTAAGGCTATTTTTAAAGCTGGAAATACCATACTAAAAATAATGTTATATTTACAAAATATGCTATAATTAAAAAGGTAAGTAATTTTTAGTGTCAGGCAAATAGTAAAATTTGTGGAGGCGATTTTAATTATGGATAATATTCAGAAAGTAATTAATTATTATATTACAAATTATAATCTGGAATATAATGCATTTGATGATGGAAAAAATGTATTCATGGAAAGCGATGTAGAAATTTTTCGTATGATTTCATTTGGAAAATCAATGCTTTTTATTGGAAGAAGAGATTTAATTAATTGGGCAAAAGAAAATTTTATAGATACTTTAGCAGAAGATATTATTGATGGTAAAAATCTTCATAGGATTGAATGTAAACTAAGAGAAAATGATTTATGTCTAGCAGGTGAACATTTGAGATTCCTTTATAGTAAAAGTGAAGATATTATTTGCCCAGATAATGTAGTTCTTAAGAAAATAGAAAAAGAAAATATGAGTGAGTTTTACATAAAATATCCTGGATTTGAAAATGCATTAAATTATGAGAAGGATGAAATTGCAATTGCAGCTTTTATTGAGGGAACTATGGTAGCTGTAGCTGGTGCAGACAATTATCATGATCCACTATGGCAAATAGGTATAGATACCATTAAGGAATATAGGGGACAAGGGTTAGCAAAATTGGTTATTCAACAATTAACAAAGGAGATATTGAAGCGAGATAAAATACCATATTATACAACTTGGAGTGCGAACCTTGCTTCAACGAGAACTGCTTTAGCCACAGGATTTTATCCAGCCTGGGTAGAATATTTTGCAGAAAAATATTAACTTTTAATAGCAAAATATTATCTTGTCAAATTCCAATTTAAGATTGATTAATTGATTAAAATGATATTTTGGAGGTAGTGAAAGATGAAGATTGAATTAATAGAAGCCAGTAAGGCTGATAAAATGATATTAAAAAATATGATTGAATTATATAATTATGATTTATCAGAATATGAAAATCGTGATTTAAATGAACATGGGTTATATGATTACAGTTATTTAGATAATTACTGGACAGAAAAAGATAGATACCCCTTTATAATTAGAGTAGATGAAAAATTAGCAGGATTTGTTCTTGTTAATAAACATAGCGTTGTTACCTCATCACCAACTGATTATGCAATTGCAGAATTTTTCGTTCTAAAAAAATATAGGAAAAGAGGAATAGGTAAAATTGTGGCTTTTGAAGTTTTTAATAAGTTTCAAGGAAATTGGGAAGTAAAACAGTTGCGTTTACATAAGGTTTCTCATATTTTTTGGAATAATGTAATAAACCAATATACTTTAGGTAACTTCATAGAACTTCAAAATGGTAACGAAGTTTGGGATGGTCCTATTCATAGATTTAGTAATAAATAAGTACAAATAGAGCAGTAGGGCAATTCTTGCATTATATATTTCACTATGAGATAATTATTAAAGATTACACAAAGGAAAGGGGATATATTATGCATATTCAGCATGTAACCTTAATGGTTAACGACTTAGAAGAATCTATTAAATTTTATGAGACAATTACAGAACTAACTGTTTCCCGACGCTTTAAAGCAGGAGATGGAGAGCTTGCATTTCTGACAAATGGCAAGGGAGAAACTGAGATTGAACTTGTTTGTATGCCACAGGGTCAGAAGTTTGAAGGAAAGGGTATGTTCATTTGCTTTAAAACAGATAAACTAGATGAAATGCATAATCTTGTGCAGGACAGAGGTCTTAATCCTTCTGCCATCCAAAACCCTGGTGATGGAACTCGCTATTTTTATGTATATGATCCAAATGGGGTANNATAGAAAAAATTAATGGAGATTTGTTTAATATAGAGTCCATAGAGGAGTTAAAGAAGTATATTTAATTAGGGATATATTCCCTATAAAACTAAGTGATTAGGAACATCTATTAACAGTAGAATTTCAGAATTCTGCTGTTTTTTTATGTAGTTATGCCTTAAACAAAGGTATATTTATTGTACATAGAACTAGTTAAATCCTAATGTACCAGCTAAGTAATAACGCGTTTACATAGTATGGTACAATTATATTATTAACAAATATGATTAATATACAAATAGTAATTTATCTACCTGCTTATTTGAGATTAGATATGCAGTATGAGAAAATTTATATAATCCTCGGAAAATATTTTAAAAGTCTATTGACTCTGACATCGTGTCGTCCATTATTCTGATTACAGAAAGGAGTTGAGCATATGGGATTGATGACTATAAGTGAAGTAACAAAGGTCTTTAATGTTTCTACACGAATGCTTCGGTACTATGAACAAATGGGGCTATTACTCAGTCAACGCAAAGAAGATTACGCATATCGCGTTTATGATGAAAATGCTATTCTACGTCTTCAGTATATCATTGTATTACGTAAGCTGCGGATTCCAATAAAACAAATTGCGTTGATTTTCAAAACTCCTGAATTGACTAACATTATCGAAATATTCCAAAGAAACATAGTTGAGCTTAATGATGAGATAACTGCACTTGATATCATTCGGGATGTGTTGGAGATTTTTGTATCACGCTTGAATAAAAGCACGGGAACAACAATTAAACTTGATTTATTACAAGATGCTGATATCATAAAAGTCATTGAACCGCTAACCCTTTCTAGAATTAATTTTAAGGAGGAACGTTCAATGAAAGAATTAAACAAGGCAAATGAGGTATTGGGTAAGTTACAAAATGTTCGAATTGTTGTGATGTCTCCATGTACTGTCGCTTCGTATCACTTTATTGGTGAGAATCCAGAGGAAGTAGTTGGAGGTGTGGTAGATAAATTTATTCGTGAGAGCAATCTGTACGAAAAGAAACCCGATGCAAGAATGTTTGGGTTTAATCATCCAAATCCATCGCATAATAGACCACATCACGGATATGAGGATTGGGTAACCATTCCTGATGACATGGAAGTCCCAGCGCCACTCGTAAAAAAGAGGTTTGAGGGTGGAATGTACGCAGCCCATACTATTGTATTCCCTGACTTCCACGAATGGAAGCTTTTAAGCAAATGGGTAGAAGAAAGTGATAAATATGATTCCAACTACAGAGAGCAAGGAGAAGAGATTATGGGCGGATGCCTTGAGGAGCATTTAAATTGGATTTATTCTTCCCATATGGGTTGGCCTGAAAATGGAATAGATGGTCATATTGATTTACTTTTACCTATAAAGTTAAAATGATACCTGTGTTGTGTAAATTGAGCATAACCTGTACCCCAATAAACTACAATTTTTTCTAAAGATATATATTAACTAAAAGGATGCTAATCTTTTCGGGATGGAGCATCTTTTTGTTTGCTTTTAAATAAGAACAAGATGGAAAAACCTCACTTCAAATAGTTACGGTGAACCGTACCATAAATAATTGAGGTTTTTTTAATGGAAAAAAACAAATACTATGTAGAAGTAATGATATATATTGTTTGTGCAGAATTGTGATATATGGTAAGAATTATCCAGTAATATGGGCAAAATAAAACTATGGAGGGGATAAAATGAGTTTTAAGATTATTGCAGACTATCATACTCATACTAATATTGCAAAGGGGCATATTCCCTTATTTAATATTATTTTTGGAGAACATGCAAAAGGAAGTATTGAATCAAATGTTAAAACTGGAATAAAAAAAGGATTAAAAGAAATAGCAATAACAGACCATGGTTATAGGCATAGTATCTACGGGATGAAACTAAATCAATATAAAGAAGTACGTAAAGTAATTGATGATTTTAATAAGAGTTCATTATTGAAGGAGAATGACTTTAAGATTCTTCTTGGTATAGAATGTAATATTGTTACTAAAAAGGGGGATATAGATATTAAAGATGAAATAATTGATTACCTGGACATAATTTGTGTGGGTTATCATCCTGGAGCGGTACAAAATCCACTTTTATTGAGAAATTATACAGAAGCTGCGATTAATGCTATTAAAAAATATGAAATTACAATATTAAATCATCCATTAGAGCATGTTAATCCAGATATTATTGAAATTGGAAAGGTCGCTATTGAAAGAAATACTGCTTTAGAAATTAACAGATCTCATAAGAATATGGATATTGAAACAATAAAAAAGTTAAAGAACATGGGCGTTAAATTTTCATTGGGAAGTGATGCACACAAATCAGAGGATGTAGGGGATTTTGGTAAAGCATATAATATTGCAGTTGAGGCAGGTCTTACAGATGATGATATTGTTAATGCTGATGGAGATGCACATAAATTAATGAAATTAATAAGAGATTAAGTTTGGTAGTGGTAACGGATTGTAACATATTTATTTTATGTATAAAGAATTGTAGAACATTGGGGAACTTGGATAAAATATCTTAAAAGAATGTTTAATATAAATGTTTATTGCATATACTACAATTATTAAAATAAAGTAAAAAAAGAAGAAATTAGGTGATTTAAATGATATACATATATAATTGTTATGGAGGAACCCACTCGTCTATTCTAGCAATTGCTTATCACTTAAAAATGCTGGATGAAACTCGAGAACCAACTAAGGATGAAATATTGAAATTACCTAACTTTAATAAGTTAGTATATGGAAATCGTGGAGAACTTTTTTATTATGGAAGTGATGAAGATGGAAATAAAGTCTATGTTGTAGGTAGAGGACGTTCAAAGGTTTTAATTCCAGGATTATATAATTTAACTTCTATGCTTCATAAAGAAAAGCTATTAAATGAGAAAATTATATTTTCTAATACATCGCCAACGGTTCCATTACCAATGACCTTTGGCGGATTACTTTCTAGGTGGCTAAAAATTGATTTTCTAGGAGTACCCTTGCTTATAAAGGGAGCAAAACAATCATATAAGAACGTTATAAAACTTGTAAATCACACAAAGAAGGCATCAAAGGAAGATAAGTCAGAGGTTATTATTTTAGATAATAAGGAATTTAAGAAAAAATAATTTTTAACTGTTATAGGGGTTATATATTAAATTCAAGCCAATGATATAAAAAGTATCATTGGCTTGTGTTATAACTATTTCTATTTGTACTGGAGATTATTTATATTAGCGTAACGTGATATGAAAGCAGTTCAAAGCAACTCTTCTGAGGGTGGGTTGAAAAGATTTATTAAATACCTTAACCTATATTTATCAAGAACAGGAGGGTATCATATGCCAGATCAGAAGTGTCAAGAGGAATACATACGAAAAATTCATAAGGTGCAGGACTATATTGAAGATCATTTAGGGCAATCACTGTCTATTGAGGAACTTTCCAATGCTGCTGGGTTTTCAAAATATCATTTCAGCCGGATATTTCAGGGCATATTAAACGAGCCTTTAGCCCATTATGTGAACCGGATTCGCATGGAGAATGCACTTTTTTTACTTGCACACCGGACAGATAAAAATATTACGGATATTTCCTATGAACTTGGATATACTGATTCAGCCGTATTTTCCCGTGCATTTAAGAATTATTATGGCGCCAGTCCAAGAGAATACCGGAATGAATATAGCAAGAATTGCAAAGATTCTTTTTTACTGTCAGAGTATAATAAGGACACAGTGAAGAAAGAATGGGCAAACAATCCGATTCCTGTGACCGGGCAGATTACTATAGAAAATTTGGAGGAAAAGCAGGTTGCTTATGTGAGACATACAGGTACCTATGACACATTAGCAAAGAAGTATGTCAATCTTATTCAGATTTTATTTGATCATGCAAAGAAGCAGCATCTTCTTGTGAAGGGTCAAAACTGGGTGATTGCCATGTATCATGATAATCCGGAATTCGGAGAGGATAATCAATTCCGTACCAGCCTGTGTCTCACGGTGCCAGAGTATATACGAGTTCAGGAAGACGGTATTCTTGGGAGGATGAAACTAGAAGGCGGACTGTATGCGGTGGGACATTTTCAGATTCAGCAGGAACAGTATAGCGATGCTTGGAATTACATGTATCAACAGTGGATAACCAGCAGTGGTTATGTTCCAAGAAACTCATATCCATTCGAAGTGTATCGAAACGAACCTTATGCCAATGGAAGTCCTATCCATGAGGTAGATATATACGTTCCTATTGAGCCAATGAATTATGTGAAGTAATCTACGATTTAGGCAATTAGGGTTTACATCTATCTTCCCATTGAACCCATTCATTTCTAACATGCTGCAGATCTATTCAGAGGTGAGCATATGGAAGAAATCAAGATTCAAGGAGCACGAATCCATAATCTAAAAAATATTAATCTAACTATTCCTAAACATCAACTGGTGGTGATTACTGGGATCAGTGGTTCCGGTAAATCCAGTCTTGCATTTGATATCCTGTTTGAAGAAGGCAAGAACAAGTATCTAAGGTCCATTGGAATTCTGGCTGGACTTGATAACGAGGACAGGTTCGATACTATGGAAGGAATCGGCCCAACGGTGGCGGTATACCAAAATACAATAAGGCAGAACAATCCCCGTTCTACAGTTGGCACAAAGACTGGAATTCTAAACCAGTTAGCCATGTTATATACCAGTGACGGAAAGCCTATGGATGAGCATAGTGGACATATCTCCCTAGGCTTCTTTCTATATACAACGGCCGATGGTATGTGTATTAGCTGCCAGGGCAGAGGTTCTTATTATGATATCAATCTGGAGAAGTTGATTCCAGATAAAACAACAACCTTATTGGAGGTCTATGAGAGTCTGCAGGTAACAGCTGGTTTCTTACGAATTTTAAAGAAGAAATACGGGGTATATTTTGCAACCCCATTCTGGGAACTTCCAGAAGATATCAGTAATGAAGTCATCTATGGGACATATGATAATGGCAAGCAAAGCTACTGTCTGGAGCGTATATTAAGAAATGCGTATGAAAAGGGCGAGGATGTGGAGGAAGTTTATTTAAAGACCCTTTGTCCAGATTGTCATGGACAGCGAATCGGCAAAGAAGCAAGAGAAGTCTTCCTTCATGGAAAGCACATTGGTGAACTGGGACAGATGACACTGACAGGTCTTCTTGATTTCCTAAAGGAAATACCGGAGGAAGAATTATCTCAGTTTGGTAAGAACGTGGTAAAGAATTTAGTGGAAAAATTGAAGCATCTGATTCAGTTTCGCTTAGGACATCTGACTCTTTACAGGGAGATGTCTTCTTTAAGCGGTGGTGAGGTACAGCGAATCTTTCTCCATCTCCATCTGGAGTCTAGACTGAATTCTCTGATCTATGTCTTTGATGAACCCATGGCAGGATTACATTCATCAGAGAAGGAAAGCATGATCGAAGCGATAAAGGAATTAAGAGACATTGGTAATACAGTAATTATGGTGGAGCATGATAAAGAGATGATTCGTCATGCCAACCATATTATTGAGATTGGTCCAAAAGCAGGCATAGAAGGTGGAAGGGTGGTCTACCAGGGAGATTATGAAGGATATGAGAATGTAGATACTATGCTTAGTCAGTATCTTTCAGGCAAATGTTTGATGCCGGAAAGGACGGTCAGAAAGCATGCCTTTGATAAGGAAGACTGTCTAATCTTAGAGCATGCAAATACCCATTATTTAAAGGACTTAACTGTAGCATTTCCACTTCATGTCATGGTTGGTATTGCTGGATTATCCGGAAGTGGGAAGAGTTCGCTCATTGAGGAGACGCTTTTGAAACGTCTTGCTAGTGCCAGAAAATATGGTCTTGCAACTGGTATAGTAGGAGTAGAACTGATTAGTGGCTTTGCAAAGATATCTCAGGAGCCTATTGGAAGAAATTCCAGTTCTACGCCAGTCTCTTATATTGGTATCTGGGATAAGATCAGGGAACTTTTTGCAAAACAGCCGGAAGCAAAAATAAGAAACATGAGTGGTGGACATTTTTCCTTTTATTCTAAAGGAGCATGTCCAGACTGTGGTGGTAGTGGTTATGAAAGAATCTTTCTGACCTCCAATTTTTCCGTAGATAAGCTCTGCCAGATGTGTCATGGAAAGCGGTTTCATGAAGAAAGTCTTTCTGTAGACTATAGAGGAAAAAACATTGCCGATGTGTTAGAGATGAGCGTTACTGAAGCCATTTCATTCTTTGCAGATCAGAATAGTATTGTGAGACCACTACGTATTTTAGATCAAATGGGCATGGGGTACTTAACCCTTGGTCAGCCATCTTCTTCTTTAAGTGGTGGTGAGGCACAGAGAGTGAAGCTTGCCAAAGAGCTAGGACGGCATCGAAAGGGCAATATACTATATGTGTTAGATGAACCAACCACTGGACTTAGCTTGTATGATACGGCATTGTTATTAAAACTATTAGATCAACTTGTTGTAAATGGCAATTCGGTGATTGTAATTGAACACAATGTAGAGGTCTTAAAGAGCTGTGACTATATTATTGAACTTGGTCCGGAAGGTGGGGACAAGGGGGGTGAGATTATTGCCAAAGGAATACCAGAGCAACTGAAAGATAATCCAAATTCCAGAACAGGAGGGTATCTTATATGAATCATATAAATCAAAGAAAAAAGATATGGTTAGAAAAGATAATAAACAGTAGCTATAACAATATTACTGGCATAATTGTATTAAAAAACGGTCAAACATTATATGAAAATTACTATAATGGTTATACCGCTAATAACACCATCCATGTTTTTTCAGTGACAAAAAGTATTATTTCCATATTGATTGGTATTGCTATAGATAAAGGGTACATCAAAAGTATCAACCAGAAAGTATTGGATTTTTTCCCTGATTACACAGTTAAAAGAGGAGAAAAAACGATACAGAGTGTTACCATTAAGGATATGTTGACTATGACAGCCCCATATAAATGTAAGTCAGAACCATATGCGAAGGTTTTTGCAAGCGATAGCTGGATAAAAGCTGGGCTTGATTTATTAGGAGGGAAGAGGCAGAACGGAGAGTTTAGGTATTCTCCAATTGTAGGAACACATATTTTATCAGGAATTCTTGTAAAAGCAACAGGACAATCAGTACTTAATTTTGCAAGAGAAAATTTATTTTCGCCATTGGAAATTAATGTTGGACACAATGTGGTGTTACCAAATAAAGAAGAACATCTTGCCTTTCCAAAAGATAAAAATGTTAGCGGTTGGGTTGTTGACCCTGAAGGGGTAAATACAGCAGGCTGGGGTCTTACCTTGACCCCAATGGATATGGCAAAAATAGGTCAATTGTACTTAAATAATGGAATATGGAATGATAAACAAATTATACGGTCGTGGTGGATAGATGAAAGTATAAATGAACATAGTCGAGGAGGAAAGCTGGCCTATGGCTATCTGTGGTGGATTATTGATGATAAAGAACATATATATGCAGCTTTGGGACAGGGAGGAAATGCGATTTATGTTAATACAAAGAAAAAAATGGTAGTTTCTATTGCTTCTATTTTAAAGCCATATGCGAAGGATAGTTTAAAACTTATTAAAGATTATATTGAACCAATATTTGAGAATTGTGTATAGTATATCTTAATTTATCAGTGAGATTATGAGGCTAATCCGAAGTTTTACAAATTCCAATTTGTGCAGGTGAAGATACTCAAAGGGATAGGATAGGCTTAAAATCCTATCTTTTTTTCATGAAAAGTATAATTAAAACTTGAACTTTAAATAATATTACTTATATTATATATGGAGAAATATAGATTTTTTTACTTAGGGTAAGGTGAGACGTACCATAAGTAACGGAGGTTTTTGAGTGATAATTACTGAACCATATCATAATTAAATTTATGTAGGGTGTATATAATTTTACACTTTTTTTAATTAAGAAGAAGTTGTTATATGTTCTCATAGACTGTGAATGTGGAGAGTAGCTATTTGTACGAACAAAAGGACTTATTAAAAAATTTCTCTAAATGATTATATATCAAGACATAAATTTTAAAATAAAACGTAATAAACGTATAATGAAAAAAATGTATAAACATGATAAAATAGGATAGGTATAGAAAAATATCATTAAACACGTTTCTTATGTAGGGGGATAAAATGAAAAATAATAAGAAATATATAATAATTTTAATAGTGGCTATATTTGCTATAGCTGGAGTTGTTAGTTATACATATTTGAAAGGAAATAGAATAATAAATGATTTTAGTAATTATGTAGTGGAATATAAAGATGGCATTAGTAAGTTTCTTTTAAATTCAAATGAGGAAAAATACCAAGCGCTAATTAATAAATGTGATCAGATTATTGTAAATAAAGAATATAAAAAAGTTGAAGGACTAAAAGAAGAGTTAAATCAGTTTAAAGATAATCTAACAAATAGTAATATAGAATTAATAAATAAAGGCATTTCAGAACTTGAAGCTATTGATATAAGCAAGCTTAAGGACAAAGATTTACTTATAAATAAAATTGAAGAACTAAAAAGTTTAAGAGATAAAAAAGAATTTGTTGATGGAAATGAAAAGCTAAAAGCCTTAAAAGCAGAAATAAATGATAAATTAGAAATCAAAAGGCAAGAGGAAGAAAAGGCAAAAGCTGAAGCCGAAGCAAGAGCAAAGGCAGAAGCAGAGGCAAAAGTACAAGCACAAGCTGAAGCAAGGGCAAAGGCAGAAGCAGCATCAAAAGCTCAAGTGGAAATAGAAGCTCAGACTCAAGGGGAAATAAATAATCAAGGAAATACACAAAGCACAAATGAAAGTGAAATAATAATAGATATTCCAACACCATATGTTCCAACGTGGGTAGAGAACCCATATTTCAATTAATGTTGTGCTTACTTAGAATCATTAGAGGGTTAAGGAAGTATCTTTAATTAAGGATATATTTACTTATGAACCTCAATAATTGGGAACACATAGAAACAGTAGAATTTCAGAATTCTGCTGTTTTTTATGTGGTTCAGTATTTTCAAAAATAAGTTGCGCACACAACAAATGTGTGTTAATATTAAGTTGTCCACACAACTTAAAGAGGAGAGATAAAGTATGCATACTGAAAAACTAGGCGATTTAGTAATGAACATATATAAGAATTTAAAGACTAAAATTGAAAGAGATTTAAAACATTATGATATTGGTATGGGACAAATGCAGATATTGATGACTTTTTTTAATGATATTGAGAACACTTTAACGCAAAATGATTTGGTCAAACTCCTTGGTGTAGATAAGGGCAATATTAGCAGGAGTGTACTAAAATTATTAGAAAAGGGATATATTGAGCAGTCAGATATTAATAAAAAGGGTTATCGCTTGACAGCAAAAGGTGTTGACTTAAAATCTGAAATTGTCCCAATATTTATTAGCTTAAATGATTTGATAACAAAAGATATAGATCCAAGTGATATAAATCAAACTCTTATTACACTTACTAAAATATCTGAAAATTTGGAGGGAATAATATGAATGTATCCATTGTATATTTTAGTGGTACAGGAAATACAAAAGCAATAGCGGAAGGCTATAAAGCTATACTTATAAAGTTAGGTCATCATATTGAGATTATGTCTATAGAAGAGTCAACTTGCATACCTGATCATGAGTTGTTAATAATTGGTGGTCCCATTTATGCAGGAAATATGCCTGATGAGCTAATCAATTGGATCAGGAAGAATGTAAAAAGAGTAGAGGGAAAAAAAGCTATTGTATTTTCAACCTCAGCAGGATTATTAAATGCAAATGGTGTTAAATCAATTGGTAAAAAACTGATAAATAAAGGTTATTCACTTCTAGATATGAGTGCTTTTGAAATGCCACGTAACTTCTACATCGATAAATATGATCCTACCCCTGATAATATTCAAAAGCAACAATTTGAAAATGCAGCAACTAAAATTATGGAGTCATTAAGTAAAATTAATAATAGTAATGAAATAAGAGTAAAAGAGTCAATGATAATGATTGATTTATTTGCTGATTTATTTAGGATTATGGCAAAATCACTAGGTAAGTCCTTTAGCATTAATGAAAACTGTATTGGTTGTGGAATGTGTGAAAAAAATTGTCCAAAGAAAAATATAAAATTTAAAGATAAGAAGTATTTTAACAAGTGTATTATGTGTACACGTTGCATTCACAACTGTCCGGTTAATGCAATTAGCTATAAAGATAAGCAAATTGAACAGTATAGAGTACATTATGACATAAAGTTTGATTCTTAAAAACGTGATCAAATATTGCCCTAAATGCTATAAAAAAACTATGTGCAAGGGCTTTAAGAAGAAATAAACAAAGAGGTGTGTTATGGGTCAAGGTTATACTTTGAAATGTAGTAAATGCGACTATGAAAAGACTTTTAACACAGGCATAGGTTTTCTCTTTATGCAAATTAAGGAACAAGTAGCAAAGGATATAGTAGATGGTAAATACGGTAAAGAAATGCAAAGCTTTATAGATGAGCATCCAAAGGCAGAAATTTATGTTAGTAGAGAAATATACCACTGTAAAAACTGTGAAAATTTATCAGAAAAACTACAGATAAAGGCTTATACAAAAACCAGCTTTTATGAAAAAACATATAGATGTGGTAAGTGTAAAAAAGATATTATGAAAGTTATAGATGATGATAAGGTGCATATGCTAAATTGTCCAAAATGTCATGAAATGTTAGAGATTGCAGGGGTAATGATGTGGGATTAGATTATAGATGTTTTATAAAATATTAGTGAAATAAAATGGATATACTATATGATAACAACATTGAAATTAATTGGAGTAGCAACTATACCAGTAGTATGAGGTAGTCTCTTTTCAATACTTTTATCTTATTTAAATGAAGGAGCAGGATTGGCTATATTTATATTTTCTATCTTAATAAGTATAGGAAGTTTGTATATCAATATTAGTAAATACTTATTAAACGGAAAATCAGCAGTTTTAGAATTATCGCTAGTAATAACTGTTTTGTTAATAATCCTATGTATAGTAATAGGAGATTTTGTATCTAAAGAAATATATACTTTTATTAGTAAATTAAGAGAAGTTATTAATTTATATTAATAAAATATTTATGATAAATATAAAAAACAGTAGAATTTCAAAATTCTGCTGTTTTTTATATATTCTAATTTTAAGTTAAATCATATAAAATATTTTCCAAACGAGAATAAGAACAAATGTTTGTGTTAATAATTTAAATAGTAATAAACTAAGGAGGAATTGAGACATGAACAAATTATTAAACCCTAAAAATGATGTTGTATTTCAAAAAATATTCGGAGTAAAAGAGAATGAAAAACTATTAATAAGCTTCTTAAATTCTGTACTAGAACCCATTGGAAATGGAAAAATAAAAAGTATTACTTTAGAGGAGAAAGCACTAAATGTATCTTTGATTGCCAGTGAAAAGCTAAGTATTTTAGATATTAATGTAACAACAGAAAATAGTACTCATATCAATGTAGAAATACAGCTGATAAATCAGTATAATATGATTAGAAGGACAATATTTTACTTATCAAAAATGATATTAAAACAGTTGGTTAAAGGAGATAATTATAATCAACTTAATAAAACTATAACTATAAATATCTTAGACTTTGATTATATTAATGATGAGAAGTTTCATAGTAGTTATCATCTATATGAAGATATGACAAAGAAATTACTGAGTGATATTGTTGAAATACATTTTATAGAACTTAAGAAGTTCGAAAAATCAAAGAAAGACTATAATAATAAGTTGCATAGATGGTTAAGCTTTTTAATAAATCCAGAAGGAAAGGAGATAGATATAATGAAAAAGGAAGATACTGAAATCAAGGAAGCGATGGATGTTCTATACAACATTAGTGGAGATAAAGAATTAATACAGTTGGCCGATATGAGAGATAAAGCTATAAGGGATGAGAAAAGTAGACTTCAGGGTGCTAGGGATGAAGGAAGAGAAGAAGGTAGGCAAGAAGGTAGAGAAGAAGCAAAAAGCGCTTTAGCTAAAAGTACTATAAAACTTTTAAGGAAAAAGTTTAAGGATATTCCAGAGAATATAATAGAGTCTATACTTAAATTATCTTTAGAAAAGATAGAAAAGATTAATGGAGATTTGTTTGATATAGAGTCCATTGAGGAGTTAAAGAAGTATATTTAATTAGAGATGTATTCCCTATAAAACTAAGTAACTAGAAACACCGAGAAACAGTAGAATTTCAGAATTCTGCTGTTTTTTTATGTAGTTATAGGTTAAACAAAGGAAATATATGCTTTAAATGGTATGGATTTATTGAGCAGTGGAAAGTGAGGTGGTACAATATATGTGTAACGTGTAGTATATTGGTGGATGGGTTAATGCATTTTTAAGATATAAGAAATAAAGAAGTGATATTTAAGTAATTTAAGCAGAATATTCAACCTTCAATTAGTGGGGGGCATATATTAATAGTTAATATTCATATATGAGGATTTAACCATTAGTAAAAGACAAAAGGAACAATGACCAATTATATTCTAGTATCTGTGGCCTTGGGGAGATTAGAAGCACTAGCGATTCAAAAATTATTAATGAACTAAATAGGGGGGATTACAATGATTTATTATGATAATGATAATTTACTTATACGCTCTATGATAAAGAGCGATATTGATAATTTGGTTCATGGTTTTGCAGAACAAAATTGGCATAAATCATATGAACTATTTAATGACTATTATAATCAGCAAGAAAATAATGAAAGGTTAGTGATTATTGCTGAAATAAAGGGTGATGTTGCTGGATATGTTACATTACTTCCATGTACCAAAGTTGGTCCTTTTGCACATAAAAATATACCTGAAATTGTTGATTTTAATGTCCTTATTAAATATCAAAAAAGAGGTATAGGTAATAAAATTATGGATGTAGTAGAGAGCCTTGCAAAAGAGGAAAGTGATTTTGTTTCTCTATCGGTAGGACTACATTGTGGTTATGGCTCTGCTCAAAGAATGTATGTAAAACGAGGATATATTCCAGATGGTACAGGGGTTTGGTATAATGGAAGTCAATTAGAACAATATGCAAAATGTGAAAATGACGATGATTTGACTTTGTATTTTCTTAAATCATTTTATAGAGCTTAAGAAGGCAGAATATATGAAAATGAGATAACAAAAGCACCTAAAAATAATTAATTTAGTTAGCTTATTAAGCATATATAATTAAGAAAAGATATTAAAAGGGGGAATTTGATGATACAAGTAGAGAAAGTAACATCACCAGAAGAAAGATTTATTTTGAATAGAGAGTATATTAAGACTTTAGTATCGCCAATAGATGGTTACTGGGAAAATGTAATTATAGGGAATTCCCAGTGCTATATAATTATTTATAATGGAAAGAAAGTAGGTCATTTTTTCGTCGATTCCAAAAAAACTTTAGTACAATTCTATACTTTTACAGAGTATTTTATACATGCACCAGAGATTTTTGAATATATTATTGCGAATAATATTGCCGAAAATGCTACTGTTTCTACTAAAGAGACAGAATTTCTATCTTTGTGTCTTGATTATCAGAAGAATATATCTATAGATTGTTATCTTTTTACTGATAACAAAAATATAAAATATGAATTGGCTAATTTTAAAGATGTGTCCTTCAAATTAGCTAAAAGCGATGATATAGTCACTATAAAAGCAAAATGTGACCCTGCATTTGAAGGTTATTATGAAGATTTAATAGAAAACAATCAATTATTCGTACTATACAGTGGTGACATTCTACTAGGAATAGGTGAATTTAGAATATTTAAATCAAATGAACAATATGGTGATATAGGAATGATTGTCGCAGAGGAATACCGTAAAAAAGGTATCGGAGCATATATTATAACTCAGCTAAAGGAACATTGCTATAGGAATAATTTAAAGCCCATGGCTTGCTGCAACCCTAAAAATATAGCTTCAAGAAAAACATTGGAAAAATCAGGATTCATCGCCAATCATAGAATTATATATGTAACTTTAAAGTGATGCTGCCATGAATTATCAACTTAAGGTGAAAGCCATCATATAAGTAATGAGTTTTAAAAAGTAACATATTATCAACACTGTTATTAAACATAGCTAAATTTTTAAGGTAAAAGTTCGAAGATATTCCAGAGAACATAGTAGAGACTATACTTAAATTACCTTTAGAAAAGATAGAAAAAATTAATGGAGATATATTTGATATAGAATCATTAGAGGAGTTAAATAAGTATCTTTAATTAAGGATGTATTCTCTATAAAACTAAGTAATTTGAAACACCTAGAAACAGTAGAATTTCTGAATTCTGCTGTTTTTTTATGTAGTTACAGGTTAAACAAAGGAAATATTTGTTGAATATGGTATGAATTTATTGAGCAGTGGACAGGGAGGTGGTACAATATATGTGTAACGTGTAATATATTGGTGGATGGGTTAATACATCTTTAAGATATAAGAAATAAAGAAGCCATAGGGAAGAGGTAGAGCATGAGTAACAAGGATATTATAAATGAAAATAATTCATTAATAGAAGACTTTCAGGACAATCAAATTGGTGTTAAGGATATTACATCCCCGATTATTACTAATCCTTATGGTGCTATTACCTTACCCCATGATGGTAGTGTAGATTTAAATAGCTTTTCACGAATACTGGAAAATAAATTAAGTAGTAGCTATAAAATATTTTGGTTCTTTGGGATCTATGAAGAGATAATCAAGGGGAATAAGTACATATCCTTTAGAAAACTTGTATGTAGAATGATAATGAGAGCATGGTATCCTGTTACTCAATACAAACTTAGTTTAGGAATTCAAGATAGACTCTATGATTTAGTTATATTAATCCATGAAAAATATAATATACCTTGTGATATGAATAAAAATAAGCTATTAGAGTTTATAGAAAATATAGGGGATGTTGAAGTTGAAAAAAGAATTAAAACACTTCATGATTATGTACCTTATAGACTATTAACTCCCTTCTTTACTAGGGAATTAGCTATAGTTAAATAAGACTTTAAGAAGAATGGTATTAAGAGAAATAAGTTTATAGCTGAGCTGACCAATCTAGATGAGAGAGCTATATATAAAATAGATGTTAATAACAAGAGCATAGAAATTAATGATTCTTGGTATAAGTATATAAAGGCTAATCAAACTATCATATGTGGTTGGATGCATTATAAACTGGTTTGTTATCTTCAAAAGGTAAAGAGTTGAATTTATATATTTGCTAATTGTTTTTTATTTCAATATGTCAATAATGTTTATAATTATAAGTAGTAAAGGTTATGTTTTATGTAACGTCTTAGAAACTCTCAACATATAAACTTAAGTTTTTTTAAAAGATGTTAGTAGCAATTAATAACTAGTCACTATATTTCAGTTTTTACAATGGGGTTAAGTCTGAGACTAATAAATGGAAATTTAATTTCGCATTTTTAGGTAATTAACACGAGTTCATAACGAAAACTGGTAATAGTTTCTAATTGCTTAATGTCTGTCGGTGTATTGAGTAAGCCTAACCCAGTCGTTTCTAACATATGCTAAACTTAGTAAGTCATATGAAGTCCATAGGATCTCCTGATATTTAATGGAAACTAATTGACTGATTTCGAATTAATAGGTTATGTAGAAAGAATGCAATAGCGTATATACCATGCCGAATGTCTTAGTAACAAAAGACAAACGGAAAAATGAGAGCTTGAGCTGTATATTGTGAAAGCAACACGTACAGTTTTTAGATGATAATTAGGGGATAGTGTTTCATATTTAGCCGACAGGAATAAAGAAACACTATTATATAAACACATTTATGAGAAATGGAGGTTATATTTATGAGAGAAATTTATATTCCAAATATTTTCAGAACTGCGAATATAAGAGTTGTTGAAGGTGAACAAAAATTATCAGAAATTCCTTATGTATTAGATTTTAATCTAGAAGATGACCAACAGTGTCAAGCAATGTTGCAATTTCAACTTGCAACATTAATAGAGAATATTCTTTTGTTTGATCGTGTATATTTAGACATTATTAATTTTCCAGTTGCAATTGATATGCTTTATAAAATTGATCCTAAAAATACTGAAAAAATGATAAAAAGAGGATACATATCTTTTTTAAATTGTGATGAAGTAGTTATAAGCACAGTAAAAAAAAGTGATGGAAACTTTGTAATTGCATTTAGTGGTAATAAGGCGATTAAAATTAATTGTGTTAACGATTTCGAACAAATTCTTTTTGGAGATTTTTGCTATAAGAAAGAAATATATAAATACTTAGAAAATATGCTATTGATTTCAAAAACATACACGGGAAATATTTTTGAAATTGGTAAACAAATTGTACATATGGTTGATGATGAAATCAAAGCAAAAACTTATTCAAAAATTGGAATCGGTATTAATGGGAATTACGGTATTACCTCAAAAAACAAAGGGATTTTTGATACCATTTGTCAGGTGATTAGAGATGAAACTATTGCTAAAGTTTTTGATATAGATACAATATATCATGATGATATTGTCCGCAATATAGCTGAGATGCGAGTTAATAGATATTACTCTACTAATGATGGTTTTCATAAATTGATATATGTTAATGATATTCCTGATATTCACAAATTGTTTTTGGAAGGAAATTTAACAATAGAAGATATTATAAAATTAAAAGAAACAAGAAAGTATAAATCTTTTCAAAATTGGTTTTTTAACAGAAATAATAATGACGATATAGTTAAAAGTTTTATAACCGAAATTACCAGGAAAAGCAAGTTGGATAGTATTCCGGTGAAGGCTGTACGATTCATGTCAACAACTGTTATTGGTGCTGTAAATCCAGTTGCAGGTGTTATTGAAGGGCTTGCGGATACATTTGGAATAGATTTGTTAAAAGGCGTAACTCCAAACATGTTTTTTGATGATTTTTCACAAAAAATTAATAAGAATGAACGCAAAGGTAGTTTAGATTATGAAGAAATATCTGTTTCTTTGAATCAAACAATAGAAATTGATTTGAGCAAACAAAACAATTTAGATCAAGAACAGAAAGTATATGACGCACTCGTAGATTATGCTCAAAAAATTATTATGGCAGATGATGAAGTAAAGGCTATATCATATTTTGATAAAAGCAGAAAAATATTTGAAACGAGGCAAACGATCAAAACTTTACATGGATATTTACTATGTGTTATAAACTTATCTCAAAGAAGTATTGAAAAGTGCAGAATTTTTCTAATGAATTTTTATGACATACTATATTCATCAGGTGATTCCATTTCTGGAAATGAAGAAGTAATAGTAGAAGTGAGAGAAGCATACTTATTTCTTTGTGTTTTTGGGTTAATTATAAGGATAGATAGTTTATTTGGAGAAAATATATTATATGATAAAATTAAAGAATTAAATAAAAATGGTTATTTAGATAATATATTAAAAGAAACTAGTGATAGCTTAAGAGAATTTAACGAAGAACTCATAATTAATTCATCTGACAGAACAGTTTCTTGTAAATATGAAATTATTCTTGAAAGAATATCTAAAATACTTCAAGACAATATTTATGTCCAACAATCATATGCACAATTACTCAGTAAGAAGCTTTTTCTAGCTAATGAAAAAGAAGTGAAAAATGATTGTATAGAAAAAATGAGAGATATTTATACTAAGAACAGTAAAAATATTTTGATTTTATGTGAATATGCAAAATGTTTGGTTAACATGACATCAATAGCAAAAACGTATGAAGAAAAATACATTTGGACAAACCGTCTTCGTAATCTGTACACCGAATATTATCAAAATGAAAATGTTCAAATTTACAATGCAGAAGCTCTTGTAAATTTATCCTATAGTGATAATTCAGATGAAACAATTAATGAACTAATGATATTGTCTAATGAGCATAACAAAAACATAGTTTTAAAAATTCTGTGTTCAATTGCTTGGTTTAATAGAACGACCAAAGATTGTCCTTTATTAGAAAAAGAGAGAGTTTTAAAAGAAATTAAGAGAATTTATGTTAATAATCCTAAAATAAAAGAAGTTGCATTATATTATGCATCTGCATTGGTGAATTTACAAGGAAGCTATAATGATAAGATTACTAACAAAAGAGTTTGTGATGAGGTATATTCTGTATTGGGAAATTTTGAAAAAAATGATCTTAGAAGCATGTTAATTAAATGCAAGGCAGTTATTAATTACTTAAATTTTTGTAATAATTATGATGAAATAGAACAATATTATTTAAGATTGTTAAAAAATCATCTTCAGCTACCAAACAATGAAGAAATCATTCATGAATGTGTGTGTGGAATATTTAATTCAACTGGAAATATACTTATGGAGAAAGAAAGTATTGAGAGATTAAAAAAGATTCTCCTTTTTTCATTTAAAACTACAGAAAACAAAACAATCATTAAACGTTATTCACAGTATATGCAAACATTAATTAGCAGAACTGAATTGTCAACAGAACTGAAAAATAGGTGTATTAATCACTTAATTGTGATTTCAAAAGAGTATAATGACGTAGTAGCAACTGAAGTGGATTCAACTAGTAAACCACAAGTTATAAGGTTCATTATATTATAGCAAGCGAATTCAGCAAAGAGTATCCCAACTAAGAAACTTAAATATTAGATAACTAAAATTTAAATGAGAGATGGGGATGTTATACAATATGCAAGATATAAAATTTAATCTATATAGAAATGAGAATGAATTATCATATAAAGCTAACGAAATCATAAATACCTTCTACAGCGAGGAAAACAAAAAAGAACAAGAAAAAAAGAAATATGAATTATTTCACTTATTAGTATTAATGGACTTAAAACACTTCGATAGGTTTATTGATTATAAAGAAATAAGACCTAATGAACCAGGGGATGCAATAATAATTGATAAAAATAACGGTAAGCATTTGGTAGAGATATTTAGGGTGTTTGGTGATGAGGAAAATAAAATAATTAATAAAAAGATGAATAATGTATTCAGTTCAAGTTACGATATTGAAGACTATTGCAATTTTGACTTGGATAAAATGTCTAAGATTCTTTTAGATAAGTTATTTGAGAAGAATAGTAAAGGATACTTGAAGGATAATCAGTATAAAACAAAAAATATACTAATTGTGACATGTGAACATAATCGATGCTCTATATGTGGCAGTTGGATAGTAGTAAAAGTGGCTAAGAAGTTAGAGAATGAATTGAGTGTAAAAAATTATGATAATGTCTATGTAGTGGACTATATGGCTTCAGGTAAAGATGGTGGACCTGTTGTATATGATTTAGAAAATATGATTTCTGAAGCTAAAAAATGTAAATTGATTGAATAATACAGTTTTATTTAAGGGTTTATTAAAAAAGATTATGATAAAAACAAGGGAAGTAATTACAGGTAATATCTTACTAGAGATATTAAACTCCATAACCTCTTGTAGGCAGCTTCATTGTAATATATAGGAAGTAATACTTTGGTACAAAAATGATAACTAGTCAAGGGTGAACTAAAGAAAAAGAAAGTTTAGATGATAGAATGTAGACATAAGTTAATAAGAAATGATTAAATGGACAAGTTTTATTTGATTATATGTTTAATACTTAAGTAAAATTGTTGATAAAATTAAATAGATCAAATAAGGAGGAAACTGCAAATGACTATTGACTTAAAAGCCTTTCAGAAATCGCTAGCACAACAAAAAGTTTATGATGCTTGGCAATATGTTGAAAGTTTGAGAGAAACGCTTACCTATATGAGTGTTTCATGTGGATTGTTGGAAAAGGTATATGCACACAGGATTAAAGCTTTAGCTACTCAGGAGCAAAAAATTATGGCAACAACAATCGAAACAGGAAAAGCTTCTGTAACAGAAGAAAATTTGTATTGCACCAATTTAGATATTGTAGGATTGGTAATTGATGATTCTATGTTCTTACGAAAAAATACAATGGAGTTCTTTCACTATGCAAGAATGAGTATGGATATTTTGTTTCAAATTATTAATGCAGCACTATTTGGGGATAAATCTAGCGAGGTTACTGATAGACGGCTTATATCCAATGTATTATATGAATTGGGTAACACATCTGCTTTCGCAGACTTAAAAATTCTATTAGACAATAACAAAAAAGATGATAACTTTAAGTATTTGCAAGCCTTTGATAACTACATTAAGCACATAAAAACTGTTCTTGTTACTGTAAAAAATAGCTTTATACTGGGAAATTCCAATGAACTTATGATTAGAGAGTTTGTGTATGATGGAATATCGTATGCGACTGTAAAAGCTCTGGATAAAGTAAAAAGTACAAATGATTATGTTATAAAGACGGTTGAAGATATTTTGCTTGAAGTTCAGAAACAATTGCCCAATTGCCTGGATAACAGTAAAAGAATACAAACAATTAGTTTTAAACAATTGATTAAAGAGAATCCAAAGTCTAATGCTGTTGAATATATATCATTCTTTATTGATGTACAAAATGATATAAGTGAATTGCCTCGAGAGATAAAGGTGTTACCGCTTATTATTAAGCCAAATGATGAAATATATAGTTTTGATTTTAGATTTCATAAGATTTTTATTAAGAAAAAAGGGTGTGGAGAAGAATCAATAATTGGTTGTGCTGAATTGAAAAATGGACTAGAAACAAATGAACTATATAGAAGATTTGAAGTAAGAACATGTGATATAACAGAGTATCATAAATATGTGATTTCTTTTGTTCAGAAATATCCTAAAATATCAATAAATTACTATGCAATGGAAGGAACGATAATTGTATGCAAAGATTGATGTAAACAAAATATTAATTGTGCTTAGGATATATTAGTTTACCAATCAAATGAAATGTAGTATGTTGGCAAGATTTACATTATCCATATAATAAGAAATTGGTATGTTTAAAATCAATTGGATAATTCTGTATATAAGTAAACATTTAATAGTTTGAGTTTGAGTGAATGGGAAGGGAGGTCATATTAGTAGAGGTATTAAGAGAAAACCAGATGACTATTATAGTAATAGTTGTTTTTATAGTAATAGTTGTTTTAAATTGTATTGATTTGGTTAGTTAATTTCTTTAAAGTATAAAATGATATCAGAAAGAGATGTGAAATATATGTATTTATTATGCATATGGCTCCTTCAAAAATAAAGAAAGAAATTTTTATTATAAATATCTGTAAAAGATTTAAATCTAAAAAATATTTAGGGTAATGGGCCATAAGCATGAGTAAATAGGTATGGGGGTTATATAATGGATAAATTAGAATTTATAATAAGACAATTAGCTAAAACAAATAAAAAAAACTATGAAAATTATGTTGTAAGTAGAATATGGCATAAGTTAGATAGCATAGATATAAAGTTTATAACTCAGCAATATGTGTTAAGGGCAGAAGGAAAATATGCGCTAACAGATATGTATTTTCCTCAAATAAGTTTACATATAGAAGTAGATGAGCCACATCATAAAGAAAATATAGTAGCTGATGAAATTAGAGAAGCAGATATAGTAAATATAATTAATCATAAGATAATGAGAGTAGATATTTCTAAGGGATTAGAAAATATAAATAATCAAGTTGATGATATTGTAATACAAATTAATAGTAGTATAAAAGAATTGGGAGATAAGTTTGTTCCTTGGAATTTAGAAAAAGAAACCAGTCCAGAAACATATATAGAAAATGGATATATATCTTTAGAGGATAATGTAGCATTTATGAGAGGGTATGAGGCTTGTAATTGTTTTGGTTTAAATTATAAAGCATTTCAAAGAGGAGAAGCTAAACATCCTATTGAAAAAGATACTTCAATTTGGTTACCTAAGTTATATCCTAATGGAGAATGGGATAACAGCATTTCATATAATGAAGATATAATTTATGAAAAAGCAGCTTCAACTAATCAAAAGCATTATGGAAAACAACTTAATGTTGAAGAGGTTAAAAGAAAAAAACGTATAGTTTTCGCCAAAGTTAGAGGGCCATTAGGTGATATAATGTATAGATTTAAGGGGTTATTTCAGTTAGATGAAGTAGAATCAGTGAATGAAAATTGCTTTGTCTGGAGAAAAACAAGTGATACTGTTAAAACATACAGGGCTATATGAAATTAAAGATAATAGTAATTCAAAAGCTGACTGTCATGAAAAACATATGTAAGATGATTTAGGTAAATAAGTAACAGTAGAATTTTAGAATTCTGCTGTTTTTTTATGTAGTTTTACATTAAACAAAGGAAATATTTGTTGGAAATGGTATGAATTTATTGAGCGGTGGAGAGGGAGGTGGTACAATTAAAATAAAGATTATCATGGTTATAGTGTTGATTTATACTAAAACTG
>NZ_DFCF01000016.1:7652-22108 GCF_002367465.1 Clostridium sp. UBA3061 | reverse complement strand
CATGAATAAAACAACTATTTAACTAGTTAACTATATAAAAGGTAACCTATATAAATATTTATATATTTTCTTCTATAAAACCTTGCTATATATTGACTACTGTAATTTTCTTTTTAGAAATATACCTATCTATCAAATACATTATCATAAAAAAATGATGTAGTGATTGTTTTCATCACTACATCATTTAACTTACTATTAAAGATTTTTATCATCTATACTTCCTAAGTATTTATCTATCTCACCAGTTACTGAGCTTACGCATCCTTCTTCAAATGGTGAAATTAAATTAGCATGTTTAACTAGATTTACAAATGACATTGTACCTCCAACATTACATAATCTTAAATAATCTTCCCATGCTTGTTCATGATTATCTTGATCTTTTTTCCAAAATTGAAGAGCACATATTTGAGCTAGTGTATAATCTATATAATAAAATGGACTATTAAATATGTGTGCCTGTTGGAACCACCATCCACCTCTTTCTAAGAAATCACATTCTTCATAATTTTTATGAGGTAGATATTTTTTCTCAATATTTCTCCATGCCTTTTTCCTTTCATCTGGCGTAGCATCTGGATTCTCATATACAAAGTGCTGGAATTCATCTACTGTTACACCATAAGGAATAAATTTAATAGCATCTCCTAAATGAGAGTATTTATATTTAGCTTCTTCATCTTCAAAGAAAAGTTTCATCCATGGCCAAGTGAAAAATTCCATGCTCATTGAGTGAATCTCACAACTCTCATAAGTTGGGAAGTTACATTCTGGAATAGAAATCCATCTACTTCTATAACATTGGAATGCATGACCAGCTTCATGAGTTAATACATCTACATCTCCTGAAGTACCATTAAAATTTGAAAATATAAACGGTGATTGATAGTTTGGTATATAAGTACAGTATCCGCCACCTTGCTTGCCCTTTTTAGTAACTAAATCCATTAAGTCATTTTCTATCATGAAATCAAAAAATTCTTTAGTTTCAGCTGAAAGTTCAGAATACATGTTTTTACCATTATTAACTATCCATTCCGGATTTCCTTTAGGTTTAGCATTTCCAGTTAAAAATTCAAACTTTTCATCATAATATTTAAGTTGATCTAACTCTAACCTTTCTACTTGTCTTTTATATAGTTTATTTGCTATCGGTACTATATAATCTTTTACTTGATCTCTAAATTTACTTACCATTTCTGAATTGTAGTCAGTTCTTAACATTCTCACATATCCAAGTTCTACAAAGTTTTTAAATCCAAGCTTATGTGCTATAGTAGTTCTAACCTTAACCATCTCATCATATAATCTATCTATTTCTGTTTCATTATCTGTAAAGAACTTATACTTAGCTTCACTAGCACGTCTTCTCATATCTCTATCTTCTGACAATATAAATGGAGTTAATCCAGATAAGTTTCTTTCTTCACCTTCAAACATAATTTTAGCTGAAGCTATAAGTTTACTATATTCTGATGATAGTTTATTTTCTAATTGTAAATCCTTTATTACTTCTTTAGAAAATGATTTTATATTATATTCTGCTATACTAAAGAATTGTTTTCCAAATTCTTTTTCTAATTCTAATCTGAATTTACTATTTACAATAACTTTATAAAATTCTGAGTTTATTTCGTTATATAGAGGATCATATTCATCCCAATATTCTCTTTCTTTACTATAAAACTCATCCTCAGTATTTATACTATATCTTATGTTAGCTATAGTACCTAAAGTAACTATTTCATTTCTAATTTCATTAATTTCATTAATAAGCTCTTTAACTTCGATTATGTTGTTACTCTCATTTGTTTTATCTATTAGACCCATTAATTTTTCTTTTATTTTTTCATAATCTGGTCTTTCATATTTAAATTCATTAAATCCCATACATACACCCCCATTTGATAAATAAATTCTACCATTTTAAAAATATTCTGTAAATACATTTTTTGTTTTTTTAAAATTTACATATTAATTCCCCCTATTATATCCATCAGTTTAAAAAAGGAGCGTAGCTACTAACTTATTAAAAAGTTATTTTACCACACTCCCTTTTCCCTATCTAAGATAATTCAATATTATTAAGAATAACACCCCTGGTATACCAAGTATTCCAGCTATAAGTGCTGTTATTGCATTAATAGGTATTACTAGTCCAAAGTTTCCACCTACTAAATTTATTAACCACAATAATATACCCCCAGCTATTCCATTAACAATTAAGTTTAATAGAACCTTTAGTGGCCATGCAAATATTTTACCAATTATAAATATTGCAACTATAGCTATTATAAAAAATATAATGTTTGGCATTTTCATCCCCCTTATAATTAAAATTGTTTTAGTAATCATTAAAATAAAATCTTATGCTTAATTCTTAAATAATTTTATCTATTAATAAATTTATTAGTTATTTTACTTTATATTACCACTTATTGCAATAATTTAATTCTTCTATCATACAATCAACACTCACTGTTATTCCACTTTTCTTTGCTTGGTTTAGAAAATATACATATTTAGCTTTAGCTTCATCTTCTTTATATATAGATATATCTATTAAACTTTTATCACTAACATTATCGAAGCAACTTCTAGCAACTTCAATTTCCGCTATTGAGTCCTGTATTCCTTTGATTATTTCACGCTGCTCAGGTGTATAAATATTTTTAGCTAGTATAGTCTCTATTATTTTATCTCTGTTCATAATAATACCTCCATTATATATACTTAAATATATTTTTGACATATAATGGATGAGATATACTTGTTATTTGAATTGTATGTTATATAAACAGAGTTATTTGTTTCAGGGGAAGTTTTACTCCCATTTTGAAGAGGATGAAGTATTAGAGCTGGTAGTCATCGGATAAAAAAGACTTGTGAAAATATATCAGTTATTCTCACAAGTCTCCTGTATAAATAATTATATTTCTTTTCTACCTTCTAGGGCTTTAGATAAAGTAACTTCATCTGCATATTCTAAATCTCCACCTACTGGAATTCCATGAGCTATTCTTGTAACTTTAACTCCAAAAGGTTTTAATATTTTTGATATATACATGGCAGTTGCTTCACCTTCTATGTTAGGATTTGTTGCAACGATGATTTCCTTTAAATCATTATTTACCCTAGTTATCAATTCTTTTAACTTTATGTCATCTGGTCCTCTACCTTGCATTGGAGATATTGTGCCATGAAGTACATGATATACCCCATTAAATTCCCTAACTTTTTCAATGGTCATTATATCTTTAGGTTGCTCAATTACACATATTGTACTTTTATCTCTGTTAGGATTTGAGCATATAGCACATGGATCGCTATCAGTAAAATTTCCACATATTGAACAATACTTTATTGTACCTCTTGCCTTCACTAATGCATTAGCAAATCCTTCAACCTCATCTTTAGGAAGATTTAAAACATGCAATGTAAGTCTTTGAGCAGTTTTACTCCCTATCCCCGGTAGCTTTCCAAATTCCTCAATTAGTTTTTCTATAGCTATAGGATAAAAATCCAAATTAGTCACCTCTATTAAAACATTCCTGGTATATTAAGTCCACCAGTTAGTTTTCCCATAGATGAATTAGTTTCTTCTTCTGCTTTCTTCAAAGCTTCATTTACAGCTGTTAAAACTAAATCTTGTAACATTTCTACATCATCTGGATCAACTACTTCTGGTTTAATTATTATATCTTTTAATTCTTTTTTACCAGATACTCTTACTGTTACAGCTCCACCACCAACAGATGCTTCAAACTCTTTAGTTTCTAAATCTTTCTGAGCTTCCTCCATTTGTTTTTGTAGCTTTTGTGCTTGCTTCATTAAGTTATTCATATTTCCACCCATTCCTGGAAATCCGCCTTTTGCCATTGTAATACCTCCTAAAAATTATATTTCATTATAACTAGTATATAATATTATATTATAATGTAACCATCAATTTATTAAAACCTTTAAATTTTATTCATCACATATTTCCACTAATGCCTCAGGAAATATATCTGATAGTATTTTTTCTTTATTAACTTCCCTATTTATATTATCATTTTCTATTTCATAAGTAACATGAACCTTCTCATCTAATACCTCTGAGAATATATCATTTATAATCTTTCTATATTCTTCTCTTTCAAGTCTTTGTTTATGAAAATTATATTCCTTTGTAAAGCCGACGGTAATAACTCCATTCTTGAATTTCTGAACTTTTCCCATCATTAACGCTGTAGCTATTACCATATTATTTTTTTGCTTAAGGATATTTTGAATATCTTTAAAAGACTTTCTAATAATTTCAACATTTAGCTTACTTTCTCCTGCTGCAATTGGTAATTCTATATTTTCATTATTAAGCTCTACTGGTTTGCTTGTTTCAACTTTATTTATACTTGGATTTATTTCTGGTCTTATTTCCTTTGCTTCTTTTATTGCACTTTGTACTGTAATATTCGCTGATGCAATTTTATCCTCTAATCTATTCAGTCTAGCTAATATAGTTTCCATGGAGGTATCATATTTTATCTTACACATTTTTATTATTGCTAGTTCTAAATATATTCTAGCCTGCTTTGTACCCTTAGAGCTATCTTCGGCTTCTTGAAGTATACTTATACACCTCATGATTTCCTCTACTCTAATTCTAGTGCTTTGATTTTTTATACTTTCTATGTTTTCAATAGACATATCCAATACATCTTCTAAATTATTACTTACATTTATCATTAATAGATTTCTCATATGAGTAATCAAATCTCTAATTAGTAAGTTAATATCTTTTCCATCCAATATTAATTTATTTACTACTCTTATGCATCCCTCTGTATCTCGATTTATAACATTATCTACTATAGTCACCATGCTGTCATTAGTAGTTATTCCTAACATATCTACTAAATCCTCATATCTAACTATATTGTTTATTGATATAGCTTGATCTAATATGGATAAAGCATCTCTCATTGCTCCATCACACATTCTAGATAATAACCTTAAGCTACCTTCTTCAATGTTTACTGATAATGAATCGGTTATTTGTTTTAACCTTAAAAATATATTTTCACTACTTATTCTCTTAAAATCAAACCGTTGACATCTTGATAATATTGTTATAGGAAGCTTTTGAGGATCAGTAGTTGCTAATATAAAAATTACTCTACTTGGTGGTTCTTCTAATGTCTTAAGAAATGCATTAACTGCACCAATAGATAGCATATGAACCTCATCTATGATAAACACCTTATACTTAGCTTCTTGTGGTGGATATTGAACATCATCTATAATATCCCTTATATTATCAACACTATTGTGAGATGCTGCATCTAGCTCTGTTACATCTATAGCTGTGCCTTGGTTTATACTTTTACACATCTCACATTCATTACATGGTTCACCTTCTATAGGGTTTAAACAATTTATTGCCTTTGCAAGTATTTTTGCTGTTGAAGTTTTACCCGTTCCTCTAGTTCCGCATAGTAAGTATGCATGAGCTATCCTATCGCTTTTTATGGCATTTTTAAGCGTTGTAGTTATATGCTGCTGTCCAACTACGTCGCTAAATAATTTAGGTCTCCACTCTCTATAAAGTGCTTTATATCCCATGTATCCTCACTCCTTACATTAAAATTTCTAAATAAATATATATCTACAATACTTCTTAATTATTTATTCTACTCAAAAATAATTCTTATCTTATCTATTATAATACTTCTCATAGTTATATTCTATATTCTTTACTAACTTATATTAAGTAATCAATTATATATATCTAGTTTTTCTAAAATATTTCAATATAAACTAACTCATTTAATTTATATTTCAAATTAATTATTTAAAAAAGGATAAAAAAAAAGATGTCTTTAACATCTTAAATAAAAAATAAAGTCGTACACCTTGCTTCGATAATCAGTTTATATGCGTTACCTATACAGTTAACTCAAACCAGGTTAATCCACGGCACATGGAAGGTCTCACTTATCGCTGCTTCCTTCCAGACCTGACGAGGTTCATGAGTTTCCATTGCGTGGGACCCAGTTATCAACGCCACTTATATAGGCCAGACCATACAAATTGATACCTCAGCAAGGAATTCAATCCTGCTGTAGCGGATTGCAGGTTACAGGGCACCGCTAACTCCCCATCTAGTACGACATGGCGGAGAGAAGGGGATTTGAACCCCTGATAGAGTTGCCCCTATACACGCTTTCCAGGCGTGCTCCTTCGACCACTCGGACATCTCTCCATATCGTGTATTCATTATTATACTATTTAAAATCATTACTTTCAAGTAAAACTTATTTAAAAATATATTCCAATTGTAGTATAATCTCATTAGGATTAACAAAGTTTTCAATTTAAATTAATAATATATATATACTTATCATAAAATAATATGAATGGAGGTAGTTGTTTATGATTAATTATGAAATTAAAGGTGGTTCCATGCCAGTAGCTATCTGTTACCTAAATAGTGGAGATAAAATTGTCTCTGAATCAGGAGCTATGGGTTGGATGAGTGACAATATAATTATGGACTCTAACATTAAAGGTGGCCTATTTAAAAGTATAGGAAGATCTCTATCAGGCGAAAGCTTATTTTTAAATACCTTTACTTGCTCAGGAAATGTAGGAAAAATAGCATTCCCCTGTTCTGTGCCAGGTAGAATAATGGCTAAAGAGCTCCAATCTAATGAATCTATAATTTGTCAAAAAGGTGCTTTCATGGCAGCTGAAGATTCTGTAAGTCTTAATATTCATTTTAAAAAAAGATTTTCTAGCGGCTTATTTGGTGGCGAGGGTTTTATCCTTCAAAGAATAACCGGTCCTGGAACAGTTCTTTTAGAATTTGATGGTCATGTTGAAGAGCTTAACTTAAATCCTGGAGAAAGAATAAAAGTAGATACCGGCCATGTAGCTGCTTTTGAACCAAGTGTAAATTTTGATATTGAAATGGTTAAGGGACTAAAAAACATATTCTTTGGTGGTGAAGGCTTATTTTTAACAACACTAACAGGCCCCGGAAAAGTATACCTTCAAACTATGCCTCTTCAAAATTTAGCAGGTAAATTGTCTTTTTATCTTAATACCGGTAGCACTAATTTAAGAGATTAAATATCTTTATAGTGCCAAATAAAAATAACCTTTTAGATAATCAATATTTACAAAAAATATCTTATTATCTAAAAGGTTTAATTTTTTAAATATGTGTAATTGTACTATTCTTCCTTCTGTATATTATTATAAGCCCTACAATCCATATAAGTACTCCTATAATACTTACAATTTGAGCTGTTCTAAGCCCAAACATCATTAAGCTGTCTGTTCTAAGTCCTTCTATAAAAAATCTTCCTATAGAATATAGTCCTATATAAGTTAAAAATACAACTCCATTCTTTTTAACCTTGTGTAACATATAGAATAGTATAAAGAACACTACTAAATTCCAAATTGATTCATATAAAAATGTAGGATGATAGTAAGTTCCATTTATATTCATACCACTTTGTATGAACTCCGGAAACTTACTTATAAAAGCTTCTGTTACAGGTCCACCATGTGCCTCTTGATTAAAGAAATTCCCCCATCTTCCAATGGCTTGGGCTAATATAATACATGGTGCTGTCATATCTAGTGCGGATGAAAGCTTTATACTTTTTCTCTTTGTACATATATATACAACTATTACTGCTGCAATTAGTCCTCCATGAATAGCAAGGCCACCTTGTCTAATATTAAATATATCCATCAAATTATCCTTATAATATCCAAACTCGAATAATACATAATAAAGTCTTGCACCAATTATGGAAATTGGAAATGCAATTAAGAATATAGTTAATACATCATCATAATTTATCCCTTTTAATTTACAGGTATATTGACTTAATAAAAGCGCTAACATGGTACCTGAGCATATTACAATTCCGTACCACATAACATCTAATCCAAATATACTTATGGCTACTGGATTCATCTATTCCCCTCCTTAATCCTTTTTATATTATTATAATCTATATAATTAATTATTTGTATTCTTTTAGTAATTCTTCTATAGTATGTTTACATCTCGTTCCCTTACAACTTCCTGTTCCAGCCCCTGTTGCCTTTTTTACGTCTTCAAAAGATTTAGCTCCATCAGCTATTGCCTTCTTTATAGCTGCTCTAGATACTACTTTACAGATACAAACTTTAGTATGTTTATCTAGTACAGCCTGTCTTAATGCCTCCTGTTTTGCTTGTTCTTCCATCTTTACAGTTTCTCCTTTCTCTTTTCTTTGAAAAACTCTTGTAGTAAATTACTACATTCTTCATTATAGAGCCACTTAATATTAACCCAATGATTTAAATTTCCACTTTGAGTAATATTAAATACTGAGCCACATCCACCAGCTCTGGGGTCAAAAGTTCCAATATATAACCTTTTTATTCTGCTTTGAACAATAGCACCAGCACACATAGGACATGGTTCTAATGTAACATACATATCACATTCATTAAGTCTCCAATCTCCTATAGCTTCTGATGCTTTTTTTATTGCAATAATTTCTGCATGGTTAGTAGAATCATTGGTATTTTCCTTTATATTATGACCTGTAGCTATTATTTTATTGTTTTTTACTATTATTGCTCCCACCGGAACTTCATTTTTACTCTTTGCAATTTTAGCTTCAATAATTGCTTGTTGTAAAAAATAATTATCCATAACTTACTCCTCTTTATTATATATAAAAAAAACTTAGTAAAGCAGGCCTTACTAAGTTTTGGTGCGCACGAGAGGAGTCGAACCTCCGGCCTTCCCCTTAGGAGGGGGATGCTCTATCCTGCTGAGCTACGGGCGCATATTACCTAATCTTTATTATAATAATATATTTATTCTTCGTCAATAGATTAATATCTATATTTTACTATGAACCTATTCTCTTAATGTTAATTAATCAACCTATATAAACTATTTAAAAATAATATATCTATAGAATTTATTATTTTCATGATTATATGCACATAATATAAAAAATCTTTTAACTTTATATATTTGTCAGAAAAATAAATGATTTATTGCAGATTTTTATTTGAATCTATGTTAAAATACTAATATATTGTGATTTTGCAACAAAAAATTCAGAGGTGATTTTATAATGAAGAAGATTAACATAACCGAAACAGTTCTAAGAGATGCAAATCAATCTCTTATTGCAACAAGACTTCCTTTTGAAGATTTTGCACCTATTCTTAAAGATTTAGATGATGCAGGATATTATTCATTAGAGTGTTGGGGTGGAGCAACCTTTGACTCTTGCTTAAGATATTTAAATGAGGATCCATGGGAGAGATTAAAGAACATAAAGAAAATAGTTACTAAAACCCCTCTTCAAATGTTATTGCGAGGACAAAATATTTTAGGATATAAACACTATCCAGATGACGTAGTTAGAGAATTTATTAAAATGTCTGTTTATCACGGTATGGATATAATAAGAATATTTGATGCATTAAATGACTTTGCTAATATAGAAGTTGCTATGAATGAAACTATAAAGCAAGGTGCTCATGCACAAGGAACTATAGTTTATACTGTAAGTCCAATTCATGATGTTAAAAACTATACTAAACTGGCAAAACAACTTGAAAATATGGGGGCAAACTCTATTTGTATAAAGGACATGGCTGGCCTTATAATGCCTTCTATAGCATATGACATAGTTAAGAGTATAAAGGAAACTGTTAAAATCCCAGTATTTTTACACTCTCACAGCACAAATGGTATTGCTGAAATGGCTTACTTTAAAGCTGCAGAAGCTGGTGTAGATGGAATTGACTGTTCAATTTCTTCATTCTCTAGTGGTACTGCTCAACCTCCAACAGAATCTATGCATCATGCACTAGAAACTGCTGGATTCGAAACAGGTCTTAATATAGGTACCTTAACTCAAATTAATAATTTCTTTAAACCAGTTAGATCAAAAGTTTTAGAAGATGGATTACTAGATCCAAAGGTATTAACTCCTCAGCCTGAAGGACTTACAAACCAAATACCTGGAGGAATGTTATCTAATATGATTTCTCAACTTAAAGCTCAAAATTCTATTGATAAGCTTGATGCAGTTCTTGCAGAAGTTCCTAAAGTAAGAGAAGACTTAGGATTCCCTCCACTTGTTACTCCAATGAGTCAAATGGTTGGAACTCAAGCTACAGTTAATGTATTAACTGGTGAAAGATATAAAATGGTTCTTAAAGAGGTTAAAGCTTATTGTAGAGGAGAATATGGTAAGGCTCCTGGGGAAATAAATGAAGCAGTTCTTAAAAAAGCTCTTGGAAATGATACTCCTATTGAAGGAAGATATGCTGATACTTTAGAACCAGCATTCCAAAAGACAAAAGAAGAACTGAAAAATATAACAACTAGCGAAGAAGATATTCTTTCTTACTTAGCCTTCCCACAAATAGCCGAAGAGTTCTTTAAAAAGAGAAGTGAAAAGCCATCTAATGATGATATGAGGAAACTAACTAATAGTGAAGTAATATAAAACTTATTTAAATATCTCCAATTAAGATACATTATTATATCTTAATTGGAGATATCTTTATATACCTAATATATTTTCTGTTATAATATCATTATGTTAAATTTAAGATAAATCTGGAGTTGATATTATGATAAAATACTATGATAGAAAAAATAAGACCTATTGTGAAGAAAATGTAGCTGGTGGAGATATACTTAATTTTATGTACAGTAACCCAGTTGCTAAAACTTTTATACCCAAAATTGCAAGTGGAAAATTCTTAAGTAAGCTCTATGGAATGGGCTGCGATAGTAAGTTTAGTAAAAAATATATACACCCCTTTATAGATAGATTCAACATAAATATAGATGAATATGAAAAAAATATAGATGAATATAGCTCCTTTAATGACTTTTTTTATAGAAAACTTTCAAAATACAGTCGTAATATCTGTAAAGATGATGAATCATTTATCTCTCCCTGCGATGGTAAGCTATTAGCTATAGAAAAAATTGATGAGAATTCTAGCTTTACAGTTAAAGGATTTAAATATACCCTTAATGAGTTATTGCAAAATGAAGAATTAAGTAAGAATTATTCTAATAGTACTTGTTTAATATTTAGATTATGCCCAACTGATTATCACAGATTTCACTTTGTTGATTCCGGAACTTGTTCTAAATCCACATTCATAAAGGGTAAATATTACTCAGTTAACCCCGTAGCTCTTGAAAATATAAGTAAGGTTTTTTCAGAAAATAAAAGAGAGTATAGTATTCTAAAAAGTGATAATTTTGATGATGTTATCTACATAGAAGTAGGTGCTACCTTTGTTGGTTCTATTATTCAAACCTACTCCTCATCATCCAAAATTAACCGTGGAGATGAAAAAGGGTATTTTAAGTTTGGTGGCTCAACAGTTATAATTATACTAAAGGAACATATATTAAAATTAGATGAAGATATATGTTATCAAAGCAATTTAGGAGTAGAAACCTCTGTATATATGGGAGAAAAAATAGGAGTAAGAATTTAAATTCTTACTCCTATTTTTATAATCTAAACTTAAGTGTAGTATTATTTAATTTATCTGCATTTTCCTTGTTTTCTATAGCAGTACTTTTTATACTCTCAATATTTCCTACTATATCCATAGTTTTAGATGATATAGATGATACTCCCATAGCTCCCTCTGTAACAGTTACTGATACTTCATCTATGGCAGTAACAATTCCTTCTATAGCTTGATTTAGTACTGCAGCTTCACTGCTAAACTCATTCATAAAGTTGTTGAATTGATCTGCATCTTTTTCGTATAAAGCTCCTTGCTCTATATTTTTATCATAATCATTAATTACTTGTTGTTCTATGAAATTGCTCATGCGCCCAGCACTAAGAGCCAATTCTTCTACAGATTTATTTACTATTTTAACTATTCTTTGTATATCTGCTGCTGTTTTACCAGACTCTTCAGCTAACTTTCTAACTTCATCTGCAACTACAGAGAACCCTCTTCCTGCTTCTCCTGCACGAGCAGCTTCTATTGCAGCATTTAAAGCTAATAAATTAGTTTGTTGAGTTATCTTAAGTATAGAATCAGCTAACTTATCAATCTGCTTAACTTCCTTAGAACTTGTTATAGCAACTTCCAACTCACTTTTTACACTATTATAAATATCATTGGATTTTTCTTTAGAGTCTATAGCACTAGCTTTTATGCCCTGAGCTCTCTTAAGAATATCCTTAGTTATTTCATATCCTTCTAATGCTTCACTAGCTATATTCTGTACACTCTTAATCATTTCAGTAGAAGATGCAGCAATTTCTTGAGAAGTTGCTGATGTTTCTTCTATACCAGATGATACACTTTCAGTTTCAAATAATGTTTCATCTGCTTTAATTTTTAATGACTCTGTAGATTCTTCTACTATATTAGCGTTATTAGTTAATACTTCAGTAGTTGCTGCAATATCTCCAACAACTTCCCTTAACACTTCCCTCATATTTATAATAGATCTATATATAAGACCTATTTCATCCTTAGACTTAATTATAGCTAAATTATCATTAGTTAAATCTAACTTAGCTGTTTTATTAACCAAAGCGGCAACAGTAACTATAGGATTTATAATTACATTTGCCATTACCATTATTATAATAGAACCTATAATAACTATAGCTAATGCTACTAATGCTATTTGTTTAACCATTGCTATTACCGGTTTTCTTATTTCATTACTATTAGCATCTATAACCATAGTCCAATTTGTCCTAGGTACTAATCCAAAAGATGACATTACTTTATTGCCATTTATCCTATATTCTACTGATCCAACTTCTACATTACTTCCCTTCATAGCCTTATCTACTATATCCTTTATTTCAGGTATATCTATTGTTTGCCCAATTTTTTCTTTGTTTGGATGATATATTATATTTCCTTTTTCATCAATTAGATATGCATAACTATTTTCTATCTGTCCAATTTTTATATTTTCAATATAAGTAGAAAAACTCTCAGCATAAACATGTAATGCTATATATCCTACACATTTACTATAGTTATCTTCATCTAATACAGGATACGTAAATACTAAAACTCCTTTATCACCAGCAACGGATTTAATTGTATTACTTATCCACTTACCCCCACTAGAACTAGTACTGTGATAAGAATTATCAACTTCATTAGCTCCAACTAAGGATTCTTCACTATCAGCTACTATATCACCTTCTGGGCTAACTAATGATATTCTGTCTACATGTTTATTACCAGATATATATGACTTAAAGCCTTCATTTATATTTTTAACATCTTCTTTACTATTTTTTTTCTGAGCATAATTTAATAAGATATTAAGATTATCCTTAGAATTTGATAGAGCAAAAGCCTCATTAGTAACTTTATCCATCATAACAGATATGGTTTGTATAGATGATGTAGTTATACCCTCCATATTTTCTGTACTCTGACTTGAAATCGTCTTTGAAGAGTTTATGTACATAATTGTACTAGTTATTATCATTGATACTATTGTAAGACCTATCATACTAATTAATATTTTTCTTTTAACACTAGTTCCTTCAACCTGTAATTTTCCTTCTTTATAAACCTTAGCTGTAGATTTTATACTATTTATATTGTTACTTATATCATTAATTTTATCCTTATCTATTTTGTTACTATTTCTAATTTTTTTACTAATGGAGTTTTTATGTCTAATTGTAATTTTGCTAAATGCATTCTTAATACTTTTGCTTATATTTTGAGATGTACTTTTTAAATTAAATGAACTATGTTTCCTTTTTTTTAAAGTCTTATCAGACTTTCTTTTAATCATAAATATACCCCCATATATTAATAATTTATATAGTAATTATCGTGCGTAAAAATCTATACTAAATACACATTATACATATTATGTAACTAACATTAAATATATTTATCTATAATCAAATTAGTTGAATTATATAATAATTTACATACATAAACTCGTTATATAATTATTATATATGGATTTTCCTACATTTGAAGTCGAAATTTATCATATCCCTCTTATATATTTATATAAAAATAAAAAAGCCATTGCAAATTAACTGCAATGACTAAATATGGCAGGGTGTGTAGGAATCGAACCCGCAATATACGGTCCGTAGCCGTATGTTATATCCATTTAACTAACACCCCAAAAGGTTATTTAAATAACTATTATATAATAACATAGAATCCTCATGATTTCAATAATTATTTTTTGATTTTATTACACCTTATTGAGTCGAAAAAATAAATCGAATTCTTAAGAATCCGATTTTTAAATATATCTTGGCGGAGAAAGAGGGATTTGAACCCTCGCGACGGTTGCCCGACCTACGCCCTTAGCAGGGGCGCCTCTTCAGCCACTTGAGTATTTCTCCAAAAAATAAAAAAATGGCGGAGAGATAGGGATT
>NZ_DFCF01000016.1:0-7622 GCF_002367465.1 Clostridium sp. UBA3061 | reverse complement strand
AACCAACTCGACCATCTCTCCATTTCCTACAAGGGTTATTCTATCAAGAAATAGCCCTTGTGTCAATATTTTTTTGAAAAACTTTTATATAAATTCTAAATTTTTTTTATCTAGTTATCTTTTCACACCCCATATATGTTCTTAATACCTCTGGTACTGTAACACTACCATCTTCATTTTGATAATTCTCAAGAACTGCAGCTAAAGCTCTTCCTATAGCAACCCCTGAACCATTTACTGTATGAACAAATTTAGGTTTAGCTTTTGGATCATCTTTATATTTTATATTAGCACGTCTTGCTTGGAAATCTTCAAAGTTGCTACAGCTTGATATTTCTACATACTTATTATAACTTGGCATCCAAACCTCAATATCATATTTTAAAGCAGCAGTAAACCCTAAATCTCCTCTGCATATTTTTACAATCCTATATGGAAGTCCTAATCCTTGTAACACACTTTCTGCATCTTGAACTAATTTATTAAGTTCATCATATGATTCTTCTTCTTTTGTAAATTTAACTAATTCTACTTTATTAAACTGGTGCTGCCTAATTAATCCTCTAGTATCTCTTCCAGCAGATCCAGCTTCTGACCTAAAGCATGCACTATATGCTGCATATTTTATCGGAAGTTTATCTCCTTCAAGGATTTCATCTCTGTAAATATTAGTTACAGGTACTTCTGCTGTAGGTATTAAAAAATAATCTGTATCACTAACTTTAAAGGCATCTTCTTCAAACTTAGGTAACTGACCTGTTCCAGTCATGCTATTTCTATTTACCATATATGGGGGAAGTATTTCATCATATCCATTTCTACCAGTGTGAGTATCTAAAAAATAATTTATTAATGATCTTTCTAATCTTGCTCCAAGTCCCTTATAAACAGTAAATCTAGACCCTGTAATTTTTCCAGCTCTTTCAAAATCCAATAAATTGTTTTCTGTACCTATAGTCCAGTGTTCTTTAGGATTAAAATCAAACTTTCTTATCTCTCCCCACTTTTTAATTTCAACATTATCCTCATCATCACTACCATTTGGAACTGAATCATGAGGTATATTAGGTATCCTCATCATTATATATTCTATTCTTTGATCTATTTCATTTAAGTCCACATCATAGTTTTTTATTGTATCTGAAAGTTGTTTCATTTCCTTCATAGTTTCTGATACATCTATACCTTGTTTTTTTAACTTAGGAATTTCTGCAGAAGTTTTATTTCTTTTATTTTTTAATTCTTCTACTTCTATTAATATATTACGTCTCTTTTGGTCAAGCTCTACAACTTCATCTATAAGCGATAAATCAAAACTCTCTCCTCTATTTTCCATTTTAACTTTAATTTCATCTGGATTATTTCTTATTTTCTTTAAGTCTATCATTGTTATTCCTCCTACCCTTTTCTTATAAATATATTTTGATATAAATAAAAAGCCTTCCACCCCACCTAAGGGACGAAAGACTCCGTGTTACCACCCTAATTGAATAAAATTAATTATTCCACTCGCAAATTTAACGACAAACTTAATGCCGTACTGCTCATCACAGTCCCTCAGAGGCGGATTCGTAATAATATATATATCAGTTTACACCAAACACTGACTCTCTTACATATATAATTAGTACTACTATTCTCTTCAACGGTTTATAATTTATTTCATTAAATATATGTCTATATTATTCCCTAACATATTTTTTGTCAATATTAATATTAATTTTTGTAGGCATATTTAGTACATACTATATCTACACCTGTATTAAGTATATTCTTACATATAACATCTCCTTCTGATGTCTGTGGTCCTACATATATTCTACTTAGACACTTAGAGCATTCAAGCCATAAACTTTTATCTATAGGTTCGCTACTCTTTACTGAAACTACCCTACGCTCTGCAGATCCTTTTACTCTCACTATAGTTGTTAATATATCCTTATCCTTCACTTTTTATTACCTCACATTTCATCAAATTCTTTTATTCTTGATAATAAAATGGTTGAATCCTTTGAATTATTAACCACTTCTGTAACTCTTTTATCCATTTCTCTTGCCAAAATTTCAATTATTTTATCCTTGCAGTAACACCCATCACAACTTCCAAATCCCGCTCCTGTTCTCCTTTTTACCCCGGTTACTGTTCTAGCTCCTAAAGGTCTTCTAATAGAGTCTACAATCTCACCTTCGCTAACTTTTTCACACTGACATATAATACGTCCATACTTACTGTCTAATTTAATAATTTTATTTCTTTCTTCATTTGATAGATTTTTAAATCTAAAATATTCTCTTCTCTTATCATTAAAATCCTTTTTAAATTTACAATTTAACTTTTCAACTACTATTTTTGATATGTTCAAAGCTAAATATGGTGTTATTGTAACCTTAGCATAATGATTAACCTTAATATTTATATATCCACTATTAATAATATCATCTTGTATAATAATAGGTTCATCAAAAAGGCGCCAATCTCTTACTACTTTTATATCATTTTCACTAATTTCTTTAGTAAGGGGTTTTATCTTTTCAATAACTTTATCATAGTGAACATTTTTATAGTTACTATAAGCCCCTATTGTTTCATTGTTAATTGTAGGTCTTATATATATTCTTTCATTTTCTCTTACATCAAAAATTATGTTAGAATATAACTTTTCATAAGGCTTATCAATAACCACATATTTCATATATTTCCCTTTATCATCTTCTTTATTATTCTCATTAACTAATTGTAGATTTTTATCTTTAGTTGTATCAATAACTATCTTACAAGTAAATTTATTTTTACTTGTTTTTATCTTGAATCCTTTATTTATACTATTTATAGATTCAACCTCTTCTTGTAATCTAAAGTTAACTCCATTATCAAAAGCAATTTCACCATAAGCTAAAGCTAAATCATATGAGCTTATTACTCCTGTATTAGGTATATATATTGATTTTATTATATTTCCTTCTATATTAGGTTCATACTCCAATATTTCTTTTCCTATAAGAAGTTTTACATCATCTATTTTTTTTGCTTTAGCTCTTTCATACATTTTATCAATACTTATAGCCTGAATTTCATTTCTTGCTATATATAAGGTTCCACACCTATTATATGGAACTTTAAATCTTAATGCATACTCCTCCATTAATAAATTGCCTTTTCTAATTAGCTTAGATGATAATTCATCCTCACATTCTAGTCCATCATATATTGTTGCTGTGTTTATAGAAGGTGTATCATTACATATATCATAATCTTTTTCTATAACTGCAATATTAAGGTTATATTTTGACAATTCATAAGCTATAGCACAACCTATAATTCCTCCACCTAATATCAATACATCATAATCCATAATTTCCTCCACCTATGCATGTTATTACTACTTTATATAAATTATTCTAGCCACTCTATCTTCCATTTTACTACGAAAGCTCTAGAGCAGCTAGTCATGTTATTTATATAAATTTATTTTGATAATTCGTCAATTAATTTTCCTATTTGATTTATATACTCACCATACTTTGCCCAGTCTCCATTTTTTTGAGATTCAATAGCATTTGTATATGCTTCTTTTAATTTTCCTAAATAATCGGAATTTAAATTTCCTTCTTGTTTATTATTTTCTATACCTTCATTATTAGAGTTATTGTTATTTCCCTCAGCCTCTAGATTAAACATCTTAGTAATAGCAGTTCCTATATCTTTTTCAAGTATTAGTTTATCTCCGTAACCAACTATGACATTTTTCATTTCAGGTATGCTATTTTCACCAGAAGCTCTCAAATAAAGAGGTTCTACATATAACAAGGAGTTTCCTATTGGTATTATTAAAACTTCTCCAAATTGAACCTGAGAACCCTTAGTGTCCCAAAGTGATAATTGTTTAGATATTTCTGGATCCTGGTTTATTTTTTGTTTAAATAACATTGGGCTATATATTGTTCCTCCAGTTGGAAATTTATATAAAAACATTTTTCCATAATTATCTCCATCCATTCTAACACCAAACATACCTACCATATTATCTCTATCTTTTGTATTAAAATACTCTAAAATAACCATCTCTTCTTTATCTTCTCCAGCTAATTTAGTAGTAACATATGAAGCTTCGGATTTTACTTCATCACCTTCAATTGTAGCTACATCACTAGCTATAGACCATATATCATCTCCATTGTAGAAAACTCCAGGATCTGAAACATGGTACTTAGACAACATTTCACTCTGAATTGCAAATAAATCTTGAGGATATTTAAAGTGAGCTTTAATTTCATCTGGTAAAGTACTTAAGTCTGTAAATAGCTTAGGAAATATCTTAGCATAGGTTGCAACTATAGGATCTGTATTATCTGTTATATAAAACTTTGTTGTTCCATCATATGCATCAATTATAACTTTAACTGAATTTCTAATATAATTTATATCTCCCATAGGTTGTGAAAATGGGAACTTGTCGCTTACAGTATATGCATCTATAATCCAATAAAGCCTATCATTGTTTATAACTACATATGGGTCTTCATCATATCTTAAAAAAGGTGCAACTTTATTAACTCTTTCTACTATATTTCTATGAAGTAGAATTTTACTATCACTAGTTATATCTTGGGATAATAAAAATTTACTATTTTGTTCTTTAATAGCAAATATAATTCTGTTTAGATAACTCATGGATATACCAGCATTACCGTCATAATTATTAGTAGCATTTTCCCCACCTATTGGATAATCAATTTCTCCAAGCTTTGTATTTACTATACTATAATCATTAGTGTTCTCACCAAAATATATCCTTGGATTCTCTAATGAAATATCCGTTTCATTTTCAATAGGTATATTGCTCATAATAAAATCAGGTTGTCCTTCACTTGTTACCGAGTTAACCTTACTCATAACAACCCCATATCCATGGGTATACGATAAATGTCTATTTTGCCAAGTAATAGAATTTTCATCTAACTTTTCAAAATCAATTTCTCTCGGTGCTATAAATACTTGATTATAGTTTCCATTAATATTATATCTATCAATATCTATATCATTAAACTTATAATAATATCTTATATATTGAAATTGATTATAAAATTCTAAAGCAGGTCGATATGCATTAACCTTAATATTTTCAATTATATCTTTATTTTGTTTTATACCTGTAGCATCTAAATCATTCTTTATTTCAAAATTATTTTCATCTATTTCATCAATGTTATAAGCCATATTAGTATACTCAATATTCTTGGATATATAAGGTTTTTCCAATGTTTTTTCATTGGAGTTAACAATAAATTGTTGAACAACTCCTGCTGCAACACTTTCCCCAATCATCAGTACAAATACTACTATTACTGAAAATATTATTGGTTTAACTTTTTTAAACAATATACTTAAGAATATTAATACAGCAAAAATAATTGAAACTATGGAAATCACTTTATAAAATTTTAAAGATACGTTTACATCTGTATAACTTGCTCCAAAAACTATACCCCTAGGAGAATATGCTAAGTTCCATCCTTTTATCATATATCCTAAAGATATAACTAACATAAGTAATGCAGCTATCACTGCAAGTTGTTTTCCTGCAAAACTTGTTATACCACTAGTCATAGATTTAAAATTTACAACCTTATCTGATCTATCAAAGTGATTATTAATCTTATCCTTAACATTTAAAATAATATAAATTATAAAAGTAGCTATTACAAGTAAAACTAATAATGAAATCATACTACTATATAAAGATTGTATTAAGGGTAACTTAAATGTAAAAAATGATATATCCTTATCAAATATAGGATCATTAACATTAAACTTTGTAGAGTTGGTAAATTCTAATATTTTGTACCAATATATATTTGCAAAACTAAAAGAAAAGAATAAAGATATAATAAAATTTATTCCTAAAAAGATTTTAAACCTTTTTTTCTCTTTAACTTTATCAATTTCTACTATCTCTTTTAACTTTCTAATATTAGGTATTAAACTTTTATAATATAATGTTATTCCAATAAATATTACTAAAAATGTGGGAACCATTAGTTTCATTATAGATAATAACTTAGTAAAATATATAGAAATATATCCCAATTCACTGAACCATTGATAGTCAACTATTATATTTATTCCAGCAACAGTGAAAAGTAATATAATTATTATGATAGAAACTATACTCCCCATAGCTTTCTTCTTCAAAATATTTACACCCCTTTTTATAATTCTTTAATCAAAAATCCTTTTTTATTTAATTCCTCTACTATATTTGATAAAACTCTATCATTTTCACATATTATTGTATGAAGATGAACTCCATTTGTTAATGCGCTTAAAGGTTCAGCTTCATACTGCTTAAAATTACTATAAAAATTTTCAATATCCATCATATTTTTAAGCATAAGCATAGCTCTTATTTCTCCATAAAGAGGATGTTCAACTATTACATCTTCTACAATTGCACCATATTTAACAATAGTCTCAAGTTCATTTTTTACTTCTTCCCTTCCATGATTAACAGCTATAACTTTCTTTATGCTATTGATATTTTCCTTTAAAGCCATATATCCTTTCGGCGTAGATATTATATCTACCCCTTCAGCTCTTATAATAGCTATATCCTTAACTATAATTTGACGAGTAACTTCAAACATTTCTGCTAATATCTGACCTTTTACAGGTTCTTGAGATTGTATTAATAGATTCTTTATTTTTTCTCTTCTCTTTGCGCTTGTCATAATCCCCTCCATGTATAAACATATATTATTTAAATAATAGTATATCATATACCCATGTATATTATTGTATTTTTTCTTTCATTATTAAATATTTATTTACTTATATTAATTATATGTATTAATTTCTATCATCATACTTTCGTAAAATATCTAGCCATTTATTTTGTATTTTATAATTATGATGATTTCTTATAATATTCAAAAATTCTTTATCATATCCTTTTTCTTTTAAAATTTTATAACCTTCTTCTCCATGATTATAGAATATATATATCTTAGAATTTCTATCACTATATTTTTTTATTTTTGTTTTTGTAATGTTATTTAATAAGACTAAAATAGATTTATCTATTACATTTAGAGGAGTATTAATTTTACCGACATCATGTAATATAGCTGATTTTACAATTTCTTTATGATTAAGATTATTCTTTTTAATTTCTTCTTCAGATTCATTTGTATATATATCTCTAGCTACATTAACTGAATGTTTCAAATCATAAACCGGGAGTTTATACAGTAATTTTTTTTCATTCTCATCTAAATAATTATTAATAAACTCCATATCTTTTTTAGTTATTTTTGCAAATACACAATTAATAAATTGTTTAACTCTATTCATACTAATTACACCATCTTTGCAATGAATTTTTTTAATTACTTTACATTATTATATACTTAATTAAAACAATAATATAATAGTTAATTAAGTAATATAAATATAAAAAAAAAGCAATCTATTTAGATTGCTTTTGGTGGAGATAAAGGGATTCGAACCCTTGACCCCCTGCGTGCAAGGCAGGTGCTCTCCCAGCTGAGCTATACCCCCACATCTGGAATCATTCTTTCGGTTCAAACCGTTGGGAGCGGTTTGGTGGAGCTAAGCGGGATCG
>NZ_DFCF01000014.1:0-347111 GCF_002367465.1 Clostridium sp. UBA3061 | reverse complement strand
ATTTTTCTTCAGAACGATATATGAAGCAATAGCGGGCGACAAAATATAGATTGCAAAAGGAATATTCATCCCGAATTGCTGTAACGAGTGAACCCAATTGTAAACGGAGTATCCGAACTGCCCAAGAATAATCAAAGCACCTGACACAACATAGGCTATGCAAAATGTCAGCATCGTAAATTGTACTATAATTTTTTTATCTGTCATGATTTCTTCACCTCACATTTTAAAGTATTCATTAAATTTTACATTTAACCTAATATTTGCTTTATGCCAATTCAAAATTAAGCTCTCAAAATATATCTAATCTCCATTACAAATTCTTATTTTCCAGTAGTTTAATAGTCAACTAACTCACATAATACTATTATATTCTAAGTAAACCATTATTTATATATTTATTTTATACCGTACTAATATCAATCCTTAACTGTAAGCATAATCCTAAGTGAAGTTAGTTCATCATTCTTATATAATGTAACAAGTATTGCATAAGTGATTGGATTAGAAGGGGAGCCTTTAAGGTTGTTTCATATAGTTTTAATTGGAAAGAGATTTATAAGGAAGAAGAAAATAAAGATCTTAGAGAGTAATCTGAAATTAATTACGCAGATATTTACAAACGGTTACATAATAATGAAAATTATGGTATAATAAAGTAAATAGACAATTTGTTTATAATTTTCAAATAAAGTCCAGCAATTATTGCTGGACTTTGCTAATATCCCATACTATAGAAATATAGTTTTTAATAATTAAGTTTTTAAAGATTTTTCAAAATTTACTCTTGATAATAATACAATTACGACTTAATTAGAATGTTCCTATATTACCAGTATTTACACAACATAGAATCAGAAGAATAGATTTAAATGAATATGGAAAGCTAGATATTTATATAGTAAAAGGATTGGTGGGAAAATATATGTATTTACCAAATAAGCTAGAAAAAATACTTGCAGGTATGCACTTTGAAGCAGATAAAGAAGGTATGTCGAAAGCAAAAGTAATTAAGTGCTTTGATATGGATAAATCTTATTATTTAAAGATAGAAAAAGTTAATGATGAAGTGATTAGAGAATATGAGATGTACCAGTGGTTGTATGGAAAACTAACAGTACCAAAAGTGATTTATCGTGTGCTAGAAGATGACATTTCTTATATGCTAATAGAGAATGCAAAAGGTCAGATGCTAGAAGATGAAGCATATAGAAAAACTCCAGAAAGATTAGTTCATTTAGCAGCCATTGGTATAAAGAAATTGCAGAGTGTTGATATCACAGAATGTAATTTTAACAGTAGAATAGAGGAAAAATTAGAAAAAGCAAAATGCAGGATTGATCATAATTTGATAGGAAGAGTGGATAGAAATAAATATACGGAAGGCCTTGAAACATCTAGGGATGTACTTAATTATCTCCTAAGGAATAAGCCGGTAGAACAATTAGTGTTTACACATGGAGACTATTGTTTTAACAATTATTTTACAGATGGTAAAGATATTACATCCTTTATAGATATGGGACGAGCAGGAGTTGGCGATCTATATCAAGATATTGCATTATGTGTTCGTGAGTTAATGGATTTTGATTCAAGATATACAGATATGCTATTTGAAGAATTAGAAATAAAACCTGATTATGCAAAAATAAAATACTATATTTTATTAGATGAGTTATTCTAATTATGTATAAATTGAGGAGTAGAAATTACAAAGCAGGGTTATCTTATGAATACAAGTATTAGGGGGGATAATGTTGGCGAAAATCAAATTGCAAGACTTAATAACAGTATTAAAAAGTGATGTAGTAAAGTATAATTCATGTATTGAAATGAACTTTTGTATTGATGATGACACAGAATATGAAGATTGCTGGCTTGGGAAAATGCAAGATAGAGATAATCCAGATAAAGAAGTATACTGGTATGGATTAACATCAGATGACTTACAAGCCTATGATTATGCTAAATTAGAGGATATTTTAAATTCTAAAGTATTTCATGGCAAAAGTTTGTGTGATGTCATTGAAAAAATAACTTGGTATTCATTAGATGGATGTAGTATAGAGGAAAGATTACCAGATTACCTTGATGATTATTCAATAAAAGCAAAGAGGTCTGCACCTATATATGAAATATAGAGATGTATTAGAAGGTTATATAAAATTAGATTATCATAGGAAAATGAAAAAGTGGGGGATAAGAATGGAAAATATAAATATAGAAAAACAAATACAACATCTATTAAAAGGAAAATCTATAGAACTTGTACCTGTATCTGAAGAACATATGGAGTTTATATGTAATGAAGAAAGTGATGAAGAGTTATGGTGTTATGAGGAACATGTTGAGACTGACAAAAATCGTATTCGAAAGAAGTTTATTAAGCGAATTGAAGAAAATGATGTTTTTGATTTTATAGTTAAACGCAGTTCAGATGGGGTACAGATGGGAGTAGTTTATATATGGGAATGTATTACTTCACGTAAGAGCTGGGAAATTGGATATGTTATGCTGCCTGAGTTTCAAGGTAATGGATATTGTTTAGAGAGTGTACAGATTTTGCTATCTTTTGCATTTAATGAATTGAAAGCTCATAAGGTATTAGGTATGTGCCATTGCGAAAATAAAAAATCTGCATCAATAATGGAAAAAGCAGGTATGTCAAAGCAGGGTGTATTTAGGGAAGAGTATCTATGTGGAGGTAAGTGGGTCGACCAATTCTATTTTAGTATGCTGGATCGAGAATATCATAATAATTATAAAGAAGGTTAATATATCACGACAGTATTTTTTATTTAATAACTCAAATTATAATAAACGTTATTCATACACTGACTAGAGCATCTCTTTATAGAGGTGCTTTTTGTATTTTAAAACATTTTATTGTAATTGTTCTATAATAAGTATTATAATTATGATTGTATATGGAAAATTGGATAATTGTAGAATATTATTCACTAATTGATAAAAGGAGTAGGAATATGAGTGATATCTTTGTATGTAAAAGTGAGAAGGAATTTATTCCAGGATTAAAATTAAATAAAGGATTTTACTTTGATATTATAAAACCACTAATAGATAAGCAATATCCGGATCTTCGATATGCAGCAGCGCTCGTTGGACATTGCTCAGATGTATTGGGGTTTGATGACTATAAATCCACTGACCATGTTTGGGGGCCCAGATTACAAATTTTTTTAGAGGAAGAAAACTTTAATGATGTAAAAACTAAGTTAGATACCCTCTTCAAATATAACCTACCCTTTGAATATAAGGGGTTTCCAACTAACTACAAGGCTGTCGAAAAATGGACTAATAATGGTTATATGCAATATAAGAATACATATCCTATTAACCATTTTGTAGAAATAAATACGGTAAATGCTTTTTTTAACAATGATATAGTTGTTAATCAACATAGAGAAATAGATTTTAAGGACTGGATATCCTTCCCAATACAGCATCTACTAGAACTAACAAGTGGAGAAGTATTTTATGATGGAATTGGAGATTTAACTAAAGCAAGACAAGCTATTCAATTTTTCCCAAGGAATGTTTTGCTCTTACGTTTATTTATACTATGGAAATCAATTAATGAGGAACAAGCTTTTATAGGTAGATGTGCAGAAAAGGATGATAGAATAGGTGAAAGTATTATTACGAATAGAATAATAAATAAGCTAATGAAGATATGTTTTTATTATGAAAAAAATATTATCCCTATAGCAAGTGGTTCGGAGTTGCTTTCAAAAGGCTTGAAATATCGAGTGCTATATCTGCTTTAATAGAGATGGCCATAGCTTCACCTGAAAGAAAAGAACGGGAAGCAGCTTTATGTAACTTATACATTAATATAATAGATAAACATAATTCTATAGGCTTAACAAGTTATGTAGAACCTAAAATTATAAACTATTATAGTAGGGATTATCTTGGTTTTGATTCAGAAATTATATTAAAAGAATTAAGCAGTGAAATTAACTGGAGTAATATAAAAGATATTGATTTACTATCGAGAATAGAATTGTTTGATGATTCTAATTTTGGATGTAATTATTCTATTAACAAAAGAATAGTTGAAGCGTCAGTAAATAGAAACAAATAATGTAAAGCAATAAACATAATATTTAAAATCGTAATCTTAATAGATTAGGTAATAAAATTTAATATAAATAACTACTATAAAAAATTATAAGTATGATTATCTTATAAAGACAAGTACTGAGGTGAGAGTAATATCCCATAGTCTTTTTATAATTAAGAGGTGAAATTAATGATTTTATAATATTTAATAATAAATATGCTTTACCAAAATTGGGGGATAAAAAATGAATTTAGAATTTAAGGAATTTAAAATAGAACATATACGTGAAGTTAACAAGTGGCACTATGATGGAATTTATTCATTTTATGATATGCCATCAGAAGATGGTTTAAAGGAATTTTTAGCACCAGATAGCGAGGTAAGATATTTTGCCTGTTTTAATGGAGAAGATATGATAGGATTTTATTGCCACTGGTTAGAGGATGGACAAATGACCATAGGGTTAGGGATCAAACCTGAGTTAACGGGACAAGGCTTGGGCAAAGAATTTACCAGAGCATGCATTGAGTTTGGTATTAAAAGACTAAACTATAAAGGAAATAATGTTAAGCTAATGGTAGCATCCTTCAATGAAAGAGCAATAAAGATATATAAAAAGTTAGGTTTTAAAGAAACTGAAAGAAATGTATTGGAGACTTCTGATGGATATACGGAATTCATAATAATGGCTAAAAAACTGTAATATATTCTTGTATTTTTATAATCTGGTTACAATATTTTTATATTACTTATAAGTCATGTGAGATATTAAAATGAAAAAAATATATCCTTGACTAGTTTTAAATATAAATAGGTATATACTTACCTATTTATATAGGTAAAAATGGATATAGAGAACTATATAAAAATAAAAATATGAACCTATTTAACTATGGATATATTTAACTATTAAACTAGTTGTTGTCGCCATGCGGGTTTCAGGGTTTACTTATTTTTGAACGCGACATGAAATTGTTTATCAATGAGTTAGTAGGTTGAATTTACAAATGAATAATTGTAGGATATGACGAAATAAATCAGAGGAGGTCATAATGAAAGTTTCTGTAAATGAACTATTAAACATTGAAGAATTAGATGCAAGAGCCATATTTGAAGGGGTTAAGTATCCTTGGGAAGCTCTTACAGAAATTAAGGATTTCATTTTTGAATACGCAAAAAATCTGCCAAGCGATTTTGAAAGAATAAAGGAATTTGTATGGGTTGGCAAAGGCACTACTATAGAAAAAAGTGTTCTTATAAACGGTCCAGCGATTATCGGTTACAATTGCGAAATCAGGCATTCTGCTTACATTAGAGACAATGTTATCATTGGTAATGATGTTGTAATTGGAAACTCAACTGAAATTAAAAATTCAATCCTCTTTAATAAAGTGCAGGTTCCCCATTACAATTATGTTGGTGATTCAATATTAGGGTATAAAGCCCATTTGGGGGCAGGTGCAATAACCTCTAATTTAAAGTCTGATGGAACATTAGTTGTAATTAATTACGATGGAGAAGTTTTACCATGTGCAAAAATGAAGAAATTTTCATTAGGAAACGTTTATAAGGATAGTTTGATTAGCATTGTAAATAATACTTCCAGCAGATATTTAAAACAATTAGACTCATATATAAAATGCAGGAATTGTAATTTAGTATCACTTTGTAGAGGATGCCCGGCGACGGGATTTAATAACAATTGCGTTTTACATGATTTGTGTTGTTGGAGAGCAGATGTTAAATCTAACAAGGAGAATCTAATGAAATTATGTTAAAAGTATTAAAAAATAAAAACATAACTCTATTGTTATTAGGAAGAATGGTTTCCGTTTTAGGAAATTATGTACAACAAATAGTACTTATGTGGTATATATTAAAACAAACTAATTCTCCTTTAATTGCCTCTTTTAGTTTAATGATATGTTATATACCACGTATTTTCTTATCGCCGTTTGGTGGAATTTTTGCAGATAAGTATAATAAAAAAATTATTATGGCTGTGTGTGATTTTATAAGTGGCATTTTCGCTATAGTTTTAGGGTTATTTGTCTTTTATAATATTCATGTTTACATTATGATTTTAGTAAGCGTCTGTATGGCAATAGTAGATACTTTTTTTCAACCAGCTAGTTTAAGTATTGTTCCAGAGATAACAGACGATGAAATCTTAGGTATAAATTCCTTAAGTGCTACTATAACACAGGTTTCAAGTGTTATAGGGCCAATCATTGGAGGATTTTTATTTGGAATTTTTTCTCCAAGTATATGTTTTTTTATAAATGGTATATCATTTATTATTTCTGGCCTATCTGAATTACTAATCAAAACTAAAAACAGAATTCATAATGAAATTAAAAATTTGAATATCGGTAACAAAACCGTTTATAATATAAAAATAGGATTTCAAACATTGATAGAAAATAAGTTTTTATTATACACAGCACTTATTGGAGGAGGGCTTATAAATTTTTTCCTTGCGCCAATATCAATTTATATTCCTGTTTTCATCAATGATTATTTACATCTGTCCAGTACTTATTATGGGATAGTTTCATCTTGTATCCCAGCAGGTGGAATATTTATTTCTTTAGTAACACCATATATTGTTAAGTATGTTAAGCATAAAGTTTTAGCTTTATTGGGGTTTTTTATACAAGGTATTTCATTAATTTTATTTGGATTAGGTAATTCTATATATAGTCTCGCTATTAGCATGTTTATATTTGGTTGTTCTCTTACTATTGTGGGTATATCAATAAGAACAATTTATCAAGAAGAAATACCACAAGAAACTTTAGGCAAGTCTACAGCTGCATCAATGACGATTTCATATATAGCAACTCCATTAGGATATATGATTGGCGGTTTTTTAATTGAAAAGACCACAATAAATTTAATATTATTTATAACTGGATGCGCTGTTACAATATTAGCAGTTATTCAAGGAAGAATTTTTAGAAAAATTAATAAATGATTTAATGAACTGATCCCTATCAAGTAAACAGCGGAAATAATAGAAAAATTATGCAAGTACTAATCGAAATGGTTAGTACTTTTTTATGCAGAGATACCTGAGAGATAGTTACGCGGTATTAGACATGAAGTATACAATTTAAGCGATTCAGGTATTGGGTGTTGGTATTATAATAACACCCATCGTGTTGATCAATCGCCTTCCTCAAACTCTCAAAATCATTAAACTTATGTAAGTAGTACATCTCGAATTTCAAAAATCATTAGAGACCCTCATAGGTTCTTCGGCTTTTAATCTATCTAACTCCGTAAGTTCATCCTCAGACCTTGCGGTTGCTTTTTCAATCAACTATGTGCTTATACCAAATTATTCATATTTAACAGCCCAACTGCGAGTCTGATGATAAGAAATTTTATGCCTTTCGAGTAATTTTTAATGTAAGATAGCTTCTGCTCAAATGTAACTTCTATTTTTCGATTCATAAAAAATATACTTCCTTCGGCATATAGAATTTTATTATTTTAGCTGTCTACCAGAAAGGGAGCATATTAAATTTTTACACTTGGTTGCTTTTTTTATATTAAAAGCACAATTTACTTATAGATGTATTAAAAGATAAGAAAGTGAATGTTACTGAAATTGCTGACTTATTAAAGCAAGCAGGAAAAGTTATAAAACTAATGGATAAAGATACACAAAAACGTCTTATAAGAAAACTTGTTAGCAGCATAGATGTTGAGGAAAAACACATCAAAGCTATACATTTTAGCTTTGATGAAGGTTTTCGGATAGAGCGTGATAAGATGAACCGTACCATAAGTAGTAGCAAAATTTCGATAAATGAGTAGCAGGTATTTATAGTTAGTTTACAAATTTATTGAATATTAAATTTTAGGTCTTCTAAAAAACGGTCAGTAGGTTTAAAATAAAATTAATCTACTGACCGTTTTGGTCTATAAAGGAGAATACTATGAATCAATCATATTTTCAGTTGCCATCAGATAAACAAAAAAATTTGCTCAATTCTGGATACAAGTTATTTGCATTATATCCGTATAAGAAAGCTTCAATGAATGCAATTGCTAGTGAAGCTGATATCTCCAAGTCATTATTGTTTTATTATTTTAAAGACAAAAAGGAATACTACTTATTTTTATTTAATACCGCAATTAACTTTCTTGATGAACAGAAGGAAGAGAGTGTTAATAAGAAAATAAATGATTTTTTTCAACTAATCAATAAAACTGTGGAGCGTAGAATGAAAATGATTAATGACTATCCATATTTGTATAAGTTTGTCACAAAAGCGTATTATGAAAGCTTTGAAGAGATAAAGCTTGAGCTAGATAAGAGGAAAAAAATAATGCTGCAAACTGGGGAAGAGGAGATATTAAAGATTATCGATTATGATAAATTTAAAAATCCAAGTGATGTAAAGATATTGCTTGATATAGTTCTTTCTGCGGCAGAAGGGTTAATGCGTGGACTGGAAGATTTGGATATTTCAAAAATGCAGCAGAAGGTAAGTGAGTTTAAGGGTATGATGAATTCTTTGAAAAAATATTATTACAAGGAAGAATTCTTGATTAAACTATAAAGGGGAGTTTATTATGGAGGATAAAGTCACACATTTGGTATTTCAAAATTTGAATTGTGAGATTCATTACTGGTATAGAAAGGGAACAGCAAATAAATGGGTGCTATTTTTTCATGGAGCAGGTGTTAATCATGAAATGTTCAATGAACAATTTAAGGCATTTGATGATACTTACAATTTAATTGCATGGGATTCTAGAGGGCACGGTTTATCTAAATTGGAGCAAGGGAAAAAATTTCAGTTTAAAGAAATGATTAGCGACTGCAAAAAATTATATGAAATTTATAATATTGATAAAGCGATTCTTATAGGACAATCAATGGGGGGCAATCTGGCTCAGGAAATATCTTATTATTATCCAGAACTAGTAGAGAAATCAGTGTTGATTGATTGTACCAAAAACACAGGTAAGCTCACATTTATGGAAAAGTGTTCACTGAAATGTACTAAGTTTATATTTAACTGCTATCCATGGAAGTTACTTATAAAACAGAGTGCGAATGCTTGTGGAAACAAAGCTAGTGTAAAGAAATACGTTAGGGATTGCTTTGAAAGGATAGATAAAAAAACCTTTATTGATATAATAACAGATTTAACAGGATGTCTTCACTATGATTCGGAATTTAAGTTTAAAAAACCTGTGTTGTTACTTTGTGGTTCAGATGACAAAACAGGCAATATTAAAAAAATTGCTGAGGCATGGGCAAAAGATGATAGCAATTGTACATTTTATTTTATTCATCATGCAGGGCATAACTCAAATCAAGATAATCCAGATATGGTTAATAAGTTGATTATTGACTTTGTAAACAATTAGTTATATTAGGAGTATAGTTGTTACATACATTTATATTTATATTTTCATTTTTAAAAATGCAAAACGCCAAATGGTAATTTGTGGTAGATGATGCTTATTATATCTTCAAGACAGATTCATGGTTATGATAAATAATAAATTTTGCTTAAGCACGCCGATAGAACTGTTACGAGAACCGTACCATAAGTAGCCGTAGTTTTTTCTATAAATATGAGATAAATTTTGTATTATTATTTTAATTGTCCGATACAAGAAATTTATGGACTTTTGGAGGGGTAAAATGAGGTATATAGAAGATAAAAATTTTAAATATAAAGATGAACTGATAAAAGAATTAAAAGCTTATAATTTAAAACATACTGGCGAAAAAGATTCATCAACTGAATATTTTTATGCTATTGATGGTGAAAAACTGGTTGGAAGTATATATACAAATTATTCTTGGGATTGGGTAAGTATTGGTAGTATGTTTTATGAGAACATTGATGTTTTAAAAAAGTTGATTTCAGAAGTTAGTGATTATTATAAAAATAAAGCAATAGGCATGAAATTATATACAGAAGTTGAATCTAGAGTAGAAGATTTTAAGTCTATTGGTTTTGATATTGGAGGAACTACAGAAAGGACACCAAGAACAACTAGATATTTTTATTTGAAGAATATTGATTTTGATATAAAAAGTAATTTACAGATACAAGTTATGGTTGTGACTGCAAAAGTAGATAAATATAATTCTATTTTATTAAATCGAATAGAAAAGTTTAATAGAGATAATAATATTTATCCAATGGAAGAAAGAAATATAATGTTTGTTGCATTAGATAATGATAAATTTGTTGGAGGAGTTCATGGGAGCATTACTGAAGATTCAATGTATATAGGTTGGCTTGTAGTTGATGAAGAATGTAATGGAAATGGAATTGGTAAAAATCTTATGTGTAAAATAGAGGAAAAAGCAAAAGAGCTAAATGTTTATAGCATTAATTTAGGTACAGTAGAGTTTCAAGCAGAAAAATTCTACGAAAAATTAGGATACAAGGTAGTTTTGGTAAAAGAGAATGATCCAAGAGGCTATAGATCATATAGTATGGTAAAAAAAATATAATTATAAAGAGTGAGGTGACCAATAAAAATAATTAATAGATGAAAAAAGGAGATCACTAACATGAAAAGTATATCAGTATTGCTAACTAATTAAAAAAGTTTGATCTTTGAAAATTGAATAGTATAGTATTTGAAATATTAATTACTAAATTTGTGAGATTTATGGATGAATATTCAATATGATGTGGTATAATTTTCTTAAATTGATTCTAAGCCATATAAATTGTATTTATATTAATATTACAGGGGGGGAGAATATACATGATTGAGAAATATTTATTTATAATTATTGCATGTATTTATTACATTGTAGCATTAGCATTTTATTTCTTATTACTAACACCCAAACTTCAAAAAAGTTTAAAGAAAGCAAGTCCAATACAAATAAAATTAATAAAAATTATATATCTAATAGGTGTAACTGTAATATTTTTAGTACTTATTTATTTTCATTTCTATATATCTGGACAAATTTCTTTAAATATCTAGCAACTTAATAAAAGTTACAATTACTTAAAATATGGATATTAATTTCTGAATAGTATGATATTTTAAAATATATAATATGTATCATTATTATGAGAAAGGGGTAAAAGATGGCTTTATATAAATTGCCGTTAGGTATTAGAATTCCTAAAAATAATGAATATCCTAGTGGATTTGATGTGAAATCAATTAATGATAAAAGAAACTCAGCGAACATAATTGAAGGTTTTATAATAAAAGAAGTTTCAGAACAAAAATTCTCCTATTTTGCACAAGTAAATATGGATGCTGATAAAATCTGGGATGTATTTTGTGGCTTAACAAACAAATTGATAGAAAGTGCTGCTTACGGAATTTTGGGATTTAAGGAGGAAGAATCAATATTAAGTAGATTTACTCAAAAAGAAAGACTTATAAATATCTTTGAAAAATATAAATTTGAATTAACTAATGATGGATACTTAGAATTTGGTATAGCATATTATGATGAAAGCACATTAAATGAAATATTTGTTTCAAGCTTTAAATATATGAATATATGGGCTACGAAAAAGGAACCTTTAGTTCAAGTTTTAAATAGCTTTGGAATTAAACAAATTGAAGATATTCAATTTATAGACGAGTTCCCCGTTGTATCAGAAGCACTTTTAGAAAATGCTTCTAATGATGTTAATCACTATTCAGAGGTTGTAGAGCACATAGATGGAGAGTTTAAAAAGCTGTAAGTAGAAAGGATAAAATATGGCATACTATATGGATTGGCTCTTTAAAAGTTATTTGTTTTGAATAGTTGTTAAGGAGAATAGAATGATTAATAACTTTGATATGGTGAAACAAATGTTGCCATCTGCTGATATTTATGTTTATGAAGAAAATAATATTATAAAGGGTTTTATAGGAATTGTAGAACAAAATTATATAGCAGGAATTTTTGTGAAAAAGCTAAGGGCCTAAGGATTGGTCTAAATATAGTCTTGAATTTATTGCAAGCTATGATGAAGCTGAATATACTACTCTTTGTAGGGGTGCTTTTTTATATACATACATTTTATTGTAACTATGCTACAAAAAGTATATGCAACCATGTTTGCAAATGAAAAATTGTAAATTATTATAAAATACATTAAGGAGGATTATTATGGGGATTTCTGTTGATGAACTTTTTACATTGAGTGAATTATATGCACAAGCAATATTTTGTGGGGTTAAGTATCCTTGGGAAGCTCTTACAGAAATTAAGGATTTCATTTTTGAATACGCAAAAAATCTGCCAAGCGATTTTGAAAGAATAAAGGAATTTGTATGGGTTGGCAAAGGCACTACTATAGAAAAAAGTGTTCTTATAAACGGTCCAGCGATTATCGGTTACAATTGCGAAATCAGGCATTCTGCTTACATTAGAGACAATGTTATCATTGGTAATGATGTTGTAATTGGAAACTCAACTGAAATTAAAAATTCAATCCTCTTTAATAAAGTGCAGGTTCCCCATTACAATTATGTTGGTGATTCAATATTAGGGTATAAAGCCCATTTGGGGGCAGGTGCAATAACCTCTAATTTAAAGTCTGATGGAACATTAGTAAAAGTAAAATATGGTACAGATATTGTTGAAACTGGTTTAAGGAAATTTGGTGCAATTCTAGGCGATTCAGCTGAAGTAGGATGTAACTCAGTTTTAAACCCAGGGACAATAATAGGAAAAGATAGTATTGTTTATCCATTAAGTTCTGTAAGAGGTTATATTCCAGAGAATAGTATTTTGAAAAGTACTGGTGAAATTGTAGAGAGAAAATAAAGTCAAGGAACCAGGATATCGTATTAATTCAGAAGTGAATTTTACTGTGTTTTAATTCGTATTTTGTAGATATGGCGAACTAAATTATAAATTTGTTCTTTAAAAATTGAATAGTAGGGTATTTACAATATATGTTATAATTGCTTCATGATAGTAAAATAGTACGAATTAATTTGAGGTGAAAATATGAAAATAAGAGAAGTATCAATACAAGATTTTGATGAATGGCTAAAACTAAGATATTTGTTATGGTCTTATCATACTTTGGAAGAATTAGAAAAAGAGATGAAAGAAATATATAAGCGATTCAAATTAGATTATATGTTTTATATAGCAGAAGATAATGGGAATATAGTAGGGTTTATAGAGGTATCAATACGTGAAACTGCATTGGGATGTAAAACAAAGAACGTAGGATTTATAGAGGGATGGTATGTAAAACCAGAATATAGGCAAAAAGGTGTTGGAAAATTATTAGTGGAAAAAGGTGAAACTTGGGCTGTAGAAAATGGGTGCATAGAAATTGGGTCAGATACCACTGAAAGGTATCCTATTAGCCCAATCGCTCATAAATCATTAGGGTATGAAGAAGTTGATGTTCCATTGAATTTTAAGAAGTCCTTAGTCAGATAATTAAGTCACAATGTTAAAGTATTATAAAAATTAAATATAACGTAGATACCGTACTATTCAAAACTGAATACGCGGTATTTTTTATTTCGCAATTCAAGGAAAGTGCGAACTGAAGATTATAAATATAAGGTGGTGCAAAACATGAAAGTAAGAAAAATGGTTAAAGAGGATATTGACCTCCTCATAAATATTCGTATGGATTACCTGTTTGCAGAAAAAGGTGTGTATTCTTCGGAAGAGGTGCAAGATATTAGAACGAAGTTAGAAGAATATTTTACTCAACACCTTAACAAGGGATTTATTGCTATCATTGCCGAGAATGAAAATGAAGTATTAGCAACTGCATTTATGTCAATCGTGGAAAGACCTCCAATGATAGCTTTTTCATCATATCTCGTCGGTACGGTATACAATGTTTTTACATACCCTCAATATAGAGGAAAAGGCATTGCAACGAAAGTTATGACTGAACTTTTATCGGAAGCAAAGCTATTAGGCGTTGCCGCAGTTGATTTAATGGCGACTGAAAAAGGGAAACCATTATATGAAAATCTCGGATTTCGAATATCAAAATATACATCAATGAATAAGTTTCCTCTAACACCCGCAAAATAATCATAATCAGAAGTTATATTAATACACAATATTCTTATATTGATTATAAGTCATGTGAGATATTAAAATGAAAAAAATATCCTTGCCTAGTTTTAAATATAAATAGGTGTATATTTACCTATTTATATAGGTAAAAATGGATATAGAGAACTATTTAAATATAAAAATATGAACCTATTTAACTATGGATATATTTAACTATAAAACTAGTTGTTGTGTTCATGCGGGTTTCAGGGGTTATCTATTTTTGAAAGCGACATGAAATTGTTTATCAATAAGTTAGTAGATTGAATTTACAAATGAATAATTGCAGGAGAATCCCCACAGAAAAACACAGACACATTCTTATCTATACTAAAATATAAAAATAAATAAGTTTATAGCAGTCATTTAACTGACTATAAACTTATTATACGAGGAGTATTGATTAATGAAAACTCTTATTTTTAGTGGCACACCTAGAAAAAATGGTGATACTATGGCTTTGATAAACGAGTTTATTAAATATTTAGATGGTGAATATAAAATAGTAGATGCATATGATTGCCATATTCATCCTTGTATTGATTGTAGATACTGTTGGCAAAATAATGGCTGCTGTATAAACGATGAGATGCAAGAAGTTTATAAATATATTCAAGAATGTGACAACATATTAATTGCATCACCACTTTACTTTTCTCAATTAACAGGTCAGTTACTGGCTATTACAAGCAGGTTACAAACATATTTTTGTGCAAGACATTTTCAAAATATAAAACCTATTAAGAAAGAAAAAAAAGGTGGAGTTATAATTGTTGGAGGTGGGGATGGACGTATTGAAGATGCCTACACTACAGCATGTACAATTTTACATCATATGAACTCTAGGGATATTGCACCAATTATTTATAGCCATAATACAAATAATATATCATCTAAAGATGATATAAAAGCAATGGAAAGTTCAAAGAATTTAGCATTGTTTTTTAATGATGATGAATAGATTTTTGGCGTAATCTAAAATTAAGTAATTCGTATTTTTCTTATATTGCTTATAAGTCATGCGAGATATTAAAATGAAAAGATGAAGTTCTTTTTAAGTGTCAGACAAAGAGTATTTTAACAACTAGTTAGTTTTTTATGGAGGTAAAAATGAGCATTAGAAGTGCAGCAAAAGCAATTATTATAGATAACAATAAAATTTTATTAAACAAGTGCTTTGATGAGAATAATGGGAATTATTATTCATTGCCAGGTGGAGGACAAGATATATATGAAACTTTACATGAGGCTGTTATAAGAGAATGTCTTGAAGAAACAGGATACAATGTTGTACCAATAAGATTTTCTGCTTTATATGAAGAAATATGTGATAGCCCTAAAACACGAGAGTTATATCCTGATTATATTCATAAAATATATCATATTTTTATATGTAAATTAAAAAATGACAAAACTATTAATCCTACAGAAATAGATGATATGCAACTTAAAAGTGAATGGATTGATATAAATAACTTAAAGAAAATATATTTATTACCTAGTTTTTTAAATGATAATATTTTTGAAATGATAAGTAGTGAGAATCCTAAATTTTTCGGTTCAGAACATATAGCTTATAATCACGGTTAAAATATTTTTGTTATGACAAAATATATAGAGAAGATACCTTATACAAAGCTTACCATATAGTTTCATTGTGGTAAGTTTTATTCAATTTATGTACAATATAGATATCCTGCAGGAGAGGATTTAATGTTGATAATTGATTAGTTGTACACCATTTTGGGGGGAGATTGATTGAAGCGATTATTTGAAATAATGTATTTGCTATCAGAAAAAAAATGTATAAAAGCTAGTAAATTAGCAGAACATTTTGAAGTATCTGTACGAACTATTTATCGTGATGTGGAAACGTTAAGTATGGCTGGAATTCCTATATACTCTAAAAAAGGAAAGTATGGAGGAATTGCAATCCTTGATAATTTTGTTTTTGAAAAAAGTATTGTATCTGAAGATGAACAGATTCAAATTTTAGCAGCCATTCAAAGTATACAAGAGGTAGAAAAAGGCACTATTAATGATTTATTAGTTAAATTATCTGGGCTATTTCAAATAAAAAATCCAAATTGGATTTCGATAGATTTTTCTGATTGGAGTAATCAACATCAAGAATTATTTCAAAGAGTAAAATTTGCAATAGTGAAAACACGTGTTTTAAAATTTGATTATTACGGTAGAATTGGAGATATTTCAACTCGTAAAGTGGAGCCAATACAGCTTTGGTTTAAAGGACATGCATGGTATTTAAGAGGGTACTGTCAAGAAAAACAGGCTATTAGAGTATTTAAATTGTCAAGAATGAAAAGAGTTGAATGTCTTGATGAGTCTTTTAAAAAGAAGGAGCTTAACATAGAGGATAAAGAAGAAATTGATAAATATATAGATTCTCCGCAAAATAAAATTTCGTTTTCTATGAAAATAGATAAATGTATGGAATATCAAGTATTTGATTATTTTGAAGAACATGAAATAAAATCTAATGAGGATGGAACTTTTACTGTATCATTGAATTATCCTAAAGATGAGTGGCTTTATGGGATGATTATGTCATTTGGGAATCATGCTAAAGTTATTTCTCCTGAATCATTAAAAAGTGAAGTTGCAAATAGATTTAAAGAAGCTTATGAAAATTATTTTTAAAGTTGACATACAGGTGTCAATTTTAAAATGGTATAATAAGACAAAATTAACAATTTAAATATTGATAGGAGAGATTAACTATGGAGAAAAAAATATGTCAAAGTTGTGGTATGTCTTTAGAAGATGAGAAGGAGCTTGGAAAAAATTCAGATAGTTCAAGTAATGAAGACTATTGCTGTTATTGTTTTTCTAATGGTAGATTTATAAAAGATGAAACTTTGGAAGAAATGATTGAAAGCTGTATTCCGTTTAGAATAAGCGACGATTGTCCAGATGCAGAAACTGCACGAGCTAAAATGATGAAGTATATGCCAAATTTGAAACGTTGGAAAAAGAAGTAAAGGAGGATTTTTTTATGTTACATTTAGGTTCCATTTATCTTGTTGTAGCAGATATTAATAAATCTATAGATTTCTACAGTAAATTGCTTGATATAGAAGTAAGTTGTAGAAATCAAAATAGGTTTGCAGAATTTCACTTTGAAGGACACAACATATCTATGCTTAATCCACACTTCGATGAAGAAAATCCTGATAAGATAATAAGTATAGGCAAATATGATAAAGAATTTGATTTCACTGGTGTAACAAGTGCACCTAATAAAAATAAGTTTGTTTTAAATTTTTGGATTGAAGATTTGCAAAAGGAATACGATAGGATTATAAGTTTAAATATATCAACGAAGATTACTAATATAAAATATTTTTATTCCAGAACACCATATTATTATTTTCAATTAAAAGACCCTGATGATAACATTATTGAAATTACTGGTGGATATAATGGTGAGGTAGTAAAATAAAATTTGTACAACTATAAGTAATAATGTTGAAATACCAGTATGTTCAGAAATAGAGATTATTTTTATAGAGGAGGTGTAAGTTATGAAAAAACAAAACGATTATTCTTCAGAATATATCAAAATCAATGGAATAGAACAATACTTGTTACACCATACCATCAGTGCTGAACTTCCTGTCCTTTTGTTTTTACATGGTGGTCCAGGAATGCCAGAGTCAACATTCGCATATGCTTTTCAAAAAGAATTATCAAGTTTTTTTAACATTGTTCATTGGGATCAAAGAGGTGCAGGAAAAACATTAACCAAATCGAAAAGAAATAGTAACTATCCTTCTTGTGAAGAATTAATAGATGATTTATTTGAAATAGTTAATTATTTGAAAAAGAAATATAACAAGGAGAAGATTGTTATATTAGGTCATTCTTGGGGAAGTGTACTGGGAACATTATTTGTGCTGAAATATCCTCAAGAGGTATTATACTACATCGGTGCAGGACAAGTAATAGATATAGTGGAGAATGAAAAGATTGGTTACGAAAAAGTAAGGGAATTAATAATAAAAGCGGGCAATAAAAAGGATTTAGACAGTCTTGAAAAAATAGGGGTTTATCCCGAAAAAAATTACGAAAAGCCTATGATAAAGAAATTACAAAGAATTAGAATACTGCAAGGAAAGTATAAGGTTGGAATGAATTTTATTCCTATAATAAAAACATTACTTAAAAGCCCAATTTTCAGGTTGTCAGATATTGTGAGTTTATTTAAAGGGATGAGTAGTAATAAAAAACTTTGGGATTTTTTATTTTCACATAGTTTATATGAAGAAAGTCGTGATTATGAAATACCTGTTTTTTATATTCTTGGAGACAGAGATTTTCAAGCCCCGCATACAATAGCAAGTCGTTATTTTGATTCAATTAATGCACCAAACAAAAAAATGTTTATTATAAAAGAAGCTGGTCACTTTATGATGCTTGATCAACCGAAACAATTTACTAATGCTTTAGCTGATATTTGCAGATTATGAGTAAATACTAATATTATAAAGTATAAATAAGTTGTAGTTAAGCCGTATTTTTAAATATATTAGCTAATATAATCAAATATAAATACATATTATAAAAATTACCAAATATGGTTTAACCTCGTGAATCAAAATAATTAATAGACGAAAAAAGGAGAGCACTAACATGGAAAATATATCAGATGAATGTAAATTGGAATCAATAAAATCCTTCCAGTCAACTATCAGTAAATCCGAAAAGGCCTTGGCTCAGATGACAGAAAAAGGTTCAAATACTACATTAATAAAAAAACGGCTTAAAGCTCTTCACATTGGGTTGGCAATGGTAGAGAAAGTTTGGAATCAAATACCCCATCATTACAATGAGAAAGAATTAGTTGAAGCAGGAAATGTTCTTACTAGTTTACTCCCATCAATTGAAAGAGTTTATGCTAAGTCTAAGGTTGGAAGTCCTCAAAGAACACTTTTAGAAAGAAGAATTAAATCATTTGAGTTAGCTATTCAAGCCATTGACCATTATTCCAATGAATAAATCAGCTATTTCAAGGAGGTATATGAATGAATAAAATTTCAAAAATTGCTTTAATTATATATGTTTTAAATATTGTTGTAATAATTATGCTTATGTTACTAGGTGAAAAAATCCCTGACTTTCTTACTAAATTTTTATTTTGGGGTATATTAATTGTAATATTTTCTGGGATAATAGAAAATCGAAAAAATAATCATTTAGCATAGGTAGTTTAGGTTTTATAGATTGTATTCATAGAACAAAAGGGGGATATCCAATGAAAGGGGTATATACAGAAAAAATAAGAGATATAAACCATATAAACATGTTGAAGAGTGTTCTTGATGTAATTAATGTAACACTTTCACAGAAAATTAATATTGAACGTTTTCACGATAACGGAGAAGGTGTAGACAGGGCATATAATGTCTATAAAATAATGTCAGATGATAAGACATATATTTTGAAAAAGTCAGATAAATATGAGGTAGAAGTTTATAAAAAGTTTCTTGAGAATAAAAATCTACCTGTGCCAAAACTTGAGGGATGGGCTTATATTAACAACGTGAGGTGGATATTAATTGAATATATAGCTGGAACAGATTTACGAATATTTAATGAAGACATGGCTTATGGATGTGCAGACAGTCTTTCTAGTATTTTTAATATGTACTGGCAGGAAAATGACTTTAAAGATAATGAGTTGGACAACCGATTTGAAAGATATTGGACAAGAATAAATAAAAGGTCAAAATGTCTTATAAATGAGCAGAAACTATCTTCTGCATATGGTGTTTTTTTAGATAGACAGTTAGTATGTCCACGCACCTTATGTAATGGGGATTTCTTGCAGTGTAATGCAATAGAAAGCAATGAAGGTATTGTTTTAATAGACTGGGCCTTTGCAGGTATTATGCCTTATTCTTTGGATATTGCGCGTTTAATATCCCACGGATCAGAGAAGTTTTTTCCTTTTCCATTTTATATGACAGATGAATATAGAGAGATTTTCCTAAAAAGCATATATGATAAATTGTTATATAAACCTGATTACAAACAGTTTCTTTGGGATGTGACACTTTCACGGCTAAATGAATGTATTGAGTTTATTGAAAGAGAATTAAATGATGAATCTCTTGAAAGAGATGAAGGTTTCACTTATTATTATAAAAATGCAGAGGATTTAGCTGATATTATTTTAAATGGCAAAGACCAATTTTAGAAAGAAGAACAAAATCATTGAAATCATTGAAATCATTGGAATTAGATATTCAAGCCATTGACCATTATTCCAATTAATAAATTACAGTAGAAAGACCTAATCCTCAGTACGCAGTACTAATGCAAGAACAACTAGGAGGAGGAAATGGTGAGTTAAAAGCAGCTATGCAGTACATTTCTCAGAGCTTTAGAATAAAGGATCCTGAAATAAAGGACTTATTATTAGATAAAGGAGCTGAGGAACTTAGCCATATGGAAATGGTTGCACAAACTATAAATCTTTTGAATGGTCATGATGTTAATAATACTGAAGATTCTAAGTTATATTTTGATTTATCAACTCCAGGCCCTTCCCATGAAGCTCCAAACCCAACACCACCTTCCTTTGAAAACCCTAGAAAATAGTAGTATTTTAAATACCGTATTATTCAGAAGTGAATTGTGCGGTATTTTTTATTTTGTGACTTAAATAATAGGAAAAATTAATCAGACGCTGCCTAGAGCAACTCTTTATAGAAGTAATTTTTATAAAAATTAAAATACATTATATAGTATTTATGCTACAATAAGTATATAAAACTGTAAGTGAATAATTATAATTTGTGATAAACTAAAAGATTATTTGAATTAACGGAGGTATAACAATGAGATTTGGAGCAATTGCATTATATGTTAATAACATGGAAACCATGGTTAAATTTTATAAAGATGTAATGGGGTTAAATATAAATTGGGATGGTAGTGGATTTACAGCTATTGAAATGGAAGGACAAATTCATCATTTTATTTTATGCACAAGAGAAGGTTTTGAAGATTCTATACCTGAGGTATTTAATTGGAATAAAGGCATAAATGGCAATATGGAGCTTTGTTTTGATGTTCCTAACTATTCTGATGTAGATATAGAATTCCAACGTGTTATAAATGCAGGAGCAAAGCCAGTTTATAAACCTACTACTGAATCTTATGGTATGCGAATTTGTTATGTTGCAGATCTAGAAGGAAACCTTATTGAAATATGTTCAGGTAATGACGATACCTACCATGTAGAGTAATGATAATTTGAAGTGATGTTAGTGTGTAATTTGTAGAGAAGATTATTTATATTTTGTGAGGTGAAAAGTAATGAGGAGTCTTGAATATACAGAGATGAGGGCTAAAATAATTGATCGATTGAAAGAACAAAAAAATGTTGTATTAGCAACCTGCGAAAATGGAAAAGTTACTGCTAGAACTGTTTACTGCACATCAAATGAATTGAAAATATATTTTATGACTTCGAAAGCTTATGCGAAATATAAACAAATTATTAAAAATCCTTTAGTGGCAATGTGTTTTAATAATGTACAAATACAAGGAAGAGCAGTCATATTAGGACATCCATTAAGTGATGAAAATAAAGAAATTTTAGGGAGATGTGAGCATCTTGATAAGGAATTTATGTATTGGGCTAAATATAAAAATATGGTACTCATTGAAGTGGATATTACTGAAGTTGAGTGTTGGAATAATAATGGGCGTGAATATATAGATGTACTAAATAAAAAGAGTTATAGAATTGGATAATATTAGATTTTTAAGAAAGATGGTGAGTGAATTGGATATTAAGTTAGCGAGTCCAGAAGAAATCAAAATAGTAACCAATATTTCAAAGAGAGCTTTCGATACAGACGTAATGGTAGGTGCCGATGAGGTAGGAGGGCCACCCAATTATGATTCTGAAAAATGGCATAAAAAAATGATGTTAAGTCATAATTTATACACTATAAAGCAGGAGGATTATCTCATTGGCGGAGCCGTTTTATTTCAGGATAAAAGAAATAAGGAGATTATGTATGTGGGAAGAATATTCATAGATCCAAAAGAGTATAAAAAAGGTTTCGGATTAGAATCAATGAAATATATTGAAAAGATGTTTCCAAAGATTACAACATGGCGCTTAGAAACTCCGGTTTGGAATATAAGAACAAATTCATTTTATAAAAAGCTTGGATATTTGGAAATGTACAGAGATAAGGAATCTGTTTATTATCAAAAAGAGATATGAGTATAATGAGAAGTTCATCAAATTCCAATTTGTAGGGTGGATATAACATATTTTTTATTCAGTTATGTCGTACCGTTCTTAAATGGACAAACTAATATACAATTAAACAATTTATTTACAGTACCGTATTATTCAAATTGAATTTATATCAAGCTATGATGAAGATGAATATACTACTTATACTGAAGGTGTGTTTTATATTACATTTTATTGTAATTATGCTTCAATAAGTATATGTGACTATGTTTGCAAATGAAAAATTGTAAGATATTATGAACCTATCAAGGTAATAAATATACATACTTATCTATAGGAGACAATGATGATTATATAAGTTTCAATTATTTGAATTTATAAAAAGGGGGATATACTTATGCTTGAAAAAGTACCAACAGAAGAGGAATTGAATCAATTAATGGAAGAAGATGTATTTAAAACTTGGTGTGCTATCAATAACTTCATTAAGGATAATTACGATACGGATATGCTATGGGATAATGGTGGGAAAACAGGTGTTTTTGAATTAAAATATCGTAAGAGTGGAAAAACATTTTGTGCGTTGTATCCAAGAGAAAAAGGTATGATAGTTTTAATTATATTGGGAAAGAATGAACGAGAAAAGTTTGAAACTTCAAGGAAAGACTTCTCTGAATATATTAATAATTTCTATGATAATACTCGCCAGTATCATGATGGGAAATGGTTATATTTAGATGTAATAAATAACACAGTAATTGCAGATATAGAAAGATTATTATTTATAAAGAAAAAACCAAATAGAAAGAGAGCGTAACTATCATGAATATAACAAGATGTGGATATTGTTGCGACTTATGCAAAGCATTTGAACCAAATATAAAAGAAAATGATCAGCGAAAAGAACTTTCAAAAGCATGGAAGGATTATTATGGCCTTGATATTTTAGCAGAAGATATACATTGTGATGGATGTAGATGTGAAAAAGAAAATCGAAAACTTATTGATACCAATTGTCCTGTAAGAAAATGCTTTATAGAAGAAAATTTAAATCATTGTGGAGAATGTAACAAATATCCCTGTTCCACTTTTAATCAAAGGCAAGGACTTTCAGCAAATGAAGCAAAAGAAAAATTAGGAGAAAACTATGATGCTTCTAAATATAATGAGTATTTACTTGCTTATGATAATAAATCAAGAATTGACGAGTATAAGAAAAATAAATTTTAATAAATAATTTGAAGAGGTGAAAAATGGGAAAACATTTTAAGTCATTTTCAGCGATATTTCCAATTATTTTACAAGCGAAGGATGATACTATACAAATTTTATTGCATCGTAGAAAAAATACTGGTTATCAAGACGGGAAGTGGGATATAGCAGCAAGTGGACATGTGGATGAAGGTGAAACGGCTAAAATGGCTGTTGTAAGAGAGTGTGCAGAAGAGTTAGGGATTGATGTGAAAATTAAAGATTTATCTTTTGTTCATCTATCTCATCGTGTTAGCAATACTGGAGGAAGAACTTATTATGATATTTATTTTGTCGTTAATAAGTATCATGGTATACCTAAAGTCATAGAACCAGATAAGTGCTCAGAATTGAGATGGTTTAAAATAGATGATCTTCCAAATGAAATTATTGATATTAGAAAAATAGCTCTTGATAATTATAAAAATGATATTCAATATAGTGAAGTAATTGAAATGTAAAGCTGTGAAAAATATAAATAGCTCACTAAAAATAAAATCGAATAATTTATGAAAATGCCGTACTATTCAAACTGAATATACGGTATTTTTTATTTCGCAATTCAAGGATAAAGTGAAACAGTATTGAGATTTGTTCTTTGAAAATTGAATAGTAAGGTTTTTGAAAAATATGTTATAATTACATTATAATAGCATGAAATTACGAATCATATGAAAGGAGTGTTTTATATGGAAAAAATTGATCAACATAAGAAAATATGTGGAGAATTAAATGAAATATATACCGCAAAGAATAAAGATTATGGAGATAGTTTTACAAAAGGATTTCAAGAGTATGGTTTGACTATGCCTGCAATAAGATTGGAAGATAAATTACGAAGATATAAGCAATTAATTAAGCAGGGCGCCGAGGTAAAAGATGAGAGCATTATTGATACGCTATTAGATTTAGCCAATTACGCTATCATGACTATCATTGAAATAGAAAATAAAGATGGAGAGTAATAATGAACAATAGTAGAATAATACGAAAGTTTAAGAATAATTAAGGAGGTAACTATGGATTGTATATTTTGTAAAATTGTAAAAGGTGACTTACCATGTAACTTAGTATATGAGAATGATTTAATTATGTGTTTTTTAACTATAGAGCCAATAAATGAAGGTCATGTACTTATAATTCCTAAAAGCCACTATTTAGATACTGATGAAATTCCAACTGAGGTAGTAACTTCTATGATGGTATTATCTAAAAGAATTGTTAAGGTAATTAAAGAAAAGTATTCTCCTGATGGCTATAGTGTAATGCAAAATGGTGGAGAATTTAATGATATTGGACATTACCATATGCATGTTTTTCCAAGATATAAGGGAGACGGATTTGGGTGGACATTTAGTGATAAAAAACATAATTTTTCACAAGAGATTGCCAAAGATTTAAAAATAATGCTTGATAAAGAAATTTAAAACAAAAGTAGACAAGTTTAATATATAATCAACATAAAGAAAGCGTATTGCAAAAAAATTCTGCAACACGCTTTTAAATTAGGAGGATTATTTGTGAATAAGAAAAAAATCATTTTGGAAATAGTTATTTTCATTTTCTTTGCTACAATTGTATGGATTGACATACCATATATTATTCCTACAAATAACTTAATGTCAAAAACCAAATATGATTACACCTATAAACAAGTACGTGCATTTGACTATACCTATAGACAAGAAAATGAAATAGATTCAGATTTACTAGATAATTTAACATAGCATCTCTTTATAGGGGTGCTTTTTATATACATACATTTTATTGTAATTATGCTATAATAATCATATTAAACCATGTTTGTAAATAGAAATTTGTAAGAAAAGTGCGAACTTAAAATTATAAATATTTTTAGAATATGCTGTAATTAAAGTTTGTAGTTACTGAACCAATGTAAATAAAGAGGTTGAATTTACAGAAGGTTATAAATTGATGCTCAATAATAGATTAAGGTGGAATAAAGATTATTAAAAAAAGCATAGATAAATAGGAATTTGTAGGGGGACTTATGATGGAATTTTGGGATGGATATTTTAGAGATGGAACACGTGCCAATATAGACTTAATTCGTGGAGATGTATTGCCAGATGGTTTATATCATCTGGTATGCGAAGTTCTTGTTCAGCATAAGGATGGCGATTATTTGCTTATGAAGCGTGACTTATCTAAACGTAATTATGGTGGATATTACGAAGCTACAGCAGGAGGTTCTGCACTTAAAGGTGAGGATAAGATGGCGTGTATAAAAAGAGAATTGCTTGAAGAAACAGGGATTGTTTCAGAAAATTTTGAAGAGGTTGACCATTTTGTTTTCGATGATGATAAGTGTATTTTCTATACTTTCTTGTGCGTTACGGATTGTGATAAAACATCTATAACACTTCAAAAGGGGGAAACTATGTCGTATAAATGGTTAAATGATATAGATTTCATTTCTTTTGTAAACTCTGGAGAAATGATAGAAACACAGAAGAAACGCTATTTAAACTATTTCAATCAAAAAGGATATTTACAACAATAAATTCCAAATTTATCGTTGAGGTAATTCGAAATATTCTCAAATAGTATAAACGTAATTTTAGGAGGTTTTATTGTGAGTAATAATTTGACAGTAACAGCAGATCTTATAAATGACAAGGTGAAATTTTCAGGGGTATCACGTTATAATAAGGAGATAATTATTGATTCCGTGGAAGGCGATGGGTATACTCCACTTGAGCTATTTCTTATGAGTCTGGCAACCTGTAGTGGGATGACCTTAGCTTTATTGCTTAGGAAGATGAACAAAACTGTATCTGAATTAAAAGTAATTGCTTCAGGTGAAAGAAGAGAAACCTATCCTACATATTTTAAAAGTATACATTTAATATTTGAAATTGCATCAAAGGACGTACAGACTGATGAGATTGAGAGGACTATAAAACTGATGGAAGAGTCGTTATGCCCTGTTTGGAACATGGTAAAAGGTAATGTTGACATAAGCTATGAGTATAAGATAATATGCCACTAAAAAAGATAATTGAACATAATTTGGATTTGATAAAAACCACAGACTATATAATAGATATGGGACCAGATGCAGGAGAAAATGGTGGTCAGATAGTAACAGTGGGAACCCCTGAGGATATTGTAATGTGTGATGAATCCTATACAGGAAAATATCTGAGAAAATATATGACAAGAGTTCTTTTTTGAAAATTGAATAATGCGGTATTTAAAAATATCTTGTAATAATATTAATTTTTAAGGAGTGAAAAATGAGCAATTATAGAATTATAAAAATACAGGAATACCCTGAATTGAAAAACTACGCGGCAAATTGGTTTCATGAAAAGTGGAATATTCCCCTTGAAGCATATATTGAAAGCATAGATGAATGTATGAAAAATAAAACTCCTGTTCCACAATGGTATATAGTAATAATAGGAGATAAAATTGTAGGTGGACTTGGTGTAATAGAAAATGATTTTCATAACAGAAAAGATTTAACTCCTAATGTATGTGCTGTTTATGTGGAAGATGATTATCGCTGTCAAGGAATTGCTGGTAAAATGCTGAACTATGTATGTGATGATATGAGAGAAAAAAATATTGATACACTTTATCTTGTTACAGACCACACGTCTTTTTATGAGCGTCATGGTTGGGAGTTTCTGTGTATGGTCCAAGCCGAGGGTGAAAAAAATCTGACAAGAATGTATATCCATAGAACAACATAAATTTAAGTTTATTGGTTAGATTATTGAAGAGATAAGAAAAATATAATAAGAAATACTAAATAATATGATATAATGTAATATAGTTAATAGTATTTGTTTAACTTAATAGAGTTTTCTAATAGTATAAAATATATTATTAGAAAAGCAATAGAAAGGGTGAACTTCATGAGTGTATTCTACTCTTACTTTTAATATTTTAAAAATGAAGGAGAATAGAATGATTAAAAAATTTGATATAAGTAAATTAGATGATGTAATGGCAATCTGGCTTGAAACTAACATTAACGCTCACAGTTTTATACCGGAAGAATATTGGATTAAAAACTTTGATATGGTGAAACAAATGTTGCCATCTGCTGATATTTACGTTTATGAAGAAAATAATATTATAAAGGGTTTTATAGGAATTGTAGAGCAAAATTATATAGCAGGAATTTTTGTGAAAAAAGAGTATCAAAAAGAAGGGATAGGACAGAAACTGATAGATCATTGTAAATCTAGGTATCCATATCTCCTATTAGATGTCTTTACAAAAAACAAAAGAGCAATAAACTTCTATGATAAAAATGATTTTATAGTTGTAGATGAACGTATTCATGAGGATACAAAAGAGATAGAGTATACTATGTCTTTTGGTGAAAAATAGTTTAATATATAATCAACATAAAGAAGCGTATTGCAAAAAAATTCTGCAACACGCTTTTAAATTAGGAGGATTATTTGTGAATAAGAAAAAAATCATTTGGGGAATAGTTATTTAATATAAAGAATTAGTAAAAGGCGATATTTATAGCATCTCTTTATAGGGGTGCTTTTATTAAAATTACTTTAAAATAGGAATTTATGAAAGGGGTACTAATATGGACGATAGAGTAAAAGCATTGAGTGGAGGAAGTACGAATAGAGATTTGGCAAGTCAGGATGTTAATTGGAAACATAATCAATGTCATTGGAATGTTGAAGATAATAGAAATAAATATAAATGTGAGGTAAAAGGAATGCCAACTGTGATATTTGAATCAGGTTTAGGCGATGATAATGGAGTTTGGAAGTTAGTTCAGCAAGAAATTTCAAAAACTACAATAACATTTTCTTATGATAGAGCGCAGCTGAGAAATAGTGCTACAGGTGATTTATCAAGAACAAGTTTAGAGCAAGTTCACGAGTTACATACCCTTTTAAATAAAGCAAAGGTTAAAGCACCCTATATTATAGTTGCACACTCAATAGGAGGCTATAATGCAAGATTATTCGCTGGTACATATCCTAAAGAATTAGCTGGTATTATATTTATTGACTGTTCACATGAAAATCAATTTGAAGATAGGGTAAACCGTTCTTCTGCTGAAAAAATAGAAATGGTGAGAAAACAATTGATTGGAGAAGAGCAAACTTTTGATGAATTATTAATGAGTGCTAAGCAAGTAAAAGAAATAAGAAAAAAGGATTCTTTAAGGAATATTCCAATAATTGTACTTACTGCTGACCATAAAGGTGAAGAGTCTGCTGCCATTTCGGAAGAAACTTGGTTAAGCTATCAAAATGACCTATTAACATTATCGTATTATAGTAAACACATCATGGTTAAAGATTGTGGTCATTATATACAGAAGGATAAGCCTCAGATAGTAATTGATGCTATAAATGAAATAGTTGATAAAATGCTTTGAATACATACATCTTACTGAAATTATGCTGCAATAAGTATATGAAACCACGTTTGTAAATGAAAAATTATAGGATAGAACGAAGTAAATATTATTTATATTTTAAGACATAAAAGGAGTAAGAGAATGGAAAGAAAAATACGTAATTCTGCAAAGGCATTGATTATTAAAGATGGGAAAATGTTAGCATCAAAAATCAATGATAACGGTGATATTTTTTATATAATGCCTGGCGGTGGTCAAGAATCTGAGGAAACTTTGGAAGAGGCTGTTAGAAGAGAAGTTAAAGAAGAGTTTGGATTGATTGTTGAACCAAAAACCCTTGAATTTGTAATTGAAGGAGTAACAGGGGAGTCATTTCATAGAGTTGATTTAGTATTTTTGTGTGAGTACATCAAAGAAATACCTGATGCTCAAATTACTGGTGATTATAATCAAATTGGATTTGATTGGTTACCTATTGAAAATCTTATGAATGAGCCACTATATCCTTCAAAATTAAGAAAACAGATAATGAATTTATATAATGCTGAAGAAACGGTAGTATATCTTGGAAATGAGAGTATAGAATAAATATTTGCTAATCCATATTGGACCTACTGATGCTGGTAAGAGTACTACGTTAAAATGTTTAATTGGAATACTGCAACCGACATTAGGAAGTGTAGAAATTGAAGTGCCTAATTGTGAGATAGAAAGTGTTATTTATAGTAGTAACTTTTATAAATACAAACATACATTATATAGCATTTATGCTATAATAAGTATACAATATTGAAACTATAAAATATAAGTGAAACATCTTTAAACTACCTTATAAAATTAGGAGGATTATTTGTGAATAAGAAAAAAATCATTTGGGGAATAGTTATTTTTATTTTCTTTGCTATAATTGTATGGATTGACATACCATATATTTTTCCTACAAATAACTTAATATCAAAAAATAATTATGATTACACCTATAAACAAGTAAATGCATATGACTATACCTATAGACAAGAAGATGAAATAGATTCAGATTTACTAGATAATTCAACTTGGATAGATAATACTGAAGATGACAAAGTAAATAAGTTAGTCAGTATAATTGATGAGTTATCTTATAAAAAAGCTAGGAGGCCTAAGGATTGGTCTAAATTTAGTCTTAATTTTATGGCAAGCTATGATGAAGATGAATACACTACTTATACTAAAGATGTATTTTCTATTACATTTTATGATGATAACGTAATTGGTTTTCGAGAACAAGATCAGCATAAGGAAAAATATTATAAAATCCAAGATAAGGATTTTGATATTAAAAAGATTATGGAAGAGTTAAAATAATTATTTAATGTAAGAAATAGTAAAAGACAATATTTAAAGCATCTCTTTATAGGGGTGCTTTTTTATATACATACATTTTATTGTAATTATGCTACAATAAGTATATACAACTATGTTTTCAAATGGGAATGTATTATAATGGGAAAAAGAAAAAGTTAATTCATAGGAGGGGTATTATGAAGAGAAATATAAGTTTCAATGTTATGCTTATTATTATTACTTTGATCCTTCTTGTCGGTTGCTCAAGTGAGAGCAATAGGTCAATTGATACTAAAGGTGATTCTGCTCAAACTGTAGTAGAGAATTATTTTAAGTATGAAAATGAAAAAAATAAAGATAAGTTATTAACTACTTTAACAGAGCATTTCAACGCTCCAAATGTAGTTTGGGGCTTTGATAATTTGGACAGCACTAAGATAATAAGCATTGAAGAGGAAATGAACGAAAAAGTTAAAGAAGGTTATTTGCGTAATGGACGAGGTAGTATAAATGGAACAACAGAAAATAACCTTAAAGTTTACAAAGTAAAGTATGAAGTAAAGTATAAAAATGATGGAGCGAGTCCCCAAAATAGTGGGATATATGATTGGTGGTATTTTGTTATAAGAAAAGATGAAAATTCACCATGGCTTATAGATGATATGGGCGTATAATTAATTCACACTCTTCTTAAATCATATACTGTCTGTAAGAAGTAATTGGGAAGTGTAATTTTCATATTATACAAAACACTATAGAAACCTTAATATGCAAATAATTTATAAAATAAAAAGTGCATAAAACTTTACACTAATTTATCTAATATGGGGGAGCATAAATGGAAAATATCAAAGTGGAATTAAAGACACCTAAATTTGAAGAGTTAGATTATAGAAGAAAACTTTTATCAGATAGAGAAACAATGATTTACAATATAGGGTATGAAGACACTGATGGAACAGGATGTATAGATTTTAAGGAAAATACTTGGAGAGACTGGTTTTTTAGATGGGTTAATAATACTCCAGAAAGATATTATGCATATATTATTAAGACTGATGAAAATTTACCTGTTGGTGAGGTTGCTCTACGATATGTAAGTGAAAAAAAGTCTTACTGTGTTAATATAATAATCGAAGCAAGACATAGGGGCAATGGATTTAGTGAACAAGCCTTAAGATTATTAGTTGATGTTGCATTCAATGAGTTAGGAGCAGATAAGGTATTCTATGATTTTCCAAAATCCAGAATATCCGCAGAAAAAGTGTTTAATAAAGTAGGGTTTAAAAGAGTTTCAGATGAAATTGTTGAATTAACTAAACAAGATTATTTAAGTAAGCAGACGGTATAATACAATTGGAATAAAAAAGGTGAAAGATTAGACTTGAAAATAGATAATAATTTAAAAGAAACAAAAAGATTAATAAATAATTAGATGGATTGAAAATTATAGGTGGTATATTTATGTTATTAGACCAAATTCTTTGTATTATATTGATACTAATAAGTATATTTATAATTATCAAACCTTTGAAAATTATGAACACAATTAGAGTTATGTTTATTCTACAAGAATTAGATAAGGAGGACCCTAAGGTTTTTTTCTATAGATTTTCTGGTATAGCAGGAGTAGTAATTTTGGGACTATTACTGCTGCAGACATTTTCATATTAGGAGATTTTAATTTTAGTTTGAAACTATAGCATATTCTTCACTTTTGGAGAGGAAAATTAAAAAAATCTAAATAGAGGGGGATGGATTTAAATGAGTGTAAAGCAAGTTAGCATTTTTATATTACTACTATTAATTATATCTTTATTGTACAGCACCGTAGGACCAGGTATAACTATACTAATATTAGCAATAATGTTTTTTACATTGGCTATATTATTTACCTTTAAAACAGAATACTATGATAATTATTTAGTACTAGTAAACCCAAAGTTATACGATGCATACAAAGAAAAAGGAAGTGACTTCATTAGAAAAAAGAGAATTACCACTATAATAAGTTATTATATATTGTCTGGTTTAACAGGATTCAATGGATTTATACAAATGAGGTTAATGAATGAAATGGATACAAAATTACTATTTAGTTTTAGTGAGTTTTTACCATTTGCGTTAGTGGTTTTAGTAGTAGTATTTATAACAAATTATATTTGTATTTATATAGCAAAGAAATCTAAAACAGCCGGTGAAGATTTAATGTGGAATATTATTGTAGGTATTGTACTTGCTATTGCTTTAATGATCTTCACCACACTCTATATACTCGGTTAATAAACAATAATTTTAATGGTGCCATGGGTGGTAAAATAGTTGTGGAAAAGATGAAGAAATAATGGCTCATAGAAGAAAGGTTTATAATATTACAAGAGAGAGGCATCCTTAAAGGTTTAATAGGGAAATTAGAAATTGGGCATCCCCTAGTGAGGTAGCACTTAATACTAGTGAAGAGGTTAATGAAAGGCTTAAGAATACAGACACCCTATTTTAAAATACCTAGTATTTTAGAATAGGGTGTCTTTTTTTAAATGCAACTGTAAAAATTTTAAACATGAATTTCATATGAAAATATAAAAAGGTTATCCATCTACGTCCAGCCAACAAGAATTTTACTATGTTCATATTGCGCTTCCATAAATTTTGATTTGCATTAATCTTAAATAATCGATTAATTTAAAAGGGCTTTCCCTCTCAAATTTTTAAACTCGATTTTTATAGCTTCATCTTCTGCCTGAGGGTTTAAGCTTTTTTGCCAGGCAATGTAATATGTCATTATTTTATCTTCATATTTAGCCCAATCATCTTCATCAATTTTTAAAAATACACTGCTACCTACTTTTGCTTGCTGTTCTTGCGTGGTTTCTTCTACGCTTTTAGTTTCAATAATTTCAATAATTTCTTCAGACAAGGCTATTCCCTTTGATGCACTATTCCATGCACCTTGTACACCAATAAAAACCCCACCTGCCACAAGCAGCAAAGAAACAAGTAAAAGCAATAAACCGGTTTTAAAATTTCTTTTTTTAAAGTAAAGACATCCAAATAATATCCAAATTGCTACAATAAATCCCACTGCACCTATAACGGCTAATATAGTTCCAAAATTATTCATATTTTACTCCTTAATCTATACGTCATCTTTGAATCCATTCAATATGAAGCTCTATATTTATACTCCATTTTTAAAATTTCATTTTAAAACAATTATTTTCCATTAAAAATTTTATTCTTGCTATTCTTTCATTAATCCTAATAACTCCAAATACAAAAACATCCCACAGGGTAATTTAGGGACACAACCCCTTTGCAAATATTTTGCCTAGTGGTTATTTTTATATTTTATCATAGCAAGATCATTGCTTCAACCATTTAATTCAGTTCACTATCCAATCTATTTAAATTTTAATCATCCCTAAAATCTGATTTGAAAAGTTTAAAATCCTATCTTTAAAGGTATTTTTTTCAGCTATCCCTGGGTGATATATATATAATATTGTAAATCATGTTATAATTAGTATAATTAAAACTATACTTAAGGAGGAAGAACATGGAAGACTTCAATATAAAATTTAGAGAAATGAGTGATGCTGAGTTTGATAGATTTGCTCAGTGGGATATTCTAGATTATTCCAAAGATTTAATAAAGGCGGGTCTATCTAGTGAAGAAAATGCACTGGAGGATGCAAAAAAAAGTTTTAATGAATTGCTCCCACAAGGAAAGGGCACAAAAGATAATTATATTTATGTGATTGTAAATAAGGACAATGAAAGTTTGGGATTTATCTGGTATCAAAAGTATAAGGAAGATATAGGGTTTATTTGCGATTTCTTAATACTTGAGAAGTACCGTAAACAAGGTTATGGAAAACAGACCTTGCTTATGCTTGAAAAAGAAGCAATAGAAAAGGGGTTTAATAAAATATTACTCAATGTTTTTAAATACAATAAACCCGCTTATTCACTATATAAAAGTTTAGAATATGAAGTTAGAGATGAAAAAAATCAGAATATATCTATGTTGAAAAATTTGAAAATTAGGAATTATTAATTCACTGCGTGTAGGTAAGGTGAAGTAAAGATTATTAAATAATACATGGATAGATAAAACTTAGGAGATGGATAAATGAATAAGATGCAAATTAAAAAAATTGTGAAAGAAAATCTTGGAGAACACTTAAATTGTGAACAAGAAATCTTTGATCATAACGGATTAATTTTTCATAAACCAATTAAATTAAATGAATTTCAACAAAATCCATTTTTGGAAATTACGAGCATTGAAAAAACAATTATTGTATCAGCTTCAGATGAAATTATGGAAAATGTGAAGACTTTATTAGTTGGGAAATCAAGAGATGAGGTATTTGAATGCCCTTTAATATATGGTCAATCAATTTATTATATTCCTGATATGAAAGAAATGAAGTTATGTGATTTATTACCACAATACAAATATTTCCATTTAGAAGGAAATGAGATAAATAAATTAAGAGAAATTAAAGGATTTAATAATTCATTAGAGTTTGATGAATGTGGAAATGCATCTACTGCAATTGTATTTTTTGCTATGAAGGATGGAGAAATCATAGGACTTGCTGGTGCATCTAAGGAATACAATAATATGTGGGAAATGGGTATAGATGTAAAAGGTAATTATAGAACAGGTGGTTTGGCTACAGTACTTGTAAATCATTTAATGCATAAAATATTAAGCAAAAACATTTTACCCATATACTGTGCATCATCATCTAATATTGCCTCACAAGCAGTAGCTCATAGAGCTGGGTTGATACCTTACTGGATAAGCACATATAAGAATATACTTGATGGTAGTTCATCTTATAATGAATTAGTGAAACTATTATATTAATATTACAAGTGAAGTAACAAGCAATTTACACCTCAATTTTTTATGTGACATTTTAATAGGAAATTAGAGTTTAGATTAATAAATATATTTAAATAGGATTTCAAAATAATTAATAATGGGGGATAAAAATGATAAAAAACGTTTATACATCTGAGGAAGTAATTGATTTTATATGGGAATTAAGTCAGGACAATATACATGCAAGTTATCCAAGGATAAACTCAATAGAGGAGCTTAAAGGAGAACTTGAAAAGGCTCTAAATGAGAAGAATCGTAATATAATAGCCTATTATCAAAATGATGTATTATGGGGCGTATGCACTTATTTTTGGATACCTGATGAAAAATATGCACAAACACTACAGTTTTTAATAAGAGACGATTATCAACAAGTTGCAGAAGAAATGATTCATTACATAAGTAAGGAATTGTCTGGATATAAGCTATTTATAGGTGTACCATTTTCTAACGAAAATGCAAACCAATATTTTAAGAAAAAGAATATAGAATGTATCGAATCTAGTATTGTGGCAAACTTATATAATTTAAAAACTCATTGGAATCAAAGGCATGATAACGTAGATAAAATTACTAAAGATAATTTTGAAGAATATGCTATATTTCATGATAAACATGCTATTCCATTAGGTATTTATTACAATAGCACAAATTTGAAAAATGATATGGATTATTTTCAAGTACTTGTCTTTAGAAAAGACGAAGAGATTCATGGAAGCATTTTTACTAAGGGTAACAAAGACTTATCAGACGTTGTTGGTTTATTTATTGATAATGAATATAAAAATAAAGGTATTGAAAGTATTTTAATCAATGAAATGCTCATGGAATTATATAATGAATTTGGTTCCGTAAAAGAAATATTATATTTTGTTGATGAAGATAATAGTGACGAACTAAATTTTGTGTTGAATGCTGGTTTTGAAATTAAAGAAAGATATAGATGCTATAGATGTATACTTTAGTTTACTAAATTATTATTTAATAAAGATTAGCAATATTCATACATCATTAACCAATTAAAAAATAATTAACGTCCTTAAATACTGAATATTCAGGAGAAAAAATTATGATTGAAGAAGCAATAGAAAAATACAATTTTGTAAATCCCACATCAAGATTTGTGCGTCATAATGAAAATATGACATATTGTATTACTGATGATAATGGACAATTTGTTCTCAGGATACATAAACCATCAAAGGGTTTTTCAGTGGATTTTTTGCGTCTTGGAGTTGCACAGAATAAGTTTGTAGAAAGTGAAATGGAAGTACTTACTTATCTGGAAAACACTTCTCAATTAGGGACACAAAAAGTATTTAGAAACAAAAGTGGAGAACCTATTACCACTTTAAGGGATGGAAGTATGGTTACTGCTTTGGAATGGGTAAAGGGTAAGACTTTAGAAAATGTGGAAATTACCAATGAATTAGCCTTGAGGCTAGGAAGGATGATTGGTAGTGTTCATAAATCTATGAGTAAGGTAAAGATAGAAAATAGATATATATATGGAGCAGAAATGATTGATAAATTATTGGAAGAGGCCAGGTATGCAATAGCAGCTAAGCATTATGATAAGGAGCATGGGGCAATTATTATAGATACTTTATTAAAAATTAAGATGAAGATGGATAAAGATAAAAATAGATTTTCTTTTGTTCATGCTGATCTTGGGAAATCAAATCTCCTTTTATGTAATGAAGCAATAGTTCCAATTGATTTCTCATTGTCAGGATATTGTCTTCCAGAAATGGATTTAGCATCAATATTCAGTCATATCAATAATGACAAGTTAAATAAAGAAATTTTGAAGGGTTATGAATCCTATTGCAGTATAAAGGTTGATGAAAAAGCTATTCAAACATGTTTAAGCTTACAGGTACTATTATTTATCATCTGTCAACATGAAAAAATTTATAATCAGCCATGGATTGAGAAATCAATGGAACGTTGGTGTAATGACATATTTTTACCATATCTTAAAGATTAATAACTATACAAAAGGATTTGTGGCAAAAGGAGAAAATACTGAAGAATTTCTACAAGAAAAGCTTGAATACATGGGTTTAACATATAGTATGAGTTTATTATATTTAGTATTAAAAAATAATTGATTAACTTATTTGGTAGGAGAGAAATTTATGGAAGACAAAAGTATAGAAATAAAAAAAGATATAACTAATATATTTAATAAGGTATCAGCAGTTTTTGATGGTAGTGGTCCAAGATACTTTACATATTTTGGAGAGAGATTGGTTGAATTTGCAGATGTAAAGGAAGGCGAAAGAGTTTTAGATGTTGCATCAGGAAAAGGAGCTTCACTTTTTTCAGCAGCAGAGAAAGTTGGAAAGAGTGGAGTTGTTACAGGTATTGATATAGCTGAAGGGATGGTTAATGAAATTGATTTAGAAATGCAACGCCGAGGTGTAAAAAATGTACATGCAATGGTAATGGATGCTGAAAAATTAGAATTTGCAAATGAAACTTTTCAGCATATACTCTGTGGATTTGGAGTATTCTTCTTACCAAATTATAAAGTTGCCTTTCATGAATTCATGAGAGTTCTAAAAAGTGGTGGTCGATTCTCATTCACTACATTTCTTAGAAAAAAAGATGAAAAATTTATGTGGCTAAATGAATTATTTGATAAATATTTACCTGTATTTGAAGATGAATTAGATGAGTATCAATCAGAGGATATCCCTGAATTTGATACAGAAGAAGGTTTATATAAAATTTTGAATCAAGCTGGATTTAAAAATATACGAGTTATAAGTGAAGAAAAAGTTTTTATATACAAAGATGAACAAGAATGGTGGGATAAACTTTGGACTCATGGCGCTATAAGCACACTAGAAAAGATACCAAAAGATATGCTTGAAGACTTTAAATCAGAAGTTTTTGAAAAACTTAGAGAAATGAAAGAAGCAGTAGGCATACCACATACAAAGTCTGTTTTATATGCCTTTGGGGAAAAATTATAAATTCTTAAAAAAATTTAGATACCGTATTATTCAGTAATATGTAAAAGCATAAAATTAGTTATATATTAGTTACGTTACAATTTGTGGATAGTGCGAACTAATTAAGACATATTGATCTTTAAAAATTGAATAATGCGGTATTTACAAAATGTGTTATAATTGTATTGTAATGCGAATAACAAATGGTTTATATTATATAAACTTTAATACGGAGGTACTTATGAAAACTCACTATTATTTAGGTTGGTTTAACGATGTTTTTCTTGAAAAACTGGTCAAGTTATTGTATGAGGATATAACTGATAGAAAAATGCTTGTTATGATTAGCGCCAATCCATTTCTTCATGAAGATAAGGAAGTTGGTGCTACTGAACGTTCGTGGCTTGACCAGGCCAACATTATATTTGATGAATATCATTTAATTGATTATAGCGTACAGAAGGAAGAGGCCCAAAAATTAATTCAAAATGCTTCGGTCATTTTCTTGTTAGGTGGAAATACTGTTGAACAAAATGCCCTTTTGATTGAATATCAATTATCGGATTTAATTAAAAAAGGCAAAGCAGTTGTGATGGGAACAAGTGCGGGTGCGATAAACATGTCCGCTAAATGGGTATGCTCGAAATATACTGGCTATGAATGTGACAGAAGTTCTATTTACAACGGTATCGGTCTTGACGATTTTTCTGTGCTGTCTCATTTTGATCTTGAAAATAACATTGCACAAATTCAAAGCGAATTATCTCCATTATCAGAAAAAATGAATATTTACGCGTCGAACAAAGATTGTGCTGTACGTGTAAAAGGAAACAAAATCGACATTTTAGGCAATGTATATTTAATTTCTCACTCAAAGATTCAAAAGTTAGATGAGACGCTTTAGTTGTGGTGAGTGGCTATGATGGCTTAACTAAATTAATTTCTTTATGCAAAACTTCTGCAACAGTCAAGGTCATGGTCGCGTACAGTATAAGCATAATCTATAATAAGTTTCTTGCACAATATTTATATTTAACAACTAAAATATAAAATCGAATAATTTTTCTAAATGCCGTATTATTCAGAAATGGATTTTACGGTATTTTTCATTTCACAATTCAAGTACCTTCAGAACTAATAAAATTAAAAATCCTTATTTGTAAACTGGATGATATATTATTAGGAAATATTTATATTAACATAAATTGTTTTTCATAGTATAAATTTAATGGTAAAATTTATATATGGATAGGTGAGTTTGAACTGTAAAATACTATAAATATAATTGTAAAATTTGAAGTGGAGTGTGAAAATATTGGATGCTCATATTATTAAATCACAAATATTAAACAAGAACCCTGATTTTTCTGGAGTTATATTCCTCTCGATTAGTGGAAAAAAAATTATACAAGAAGCTATGGGTGAAGCTAATATAAGTGAACACATTAAAAATCATATAAATACGAGATTTCCAACAGCATCTGGATGTAAGATTTTTACCGCTATTGCCATATTAAAATTAATTGAAATGGGAAAACTGTCATTAGATGATTCGGTTACAGATTGTTTGCCGAACTTTTTCCCATATATGGATAATTCGGTGACAATTCGCCATCTACTTACCCATACATCGGGATTTAGCGACTATTTTGATGAAGAAGAAAATGAATCTGATGTTTACTATGCTAAGGTATGGGAGAATATTCCGATGTATGTCATGAAATCACCAAGTGATTTTTTGAGATTGCTTAAAAATAAAAAAATGGAGTTTGAACCTGGTTCTCGCTTCAAATATAATAACGGTGGATTTGTAATACTTTCTATGATTATAGAAAAAGTTTCAGGAGTGGATTTTTCACTTTTTATCCAGAAATACATTTTTGACATATGTGGAATGAGTAATAGCGGTTATTTTTCGATGGACAATCTTCCATGTGATACTGCAATTGGTTATACAGATAATGGAAAGGGAGTCTTAAAGTCTAATATTTATTCCATGCCTATCATTGGCGGTGGAGATGGAGGGGCATATACTACTGCAAGTGATATGTATTTATTCTGGGATGCTTTTATAAATGGAAAACTGCTATCGGTTCAGAATGTACAAGCTATGTGTACTCCACAAATAAAAACTGGAGAAAATGGTAGTGCCTATGGATATGGTGTATGGTTAGATACATGTAATAACATGGTTATAAAAATTCATGTTATGGGTGGCGACCCTGGAGTCTCTTTCAGAAGTGCTTATTATCCACAAAACAAAAGTGTGTGTACTGTTTTATGCAATCGTGATGCAGGTAGTTATATGGCATTTAAGGTATTTGAAGATATAACGATAGGGGTTTAAATCGTATATGTAAACTAAGGTGAAAATTATTTATATTTTATGAGGGGGAAGTTAATGTGTATTATATTTAGTGTAACTACGGTGAGTGATATTGAATTTATACGTTCTTTATTTACGAATGAGGAGTATGAACTATATTTTGCTGAAAACAATACGTCTGAAGACGAATGGAAAGAACGATTCGAACTTTTATCACGTAAGGAAAACTATATAATCTCTGATATCGAAACGGGCAATAAGGTTGGCTGGATTATGTATCAAATCCACGAGAATGAATGCTATTTGGATTTGATTGTATTAAAATATGGACTCATTGGTAAACATAATATGAAGTCGAGTTAAGTTTCTTTCTTATTATAAAGATAAGTATTTAAAACCAAAAATGAAATTGGCTAACAATTATAAAGAAGGAGATTATGATGTTTATAGAAAAGAATATATCCTTTAAGAATAAATTGGAAGGTAAAGTTATACTTTTAACTGGTGCAGGGGGTGGGATAGGTTTTGAAACTGCAAAAGCATTGGTTTATATGGGAGCAAAGGTTATTGTGGCCGAAATCGATAAACGAAAAGTATTATGCGCACAAAGCACTTTAGATAGTATATTTGGTAAAAACTCTGTAGAATTTTATGAAATTGATTTATCTAATGAAAATCAGATATATGCTCTAGTTTCTCATGTGAAAGATAAATATGGACGCATAGATGTTTTATTTAATAATGCGACCATAGCTGCTATGGGAACAGTAGAAGAAGTTTCTATTGATGTATGGGATAAGAGTTATGCCGTTAATTTCAAAGCCCCATTACTATTAACACAATTAGTTTTACCACTGATGAAACAAAAAAATTCTGGAACAATTGTTTTTGTTTCATCATCTGGTGCAGCACCTTTTATGGGAGCATATGAAGTATTTAAAACAACACAAGTGGAGTTGTCTAATACACTATATGGAGAATTGGAAAGTACAAATATAAAAGTATATACTATCGGTCCAGGACTTGTTAAAACAGAAACGGCAATGAAGGGAATAGAGCTTGTGTCATCTCATATGGGAATAACAACAGAAGAATTTTATGAAATGAATGAAGATCACATACTTGGAGTTGAAGAGGCTGGCACTGGATTTGCTATATCAATTTTAATGGCTGATAGATATAACGGTCAAGAAATTGGTGCTATACAGGTTTTGTCTGATTCTGGCTTACTACAAAAATTAGATAGTAGTGAAAACACAAAAAGTAATGATTATCAAAACATTATTCCAACTGTTCTGAATGTGGTAAAAGTTTATAAAGAACAATATTATGGTTGGATGAAAAGAAATGTTTTTGAACGTCAATGGGTATTGCGTGACTTTAAGAAAACAGTAGGATATTCTGCTGACCAGTTTCTTGAAATTATGCAACACATTGAATACGTTGTTATTAATAAAAAGATTCAAGAGATAAGCACCTATTCATCTAATTTTCAAAAATTGATGGAATATTATAAGCGACAATATACATTGCTACAAGGATATGAAAAAAACCCTGAAAAACTCAAAGAATATTCTATAACACTTTTGCATTATATTGAGGATTTAAAAACTATTTGTGATATTTTACTTAATAATGAAAGCTGAATAGAAATTTATAATCAGCCATGATTGAGAAATCAATGGAACGTTGGTGTAATGACATATTCTTACCATATCTTAAAGATTAATAATAATATAATTAAAAAAGTTTTTAGGGGGTTAATATGAAAACAAATAAAGCAAAATTTCTTATTATATTACTATCTCTTATTTTAATAACATTTACAGGTTGTACAAATAAAGATATGACTAAGAAACCTGTAATTTATTTGTATCCAACTTCAGAGCAATCAGTTAGCGTTAAACTAGATTATAATGGAGAGCTTACTTGTACTTATCCAGAATACAAAGATGGTTGGAATGTAATAGCAGAGCCTGATGGTACATTAACTAATATTGGAGATAAGAGGAAGTATTCTTATTTATATTGGGAAGGGATTTCACAAAATCAATGGGATATGTCAAAAGGGTTTGTAGTAAAAGGAGAAGATACTGAAGAATTTCTGCAAGAAAAGCTTGAATACATGGGATTAACTCCAAGGGAATATAACGAATTTATAGTGTATTGGTTACCAATTATGCAAGAGAATAAATACAACTTGATTACTTTTGCAGGGGAAGAGTATGAAAATCTAGCTAAGCTTAATATAACTCCAAAGCCAGATTCGATATTAAGGGTAATGATGCTCTTTAAATCATTAGATAAACCTATAGAAATAGAAGAACAAGAAATTAAATCTTTTGAAAGAAAGGGATTTACCGTTATTGAATGGGGTGGAACAGAAGTAAAATAGGATGAAAAAAGATTATTTATATTTGATAAAAGAGGTGATATTTTGAAATTAGTACTTATAATCGGAGACAGTGCTGTTGGCAAAATGACAGTGGGGCAAGAACTAGCTAAAATTACGGATTTACGTTTATTCCATAATCATATGATGATTGAACCTGTACTGGAGATATTCGGATATTTTAATGGAAAAGCTATCTCTGGCATGAGAGAAGTTATTTTTGAAGAGTTTGCAAAATCCGAACACTATGGATTAATTTTCACATATATGTGGGCATTTAATCAGCAATCTGATTGGGATTATGTTGAATATGTTTGTGATATTTTCAGAAAATATAATGCAGATATATGTTATGTGGAGCTTGTTGCTCCTCAAGCAATCAGATTAGAAAGAAATGCTACTGAAAATCGTCTGAAAAATAAAATCTCAAAACGAGATATAGAACTGTCAAATCAAAGGCTTATAAATGATGATAACAAGTATCGTTGTGTAAGTAATGATGGTGAGATTCCTTATGATAACTATATAAAAATCGACAATACAAATCTTTCGGCGGAAATTGTTGCACAGATAATAAAAGAGCAATTTGAGCTGTAATATCTGATTAGCATAACTATAAACTTTAATTCGTATTCTTCTGATATTGCTTATAAGTCATGTGAGATATTAATAGGTTGATTTTTCAAATGAATAATTGTAGAATATTGTTCACTAATTGTGTTTTAAAATTAGATTGAATTTTATAATATGGAGGTTTATAGATGTACAACAATAGAAAACTAGTTCTATATATTGCAACAAGTTTAGATGGTTACATAGCGACAGAAGATGATTCCTTGGAATGGTTGTTTAAAACTGAAGGCGAAGGAGATAATGGATATTCTGAATTCTACAATACAGTTGATACTATTCTAATTGGTAAAAGAACTTATGACTGGATAATTGAAAAAGAAAAAGGTAAATTTCCTTACAAGAATAAAAAGTGTTATGTATTTTCTAAATCAGAAAAAGGTAAGAATGAAAATGTAGAATTTATTAATCAAGATGTAGTGGAATTTACAAATAAAATAAAAAGACCGGATGGAGGAAACATATGGCTTGTTGGCGGTGGTGTTCTTCTAAATTCTTTTATTAAAGAAAGGTTAGTTGACGAATTTATTATTACTATATCACCTACACTAATAGGTCATGGAATACCTTTATTTAAAAAAAATGATTTTGAGTTAGAACTAAAGTTAAAGGGGATAAGGAGATTCAATCAATTTGTTGAACTCCATTACGAGATGAAATAAAACAATTAATATTTAGTTCACAATTTTCTTAAATGATGTACTATTTGTAAGATGGAGTTAAGAAGTGTAATTAGTATAGTACTAATTAGCCTTTTACACTAAAGGTAATTTAAAATAGTACAAAAGCCAGTAGTATAACACTATTGGCTTCTATATTATAGGTTATTACATACTAGCCATGTTTTTACATTCAGTAGCACATTTTTTACATTCTTGAGCACATTTTTGACAATGGTCATCTTTAAACATTTCACATTCTTGAGCACATTTATCACAAACAGTAGCACAAAGTTGACAGTGTTCTTTTGTAAATTGGCCATTCATAGACATCATTGCTGATGACATTTGGCACATACATGCACATTCAGTAAGAATGCTTATACATTTCTTTCTTGCTGCAACATCAGGCTCGTTTAAACATGCTGTAAAGCACTCATGACATGCCTGTGCACATTTGTTACATTCATCAATACATGGTTGAAATTTGTCTGTTGAATTAGTTACTATTCCCATTATATAGTCCTCCTAAAATAGTTTTATAGTACAAAATTTATTATTTGTAATAGGCTAATTATTATTCAAATATTGTTTGTAGAAATGATTCCCATAAATAAATGTCTACAGCTGTTTCATTAGATAAATAAGAAATAAAGGTATATTAGATGGTTAGGTTTCAATCTATTGATCAATATATTTAAAAAGCAATTAATTGAACAACTTCTCAAGTATAATCATATGCTATATATATAAATATTTTAGAGGTATATATGGCACTTTATTTTGATTTAAAAACCATTGAAGAACTTATAGGGCATAATTACTATAGACAACAGAAAGAATTTACATTAGAAGAGTTAGCACAGTATGATGGAAGTAACGGAAAACCTACCTATGTGGCAATTGAAGGTATAGTATATGATGTGAGCAAAGTAGCAGAGTGGGCAGGTGGAAAACACTTTGGTAATACTGCAGGTCAAGATTTAACAAGTGAATTTAAGTCTTGTCATACAATGACTAAACTTAATAAATTACCTAAAGTTGGGGTACTTAAGAAATAAATTATTTAATGGCTTTGATTAAAAATCAAGGCCATTTTTGCTTTAATATACAATTTATACTAATTATGTTATAATAAATGGGTTCTTTGCTCCACTTTGAAGGAGATAGGAGTATTAGAAACTGATAGTCATGGGGTAAATTGGCTACCTTTATGCAGTAGGTAAGCAATTGTAAGTTTTAGGAACTAAAATTTAGCAAATGACATTTTAAGAATTCAGGACTATTTATTTTTAGAGAGGTGATTTTAAATGAGAAAAAAATATTTAATTGTTATGATAATTGCTTTTATTCTTTGTATTACTGGTTGTAGTAATTCAAGTTCAAAAATTGATAATTATCTCAATACTGGGAAAACAATAGATTCAAATGCGAAAGATATTATGCCAGAGCTAGATGACTTGCCTAAATATGAGGATATCAAATATAGATATACACATAAATCCCTATTGATTTTTGAATCTGACTCTGTTGCATTAATTGTAAAATATGATGACAATACTTTTGAGAGTGAAAAGAAGAAAATAGACGAGCAATATACTTTTTTAGATAAAAAAATCAAGTCTAGTTTTGATGAAAGTAAATATTATATTCCAGAATATGAGTTTTCTTTGAAAAGCTATGATTTTAGAGTTGTAGACGAAAATGATACTTCAAATACGGAATTCCCTAAATCTTTTGGAATGATTGGAGTGTCTGAAGATAAAAAAAGTATAGCTTATTTATATTTTTATGATTCGGATTTAGACTACATAGGAGATGAAGATGAAGAAAATCCTATGGCTAACTTCATTAGAGAATATTTTAAATATAAATTTTAACTACACATTGAAAGTATAGTAACTGTAAATGAATAATTGCAAGGAATTTCACCTGGCGATTATCACATAACTCTATATTGAGGTATGAAGGAGGATATATTGATGGATAGCGTTAAATTTGCAGTATTTACTGATTTACATTATGATCATATCCATGATGGTTATGAAAGACTTGAAAACTTCATTACCAATGTAAAAAGTTTAGATATGGATTTTGTTATTCAACTTGGGGATTTTTGTATGCCTAAAGAAGAAAATCGATTTTTACTTGATATCCTTGATAGTATAGGGAAGCCTTATTATCATACCATTGGAAATCATGATTCTGATTCATTCCCAAGAGAAGAAGTTATGAAGTTTTTAAAAATGGACAATAGTTACTATTCATTTAAAATGGATAAGATTAAGTTCATTGTATTAGATACATGTTTTATAAAAACTGATAATGGATATATACCCTATTGTAAGAGAAACTATGATAAGTCAAAGGACATATATCCAATTCTTCCAGATTATGAATTTAATTGGCTGGCAGAGCAGTTCAATGATGATAGTGAGTATTACATTATTTTTTCACACCATAGTTTTGAAAATAAATTTGCTAAAAGAGGAGTATATAACAAGGGTGAAGTTAGAGATTTGATAAACAGAGTAAATGATACAGGAAAAAAGGTGCTTTTATCCGTAAATGGTCATGACCATGGAGATTCTCTTGAAAAAATAGGACAAACATATTACTTTGGTCTTAATGCTATGTCATATATATGGGTTGGGCCTGAATATGAGCATTTCTCTTACTCAAAGGAAATACATGAAGATTACCCCTTTATAAAAGACTTAGTATTATATAATGAGGGGCTATATGCCATTGTTACAATTAACAAAGATGGGGGCATACATATACAAGGTATCAATGGAAACTACCAAAATGTCATCCCAAAAGACTTGGGCATTGGTGATAGGTGGAATGGTCGTTCTATACTACCAAGAGTATCTTCATTAAAGGATATATAGTACTTTTATGATTCCCTAAACTACCGTATTATTCAAAATTGAATTTTACGGTAGTTTTTTTATTTCTCAATTTGATATATTATTGAATTTGCAGATAATGCAAATCAATTAGTAAAATATGATCTTTATAAATTGAATAATGCTGTATTAGAAATCTTTCATATAACATAAATATACAGCCACTTTTATTTTGAAAAATATTTTTAAAATTATAATAAAAATATTTGACAAATATGAAAAAGATACATATACTGAATATATAAACATATGAACATGTGTGCATACATTCTAATGAGGTGATATATAAATGAATAACGAAAATGAAACAATTAGTACCTGTAATTGTAATACTATCCATGAAGATGTGATTAAGAGAGTAAAGGAAACTATTCCAGATGAAGAAGATTTATATGAATTAGCAGATTTATTTAAGGTTTTTGGAGATAGTACAAGAATAAAAATTATTTGTGCATTATTCCAAGCAGAAATGTGTGTTTGTGATATTGCGGCACTACTTGGAATGAACCAATCAGCAATATCCCATCAGTTGAGAGTTCTTAAACAGACTAGGTTGGTAAAGAATAGAAAAGAAGGTAAGGTTGTATACTATTCCTTGGATGATGATCATGTTAAGGGGATATTTGATCAAGGATTAGAACATTTATATGAGAAATAAGGAATTTAGGGGGCATGGGAATGAGTAATAAAGTTTTAAAACCTGACGTTAAAGAAGATAAGTCATTACAAATAAAATCTCAATCAAATAATAAATCAAATACTATTATGGAATTGAGAACAACGACAAAGAAAAACCCTGGAAAAGTAAGAAAGCAATTCATTTTGGAAGGGTTAGACTGCGCACATTGTGCATCAAAAATAGAGACAAAACTAAATAGTATTGATGGAATTGCCAATGCATCAGTAAATTTTATCACTAAAACTTTAACTATGGAGTTAGAAGAAATAAGTAGAGTTAATGAATTAGTTGCTTCATCTATAGAGTCAATAAACAAAATAGAATCACATGTAAAAGTCAAAGAAAAGTCTGTAGGAAAGTCAAACAAATTAGTGATAATTCTTGAAGGGTTATGCTGTGCAAATTGTGCATCAAAAATTGAAAAAGAATCTCAAAATATTACTAATGTTAGTAGTGCTGTAGTTGATTTTGTAGCTCAAAAACTTATTCTAGAAGTGGAAAACAATAGCGATAAAGATAACATTGTTGAATTGGTTAAACAAATTGTTAAAACGATTGAACCTGATGTAAAAGTATATGTTGAAGAAGGAAATCAGAACAGAAAGCAAAGATCCCATGCTCATAATCATGATCATGAGCATGAAAATAGCAAAAAGGAATTTGTAAGACTTGGAGTTGGCGCAGCAATTTTTGCCATTGCTACAGCTTTTAAATTTAATTTTTATGTTGAGTTATCATTGTTTTTAGTTAGTTATCTCCTTGTTGGTGGAGAAGTTGTGTTAAGAGCATTGAAAAATATTAGAGGAGGTCAAATTTTTGATGAAAACTTCCTTATGAGTATAGCTACTATAGGAGCTTTTGCTATTGGTGAGTTCCCAGAAGGTGTAGCAGTTATGCTATTCTATCAATTAGGTGAAATATTCCAAGGTATGGCTGTAAATCGCTCAAGAAAATCCATAGCAGAATTAATGGATATAAGACCAGATTTTGCGAACTTAAAAATTGGTAGTGATATTAAAAAGGTATCACCAGAAGAGGTTAATATAGGTGACATTATAGTTGTAAGACCTGGGGAAAAGGTTCCTCTAGATGGTAAAGTAATTGAAGGAATTTCTATGGTAGATACTTCTGCACTTACTGGTGAATCAGTTCCTAGAGAGGTAGAAATAGGAGATGCTGTACTAGGCGGAGTTATTAATAAAAATGGACTATTAACTATAGAAGTAGAAAAAGAATTTGGAGATTCTACTATTGCTAAGATACTTGATTTAGTTCAAAATGCAAGTAGTAAAAAAGCTCCCACAGAAAACTTTATAACAAAATTTGCAAGATATTATACACCTGCTGTGGTTTTCTCTGCATTAGCATTAGCTATATTACCACCACTATTTATAAGTGGAGCTACCTTCTCAGAGTGGATATATAGAGCATTAGCCTTTTTAGTAGTATCTTGCCCATGTGCTTTAGTTGTATCTATTCCTCTTGGTTTCTTTGGTGGTATAGGTGGAGCTTCAAAAAATGGAATACTTGTTAAAGGTGGAAACTATCTTGAGGCATTAAATAATGTAGAAGTTGTAGTATTTGATAAAACTGGAACATTAACTAAGGGTGTATTTAAGGTGACAGAAATACAACCTCAAGGCAATGTATCAAGGGACGAACTTATCACTTATGCAGCCTTTGCTGAGAGCTTTTCTAATCATCCAATAGCAACTTCTATTGTTAAAGCATATAGTAAGGAAATAGATAATGAATCAATTGAAAATTATGAAGAGATTTCAGGACATGGTATAAAAGCTACTGTTTTAGGTAAAGAAGTTTTAGCAGGTAATTACAAGTTAATGAGTAAAGAAAATATATCCTATGCACAAGTTGAAACAATAGGTACTGTAGTGCATGTTGCTGTTAATAAAGAGTATGCAGGATATATAGTTATCTCAGATGAAGTGAAAGAAGATTCAGCTAAGGCAATTAAAGCTTTAAAAGAAATTGGTGTTAGAAAAACTGTTATGCTTACAGGAGATAATAAAGTTGTTGGAACTAAAGTTGCCAAGCAATTAGGGTTAGATGAAGTATATTCAGAGTTATTACCAGATCAAAAGGTTGAAAAAGTAGAAGCATTAGATAAAGAAAAATCCTCTAAAGGCAAGTTAATATTTGTTGGTGATGGAATAAATGATGCTCCAGTTTTAGCAAGAGCAGATATTGGGATAGCTATGGGTGGTGTCGGTTCAGATGCAGCAATAGAAGCTGCTGACGTTGTAATAATGACTGATGAACCTTCAAAGATTGCATCTGCAATAAAAATAGCTAAGAAAACAAGAGCAATAGTTATGCAAAATATTGTCTTTGCTTTAGGTATTAAAGCAATAATATTAGTACTTGTAGCTCTTGGATTAGGAACTATGTGGGAGGCTGTATTTGGTGATGTAGGTGTAACACTAATTGCAGTATTAAACTCTATGAGAGCAATGAAAACAGCGCAATAAATTAATTCTTAGATCTCAATATTCTTAAATAGCGTAACAAATATTTAATTAAATAACGTATGTAAAATACCGTATTATTCAATATGAATATGCGGTATTTTTGTTTTGTAATTCAAATATATTATGCAATTTGTAGAAAATGCGAACTAGACAATAAATTATGTTCTTTGAGAATTGAATAATACAGTGTTAAGAAGTAAGATATTTGATTTTTGTTACAAAAATAACCATATAAGGCAGCGTAAATATGATATAATAATATAATTACCATTAATTAAGTTAAATTAGTAAAAAATTGCGTATCGTCTTAATAAATAATATAATTGACTTAATATAAATAGGGAGTGTGATATCATGAATATTAATCTCATGGATAGAAAAATGCTTAAAATACTCTGTGCAAAGTCTGTAAGTATGAGTTTGGGCGACAATTTGCACAGAGATAGATTTTAGTCGCTTTTCATAAATAAATTCATACATATACAGGCTTTGTTTCCTTAATTAAATAATAAATTTAAGGAAGTGAGCTTTATGAAATATGTAAGAATTGATAGAATATTACCAGATGATTTAGTTAAAGAAATTCAAAAGTATATTCAAGGTGAATATATATATGTCCCTTCCCCTCCTGAAAAGAGAAAAAGATGGGGTGAAAAATCTAAAAGCCGAGATTATATAAAAGCTAGAAATGCAAAGATATTAAACCAATATATAGGTGGGCAATCAATTAGCAATCTTGCTGAAGAATTCTTCCTTTCACATAGTAGTATTAAGAAAATTGTATATAAAAAAGATAACTAGTAAAAAGCTACCACTCTTGTAATGTGTGGTAGCTTTTGTATAAAAGATGATATAGAAACGATTATTATCTTTCATAAAAAATATAGAAGCTTTAAAATGATATTGAACATAAAATTCATTTTAAAAATGAATTTTTAATTATTCTCGTATATATTAGAACAAAAGGAGAGAGTCAAAATGAATAAAAAAATATCATTAATTCATTCTACAAATTTAGCTCCAGTAGATTATGCTTATGCTGGACGTATACCTTCAGGAATGGACTTATTATTTTTGGCGGGTGCATGTCCCATTAATAGAGATGGAGAAGTACCTAATTTGAGTGATTATGAGCTTCAGGCAAAACTTTGTGTAGAGAATTTGAAGGAAGCACTGAAGGACTGTAGGGCCACTTTGGAAGACGTTGTATATACCAGAGTTCTTGTAGCATCTCAAAATCAGTCAGATTTGGTAACTGCATGGGAAAAAATAATAAAAGAGTTTGGTGATCATGATGTTCCAAGCACCTTATTTGGAGTTACAGTATTAGGATATACAAATCAATTGGTAGAAATTGAAGCAGTAGCAGCAGTAGAAAATAATTCAAAATGATTGAAGTGATAGAGGTGAACTAATTTACACCATTCTTATTTAACGTAACAACTGAAAAGACGAGCGATTCATTAAAACACTGTATTATTCAAATTTGAATTTTACAGTGTTTTTTACGTCGCATTTGAAATAAATAATATGATAACCAAGAGACATACCAACCGTGAGTTCTTATATAATTGTTCTTTTATAATATATTAATATATGTTGTAAAATATGTTACAATATAGGATATAAAATCAAATATAAGTATCTATTGTACAAAAATATGAACTTATTTTATAGTGATTGGAGTTAAAAATGGAAATTTTGATTATTGGAACATTAATAATCTTATAATACATAAGGCTAAAATTGATTAAAATAAAGGAGGAATATAGATGTTTGAGTTCAAAGATTTTGATTACTTAACTGATGGCGAGATTGATTTAAAAATTGTTGAAAAAACTCCAGCTAATGAGGAAAAAGGTTATGTACCTGCATATAAATATAGAATTACGCTACATGATTCAGATGATAGTATAGGTGCTATTGATATACGAATTGGGTATAATGAAAATTTATATTATGGTGGTCATATTGGTTATAGAGTTGAAGAAAACTATAGGGGAAATAATTATGCTTCAAAGGCTTGTAAAATTATCAAATATGTAGCCATTGCACATGGAATGAATAGACTTATAATAACTTGCAATCCAGAGAACTACCCATCTCGAAAAACCTGCGAAAAAGCAGGACTTAAACTTAAAGAGATAGTAGATTTGCCACCATATAATGAACTGTATCTAGAGGGAGAACGACAAGAGTGCATATATGAATGGATTTTAAAATAGTTATTTATTATGCTTTTATACAGAAACGGTAATTATATTTGATTCTTAAGCATCTCTTTAATGAGGTGCTTTTTATATATAAACAAACACTTTATTGTAATTATGTTACAATAAGTTTGTAGTGTTAAAACTACAAATTAACCGTTTTAAGACAATATATAACAATTTGCAAAGGAGGAGGGGATATTTTGAATTATGTTTTTATTCCTATGAATAAAGAATATGCAAATGAGATTGCATATAATTGGAAATATAATGGAGTATATTCATTCTATGACATGATAGCTGACGAAGAAGATTTAAAAGAATTTCTTAATGAAGCTAATTGGGAAGGACATTATTTCGCAGTTTTTAATGATGAATGTGAGTTAATTGCTTATTACTCATACTACTTTGAATGTGGTATTCTGTGGATAGGGTTTGGTCTAAAGCCTGAATTAACTGGAAGAGGGATCGGGGCTGAATTTGTAGTTGCTGGTATTAACTTTGGGATAAAAGAATTTGAGTATAAGAAAGATTATATTATGTTGGCAGTTGCCTCATTTAATAAGCGAGCAATAAAAGTATATGAGAACATAGGCTTCCAGTTTGTAGAGAAATATATGCAAAAAACAAATGGTGGAGAGTTTGAGTTTATTAAGATGAAAAAAATAATATAAATAACGTGGAAGAAAAGATTTGAAGTTATATTGTAACCTATTGAGAACTAGTGACCTTTTAAATTCGTATATATTTTATATTTATTTATGGTATAAGTTTAAATATTAGATATATGAAAGGGGTCAAATCAATGAAAAAAATTATTATAGGAATTTTAGCTCTATGCATTATTGGAGCTATAGCCGTAGCTATATATGTATCACATACAAAGACAAATATTTCTATTTATAAGGAGACTACTAACCCAATACAGAATGATAATAATCAGTACACTGAAGAAGAGGTTAAACGGGTTAAATTGTATGTTGCAGTTATGAGTGCAGCCTTTCAAATAGAGAATGGAGGAAACGGCTTCATTGCTGTACAAAAAGACACATTAGACGGACTTATAGAAGAAAAGGCAAAGGAAGATGTTAAAGATGATAAATCACTTTTTGAATTTGATGACAATGGCATGATGTCAAGAACTTTAAATGGAACAATGCTTTCAATTAAAGTAGCGCAATTTAAGAATAATAAAGCTGTGGTTGAATCTACTTCCTGGTTTGGCAACTTAGGAGCAGTTTTCCCAAAATATAAAGCGGTCTATAAAAATGGTCAATGGGAATTAGAAGTTATAAGTATGGCTATATCATAACAATATTAATGAATAATTTTAATAGATACTGAATTAAAGCATCTCTTAAAGGAGGTGCTTTTTAATATATAGTCATACATATTATTGTAATTATGTTATAATAAGTTTACAATTGTATAACTTATATTTTAGGATGGTGTATTTAGAGTGAAAAATTTGAAACTTGTTTGTTTTGACTTGGATGATACTCTCATTAGAGAAATTCATTCCGTTATGTTGCCATGCATTTTAAATGGGAAAGAAAAAGAGCACTCTCTCATTCAAGAACAGGAAGAAAAAGGACTGCTTGACTATATATCAGCAGATTACCTTAGATCAGAATTGCTTTTAGGTCTTGAAGAACGTAAAATCGCTCAATCTTTTTTAGAGATTGCAAAACCTTTAAAAAATATCAAGAGTGTAGTTGAAGCATTACATGAACAAAATATTAAATGTATTGTTATTACTGTCGGTCCAAAGCAAGTAGCCAAAGTTGTATGTGATATTTGGGGATTTGATTATTATTATGGTAGTGATTATGAAGTAGTTGAAGGAGTATTTACTGGAAAAATCCTTAATTATATTGGGGCGGAACAAAAAATTGAGTGTTTACAAGATTTTTGTAGTAACAATAGTATTAAACCCGAAGAATGCATTGCTGTAGGTGATGGTTCAACAGATATTCCAATTTTTCAATACTGTGGAGGCTCTATCGCAATAAACAGCTCACCGAAAGTTAAAGAGAGTGCGATGTATGTAGTTGATACAGACGATTTAACGGACATTCTTAAGAGAATAGAGCTGGCAGATAGCTTTTATCACTAACATAGTTCTAATATAACAAACTAAATATTGTAATTATGTTACAATAAGTTTGTATAACTATATTTATAAATGAAAATTGTAAATTAGTACGAACATTATTCAATTAAATAAGAGCGATATACATTGAATAAACCCTAATATATATTGAAAATTTTAAGGTGGTAAAAGAATGAGGATGTTTCAAACATGTTTTTTATAATTGGAATCATATTCTGGTTAATAATAGGACTTATAATAGCATTAAATTCTAATTGGCTTTTAGGCATTAAAAAAAATGCAACGAAAGAAAAACATAGATATAATTATTTAGAAAGTTTTTCTAAAAGAAAAAGATGGGATATAAGTAAGGTTAGTCCATGGAAAGTTATTTGGTTTATAATCGTTATGGGCATAACAATTTACTTTCTTAAACCGAACTTTCTTGATATTCCTCAATTAATAACTGGAAAACTAAATTATGTCACTGGGAAAGTAGTAGAAATAAAACATTATAGCAAAGACCCAACAGACTATGTTTATCTGTCTACAGGAGAAGAGGTTGAATTTTTCTTTTCATCTGGTGTAAGTAAATATGATTTTTATAAAATAGGATATCTAACCCATACCCATAAAGCAATTTATTGTGAGAAAATCGTTTTGGGCAGTAATAATGAAAAGGCAGGAAAAGTTATAGGGTTTCCTTTTAAAGATATCTTGTTGTTCCTTGCTATACTAGGTGCAATATTCTTTTTAGCTTTTATTTCACAATTTATTAAATTGAAAGTATTCATACCAACAAATATAATTGCCATTCCGACATTTGCTTATTATTTTACAAAATATGGAATACAAAATGGTATTTGGTTTTCGTTTAAAAATGAAGGCATATTTGGTTTAATTATAGGAATTATATTTTCATTAATGATATTTTTTATATATTTACTTGAAAAACGACAGTCCGATGATTTCTATAAAACTTATTTTTGTGCTCAATTATTTTCGATTTGTGAAATAGGATTACTTATATGTGTAGTGTTTAATTTGGACTAAAATAAACTAATACTAAAAGAATATTTTTAAACTATATATCAGATAACTATTTCACAGTATTGCTCGGTTTTCAAATGACAAGTTAAAATCTAATTACTTCATATTTTTCTTATCTTGTCTATAAGTCAATTGATATATTAAAATAAAAAAAATTATACTTTTACCTAATTTAGAACACATCTAGGTATATACATAACTATTTACATAGGTAAAAATGTATATAGAGAACTATTTAACTATAAATATATAAACATAGTTAACTATAAAAATATTTAACTATTAAACTAGTTGTTGTCGCCATGTTGGTTTCAGAGGTTTTCATATTTTGAAAGTGGGATTTAATATACCTAAAAATGAAAAATATAAAATGTTGGAGATTAATCTATGTTACATCTTGAAAAGGTTAAAATTGAAGATGCTCATAATATCATAGAGGTTAGAAGACTTGCTTATACAGATGAAGACATTAGATTCGGTGAAAGTAAAGGAGAATATTTGACAAACAGAGGGTAGCATTTATTATGAAAAGGGTGTAAAACACTAATTTCTATTTGATAAAAAATGCCAATAGTTAGCTATTGCTCATTTGACAGCCCAAGTAGTATTTAGTTTTGGTAGAGGTTCAATTTTAATTAGATAATATTTTTTATGAAGCATTTTTTTATTTTTGAATTAAAAAGTTAGAAAGAAGATATAAAATTATATAAAAAATAAGACCTAGAACTAATTCTAGGCCTTATTTTTCTTAGCATAGTTTCTCTGATTGAGTTTAATATTCTTTACAGTGTTTGTTTGCATGAGGTAACTGTAACTTCTAATGTTCTTGTAAGGAATGGGCACTTTTCTTTCATCATCTTAAAGTTATCTCCATCTTTTAGGAATTTGGCAGTTCCTTCAAGTAAAAATCCAGTTCCCATATATTTGTAACCCATTACTTCTTTACTACCAAGAGTCAATTTAACTTTAGGGTTAGCATTAATATTTTCTTCTGTTTTAATCATAGCTGCTGCAGGAATTAAGATTTTATTTTCTTCTACAACAATTAAATAACTGTTCCATGTATTAGCGACATGAGCTGTATTATTTGCACAAGTAACAATAGAAACTACTCCTTTATGATTTAGTACCTCAAAAAATTTATCTGTAAACATTTCACATTCCTTCTTTCTTATAAATTATGGATAAGAATTATCGTGGACAATAGTTGTCTTTAATAAGAATATAATTTTTTTCCCTTTTGTCAATGGAGATATTTTGTAAGAGAGTATATATTTAATGGAACATGATTATCTTGAAGAAGAATAAATAATAGGATATTATTAATAAAAGACTATATATATCAAAGGAGTATGAAAAATGAAATTTTCAGTAGGAGTAGAATATGCAATACATTGTTTATTATATATGGTAAATTTAGAAGAAGGTAAATCTGTGGGAATAAAGGATTTGGCGGCATTTCAAGGTATCTCAGAAACTTACTTATCAAAAGTATATGCAAAATTAAGTAAGTCAGGAATTGTAAAATCTATACCAGGTGTAAAAGGTGGTTATGCACTAGCTCGTAGTGCAGGAGAAATAACATTTTGGGATGTTGTTGAAGCAGTAGAAGGAACTGAATCATTTTTTCAATGTGCAGAAATTAGACAAAAAAATATATTATTAGATAAAGAGAATTTGCCAGATACACATACCAAATGTCCTTGTTTAATAAAAGTTGTAATGTTAGAAGCAGAAGATGAAATGAAAAAATATTTAAATAATAAGACATTGGCATGGCTATATGATGAGGTGTATAATAAAAAGCTTCCAAAAGATGTGGAAAAAGCAACAATTGAATGGTTTAGTAATAAAAGAAAATAAAATAAGGTGAACTACACCTTAATGAAGTTCCATATTTTAGATTTTTTTCATTATATTTTAGGAAATCTATAATTTAAATTAACTTCATTTATTTACTTTTAGCCAAATAGGCGTGGTCTTATTTATATGTATTTGTTATAATATTCCACAAATAAAAATTCTAGGGGGACCTTCGTATGAATACAGCAACATTTCTAGAAATATTAACAGTAGCAGAAAAACTAAAATGCAATACTAGGCACTCATGGACATCGAGCGGACGCCATGAAAGTGTAGCAGAACATAGCTGGCGTACTGCATTAATGGCATTATTAATGCGTGATGAATTTCCAGAGATTGATATGAACAAGGTAATTCGTATGTGTTTGATTCATGATTTAGGTGAAGCCTTTACTGGTGATATTCCTACATTTGAGAAGAAAGAAGAAGATAGTGAAAAAGAGGATGAGATGTTTTTCAAATGGATCGCAACCTTCCATACTCCTTATCGTGAGGAATTCACAGAACTTTTAAAGGAAATGAATGAACTTGAGACTGATGAAGCAAAGCTTTATAAAGCTTTAGACAATTTAGAAGCAGTCATTCAGCATAACGAGGCGGATATTAGTACTTGGATTCCGCTAGAATATGACTTGCAACTTACTTATGGTGCGGATAAGGTGGAATTCTCTCCTTATTTAAGAGAGCTGAAGAAAGAAATTGACCAAAGAACGAAAGAAAAAATAGCTCATAAGAATGAAGCTTAGTTTTTTAGAATAAATAACAGTGACTTATAGGGTGAATTTTTATTCACCCTATAAAATTATCATTGAACTTTTTATATATTGAGTTATAATTAGGTAAAGTTGTAATTTACCTAAAAATATAATTTTAAAAGGAGTAGTTGTTGTGAGAAAGCTTTTGTTAATAGGTGAAAGAATTTATTTGGAAACGCTTACAACCAAAGTTAATGCAAAGACCCTTCAAGAAAACATAAATGATTTTGAACAGACAAAATATATGCATGAAGTTCCATACCCATATACTTTAGAAGATGCTGAAAGCTATATAAAGTACTTAAATTCTATAAAAGATGATTCTTGCATAGAACTGGGTATTTTCAATAGAAATACAGATGACTTTATAGGAGTTGTTTCCTTAAGTAATATTAATTATCAATATGAAAATGGAGAAATTGGATATTGGATAAGAAAAAAATTTTGGAATAAGGGTTATACCAAAGAAGCAGCACAAATGCTTATTAGGTATGCATTTCAGGAACTAAAGTTAGCTAGGATATATGCAACTTTACAAAAGGAGAATACAGGCTCTTTAGCTTTATTAACCAGTTTAGGATTTCAAGTAGAAGGATTAATGAGAAAAAGTGTTAAAAATAAGGGGAAACTAGTTGATAGATATATGTGTTCACTACTTAGAGAAGAATATGATGATACCCATGAAAATGCACAGAAAATCATAGTATAGGTCTTAAATTGGTGGATTTAAATAGCTATGTTGATACAGTTTTTAAATGTATTTACATAATATATTAAAAATGGTATAATAAAAAAAACGCCAAGAGGAGGAAGTAAGTTATGAAACCAGCTATTTGCTAATATTAATTTTAATTTAATAATTAATATATTTTATAATGAGTTTTAATTTACCTAATTATATTTAGGTTTTATTATTGTGCTCTTTATGGAATAAGGCATTTAGAAGGTAACTTACTTTATTGAAATTGATACTATAATTTATAATATTTCAAAAAGCTTTAACTATTGGAGAAAAAGCTTTGAAGAGTTATATAATGGGATATATAGCATAATAATATGTTTTTAACCTATATCTTATTTAAGTAAATTATAATAGTATTAGAGTATTTCTGACTGTAAGAAGAAACCATCTTCTTACAGTTTTTTATTTTTAAATAATAAAAAGTTATAATAATTAAGGTGTTTTTGTGCCTATCCATGAAATGCATAATTAGAATTATTGATGGAAGAAGGAATTTTTATGTTCGAATTAACATTAAATGGTGTAAAAAAATATATGGATGCAACTCTTGTTCTTAAAAATATATCCTTTCAGATTTTTTCAGGAGAAAAAGTTGGTATAGTAGGGGTTAATGGAAGTGGAAAGAGTACTGTTCTTAAGTTAATAGCAGGAGTGTTACCAATGAATTATTGTATTGGGTATCCGGGAGCTACAAGTCCAGGATATGATGAAGGTTTCATTTGTAAGCCTAGAGAAGCTACTTGTGCATACCTTGAGCAAATTCCTAAGTATGAAGATGGCATAAAGGTTATTGATGTTCTAAAATTAGCTTTTGAAGAAGTTTATAGCATAGAGAATAAAATGCGTGAATTAGAAGATAGAATGAAGTTTTTAGAAGATAATAATTTAGAAAAAGCTCTGAAGCAGTATAGCCAATTAGTTGAATTATATGAAGTTAAAGATGGATACAATACAGAAGAAAAATTAAGTAGGATTTGTACTGGGTTAAAATTAGATGAAAGCTTTTTAAATAAAGAATTTAATTTATTAAGTGGTGGCGAAAAAACTACGGTTGTCCTTGGCAAACTGCTCATAGATAACCCAGATATATTACTACTAGATGAGCCTACAAATCATCTGGATATGGAGTCAACTGAATGGCTTGAAGCTTATCTTAAAAGCTACAATGGTATTGTAATTATTGTATCTCATGATAGATACTTTTTAGATAATGTGGTAACAAAGATTATAGAAATAGAGGATATGGAAAGTAAGACTTATAAAGGAAATTATTCTGATTTTTCAAAGCAAAAAGAAGAGAATATCCTTGAACAATTTCACCAATATAAGGAGCAGCAAAAGGAGATTAAGAATGTACAGAACGCTATAAAGGAGTTAAGGGATTGGGCAGCTAGGGTAGATAATAATAAATTCTTTAAACGAGCTGCTAGTCTACAAAAAAAGCTTGATAAAATGAAAAGTAGTGATACTGAAAGTGATAAATTTTATCGAACCAGGGGTCAATATGTAAGAACTGAAAAACCAAAGTTTGAAAGAAAGAATATGAAGCTTAACTTTAAAGATGGTGAACGATCTGGTAATGAGACAATTAAGGCTAAAGGGATTTCTAAATCTTTTGATGATAAGGTTATTTTAAGAGATGTAGATTTATTGATTCATTTCGGTGAAAGAGCAGCATTAATAGGCCCAAACGGTAGTGGTAAAACTACTTTCTTGAAAATGCTTTTAGATGAAGAAAAGCCAGATTCTGGTGTAGTGGAATTAGGTGCTAATGTAATGGCTGCATATTTACCACAGAAAATCACCTTTAAAAATGAGGAGTTTACTGTACTAGAGTGCTTTAGAGAAGATATTTCAATACTTGAAGGTCAAGCACGTGAATATCTATCAAAATTCATGTTTTATGGGAATAGTGTATTTAAAAAAGTAAAGCATTTATCTGGGGGAGAGAGAATAAGACTAAAACTAGGTAAGCTATTATATGAAGACGTGAATTTATTGATATTGGATGAGCCTACTAATCATCTTGATATTGACTCCATAGAAAACTTTGAAGAAGCTCTAGAAGATTTTAAAGGAACTATATTTTTCATATCCCACGATAGATATTTTATTAATAAAATAAGTGAAAGAGTAATTGCCATTGAAGACAATGGTTTTAAAAGCTATCCTGGAAATTATGATTATTATAAAAATGTAAAAGAGCAGCTTAAGCTACAAGAGATTAAAGAGCCCGTGGTAAAAGCTGAAAAAGTTAAGAAACCTAAAAAGGTTGATGAGGATAAACAGAAGGAAGTGGAAAAGGCTAGGGTTGAAAGAATCATTGAAGGCCTTGAAAATGAAATAAAGGATATTGATGTAACCATGACTGATGACAAGTTGGATTATGAAGAGCTTAATAAGTTATACTGCAAAAAAGAAGAGTTAAGTAGTAAGCGTGATGAAGCTATGGAATTGTGGGTAAGTCTAAATTAATAACTATAGGTAACTGTAATTAGATTAGTTAAAAGTTGTAGAAATCGTTATCCAGGGACGTAACTTCTCTTTACTCCCATTTTGAAGAANNCTGATAGTCATCGGATAAAAACAAAAAGCCAACGCTTAAGACTATAAGCTTGGCTTAAATTTTAATATAAAATCCAAAATACCGGTACTCTAATTTTGAAGCCTATCTCACGATAGGTGGGTGTCCTCACAGATGTCTCAATCGCCCTCAATGCCGTGAAAAGGACTCACAAGAAGGTACATTTCCTCATTTAAATATTGAACTCCCTAAAATTAAATGTAGGTTCAAAATAAGAGTTTAACGCATATTCCAGAAATTTAACTTTTTATTTATTAGTCATTTCCTTGATGTGAGATTATAATATCATATTTTAGTTTAATGTACAATATATTTTTTTATGGTAAATTAATCCTTTAATGTTTTACTTTAATTTAAGGTAAATACCATGATTTGTATATATTTAGTAATTTTGATATAATGAAGTTGTTGAATATTTATGTTTTTTATTTATTATATTTTAATGTAGCAACTTAGTTATATGAGGTAAAAACTTAGTTATATAATGAAATTACATAAATATACATATAACTTATCTTAGTATAACAGTAATAAATATAAGGAGAATATTTATGGAAAATTTGGATAAGCAACACAGTGGCAAAGGTACTGTTATTATATTCTTTATAGTATGTTTTGGAATTACAGCATTAATGGGATTTTTAATGGCTTTTGCATATTCTAAAGGGGCTGTAGGTGCATTTCCCCTCGTACAAATGTATTACCCATCCATGGGAGTTATGTTTGCATTCTTATGTAACAAGGAAATAAGAACAAGGGCACCTAAAAAGTTTTTTGGAGTATTTTTGATTTTCTCAATGGTATCAGTAATTATACTTTCTATACAGACCTTTACTGGATATGGTGAGCCAGAGATTGTAGCTGGAATATTAGTCACAGCAGGAAGTTTTCTGGGACTTATTATGCTAGGTATTGAAGATAGCAAAACCAGGGAAGAGTTTGGACTTAGCATAAAAAAGAATGGTAAGAAATCATTATTCTATATTCTTATTTTTGTTGTACTTTACTTATTAGCAAATTTAATATCCTGTGCTATAAGTGGATCCCTTGATGATTTTTTTACATACCTTAAGTATCCGACTATTTTTAAATTACTTCTGCTTTTACCATTAAATTTTTTATTTACTTATTTTCTTTTCTTTGGAGAGGAATACGGATGGAGGTATTTCTTACAACCAGTACTTCAGGACAAGTTTGGTAAAAGATGGGGTGTACTTTTACTTGGAGTAATTTGGGGACTTTGGCATTTCCCAATAAATTTATTTTATTATAGTCCAGAGACCTCTTTTTATAGCATAGTTACTCAGCTTATAGTTTGTATATGTTACTCTGTTTTCTTTGGCTATGTATATCTTAAGACGGAAAATATTTGGGCTGTGTCCATGATACATTATTTAAACAATAATCTTGGTTTTCTACTCTTTGGTGCAGATGGTTCAAATACTGTTATTAGGTGGCAAGATGTCCTTTTGTCCTTTGTGATTTTTAGTATTATTTATTTGCCATTTTTAGCTACAAAAGAATATAGAAAGAAAACTCATACTTCAGAAGAAATAAATGAATAGTAATATATAAAGATACCCACCCAAACTACATAGGTGTATATCTTTATATTTATCTTTAATGTACACTAATAGTTATAGTAAAAAGCCAGTGCTTATGATTTTAAATTAAGCATTGGCTTTATAATTTTTAAATAAAAATCTATTGAATTTGAGTTTCACGAATATTTTTAGATAGTGTGGGAAATATAGGTGGATAGAAAGGGGTAGATAGTAGATGATAATAGATGAAGTTGATAAAAAAGATAAAGATATAGAGAGTTTTTTTAATTTATCTCGGGAAGGATATATGTTTATAAAAAATAGAATGGATCAGTTTAAGACTAATATTTTTGAGACTCGACTATTAGGGAAAAAAGTTATTTGCATTAGTGGGGGAGAAGGAGCAAAAATATTTTATGACCAAGAACGATTTAAAAAAAATAATGCATTACCCAAACGAATACAAAAAACATTATTTGGTATGAATGCCATTCAAACAATGGATGGAGAAGAACATCTTCATAGAAAGAAACTTTTCATGGCCTTAATGACACCATTCCATGGGGAACAATTAGCAAAACTTGTATCAGAGGATTTGGAAGCTAGTATTGATAAGTGGAAAGTCAATGATGAAGTCATACTTTTTCAAGAATCTAAAGAGATTTTATGTAGAGTTGCATGCAAGTGGACTGGAGTTCCGCTAATAGAATCTGATGTTAAAGAGATAGCTGAGGATTTTAGTGCAATGGTTGATGCATTTGGAGCAGTTGGACCACGTCACTGGAAAGGCAGAATTGCAAGAAATAAAGCTGAAGAGTGGATAGTTGGTATAATAAAAGATGTACGCTCTTACAAGCTAAAGATAGAAGAAGATTCAGCACTTTATGCAATGGCTTTTCATAAAGATCTTCATGGTAAAGAACTTAGTGACGAAATGGCAGCAATAGAACTTATAAACGTACTAAGACCCATTGTTGCTATTTCAACTTTTATTACATTTACAGCTTTAGCTCTATATAAACATCCAGAATATAAAGAAAAGCTATTAAAAGGTGGTAGTGATTATCTTGAAATGTTCATACAAGAAGTGCGCCGCTACTATCCATTTACACCTTTTCTTGGTGGGATAGTAAAAAAGGATTTCAATTGGAGTAATTATGAATTTAAAGAAGGAATGCTTGTATTACTTGATGTATATGGCACGAATCACGATTCTAGAATTTGGGATAAACCCTATGAGTTTTGCCCAGAGCGTTTTAAGGAATGGGAGGATAACTTATTTAATTTCATACCTCAAGGTGGAGGTAATCCCTTTAAGGGACATCGCTGCCCTGGGGAGAATATCACTATGGAAATAATGAAAGCATACCTTGATTTTCTTGTTAACAAAATTGAGTTTGAAACTCCTGATCAAGATTTAACTTATAGTTTAGTAAGAATGCCTACATTACCTAAAAGTGGATTTGTAATTAAGAATGTGCGAAGAAAATCATAGGATTTTAATAAATATTGAGCATGTACTAGCAATAATACTAAATTACATGCTCAACACTTTATAAAGAATAGTGAATGATTTTAAGACTAAATATATAAGTTGTTTACAGATATCAAGGTGTTAACAAATACTTTTTTATTAAGAAATTTTATGAGGTAATAAAGCTATCTTTACAACTACTAAAATATTGCATGGTTTTTACTAAGAAAACTATACCAAAAATAAATAACCCTAACACATATAAGATATTTATTACAGGTATAAATATTACTATAAAAGCTAATATACTTGCAATAGTTAATGCTTTATATTGATTCCACCTATCATCAGCTTCTTCAGCTAACATATGTTTATCATGATTGTTAAGCATTTCTTTCATACCCATGAATAAATTGTATATTACATATAAGGTTAATATTAAGGAAGCTAATCCTACTAGAATACCAAATGGTCCTAAAATTCCAAAGGTGATACCACCGTTATTGTTTTTAACTTCATATATTGAAAAAATAGAAAGTATTAGGGTAAAGATATTTAATGTTGAAGCCTTTGAAAAATGCTCGCTATGCTCTTTAAGCTGACTAAATGCCATAGCAAATAGTATAAATCCAATTACATCGGGGAGTATATCAAAACCACAAATTCTAAAGTTTAAAGATATAAACAAGAATCCCCAAAAAAAATTATTTAATCCCTTTTCTATCATTTTATGCACCCCTTATTATTTCTTATTAACTATAGCTGTACCCCTTTCTATTTCCATAAGTATATGGAAATATTCTCTTACTTATATTAAATCATATGTAATATAGTATGTAAATAATGTTTAAAGTTACATTATTAACCATAGAATTCGTATATGCTTTATATTAATGTCTACAGCTAGTTGTAATATGGTATAATATTAAAGCAAGTTTACATAAGGCTTAAGTGAAAAGCCTGTTTATAACCTAGGTCTAGGAATAAGTTAATAGTAACCAGGGGGAACAAAATGAACATAAAGTTAAAGGATTTATTTGAGAAAGAAATTAATAGAGATATAAAAGGTGTAATTAAGGTAGGTCAATGTGACCAGGAGAATATAAAGCAGGAACTTGAAGAATACGTGATTACGGATGAGCTACGTAGTAATTTTAATGAGTTTTTTGAGGCATACAGCAGAGGCATATTAGATAGTACTGATAGGATTGGAGTATGGATTTCAGGATTTTTCGGTAGCGGTAAATCTCATTTTTTAAAGATTTTATCCTATGTTTTATCTAATGAAACCATAGGAAATAAAAGTACTTTAGACTATTTTTATAGTAAGGAACTACAGGATTCTACCCTAAGGAATATGGAGCTTATAAAGAACCAATCTACAGATACTATCCTTTTTAATATAGATTCTAAGTCTGACCGGGCTTCAGAATCCCATAGGGATGCTATTGTTAATGTACTTAATAGGGTTTTCAATGAAATGCAGGGTTTTTGTGGATCTATGCCTTGGATTGCTGATATGGAAAGACAGATGACTGAAGATGGGGTATATGAAGATTTTAAAGAAGTGTTTCATCATATATCAGGAAAACCTTGGACTCAGGGTAGGGAAGATTTTTATTATGAAGAGGATGCCTTAATAGAGGCTTTATCAAAGGCTACTAAGATGAGTGAAGATGCTGCAAGAAACTGGTATAGTAAATGTGAAGAAAATTATTCCTTAACTATAGATAAGTTTTCTTCTAGGGTTAGGGAGTATTGTGATTTAAAGGGAAATAATCATCATGTGGTATTTTTAATAGATGAAATTGGCCAATATTTAGGAGAAGATACTCAGCTTATGCTAAATCTTCAGACAGTGGTGGAGGATTTAGGTAGCAAATGTGAAGGTAGATGCTGGGTTATTGTTACATCTCAAGAGGATTTAGATGTGTTTACTTTAGGTAAAGGCAATGACTTTTCTAAGATTCAAGGAAGGTTTAATACAAGATTGTCATTATCTTCTGCTAATGTGGATGAAGTAATTAAAAAACGTATTTTGAGAAAAAAAACTCAGGCAATGGAGATGCTACAAAGTCTATATGAGGAGAGAGAATCTTTTATTAGAAATCTTTTAACCTTCACCGCAGATACTGTGGACATGAAATTATATAAGGACATGGATAATTTTGCACAGGTTTATCCCTTTGTACCTTATCAGTTTAACTTATTACAACATGTTTTTAATGGCATAAGAAGCCATGGAGTAGCTGGAAGAAGCTTGTCTAAAGGCGAGAGAAGTTTACTGGGAGCGTATAAGCAAGTGGCAGTTGAGTATATGGACAAAAACATAGGAACCTTAGTTCCATTCTCAGCTTTTTATAATACTATAGAAACTTTTTTAGACCCTTCTATTAGAACAGTTATTGGTTATGCTGAAAATAATGAAAAGCTAAATAGCTATGATGTTAAAGTCCTTAAATTACTATTCCTTATAAAATATGCTAGGGGAATAAAGGGTAATATTGAGAACTTATCTACTCTTTTAATAGATAATATAGAAGCCTCAAAGAAAGAAGTTAAGGAGCAGGTGCAAGAGTCATTAAGTAAACTTATCAGAGAAACTCTGGTTGAAAAAAATGGTGATGAATTTGTATTTTTAACAATTCAGGAACAAGAGGTAAATAAAGAGATAAAAAATATGACAATTGATAGTGGAGAGATTGCTCAAAGGATAGGTGAGATAGTTTTTGAACATATATATGAAAATTCTAAGTTTGCCTATTCTAAAATTTATTCTTTTAGTTTTAATAAGTTAATAGATGAAAAGGTAAGAGGGTCTAAAAAAAATCCTGTAGGAATTAGGATTATAACTGCTAATTATAATTTAGTAGAAGGGGTTAGTAAAAATTATCTTAAGGAATTATCTGATAGAGAAAATAATGTGATAATTGATATATCAAACCAGGATAATTATATAGAGGAAATTGAAAATATACTTAAAATAGAGGGTTATATAAGGCTTAAAGGTACCCTAATATCAACTATTCACATGGAGGATATTAAGATAAAAAAAACTAAGGAAAGAGAACTCAGGTTAAAAAGGGCTAAATTCTTAATAGAGGAAGCTTTAAGATGGTCAGATATATATGTAAGTGGCTCTCTTTTAAACATTAAGGTAAAAGGTTTAGTGAGTAGAATCAATGAGGGATTAAGAACCCTTGTAGATTCAAGGTTTAACAAAATAAACTACATTACAGAGTTTACATATAATAGTAGGGAACTATATAATATAGTGGAAGCTGATACTCGTCAAAGAACTATAGAAGATAATGAGGCAAATAAATTAGCCTTGGAGGAAGTAAATAATTATATATTAACTAGTACCATGAGAAGTATTAAATTAACGGTGAAAAGCATATTAGCTAGATTTACAAGTCCACCCTATGGTTGGAAGGATCTAGATATTCAAGGGATACTCCTGAAGCTATTTAAAAAGCAATATATAAGTATTATATATGCTAATGAGGTAGTGTCTTCTAATAGCAATGATATAGTAGATTACCTAGTTAAGGGAGAGTATGAAGAAAAGGTTATAGTTATTAGTAGAGAAAAGGTACCTAGTAAATATATAGATGCAGCTAGGAAGTTAATTAAAGAACTCTTTGGAGGAGGCTCTATACCTAATGATGAAGAACTTCTAATGAAGTATTTCAAAGAATTAGGCAAAGAAGAACTTAAGAAAATTAAGGATATGAATTTTAATTATTCAATAAATAAAGATTATCCTGGAAAAGAAATAGTATTTCTAGGTGAAAATTTATTTGAAGGTCTACTTAATATAGATGACATCCAAGAATTTTTTAAGTATGTCTATGATTTAGAAGAAGAATTCCTAGACTATATAGATTATGTTGATAATATAAAGGGATTTTTTTATAGAAAAGAAAACAATACAGTTGACTTAAATGTAAGAGGAGAGCAGAGAATAATCTTTGATGCTGCTACAGACATCCTTAATTCCTTTGAAGAAAATAAGGAATTTATATATGATTCTGAAATAGAAGGACTAGTAGAAGAACTATATGGTATTTTAAGGATGAAAGAGCCATATAACAGGATTCCTCAGCTACCACCACTTATAGAAAAGTATAATAATAGGGTGTTAGATCTATTAAATAAAGATATAACTCCAGCAATAGAATTTATTAAAGCTTGTAAGGATGAAGTTATAGAAAACTTGAAGGGCTATGATTTCTATAATGAATTTGAAGGTAAAATTAATGAAGACTTTGAAAACCTTACTAAGAAAACTCTATGTTCAAAGAGTTTTCCAGTTATATTATCAATGTATAAACTTGGAGAGAAACTAAAGTTAAGGTGGTTAAATGAAATTACTTTAGAAACTGGAAGAGAAAACATTGCTAAAGTACTTAGTGTGATGGAATTGGTTAAGGATGAAAGGGCTATAAAAAATCATGAGGACATAGAATTATTATTAGAAAACTTAAGAAAGCGATTAAAAGAAGAGTTGAAGGAAGATACAACAATAAGATTAGTTTAAACCATAATTTAAATAAAAGATTATATTTTCAGAAATATTTTCAATAAAAAAACTGAAATCAAATTTTGATTTCAGTTTTTTTGATAGGACAATCACAAAATAGAGTTATCTATTTTGCAAAAGCCCCTTTATTTTATCTATGACACTTGCTAGCCTGGGAGCAACCTGAGCAACCACAGCCACAACCGTCACCTTGAGATTGTTTCTTAAATTGTTTTACTGATACTAATATCATAGCACCTATAACTACAGCACCGATTAAAAATGTTGCCATAGTAACACCTCCTTTATAAAAAGATTAAGCGTCCAACTTGATAAATGATTAAGGAAACCACATAGGCCAAACCTGTTTGATATCCTATAGCGATAAATGTCCATTTCCAAGAGCCCATTTCACGTTTTGTAGCACCAATAGCCGCAAAGCATGGAGCAGCTAGTAGGGTGAACGCCATGAAAGAGTAAGCACTAACTACATTAAATAGTTGTCCCATAGTTGAAACTAAGTTAGGATCACTTTCTGTTAGTTCAGCACCTAATCCAAATAGTACACCAAAGGTAGCAACTACATTTTCTTTAGCTAAGAATCCTGTTACAGTAGCAACGGCAGATTGCCAGTTACCAAATCCTAGAGGTGCAAATATAGGAGCTATTACGTTTCCAATGGAAGCTAATATACTATCTTGCGCGTCTACCATTTGTAAAGACCAGCTAAAGGATTGTAAAAACCATACAAGACCTGAAGCTACAAAGATAATAGTACCAGCTTTTATGATAAAGGCTTTTCCTCTGTCCCACATGTGGATAAGAAGTCCTTTTAAGCTAGGTATTCTATATTGTGGCAGTTCCATAACAAAAGGAGCTGGATCACCTTTAAATAACTTAGTTTTCTTAAGTACTATTCCTGAAAGTATAACCATGGCTATACCTAAGAAGTACATTGATGGTGCTGCCCAAGGTTGACTAGGGAAGAAGGCACCAGCTAGTAGCGCAAATACTGGTAGTTTAGCACTACATGGAATAAATGGAGTAAGCATTATAGTCATTTTTCTATCTCTATCATTTTCAATGGTTCTACTTGCCATAATGGCAGGAACACTACAACCAGAACCTATTAACATAGGGATAAAAGATTTTCCAGATAGACCAAATCTACGGAAGATTCTGTCCATGATAAAGGCTACACGAGCCATATAACCACAGTCTTCTAGTAAAGATATTAAGAAGAATAATACCATTATTTGTGGTACAAATCCAAGAACGGCACCAACACCACCGATAATACCATCTACAATTAGTCCATGTAACCAGTCAGCTACCTGCATATTTATTAACCAGTCAGAAACATTCCCTTGAATGAGCTCAGCAAAAAGGGTGTCATTTACCCAGTCAGTGACTATAGCTCCAATAGTAGTAACTGCAATATAATATATACCTAGCATTACTAGTGCAAAAATTGGAAGGGCAAGCCATCTGTTAGTCACAACTTTGTCTATTTTATCTGAAGTAGTTAAGTTAGAATTGTTTTTCTTTTTAACACAGGAGGTAATTATTTTACCTATGTAGTCATAACGTTCAGTGGTAATAATACTTTCCGCATCGTCATCAAGAGATTCCTCATAGTTATTAATTAAATTATCTAATTTATCTTTTGTATTGTTATCTAGTTTTAAATATTCTAGAACTTTTTCATCTCTTTCAAAGAGTTTAATATAAAACCAACGTGGATTTTTTATTAAAGAATTTCCTTTTAACAGTTTTTCTATGTTACTTATAACTTCTTCTGTATCCTTACTAAAGGTATTTAATAAGGTAACCTTTGGAGTACTTTTACCAATTTCTACAGCCTTATCAGATAATTCCTTTAGACCTTTTCCCTTAAGGGCAGAGGTTTCTAATACTTCACATCCAAGTGACTTAGAAAGCTTTGAAGTGTTTATTATGTCTCCATTTTTATTTACTACGTCCATCATATTTAAGGCTATAACTACAGGAATTCCAAGTTCTACGAGTTGAGTTGTTAAATAAAGATTTCTTTCAATATTTGATCCATCAACTATATTAATAATCACATCTGGTCTTTCATCAATCAAGAAATTACGAGTTACAACTTCTTCTAAGGTATAAGGTGATAATGAATAAATCCCTGGTAAATCAACGATAGTTACATCCTTGTGTCCTTTTAATTTTCCTTCTTTCTTTTCTACAGTTACTCCAGGCCAGTTTCCTACATATTGGGAACTCCCTGTAAGTTCATTGAAAATTGTGGTCTTACCACAGTTTGGGTTTCCAGCAAGAGCTATTTTTATACCCATTTTAATCCCCCCTAAATGTTAGCCAATGCTAACTTACTAATGAAAAATATACATAGATTTAACTCTATGAAAATTTTAGAATCAAAAACTATTCAACTAATATTTTTTCAGCATCAGATTTTCTAATAGAAAGTTCATATCCTCGAATAGTTATCTCAATAGGATCTCCTAAGGGAGCTATCTTCCTAAGATGAATAGAAGAGCCTTTAGTAACTCCCATGTCCATAATCCTACGTTTCACAGCACCTTCTCCTTGAATTTTAAGTACTGTAACAGTCTGTCCTGGCTTTACATCCTTTAATGTATTCATAATTACCTCCTAAAATAATTCCTATATAATAATCCTATTTGCCATAGATTTATCTATAGCAATACGGCTATCTTTAACATTAATAATTATATTTCCACCTAACTCTGAAATAAGAGTTATACTTTCACCTACAATAAATCCTAGGCTTTTTAAAAATCTCACCGTTTCTTCTTTACCATTAATTTTCTTTATAAAAACTTTTTCTCCAGATTTGGCCATAGTAAGTGGCATATAAATCCCTCCTTTAAGTATGCACAAGCTAACTAATATTGAAAAACATAAGTTAGCTTTAACTAACCTATATTTTGAGTTTACTATAAATGATTTATGATGTCAACTGAAAATGAGAATAATTTTCATATATTGGGTTATTTTAAATAAGTAAAGAATAATTTTGGAAAGTTGAATGAAAATTTAACCTATGATAAAATAGGTTAAAAGAAACTATACAGGAGATTATTATGAAAATACATGAATCCGGAGAAAATTATTTAGAAACTATTTTATTGCTTCAGAGAAAAAAGGGCTCTGTACGTTCTATAGATATAGCAAATGAATTAGGTTATACAAAGGCTAGCATTAGCAGAGCCATGGGCATACTGAAAAAAGCTGAGTTTATAACCATGGAACAAGGAGGGGAGATAACTCTCACAGAAAAAGGCATGAAAAAGGCCAGTGAAATATATGAAAGACATACTCTCATCACTAAATATCTCATGGACACTTTAAAAGTATCTAAAGAAGTAGCTGATGGAGATGCCTGCCGCATAGAACACATTCTAAGTAATGAAGCCTTTGAAAAAATGAAGGAATTATATAAATAAAAAAATTGAGCATCCACTTATATTAAAGTGCATGCTCAATTTTTGTGAGAGATAAATTAATCTAGTAGGAAGTTTCATAGAGATAGTGTTTTTAAAAGTCTCTATGAAATATTTCAGTTTTGTTTTCATCTTTGTAATCTTCTATGGTGAATATGCCAATGGCATCTAAGATTCCATTCATTACTGGGCTATCGTAGGCAACTTTATATTTAGAGTTATCTGCAAAGGTATCTACGGCAATTTTAGAATTATCTTTAGGGACAATAGCTTTTGGCCCACCAACGCATCCACCTACACATCCCATTCCTTCAATGAAGTTTCCTTTTATAATACCTTTTTGAAGATCTTGTAATATTTCCTTACATTCTTTTATTCCGTTACCTTGAATAGGAGTTACAAGTTTATATTTTTCAGGGAACATTCTTTCTATGCAATCTTCAATGGCAATTGAAACTCCACCGGTACGTGCATAAAGCCTTCCACCTCGTGATGCATATTCCATGGAGGTAGTGCCTTCAAGGGTTTCTGGAACTACATTAAAGGCTTCAAAAATCTCTTGTAATTCTGCAAAAGTAAGAACAAAATCAATGTCACCAATCAAGTCAGGAGATTTAACTTCTGCCTTTTTTGCTACACATGGTCCTATAAATACTACCTTTACATCTGGGTTTAATTTTTTTAACACCCTACCAGCTGCAATCATTGGAGATACAGTAGGAGATGTATGTGGCAATAAATCCTTATATACTTTTTTTATCATGCCAACCCACATAGGACAGCAGCAAGATGTAATCATAAAATCTGATTTAGTTTTAACATGAGCATCAAATTCAATGGTTTCTTTAAGGGTAAGCATATCTGCAAAGAATGCTACTTCCACCATATCAGTAAATCCAAGAGATTTAAAGGCAGTTCTAAGTTGTTCAATGGTGCTATCTCCAAATTGACCCATTATAGCAGGGGCTACAGCAGCTACTACAGGAGTATTTTCCTTTAAAAGTTTAGCAAGAGGCATAAATTCAACAGTATCTAGAATGCTTCCAGTTGGACATCCTTCCACACAGAACCCACAATCAGTACATTTATCATTATCTATATAAGTACACTTAGTTTTTTCATCATATAAAATAGCATCAAAGGGGCAGCTTTCTTGACATTTTGTCTTTCCATCACAATCTACTTTACACTCCATTTTACATAGTTTAATTTTATTAACAATTTTATGATCTGATTCATAATTATTTATGGCTTTTTTTAAATCTTCTATGTAATTATTACTAAAGGACAAATTCACTCCACAGAGAGAAGAAATTTCTCCCGCTAAGGCTTCTTTATCAACTATATTATCCTTTAATAATTCTTCAATAACATTCTCTAATTTATCATTATAGTAGGCATTGATAAGGATTTTAAATAATTCACTATGTTGTTTTTTCATAACAGCACATCCAATCTTAAAATATTTTAGTCTTCATATATTTTATAATAATCATCACCCCAATATTTTGCTATAAACTCATCTCTTCCAGATATACTTCTATCCTTTTTATATTCTGTAGGATGGGTTTTATAAAATTCTTGATGATATTCTTCTGCTTCATAGAAGGTTGATGCCGGAAGAATCCTAGTAACTATTTCTTCAGGGAATCTACCTGAATCATTTAGAACTTTTTTAGATTTTTCAGCAATTATTCTTTGATTCTCATCCATGTAGAAGATAGCAGCAATATAGGAAGAACCTCTATCTTGAAATTGACCTTCATCATCCGTTGGATCTATCTGTCTCCAAAAGGCATCTAAGAGCTTTTCATAGGAGATGATAGTAGAATCATATATAATTTTAATAGCTTCATAATGACCTGTACCTTGAGATTTTACATCTTTATAGGTAGGGCTTTTAAGTTCACCTCCAGTATACCCAGAAGTAACACTTATAATTCCATCTAATACATCAAAAGGGGATACCATGCACCAAAAGCAGCCACCAGCAAATATAGCAGTTTTGTAATTTTCACTATTAATATTCTGCATTTTCAATTGCCTCCTAAATTTTGTTTTTAATTATATATTACCATATTTTAAAGAAATATATAGTAATTATAGTCCATATGAAATATAAATAATATGACAATATATGAAAGTTAATCATTTATTAATTTAGATTTATATCCATATATGGTAAAATTGAATATGGATGCGTAGGGCTTATCTTATGTTTAGGAGGGAATATGGATTACAACAAATTTAACATAGAAGAAAAATATGATAATTATAATAATATAACCAAGGTAGAAGCTGAAAAGATACTGTTAAAATTAGATAGTGTGATAGATCATGATAAAGGATATGATTATTACATATTAAAGGGAAAGATGCTCCTTAAGCTGGATAGAATGAAGGATGCTTTTCATACCTTAGAAAAGGCTATGACCTTTAATAAAACTGATGAAGTTTATGACCTTTTATCCTTTGCATATTACGAGGAGGAAGATTATGAAAAAGCACTTTATTATATAAATTTATCCTTTGGAATAACAGTAGATGAGTTTATTTATAATCATAAAGGAAAAACTTTAGAAAGATTAGATAGGTTTGAAGAAGCTTTCGAAACCTATTATGAAGGACTTAATTATGCTCTCTCTAGTTATAGTAGTTATGGAGATGTAGAGATATTTGGTGAAAATTTAGCTAGACTAGGGGGAATTTTAAAAAATCAATATTTAGATAACATAAAGAAATTTATAAATATAAGAGATTATTATAATCTTTATGAAAACTATATGAAACTTCTTCAAGTTATTCTTAAGGAAGAAGAAAATGATCACTATCATAGTAGTTCTGAATATGTAAGTGTAAAATATCTAGAGTTAGTTGAAGAAGGAAAATATATTTTAATTGATAATGATTACTTTTTAGGGATGATTAATATATATAAAATTCTATATCAAATAGAAAGCAATTCAGAGTATGAGGATAGGGAGTACATTAATAAAACCTATATAGATAATAAGGTGAGGGACTTTATTGATGCTGTTATGGAAAGAACTTCACTTACTAAGGATGTAGATATAATTTTAACGGTTTTAAATGAAGTTATAGGCATTAAAAATAGAGATTACTATGATTACTTGTATCATAAAGGTTTTATTTTTATGAAACTAAAAAGATATGATGAGGCATTAGAGGTATTAGATGGCATAACTAGAAATAAGAAATCACCTTATAATATAAAAGTTCAAAGCTATGAGTGTATAATTAAAAAAATGTATGAAGCTGAAGATATATATAAGGGAAATTATGATGAGTATAAAAAAAGTATGTCAGATCTCCTTAGAGATGAAATTCATAGGATAAAGGAAGATGAATATTTAACTTTAGATGATAGATGTGACAGAATAATACACAACTGTAAGAGGGCTATTAATTTAGAACTAGATAATGATTTTTGGTATGATTATATAGAAGTGTTATCTTTGGAATTAGGTGAGGAATATGAAGTTATTGTAAAAAACCAATCAGTATACAAAGTGATACAAAATTATAATAAAGCCATAAATATATATGATAGGCTCATTGAGGTGAAAAGTGATGGTCCCCATGGGTATTATAGAAAAGGAAGGGCAATTGTATTAGTGTTGAGACTTTTAAATAGTTCTAAAACCTCCTTAAAGGATTTAGTTGGAGTTCATAATTTAGACTGTTTTTCTTATTCAGAGGTTATATATAATCTTAATAAGGCTATTAGTTTAAAAAGTGACAATGGTAAATACTTTAACCTTTTAGCAAGAACTCATTTTGAGATTGGGGAATATGAGAAGTCCATGGGATATATAGAACAAGCACTTACCCTAGCACCTAATGATTTATATATGAATTTAAATAAGGTGTGTATTTATATTAGAAGATATAAGTACACAGAAGCAGTGGATTATTTATTTAAGATGTCCTATAAAGATATGAATAGAGGTACCGTAAGAAAAACTTTTCTTTCAAGAAAGGAAATTCTTAGTTTCTTAATGGGTATATTTAATTTATATACAAGGCAAGATAAAATTTACTATATAATAGCCTATTATTTTTATGCTATAGTTGATTTTCAATATGATAAAGCCTTAACTTTTATTAATAATGCTATAGAGATGTCTGATGATGAAAGATACTACTTGCTTAAAGCTAAAATATATTTTAAAGATGGAAAGTTTAAAGAAGCATTAAAGTGTGCAGAAGAAGCTATAGTTATTGATGATCATTATGATGAAGCTTTTCTTATAAAAGAAAAATGTAATGAAAAGTTAACAGAGAATTAGTATGTAAATATCGTAAACACCTAGGATTGAAATAAAGCCTAGGTGTTTTTATTTATGAAGAAAATATATTTATAATTATAAAAATATAAAATATTGTATAAAAATGTATTTAATGGATAACATAGTTTATGTACATAAATTGTTACATAAGTTCTTAAATTAAAAGGAAAGGAGGAATAGTATGAATAAGAAAATTAATAGATCTAAGAAAAAGGGATTTACCTTAATTGAGTTATTAGTAGTTTTAGGTATAATAGGTGTATTAGCCTTAGCAGTAGCACCAACAATGGTGTCTAAGGTTAGTGAAGCTAAAGAAAAAACAGATGTTTCAAATGCTAATGCCATAGCTATGGCAGTTAAAACCGAGATAATAGAGGGAGATATAAAAGCTTCAGGACCTATTGATGAAAGTGATATAACGGAAATAGGTAATAAATATTTTGATGGTAAATTTCCAACATCACAATCTTTAAAAACTAATTTTACTGTAGCTTTAACTAATAATGTAATTACTGTTACAGCTGGAAAAGGAACACAATTTTACCCTGAGTATATATTAGGAGCGGATGATAAAGATACAGAATAATAGATATATAACCTAGTAAATTAATCTTAAAATATATCTAGATAATACATAATTAATGATCTGAACCCTAATAAAACGATATATTTTACAAACTTCTATAATATATAAAATATAAGAGAGTGGATTTTAAACATTTTTCCTATTAGCTATTCCTGAAAGTAGTTCATAGGAAGGTGATGCAATTATTTTCCGCTCTTTTTTTATTGGCATAAGTTACGAAATTAAATTTTATATTAAAATTTATTTATGTAATATATGTTATAATAGAATATATATTCTATTATATACTAAATTAAACTTAAGGAGAGCATACAACCTATTTGTAATTGAACTTAAGCACAGAGGAGGAATAAAAATGAATGTTATTAAAGCAGAAGATTATGAAAGTATGAGTAGAAAAGCTGCCAATATAATTTCTGCTCAAGTTATACTTTACCCAAACTCTGTATTAGGACTTGCCACTGGTTCTACTCCGTTAGGAGTATACAAGCAGTTAATTGATATATACAATGATAGAGAATTGGATTTTTCGAAGGTACATAGTGTAAATTTAGATGAATACTATGGTTTGGCACCAGACCATAATCAAAGTTACCATTCTTATATGAAGAAAAATTTCTTTAAACATATTAATATGCCGTCAAATAATATTAATATACCTAATGGACTCGCTTCTAATATTGATTTAGAGTGTAGTAGATATGATAAATTAATTTCAGATTTTGGAGGCATTGATCTTCAACTTTTAGGTATAGGTCATAATGGACATATAGGGTTTAATGAACCGGGAGAAGTCTTTGAAAAGAACACTCATAAGGTTAAGTTAAATAAAAGGACTATTGATGCTAATTCAAGATTCTTTAATAGTATTGAAGAAGTGCCTAAGTATGCTATTACTATGGGAATAAAGGCTATTATGCAGTCAAAACGAATTCTTTTAGTAGTAAATGGAATTAGTAAGGCGGACATTTTGTATGAAGCTCTTTTAGGAGCAATTACACCAAAAGTTCCTGCTTCAATATTACAATTACATCCTAATTTAACTGTTATCGCAGATAAAGATGCTCTTTCTACCATTGAAAAAAAGGCGAAAATTTAATTTATAAAAGGAGTGATTTTTTATTTAAAATCACTCCTTTTAATATAGGCAAATTAAATTGTTAATACTATTTTGTTATGAAAGCATATTTTGGAAGACCGTTTTCGTATTGAATTTTTGGTTCTCCCATGATTAGAGGTAGTGTATACTCATAAGCTTCTTTAGTTACATTGTTACCTTCTTCATTGATCCATTCCTTAGGGAAATATTTTATTGAGTTTGCTACTTTTGAAGTGTGCACTGCAAAGGTTTCTGATTTATATGGAGCATTAGAAACTCTCTTAATACCTATCATATAACCGCTTTCACCTTCTGTAGAGTGTTTTAATGCAGCAAATCCACAATTAAAGGCTTCATCAATATCAGTTTGAGAAGCAAAGTGCATTGCGCAACGTTGCATAGTTGAAAGTTCTATGGCTCTTACTTTTTTGCAAACTCCATTTTCAGTGATTACATTTTTGATATAACTACAAACTCCACCTAATTGAGCGTGACCAAATTTATCTAGACCAGTACCACCCATTTCGCCAAGGAAAGTACCATCTGCTGTTCTTATTCCTTCAGAAACTACTATAATTACAGAATTTTTTACTTCTAATTTTTTAGCCACATCTTTTAAAAATTTAGCTTCATCAAAGGCAACTTCAGGAAGATAAATTAAATCTACCACTGGTTCTCCATTCAATGTAGCAATACAAGAACTAGCAGCTAGCCATCCTGTATCACGACCCATTGCCTCTATAACAAATACATTTTTTGCAGTATAAACACTAGCATCTAATTTGTTTTCTAGGGCTATAGTTGATATAAACTTAGCAGCACTTCCAAAACCAGGAGTATGATCCATTACTGGAAGGTCATTATCTATAGTTTTAGGAACTCCAAAGAATTTTACAGGAAGGTTATGCTCCTTTGCATAGTTACTAAGTTTATGAACTGTATCCATGGAATCATTTCCGCCAATGTAGAAGAAAGTATCAATTTCATGCTTCTTAAAAATCTCAAAAAGTTTTATGTATTCTTCTTTGTTATCTTCATAGGTTTTTAATTTGTATCTACAAGATCCAAGTCCTGAAGATGGTGTATAAATTAATCTGTCAATAACTTCACTGTCAATCTGAGAAAGATTTATTATATTTTCATTTAAAATTCCCTCAATACCGTTAATTCCTGCATATACATTGTCAAAATAGTGTAGTTCTTCATTTGCTTTAAATACTCCCATTGCGCTGGCATTTATTACAGATGTAGGACCACCAGATTGAGCTACTATACAATTTTTCATATATTTAACACTCCTTTGTATTGTGTAGAGATATCTACACTTATTATTACATCTTTTTAATTATAATATAAATTATAATTACTAACAATTAGTATAATTAAATAGACATTGTATTAATAATATATAAGGTATGAAATAATAGTTTTTAAATAGTTAAATATATAGAATAGGTTATCTTTAATTAAGATAATATAAGACTTTTTATTCGTATAAATGGTATAATATTCATATATTTAAAAAGCAAAGGAGAAAAGATTATGAAAATGTATCCCGTTGAATTAGATAATAAATATGGTTATATAGATGAAAATGGAAAAACTATAGTTCCTTTTATTTTTGATTATGCCGATGACTTTGAGGATGAAATGGGCTTTGTAGAGATAGATGGATTATGTGGTTTTATCAATAGACAAGGAGATTACATAATAGCTCCCAAATATGATGATATAAATTATTTTAATGAAGGCATGGCTTTAGTTGAGTTAAACCATAGATATGGATATATAGACTTACAAGGCAATGAGGTAATAAAAGTAAAATATGAAGAAGGAAAAGGATTCACTGAAGGACTTGCAGCAGTGAAAATATTAGGAAAGTGGGGATATATCAATAGACATGGCAAAATGATTATATCACCTACCTTTGATGAAGCTAATGAGTTTGAAGAGAATGGCCTCGCTATAGTTAGAAAAGGTGAGAACTATGGATATATAAATTGGGAAGGTCAGTGTATTAGCGGATTTATATATGAATATGCTAACAATTTTAATGAGGGTTTAGCAAATGTGGGATTAGAAGGTAAAAATGTATATGTGGATGAAACCTTTAATATAAAGATAGAAGGAAATTTTGATTTTACTAACGAATTTCTTAATGGCCTTGCAGCTGTATCCCAAGATAATATATGGGGATATATTAATAATTCTGGTGACTTTGTTATTGAAAAAAGATACAGCTGGGCAGATAATTTTAATACAGATTATGCAGCAGTTTCCATAGAAGATAAATATGGATTTATAGATAGAAATGGGAACATAATAATACCTATAGAGTATGATAATGTTCTTGAGTACAGTGAAGGTCTATTTTCTGTTGAAATTAACGAGAAGTGGGGTTTTGTAGATTTAAAAGGTCATATAGTTATAGAGCCTAAATTTCATGAAGTAGATAACTTTTACAATGGAATATGTAAGGTTATAATAGATGAAAAAGAAGGATATATAAATAAAGAAGGAGAATTTATAATATAGATAATAGGGATAGAATTTTAATATTTATGGTAATAAATAACTTGTAAATTCGTAATTTAATAGAAGATATAGTCTTAGAATTAAGGGGGATATAATATGAGTATAATTGATTTACATTGTGATACAATTTGTCATTTAATAGATAATAAGGATATGGAATTAAAGAGAAATCATCTAGCTATTGATTTAGAAAAATTAACAAAAGGTAATTCCTTAGCACAATTTTTTGCCTTGTTTATTGATCTTAATGAGCATCCTAAGGCATTTAATAGAGCCATGGATATGCTAAATAAATTTTATGAAGAATTAGAAAAAAATAATCATGAAATATCTGTAGCAAAAAATTATGAGGATTTTAAAGTGAATAAGGAGGAGGATAAAATATCAGCTTTCTTGACCATTGAAGAAGGTGAAGCTATAGAAGGCTCTCTTAAGAATTTAAGAAATTTTTATGACCTAGGAGTTAGACTAATGACATTAACCTGGAATTATGAAAATAGTATAGGTTATCCAAATTGCAGAGAAGAGTTTCGAAATAAAGGGTTAAAAACCTTTGGATTAGAAACCCTTGAAGAAATGAATAGGCTAGGCATGATTATTGACGTTTCACACCTATCCGATGGAGGGTTCTATGATGTGGCAAGATATAGTAAGAAACCTTTTGTAGCATCACATTCAAACAGTAGAGCTGTATGTAATCACAGCAGAAATTTAACTGATGATATGATTAGAACTCTCAGTGAAAAGGGGGGCATAACTGGCATCAACTTTGAAAAATCTTTCTTAATAGAAGGCGGAAGTAAAAGTGCTGTTGAAGATATGGTTAAACATATAAATCATATTTGTAATGTTGGGGGTATAGATGTACTATCCCTTGGTAGTGATTTTGATGGAATAAATCCTAAAAACCTAGAAATTAGTAATATGGGAGAGATAGATAAACTCATAACCGCATTACAAAAAGAAGGATATCATGAAAGTCATATAGAAAAAATATTATATAGGAATGCTTTGAGAGTAATAAAAGAAGTTATGTAGTACAATATAATTTATAGAAACTTTTATATTAAATTATATGACTATGGCTAAGTCCCTAGATAATAATTTATCCTTCAGAAGGAGGAAAACGCCTTCTGAAGGAAATGTAGATAACATAAAAGGAGTGAGGTTATGGAATATGAAAAGTTACAGAACAATATTTCTAAGGGAGAAATATTGTTAAAAAAGGTAGATATAGACGGTAATATTTGTGGAGAGTTTGTTGAATTTACAATTAGCCATGTTTATGAAAATATAGGTGAAGATGATGTAAAAGGAATTTATACCTTCCCTATACCAGATACTGCTGTTATTTCAGGTTTTGAAGCAAATATAGGTGGCAGTGTTATAAAAGGTAAAGTAGAAGATAAAAAAGAAATAGAGAAAATTTATGAAAATATTGGAGAAGATTCAGGAAGTAAACTTATATTAGAAGAACTAAATAACAACTATTTTAAAATGTCAATTGGAACAATTTTAAAAGGTGAAACTGTAGTTATAAAGATCTCTTATATTGAAGAGCTAGTATATGAACATTCCAAGCTTAAGTTAATTATACCTAAGATTGTACTTCCAGAAAATCCATATAATGAAGAACAAAGTCAACAAGAAGACTATAAATTATCTTTAAATCTATTAGTAGAGACCTTTGAAAGTGCTAAATTTTCTTGTAATACTCATAAAATTCAGGTAGAAGAAGAAGAGGATGATGAGAGCAATTTATACAAAATAACCCTTCATGGTGAAGAGCAAATTCTGGATAGTGCTATGACAATTTATTTAGAGGAAAATTCCAGTGAAACAAGTGGAATTATATATGAGAATTATAGCGAAGACAATGGAATTGTTTATTTGAGATTTCTACCTGAAATTGAAGAGGATGTAGAAGAGAAAAATGGAAACTATATATTCCTTATAGACATATCAGAATCCATGGAAGGAGATAAGTTAAAGGAGGCTAAAACTGCTTTACACTTATGTCTTAGAAATTTATATAAAGGTGATACCTTTAACATAGTTGCTATGGGTGACACCCTAAAGCATTTTTCAGAGAGTAGAAGAGTTGAATTTAATGATGAAAATTTAAAGGAAGCATCTAAGTGGATAGATAAGTTAGCTTGTGAAAATGATGCTAATATATTTGATGGAATAAAATATGCCTTTTTAAATGAAGATAAGGGAGAAGAAAATACTATCATTTTATTTACTGATGACGTAGTGGATGATGAGAAAGATATCCTTGATTATGTAGAAAAAACTTGCGTAGGAAGCAGAATTTTTCCTTTTGGAATAGATGCCTCTGTTAATACCTATTTCATCAATAAAATAGCAAGAATTACCTTTGGAAAAGCAGAATTTATTAATAGAAGTATTAGAATAGAAGATGTAATCTTAAATCAGTTCAATAGAATAAGAGGACTACAAATAACAGATATTGAAATTGATTGGGGTGGAATGAAGGTTGAGAAAACTTACCCTAGAACCATAGAATATATGTATGATGGAGAACCATTTTCAATATTTGCTAAGATGGATGGGAATCTAGAAGGTATTGTTACTCTTAATGGTATGGTTGGAGATAGAAGAATACAACGAAGAATAGTTCTAACTAAATTAGACTTAGAGGTTAATGCAAATTTAATTGAAAAGGTTTGGTATAAGAAAAGAATAGAATCTTTAGAGAATAGAATCGTCTATGAACGTGGAGAAGTTCATGAGGCTATGAAAAATAAGATTATAGAGTTATCTACTGACATTGGAATTATAAGTGATGAAACATCCTTTATTTTAATAGAAGAAATTTATGAACCTGTACTGGGAGGAGTTATGAGAAAATTCTTACCAGTTAACATAGATTTCAATAAGGGTGATACAAATATAATTTCTCCGAAGTTCTACTATAGTCAAAGTCTAGATGAATTGCAGTTAGAAAATTTAATGGATGAGGGTATAGATAAATCAGAATTCCTACGTGTGTTAGCAACACAACAATTAGCAAGTGGTGCCTTTGGTAAATCTGTAGAGGATGCTAAAATAGATAAGGTTATATATACTGCTAGAAGTATAGTAGCTTTTACTCACCACGGTGAAGGTATAGAAATATATAAAAATCTACTAACTAAAGCTGTAGTATATCTTGTGGAAAATCATGAAGAATTTGTAGAGAATGAAGATGTATTAATCTCCACATATGTTGCTCTTAAATCTTTTGCAGATAAGGTAATAGTTAAAGATAATAAAAAGACAAGGCTTTTAAATGCAATAAATTCCTTAGAAAGTCATATTGAAGAATTAAATATTGATATAAGTAAGATTAATGAGGAAATATTAAGAAGTATAGAAGGTGCAAAAGAAAAAGATCAATTAAGCAGACTTATATATAAATCAATAAAATATTAAGTTAGTCTGTGTTAAAATGTTCTAAATATTAGATAAGCGCTGAGCATGTAATATAATTATAATGCATGCTCAGTATTTTTATAGAAAAAATCTATTTAAGGAAGGTAGTACATACTTAATGATTGACACTGAAGTTAACAAAAATGATAAAGTGAATATGAGAGATTTTATAAAGAAAGATTTTTGCAGAAGACATAAAATTATTGTGCTAAATTCTATAGATATTTTGACATTAGAAAATATTTCTAACCTTATAAATATATACGATGGTTATGTATTAAAGGGGTATTTAGTAAATGCTATACCAAAGGGTATTAAAGTATCCTTATCCAATAGGATGACTTCAAGTGGTGGAAAGACTATCTTTTCAAAAAGAGGAAGAGAATGTACCTATGAGATTAGAATAAGTAATAGAGTCATAAAAGAATATATAGAAGATAATAGAAGTAAATTTGTATGTGGAATAGAAGCTAAGGATGCACTAGAAGCTCTTATGCTTATTTTAGAGCATGAGCTTTGCCATGTCATAGAATTTAGTGAGTATGGAAGCTCTAATTGTAAAGGTGAAAGATTTAAAAATATAGCCTTTAATTTATTTGGACATACAAGTAGTTATCATGAAATATTAAAGAGTAACGATGCCTTAAATAAGACCATAAATAACTCATTTGTTAAAGGACAAGTTGTTCAATTTAAATACAAAGGTATATTGTATGAAGGAATAATTAGCAATATTAATAAAAGAGCTACAGTGATGGTGAAGGATATAAAGGGTGCATATAGAGATAACCATGGATTTAGTTATTCAAAGTGGTACATACCGCTAAAATTACTTATAAATAAGGAGTAGAAAGATATGATTAAAGCAATACTGTTTGACCTAGATGGTACAATAATAGATACCAATGAATTAATATTGACTTCCTTTAATTATGTATTAAATAATTATTTAGGATTAAATATAGGAAAGGAGGAAATTGTAGAATCCTTTGGTATACCACTTAAGGATGTATTGAGTGAATATGATAAAGAGAGAGCTGATGAATTAGTTGATGAATACATAAGATACTGTCTTAATTGCCATGATAAATACATAAAATCTTATGATCACGTGGAAGATGGGCTATTAAAGCTAAAAGATAAGGGATTAAAATTAGCAATAGTTACATCTAAGAAAAGGGGAACGGCTTTAAGAGGACTTAATTGTTTTGACTTAGAGAAATATTTTGATGTAATAATTACTCCAGAAGATAGTAGGAAACATAAGCCAGATGGTGAACCAGTGTTAAAAGCTTGTGAAGTCTTAAAAGTTAACCCGAGTGAAACTATAATGGTAGGAGATAGCCATAATGATATATTATGCGGAAAGAATGCAGGAGCAAAAACTTGCCTAGTAAATTATACTGCACTAAATATAGAAAAGATTAAAGCACATAATCCTGATTATATAATAGATAAAATTGAAGACATTATAAAGCTTATTTAATATTATAGGTTTTTACTGTAAAAATAATCATAAGTATCATTGTCATAATTGAGAATGGTAAAATAAAAAAGTGTAAAATTTAAATTTAACTTATTATGATAAATAAAATTATTTAGTAAATATAAAAAAAGCTACATATGTAACATTACAAATATTTACATATGTTTGAACATGAAAAGATTCCCTATGATTAATATTAACATAGGGAATCTTTAAAGCTATCTATATATACGATTTCTTTTTTTTCTACGTTTTTTGTTTATTTTAGATATTATTAGTATTACTAAAGATGCTATTATTATTAATACTAATAGAGCTAATACATAATAAAGAATATTACTTTTTATTATATCCATATTGGATAGTCCAGAATATATATCATATTGTTTTTCATATCCCTTTATATTAACAGTAGCTTTACCAATAGATTTATCTTTACTTAAAGTCCAAATATTTATCTTACCTACTTCAGAATTAAATTCTGGTTCTAAGTCTGTTGGATATAATGAAATATCCTCATGAATAGTAACTGGAACTTTAATTGCTTTTTTAGGTCCTATAAGAGGTAAAATTTTATATTCCATAGTAACTTCTGAAATTTCAGTGTTCTTAGCTTTGAAGATTTCTTTTTCTGCATTGAAGCCATAATTGGCTAGGTTTGTAGTATCTTCAAAAACCTGAGTGTCTACTGGAAAATTATAATCTGAACCTAATACCACCGTTGCTAAAGTATGTCCATTCCTTTGATATAAAGCTGCTAAGCATCTTCCAGACTTTTCTGTATAACCAGTTTTTCCGCCAATGTTTCCATCTACACCTATAAGTTTATTTCTATTTTCAACTATTGATGATGGTCCATTAGTAGATTTTACTTCTGATTCCTTTTTAGACATAGTTTCTCTAATCCACTCATTACCGTAAGCTGCATTTAATAATAGGGATAAATCATATGCTGTAGTATAGTGATCATCAGTGTTATCATCAAGGCCATTAGGTGTTACAAAATTAGTATTGGTCATACCTAAAGCTTTAGCTTTTTCATTCATCATTGTAATGAACTTTTCCTTTGTTCCACCAACATTTTCAGCAACCATATAAGCAATATCATTACCTGAATAAAGAAGTAGTATGTCCATAGCATCTTTACCGGTAAATGTATCTCCAGGAGTTACTGGATGAACATTAAGTCCATAAGAATAAGGCTCTTCTTTTAAGGCTGCAGCTGGATAAGTAAGTAAATCGGTTTTACTTTTATTTTCAGCTAATAGTAAAGCAGTCATCAGCTTAGTAATACTGGCTGGTTGTTTCTTTTCATCGATATTTTTAGAATAGATTATTTCCTTTGTTTCTAAGTCCATAACAATAGCAGAAGTACCAACGATTTCAGGTTGAGTTTCTGCAATGGCTATAGTTGAGAAAGAAAAGGTAAATACTAAAGTAAAAAATACCCATAATGATAAAATTCTCTTTTTCACAAGTCATCTCTCCAATTTTATATTTTAGAATTAAATAAGTCCTATCTAGTATAACATTTACTGTAATTTTCAACAAGGACAAAGAAAAAATATGTTATTAATAATATGTTATATTTTTATTATCTAATATTGTGGTATGCTATATATAAGATATTTAGAAGGAGCAGTGAACTGATGACAAATATAAATATTGATAGAATAAATGATATTTTTAAAGATAGGGAGTCCACATCTATACAACCTATGAAAAAAACAGCAGTGATGATTCTTTTACAGGTTATAGATGATGAGGTTTATATAATTTTTCAAGTTAGAGCTAAAAAATTAAATAGTCAGCCTGGAGATGTTTGTCTACCTGGTGGAAAGGTTGAAGAAGGAGAATCTTTTAGAGATGCTGCAATAAGAGAAACCATGGAAGAGATGAATATTAAAAAAGAAGATTTTGAAGTTATTGGTGAAATGGATTATTTTTTATCACCATACCACATGATAATGCGTCCCTATATCGCTAAACTTAATACAAATATCATTAAGTTTAATACAAGTGAAGTTGATCATATATTTAAGGTACCAATAAAATTTTTTATTGATACAGAACCATTACTATATAAAATGGATATTGGCCCAATAAATCAAGATGGATTTCCCTTTCATTTAATAAACGGAGGTAAAGATTATAAATTTTCAAAGGGGGTATTAGATGAATATTTTTATCAATGGAATAATTATGTAATCTGGGGTTTTACAGCTCACATTATAAAATCTTTCATTGATATCATAAAATAGTAATTACATCCATATAAATAAGTAAAGAAAATATTTAACTGCCTTAGGAGGTGTAATATGTATGGTAAATAAAACTTCTGTAAGCATATTAATACAAGATATGATGAATAAACTTGAGGAAATTGGTATTCACAGTATTCTTGTCAGATCTAAGGAAGAAGCTAAAAATTTTATTATGTATCATATAGATATTGGAACTCAGGTAAGAATAGATGATTGTTTAGAGTTAAATGATTTAAACTTAGAAAGAGCTGTCATAGAAAAAGGTGGTACCATACTAAATAATGAAATAGGGAATTTAGATTTCAAAGAGGGCAAAAAAAGACCCTCAACTATATCCGAACTAGATTTATATGGTTGTAGCCACTTATTGGACGAGTTCACTGAATTTTCTCATTATATCACTGACAATGAAGATTTGTTAAGTTGTATTTATGGAATAAAAAAAATAGCAGTCATTAATATAGGCTTAAATAGTAAGATTCCTAATGAGCTACTTCCTATATATGAAAAAATAATGAATATTGATAGTGAAAAGATTATTAACCTTAAAAATCATATAGCAAAAAAAGAAGATAGTAATTTGAATATCCATAATACTCAAAGAAATGTAGGACATAAAAATATAAATATTGACATAAGTGTAGTTTTCATAGGGTAAATTTTAATAAATATTTTAGCAATGGTAGTATGATTTTATCTTTTTTTAAAATATTATAATTATATTTTAAAAATATTTGAAAATCATCAAATATAGAAAATCCTGCAATAAATCTACTAAAAATACTTTATTTTGCGAAAATTCTCATTTATAATTTAGGGTATTAAATGTGTATTTATTGGGGGTGTTATGCTTGGTTAAGTGTGACTTTTTATCAACTTATGATGAGTATGTAGAGTGTTCAAAGGACTGTGCCCTTTATAATTGGGCTGAAAATAATAATAAGTGCCCCTTTAAAGAGCTTAGCAGCAAGGGGAGCAAAATAAAAAATCTCTATGATTATGATTTATATAAGGAGGATAAGTCGTTGCCTATATCTCTTTTATACAAAGACAGCTACTTATAATTAAATTGTTTTTAATATAGATTTTTTATAACATAATATCTATATTAAGCTCCAACCAAATTAAACTAATCCAAGTGTGTTATTTAGTATATTTCAGTAAACATATAAATCTCCTAGCCTAGGCTAGGAGATTTTTTATTAACTATTTTGATTTCATGCTACATCCTGAACATGATGTGCAATCCTTTGACTTTGATCCACATCCACCGCATCCCTTAGATTTATTAGTAAACGAAGGTGTTGCCTTTAAGTAGAGAGAATCTTTCTTCAGTACAATAATTATTTCATTAAAGTTGCTAGATAAATCTTCACTATAAGCAATATTTAACCCCTGTATATCTTCAATAACATTGTAGTTAATGGTATTATCTAAGATTATATCAACCTTAGAATTTTTACAACATCCACCATTTTCAGGTTCCTTTAATGCTATACAATCATATTCATCATGAAATTCCAGTAGTTTAATAATAAAATCAAAGGCATCATTAGAAATTTTTATTTTAAGTTTCTTATTCAATAGATATCATACCCTTCATAGATAGTATATTAATATTATTCTTCATATATTGAAGAGTATTCGTGTAATAATGATTCTTTTAAATTCCATAAGTTTTTAGATAAGTCTATATAGTATTGATGAGGATTTTGTAATCTTCTTATCTCTGACCATAGACTAGCTTTTTCTTTACTACAAAATTCTCTTATCTCCATTACAGAAGGACTTTCATAAGTACATTTACCCTTATCAAATATTTGTACCATGAGATTTTTTATATTATAATTTTTAATTCTTTTTTTCTTCCAAGTGTAGTTAGGATCAAACAACTGCAAAGGCTTGTTATTATCAAAATTCTCATCATTTAAAGCAATTAAATCTGCAATAGCTTTATTTGTTTTCTTATCATAAACTCTATAAAGAGATTTAAACCCTGGATTTGTGATTTTTTCTACATTTTCACTTATCTTAATTTTAGGGATAATAGTTCCATTTTTTTCTATAGCAACAAGCTTATAAACGCCACCAAATACAGGCTCACTTCTTGCAGTGATCAATCTTTCACCAACACCAAAACTATCTATTTTAGCACCATTTTCTAGAACAGCTTTAATTATAAATTCATCTAAGGAATTTGAAATTGTGATTTTTACATCCTCATAGCCAGCTTCATCTAGCATTTTTCTAGTTTCTATAGAAAGATATGCAATATCGCCACTATCAATTCTTACAGCCTTAGGTCTTTTACCCATAGGTTTTAAGATTTCATCAAAAACTTTTATAGCATTTGGAATACCTGATTTTAGAACATTATATGTATCTACTAAAAGTACAGTATTATCTGGATAAGTTTTAGCCCATGCAGCAAAAGCTTCATATTCACTATCAAAAAGCTGAATCCAAGAGTGTGCCATAGTTCCAGTTACAGGCACATTGAATAATTCATCTGCCATAGTACAAGCAGTAGCATTACATCCACCAATAATTGCAGCTCTAGCTCCATACAAGGCACCATCATAGCCTTGAGCTCGTCTAGAACCAAACTCCATTACAGGTCTACCACTAGCAGCCTCACAAATTCTTGCTGCTTTAGTAGCAATTAGAGTTTGATGATTTATTGTTAGTAGTATCATAGTTTCTATAAACTGAGCTTCCATCACTGGACCCCTTACAGTTACAAGTGGCTCATTAGGGAATACTGGGGTACCTTCTGGAATAGCCCATACATCACAACTAAACTTAAAGTTAGCTAAATAATTTAAAAATTCTTTACTAAATAAATCTTTACTTTTTAGATATTCTATATCTTCATCAGTAAATTTAAGATTAGTTAAATATTCAATTAATTGTTGAACTCCTGCCATTATGCAGTAGCCACCACCATCAGGAATTTTCCTAAAAAACATGTCAAAATAAGCTATGGTATCATCTGCTTCAGTATTTAAATAACCATTAGCCATTGTAAGCTCATAAAAATCTACTAACATGGTAAGATTTCTTTGGCTTCTTAGGTCAAGTCTAGTAATTGTATCCATTTTTAGTTCTCCTCACTTATATAAACCATAAATTCTCCATAGGTTAACATTTACATCCTATATATCGTACCATAAGAAAACTTTCATTTCTATAGTATATGGACAAATAATATGGTAATATTATTAAATTGAAAGTATATAAAAGGAAAGATTTATATTATGATAAGAAACAAAAATAACACTTTAAGTGAAGAACAGTTAACAGCCATTAACTGTACAAATGAAAATATAATAGTCAGTGCAGGTCCTGGAAGTGGGAAAACTGTAGTTATTGTAAATAGAGTTTATGAGCTTATAAATCATAAAAACATATCACCTAAAAATATAGTTATAATAACCTTCACCAAGGCAGCAGCAACTAATATGAGAAATAGGTTCCTAGCCATAGATAAGAATAAGGTAAGTCCTTTCTTTGGAACCTTTCATGGACTTTGCTATAAAATACTAAAATCCTATTATGGAGAAATTAATATAATAGAGCCCTTTGAAAGTTATAGAGTAGTAAAAAACTTTTTAACAGCCTATGTGGAGGATGTTAGTGAAGATAGAGTTAAGGAATATGTAAATGCCATATCTATCTATAAGTGCAAGGGAGAATATAATAGAGATGGAAATAATCAAATTGATAAAGAGCTTTTAAAAAACTGTGTAAATTTCTATGAATCCTATAAAAAGGAAAAATCCCTCCTTGACTTTGAAGATCTACAGTTAATGTGTAGAGATTTATTTATTAAGAATAGCTCCATATTAAATTCATATCAAAATCAATTTAAACATATATTAGTTGATGAATTTCAAGATAGTGATGATGTACAAGTGGACATATTAAAGCTTTTAAATAAGGATAATAACTTATTTGTAGTAGGGGATGAGGACCAATGTATCTATAGTTTTAGAGGAGCTAATCCAACCTATATAGTAGACTTTAAAGATATATTTAAACAAGGTAAAACCTTATATCTATCTACAAATTATAGGTCAAAGCAAAATATAGTAAGATTATCTATGAAGTCTATAAAAAATAATAAGATTAGAACCTCAAAGGATATCAGAGCCAACAAAACTGATGATGGAATAATAAAGGCTCAAGGGGTTCGTGATGAAACAGCTCAAGGTACATATATAAGTGATTATATTCTTAAGGTAAGGGAAAGTGAAGATAATAACTTTAATAACTTTGCAGTGCTTTATAGAACTAATATAGAAAGTAGAAGTATAATTGATAGTTTTATTAGAAAAAAAATTCCCTTTACCTTACTAGATAGACAATATAATTTTTTCTCTCACTTCATATGCCAAGACATATTAGCTTATCTAAAGTTAAGCATATATCCTCTAAACATGGATAGCTTTACTAGAATAATAAATAAACCCTATAGGTATATAAGTAAAAATAGTATAGAAGAAGTTAAAAAGAGCAATAGCTTAGGCAGTATCTTTACTAAATTAAAAAACTTAGATAGTACTCCAGTGTTTCAATTAAAAATATTAGATAAACTCGAAAGGGATATTTCTAGCTTAAATAGAATTTCACTACCTTCTGCCGTAGAATTTATTATAGGAGACTTAATGTATCATAAACATCTGGTGGAATATGCACAGAAATATAAATTTTCCATAGAAGATTTAGAAAATGTGTTAAATGAGTTTAAAGAAAGCGTGAAGGGATTTAAAACTATTAAAGACTTCTTAGAACATGTAAATACTGTAGAAGAGGAAACAAAGAAAGCTAACTCTAGAAATAAGGATAAAAATGAAGGCGTAATTCTTAGTACTATTCACGGTGTTAAGGGAATGGAATTTGATACGGTATTTATGATTAACACAGTAGATGGAGCTATTCCCTATAAAAATAATGATATAGAGGAAGAGAGAAGACTATTTTATGTAGGAGTTACTAGAGCTATTAACAACTTAATATTTCTTTTCCCTCAATTTATAAGAGGTGAAAAGAAAAATAAATCTCAATTTCTATGTGAGTGCCAGCTAGAAGAAGAGATACTAGAAAGAGTTAAATTTAAGGTTGGAACAACTGTAACCCATAAATTCTATGGAACAGGAACTATAACAGCCTTAGAAGAAAGTAATATCTCTATTAAATTTTCTGATTTGGAGAGAAAATTTGACTTTGATGTCCTTGTAACCAATGGGCTTATAGAGGTTTTGGAGGAATAGAAAAGTTATGTAGATTCGTTCCATTCATTGTTTGATTAAAAAACAGATACATGAATGGAGCGATTTTTTATGTCAAAATTAAAACTAAAAACAATAAGAGCTGACAGAAATGCAAAAAAACTATTAAAGAGTGTTATGAAGAATACATGGATTACTGTAAAAGTATAGGTCAAAGAGAAGGAACTTTAAGCAGTAAAGAAAGATTTAAGAGATATCAATTAAGTAAAATAGTAAATTTGGATGACAATATTAACACATTGACTAAAGATAAAATACAAAAACATATAAACTATATGATAGATAAAGGATATAAGGGTAATTACTATCAAACTTATGTTATAAAAATTAGAGCATTTTTAACATACTGCTTTACTAGGGAGTATTTAGAAAAGTTTGAAGTTAAAATTCCCAATATCATTTTAGCGAAAAAAGAAGTTTATACTGAGGCTGAAATAAATAAATTACTTAAAAAACCTAATTTAAATACATGTGTTGTAGGCGATTATAGAAGTTGGACAACTGTTAACTTTCTATTAGGCACAGGATGCAGGAGTACAACATTATTAAATGTAAAAGTAAAAGATATCGATTTTCTTAATGAAAGTATTCTTTTTAGACATATGAAAACAAAAAAGCAAGTTACTGTAATCCTATCTAAAACTCTTAAAGTAGTATATTGCTATAATGGGATTAAAAGAAGACGATTATTTATTCCCAAAATTAGATGGAAATAAAATGAGTTATGATACACTACATCAAAATCTAGTAAATTATTTTAAGCATTGCAAAGTAAAAATGAGAGGTGTCAATACTTTTAGAAATACATTTGCAACTTTATTTATTAAAAATGGTGGAGATATTTATAGGCTTAATGTTTTACTCGCTCATAATAATATAAAAACCACAGAAAGATATGTTAATTTATTACCATTAGATTTCTCAGAAGATTTATTGAAATATAATCCCCTTGATGTGCTTTCCAAAGATAATAAAAAGCTAAAAATTGATAGAAAAAGCAGAAAGGGAGGAAAATAATCATGAGTAAAGGATTCACTACATTTTATAATGAAGTAATGTATAATAAGTCTTTATTTACTACCGACAAAGCTGTATTTTGTGCATTCTCGACCTTTTGCTTCAACAGTGATAAATGTTTCCCTTCTCAAAGAAAAGTTGCTGAGATGCTTAATATATGCGTTAGAACAGTCCAGAGGAGTTTAAAAAGGCTTATTTCTGAAGGTTATATAACAATAGAGCGAAAACTAGGTAGTGTTAATATATACACTCTATTAAAACCTGTAATAGATAGAACAGTTACAACTGTAAAAACTGCTATGAATAAAGTCAAAAGCACTTATAATAAAAAGAAAAATAAATTCCATAGTTATGAACAACGAGATTATAATATGGAAGAATTAGAGAAGAAACTTTTAGGGTGGACATAAAAAGGAGTCCCTGCTAGTAACGATAGCATAAGACTCAAGAACTGAATAAATAAAATAATTGTTGAATCTATTATATCATTTTTAAAAATTAGTATGCAATAGGTTTATTTGTCATGTTCAGATTTTAAAAAATATAACCTATTTTTTTCACTTTTTAATAGGATGTATGAGTTATATGTCATATCCCTAAGACAATGATATTTTAACTACATATGACATCAATGTAGCACTAATAATTAAAAGGTTAATAATAAAAAACTAATAAGCTATATAGCTACAGTCAACATATATAAATATAAAATTAAGAGCCACTCAATAACCTTGATACTATTGTAGCATTCTCTCCTTTATTGTTTAAGTTCAAAGTATCGTCTCGTATATGGTTCGATATGAGCTTTTAAATGGCATTGTATTTAAAATTGTTGATTTACTACATTAAATGAAGTTCACTATAAAAAGACAACCTCATTTAAATATTTTTTAGTGTGAAATTTCTTTTCATTTAATTTGTTAAAGTCCATAGCCACGGTCATCAATTCTCCACTTACTTCTTTTGCTAGTTCTTATTAAAACCCAATTATAATTTGTATAAGTTGAATTTGGATTTAAAGCAAGACTATCACCTGAATCATCGACATCAAAATTAGATAACAAAATAATAACATTTTCGGGACTAACTCCATTTACTGAACCTCCTCCATATTGTAAATATTCTTCAACAGCAGAATTAGATTTTTCTTCGTCATACCATATTTTAGTAAGAGTACATCCTGTATAACCGGAATCAAAATCCTTCTTTACACAATCTACTGCTTTATTTATTTCTTCTTCAGTAAACTTAGAAGACTCTCCAATATTTACTACAACATTATCAGTTATACCACCTTGATTAGTTGTACTTATACCAATAATGAAAACAATAACTACAACTAGAATAAAAATAGCAATTTTACATTCTTTTCTGTTCGTTTTCCATAAATGATTAATTTTAGCCTTCATCTCATTCATTACAATTCCTCCAATATTTGTAATATATAATATGATTATACCATTTTAAAAATATTTGTATATGTTGATATTGAAGGAGAACAGTATGAAAAATTTAAAAAATCAATAGAAGAAGATGGAATTCTAACACCTTTAATAGTAAGTCCTGATATGACAATAATAAGTGGACATCAAAGATATCAAGCAAGTAAGGATTTAGGTATTCAATTAATTCCAGTAATTATAAAAGAAGATTTAATTGAAGAAGATGAAAAACTTAAAAACTTCTTGCAACAAACTTTGGAAGATTGAAAAATGACCCAGTTAAACAAGGGAGAGTATTTGGAGAATATGAAAAATTATGTGGGGTAAGACAGGGTAGTGCAGGAAAAATAAGTTTAGAACGACAAAATGTCGCTCCAACCCAAGAACAAATGGCTAAAGGATTAGGAGTGGATGTTAGAACACTTCAAAGACTTAAGCAACTTCAAACCTTATCCCCTGACCTACAAGAATTAATATCAGATGGTACGGTAAAGTACACTACAGCACTCTCTGTATGGTCTAAATTAAGCCAAGAAGAACAATCTAAACTTATAGAGGACTTAGGTAGAGATAAGATTAAAAGTCTTACACAGAAAGCTACAGAGGAATATATACAGTTATATACTAATATTTGAAAACATGTTAATATTATTATGTAATTATAAATATTGGGGGTATAAAAATGAAAATTGAAATTGAAATTGAAAAAGAAAAATATCCAGTCAAATATCTTTTATATTTATCAGTAAGTGATGAATATAAAAATAGAGTAGTAGGTGGTTTGTTATATGAATAGTAAATTTAAAGAGTATGGTCAATATGCATTAATAATAATATTTGTATTAGCTATAAGGTTGTTTGTAATAGATGTTATAAGTGTTCAAGGTTGTTCTATGTATCCAACTTTAAATGAATCCCATGATAAGGTTATACTTGAGAAATATAAGCAGTTTACAGATGATTATAATAGGTCGGATATAATTGTTATCAATGAAGAAATTCTTGATAAAAGGATAATTAAAAGAGTAATCGGGTTACCTAATGAAACAGTTGAAATTAAGAATGGTTATATTTATATAAATGGAGAGTTACTTAAGGAAGAATATTTAGATAAGGACATTAGAACATATCCTGATATGAAAGTTATTGTTCCAGAAGGTCATATATTTGTACTAGGTGATAATAGAGGGAATAGTAAAGATAGTAGACACATAGGAGTAGTTAAAATAGAAGATGTGCTAGGTAAAGCTATATATAGATTTAATTTTAATGAGAGATTGTTTAATGGGATATAAATTGATAATGATGCTAGAGGGTGAATTAACCAAATAAAACCTCATAATTTAAAGGTATTAGAAGTGTTTAATTAGCACTTCTTTTTTATGCTTAAATAAAAGATTTATATAATTTAAATTATACCTATAAAATTGTACTACACTAAGAGGTATATATTAAGGGTTGGAAACATTGAAATTATGCAGTTTTAAAAGCCGAATAAGTAATAGAGAAATAGGAGGGTGATTAATATACAAAAAGAAATAATACTTTATCCACATATTGAAAAATTATTAAATGGAAGAGGAAGTTATATATTACAAAATGAAGTAAATTTCTTGGAGCAGTTAAAAGCAATAGATTTATTAGCTAAAGATGAAAATTATTACTATGTGATTGAGGTTAAATATCAAGATATAGAGGAAGATGATTACTGGAATTTAGATTATATTATTAAGAACAACAATATTGGTAAACCGATGAAAGGAATATTATTTGGTGGAAGTTGCAATAATAAAGAGCCACTAATTTATGAAGAAATTAGAAAAAATTCTAATATTGAATTAATTATATTTAATTTGGATATTATTGAGAGTTCGATAATTCCTAAAATAGAACATAGTAGAGAGTACTATAATAAAAAAGAAAAGTTCTGGATATATATATTCATTGATTTGAGTGATATTGATATAAAAGATATAAAAATAAACGGAAATTGCATAGAAGTATCTTATAAATTAAATCGGAAGAAAACATTTTCTTATAGAGCATATATAGATGATGATAATAATATAGTTGGGGATATATATATAGATGAATTTGATTTTAATTTTGGAAAAGAATTAAATGTTAAAGTAGAAGAAAATATACCAATAAATAAAGTTAGAAGCATTTTATATAGTTATAAATTAAAAGAATTATCTAGAGATAAGTTATTTTCTCATGATATGAAATCAACGTATTATGATGAAATATATTTTAGCATTAGACATATCTTGAAATTTATGTCTCTGGATACATTGGTGAATAATTTAGATTACCATTATAGATTAGGAGTTACTTCCAATAATAGAAATTTAGAATATGGATTGTGTTTCCGCATAGTAAACTTTAATTACAATGGTAAAATTTTTATTGATGTTAAATATATTGAGTGCATAGAAACGGAGAAATTATCTTTTGATAAAAAAGATAATTGTATATTACGTGGACTCACGTTGGAATTTTTAAAAAGATATAATAGGATTACATATTTAGATTTTACAAATATATTAATTGACGATATTCTATACATACCAAATAAAAAAATTATATATAATACAAATACCATTGAATTATCTCTAGAGATAGAAATAGAGATTAATAGTACTAAAGAAAAGATAATAAAAAAATATACAATAACAACATTTAATTCTGTTACAAATGCTGATTTTTATTTATTAACTAACTTCAATATAATTATGAAGTTTGAAGGTATTATTAAAGAAAGAATTAAGGGAAGTGTGTATAAGATTTTTAGTTATAAAAATAATTTTTCAATTAACAAGATTAGAGATAAAGATATAAAAGAATTGAAAAGAATGCCATTTAATAAAACAATTCGCGAATTAATAAATGAATATAAAAATGATTAAGAGAGTTTAAAAGCTCTCTTTTTTATTGTGAAGAAAAAGACCGTACCATTTTGGGGACAGCCTTAGTCTTCATCTACACATACTACTTAGGTATAAAACGTGATAATAACTTTATATATAATATACATCAGTTCGAGCTATTTCTATCATAGATTGATAATAACCAATTACATATTTTGCATATACTTCTTTTAGCTTATCATACAAGTGTTTACCAGCAGGAAATTCAGTCCAATATTTATTATCATCAATATTATATGTTAACTCTTGATTAAGTGCATCACGCATAATTATCAATAACTCTTTTTCAAATTTCATACTATCTATTCTTCGGTCTGCTAATAAATCATCGATAAGAATAATAACATTACTATCCCGTAAATCTTCATCCATTAGATTTAGAACATAACAGCTTAATGCGGTAAAGCAACCTTGATTAACTATATCTACAATACGTTGCAAATCAGGGCTTTTGAGTCTTTCTTCAACAATCTCACACATAATATATTTATCATAATCAACATGCTCAAAATCAATATTATGTACAATACCCCAGTTAGATGCTATATCATTATACATCCAAAAAATTTCTTTACTTGTATCTACGCATTCATAAAAGTTTTCATCTACTATTTGAAATGGCACTCTACTCACAAGAAATCCCCCTCTACATTATAGTTAACATATAAAATTTCATATATTAATCTTTCTTAATCCACTTTATATCATATCATATTATATTAGCTATCTCTAAATGCTTTTTTATAAATTTCTCGTAGAGGAATTTAATTGAGCGAACCTCTTGAATAGAAAGCATTGCCATGATTATCATAGTGAAGTTTTAAAACCTCTTTCATAAAATATATCTTTATATGAATAAAGATAACTATTTAATGTTTTAATTATTGATTTACTATTAATACTATTCATAGAACCAAACACACCCTTTCAGATTGTTTGTATTGCTATGATTAGTTTGTACAGGGTTAGGTCGTTTGGTTCGTTGTATTTTTGGGTAATTTAAATTTGATTACTTGTAAAGTGGTGTTATATCAAACACCTTGCATAAGAAAAAAATAACACAATATATTTACAATAAATTATATTCATATTAATATATACCTATTAAATGTTGATATATATTAATATTTTATATGTATTACTTTCATAGCGTTTCGAAATAAAAGCTAATGAAAAAATTGCCTTTGTTGGTGAAAATGGAACCTATGAACTTGGTACGATAATAGATCCAATTGCACTAATAAATAAATTACAAAGCAAACAATAATATGTTAGAATTAATAAAAATCTTTAGATATTATAAAATTCCAAATTGTCGGGGAGATAAATCCTAATACAGAAAGGATGAACGTTATGATTCAATCGGTGGTACATATTGCTTTAGTAGTAAGAGATTATGATGAAGCAATTGATTTCTATACAAATAAACTTCATTTTGAATTATTAGAAGATACTTATCAATCAGAGCAAGATAAAAGATGGGTAGTATTATCTCCATCTGGTTCAAATTCAACAACAATATTACTTGCAAGAGCATCTAAGGTAGAACAAGAGCCTTTCATAGGAAATCAAGCAGGTGGAAGAGTTTTTCTTTTCTTAGGAACTGATGATTTCTGGCGTGATTATAAAGAAATGAAAAATATAGGTATAGAGTTTGTTAGAGAGCCTAAAGAACAGGAGTATGGAACAGTTGCAGTATTTAAAGATTTATACGGTAACTTGTGGGATTTAGTTGAGTTTAATGTAAATCATCCAATGTTCAATAGGATTAAATAAACTCCAATAATTTGGGAGATTAGTTAAGTGAGCGAAATTTTATTATATATAAACTAAAAGGAAAATAGGAATTTTGTACTAGGGCGATCTTTAGCAATTCGAGGTGAACTACATGATTTCCAGTGATAATGTAAATACAATTATCAATTAGATTTTATGAACAATTTTAATTGTCTGTTCATTACTATTATTTTTTTATTAGGGGGGGCATATGAAAAAGTTACTATCATTAACATTAATCTAAGCTTAATAATAGCAGCATGTTTTTTAATATCATGCTCTAATAATGATACATGGGAAAGAGGATATATTTAAAATCATCCAATTCCAATATCTTCAACAATTCTAAATGATAGAAGTGATGATGTTAAATATGAAAAAAACCAAGACGGTATTATAGATTTAAGAGGTACAAAAATAGATAGTGAACAGTTGAAAAAAATATCTGTAGGAGATTTAACAAATGTTACTCAATTTGATACCGTAACAGAGTGGTCAGAGGATTTACCGAAAGACTTTGAACCATGGAAACTTATTGAAGAAGGTAAAAAGAAAAAGCTTGAATTGGGCAATTTGCATGATAAAGGATATGATAGTGAGGGTATTGGGATAGCTATGATAGATGCTACCTTGCTTGTTGACCATGTGGAAATAAAAGATAACTTGAAATTTTATAAAGCTTTTAGTAGTGAAAAAGACATAGCAGAAATGCATGGAGTAGCAATGGCTTCTATTGCAGTTGGAAGAAATATAGGTATTGCTCCCAAAGCTGACCTCTACTTTATTGCTGATGATTTTTATAATGTTGAACAAAAGAAAGTAGATTTCACAAAAATTGCAGATGATATTCTAAATATTATTGAAGTATATGGATTATTGTAAAAGTGTAGGTCAAAGAGAAGGTACTCTTAAGAGTACCCTAGTGTCTATAAGTTAAAGTATAGTTTTAAACTTTTCTATTTTTTATATTTTTTCCAAGATATATATAATATAGTATAATTTAAAATGTAAGTTCAATTTGAAAGGGAAGGGAATTTAATATGGAGAAAATAATAATTGTTGAATATGAAGAAAAATACCATGATGATTTAAAGAGGCTCTCTTATGAATGGCTTGAAAAGTATGAATTATTAGAGCCGGAAGATGAGAAGATTTTAAATAATCCTAAAGAAATCGTACTAGATAAAGGTGGTTTTATATTTTTTTCTAAACACGGTGAAGAAATAGTAGGAACTATGTCTTTAATAAGAGTTGATGATAATACTTTGGAATTGGCAAAACTTGCTGTTACTGAAAAATATCAAGGATTAAATATAGGAAAAATATTAATGGAAAAATGTCTTTATATTGCAAAACAAAAAAATGTTAAAAGAATAATTCTTTTTTCAAATCACAAATTAACTTCAGCCATAGGGTTATATAAGAAATTTGGTTTTATAGAAACCCCTTTTCTAGACAGTAAGTATCTAGAATCAGATTTAAGAATGGAATTAAAACTATAACTATTTCAACTCTAAATGCTTCACCATTTGTAATTTAATGTGTTAATTGTATAATTTTATGTATTTTGCATATTATATATATTCTATATAGTAAAATATATATAATATATAAGGAGTGATATATTATATGTATATGAAAAAAGATTATAAGGATTACCTAAAGATATTTCTTGTATTTGTTTTAGTAATTATGATAAGAGTCTTTGTCATTGATGTAATAACAGTAGAAGGAATATCAATGTACCCAACATTAAATGAATACCATGATAAGGTTATATTAGAAAAATACAAACAATTTACTGATGATTATGACAGAGGTGATATTGTAGTTATAAAAATGGAGGACAGAAATATTATTAAGAGAGTAATCGGATTGCCTAATGAATCAATCGAGATTAAGAATAGTGATGTATATATAAATGGTGAACTACTTGAAGAACCTTATTTAGATGATAGTGTAAAAACATATCCTGATATGACTATTAAAATACCTAGTGATTCTATATTTGTCATGGGAGACAATAGAGAAAATAGTTTAGATAGCAGAAGTATTGGAGCTATTAAAATAGATGATATTATGGGTAAGAGTGTTTATAGATTTAATTTAAAGAAAATGATATTTAATGACTTAAATTAAACCTTATTAAATACTTAATGCACCCCAAAGCCTCACTATGAGTACAACTAGTTAACTAGTTAAATAGTTCTATAGTTTAATATTAGTATAGATATATATTTAACTAGTTTCCTAGTGAAAATTATCTATAGACATATATATAAAATGTTACATATATTCATAGTTATAGACTATAAGAAAGATTACAAATATTGTGAAGAATCACCTAGGAGGTTTTACACAGCTGAAACATATTTGACTATAATATTGAAAGGAAAGCTTTTCTGTTATATAATGGTTTGAAGTACAATATAGTTAAGACTTCTCTTAAATAGACTTCAAGTCTATTATTTTTTTGTATATTTGTATATAATATATAATTATCAGTAAGGAGGTTTCAGATGAACTTTATCCATGAAGCTAAACAAATAAGTGAAGAATTAATTTATATAAGAAGAGAATTCCATGAAAATCCAGAGTTAGATTTTGATTTATATAAAACTTCTGATAGAATAAAAAATTTCTTGAGGAATGAGAATATAGAATTTTATTCTTGCGCAGGTACAGGTGTTGTAGCTACTATATATGGGGAAGCAGGTAATAGTAATGGAAAAACTATAGCTATAAGGTGTGATATGGATGCACTACCTCTCCATGAAAAAAATAGTCACTGCTATATTTCTAAGATGGATGGAAAAATGCATGCCTGTGGCCATGATGCTCATATGACAATGGTACTTGGAGCAGCTAAACTCTTAAATAACCATAGAAAAGAGTTAAAAGGAAATGTAAAGTTTATTTTTGAACCCGCTGAAGAAACTACTGGTGGAGCTAAGATTATGATAGAAGAAGGAGCATTAGAAGCTCCTCATGTGGATGCAATAATTGGGTGTCACGTAGATGAAAGTCTTGAGGTTGGAACTATTGGACTTAAGCAAGGGGTAGCTTATGCTGCTTCTAATCCTTTTACCATTACTATTTGTGGTAAAAGTTCTCATGGTGCAAGTCCTCATAAAGGGATAGACCCTATAGTAATTGCAGCTCAGGTTATAAATGCTTTACAATTGTTAGTAAGTAGAGAGACTAGTCCAGTATCACCAGGGGTAATAACTATAGGAACTATAAATGGAGGTACAGCAGCCAATATTATACCAGATAAGGTTACTATAACTGGTATAATTAGAACTATGAACCTAGAAGATAGGGAATACATGAAAAAAAGATTAAAAGAATTGGTAACCATGCAGGTAGAAAGTTTAAGAGGTACCTGTGAAATTAATATTGATGAGAGTTATCCATGTTTATATAATGACGACGCTATGTATAATATATTTTATGATAATAGTGTAACTCTATTAGGAAAAGATAAGGTTAAAATATTAAGAGAACCTACTATGGGTGTAGAAAGTTTTGCATACTTTTCCCTTAAGGTTCCAGCTATGTTTTATCAATTAGGATGTGGAAACCTTGAAAAAGGAATAATATATCCTCTGCATAGTAGTAAATTTGATATAGATGAGGAATGTCTACAAATAGGAGTAGCAGTTCATTGTAATATGGCTGTAAACTATCTTAACAAACTATAAGAAAGAAATATTGGAGGACAATATGAATAATATACAAATAGGTTCAAATGAAGCCGGTCAAAGATGCGATAAATTCCTTAGAAAGTTACTGAAGGATGTACCATTAAGCGCTATATATAAGGCATTTAGAAAAGGTGACATTAGAGTAAATGGTAAAAAAATAAAAGAACAATATGTTTTAGAAGAGGAAGACACCATAGAAATAAGATATATAAAAACTAGTGGTGAAAAAAAGAAATTTGAAAGAATAGAAAATAATCTTAAAATTACCTATGAAGATGAAAATATACTTATGGTAGAAAAATGGCCTAATTTATTAGTTCATAGTGATACAAAAAATGGAGAACCGACTTTAACAGACTATGCCTTATCTTATCTCTATGATAAGGGTGATTATGAACCCGAAAAAGAAGTAACTTTTACTCCTGCTCCATGTAATAGGTTGGATAGAAATACCTCTGGGGTAGTTATATTCGGAAAAAATTTCAAATATCTAAAGGCTCTTAATGAAGCTATAAGAGAAAGAAGTATTGAAAAATACTATATGGCTCTAGTACAAGGAAGAATAAAGGACGGAACCTATACAGGATATATCTTAAAAAATGAAGATGCAAATATTTCTAAGGTATATAGGACTGAAGTTCCAAACAGTAAAGAAATTGCTATGGAGGTTAAAACTATTCAAAGTTGTGGTACTTTTTCCCTAATAGAAATTAACTTACTTACTGGAAGAAGTCATCAATTAAGAGCTCACTTATCAGAGCTAGGAAATCCTATAGTTGGAGATTCTAAATATGGAGATAAAAAGCTTAATAGCTTCTTTGTAAATAGATATGGTTTAGATTTTCAATTCCTATATGCATATAAAGTAATATTTAAATCAAACTCAGAGGAGCTTGAATATATGAAAAATAAAACTATAGCAGAATCTTTACCACCAGTATTAAAGAAGATAAAGAATGATGTGTTTAAGTTTTAATGGAGGGGTAATATGAATGACAGAACTGAGGGGGCTCAGCACTCTGTAGCTAAAGGCTTTATGGTACTCACCATATCTATGATGTCAGTAAAGGTGTTATCTGTAGTTTATACACCTTTACTTAGGCAGATTTTAGGATCAACGGGTTGGTCAGTATACTATTCTACATATACAATTTTTTCTTATATATACATTATAGCTAATGCGGGTATACCTGTAGCCATTGCAAAGTTAGTATCGGAACTTGAAGCAAAGGGAAACTACAAAGATGCAATAAAAACCTTTAGAGCATCTAGGACTTTACTTATAATCTTAGGGTTAATCCTATCCGTATTTATGTTTATATGGGCAAAACCCTTAAGTATGGCTTTTAATAGTCCTGAATCAATATTAGCTACTAGATGGCTTGCACCGGCATTATTATTTACTTCAATAATGGGTGCATACAAAGGTTATTTTCAGGGTATTGGAAATATGACTACCACTGCAGTATCCCAAGTAGGCGAACAAATTCTAAATATAATATTTAGTTTATTATTTGCTTATCTACTCATGGGAAAAGGTGTATCCTATGGAGCTGCTGGAGGAACTATAGGTACAGTGGTTGGAGCTATTGGAGCATCTTTATACTTTATATTAGCATATAAAATGTATGGATCTAATCACGCCCCAAAAAAGAACAAAGTAGGGGTAAGTAGACTAAGTAATAAAACTATTATTAAATCCATATTAAAATATGCATTTCCAATAACTATAGCTTCTGCACTGCAAAACTCAGGAACTATAGTAGACTTAAAAATTGTAAAGTCTAGACTTTTATCTACAGGATTAAGTCAGAAAACTGTTGATATTCAATGGGGATATTTAGGTCTTTACAACACTCTTATGTCAATTCCTATGGCAATTATTGGAGCTTTAGCTATTGCTCTTGTTCCTGCCATATCTAGAATCCATGCCCTAGATAATAAAAAAGGTCTTAGATTTAATATTAAATCTTCCTATAGGGTTACTTTTATGATAGCTATACCTTGTGCTGTGGGATTAGGAGTTCTATCTATGCCTATTTTAAGAATCCTAGGCTATGATAAAGAAGTATCACCCTTATTAGTATGGGGAGCTTGGGTTTTAATCTTATATGCTATCACATTAGTTCAAACTTCTATTTTACAGGGAATGGGTAAGGTAAACGTAGTAACTATATTTTCTGTAGTTGGAATTTTGGCTAAAGTTGTTGTGAATTATATACTGATAGCAATGCCTTCCTTTGGAATCCTTGGAGCTATTTGGGGTAATGCAGCCTGTTATTTAGTAATGCTTATATTATTCCAGTGGCAAATAAATGACTCTATTGATGGAAGGATACACTTGATTCCTTGTTATATAAAACCTTTAATAGCTGGATTAGCTATGGGGATAGTAACATTTTTCTCATATAAGATATTTAATGGAGTTCTAGGATTAATTTTCAGTGGTTACATATTAAACTTATTTGCATCATTAATAAGTATAGCATTATCTGCTGGAGCCTACGGATTAGTGCTAGTAACTATAGGTGGTGTTAAAAAGTCTGATTTAAATTCACTGCCAAATAAAATTACAAAACTTATACCTAGAAGAATATATAAAAAGTTAAAGTAAATATTATTAATTTATTTTAAAATAGAACCTAGAACTTAGTATCTAAAAAACTAAGTCCTAGGTTCTATTTTATGAACTTTTGCGTATTAAAAAACTTGATACAAAGAATAAGGAGAAAGCAACTACAATGATAGTTATGATTTTAGGAATGATAAAGGTATTAGGAATTATAGAACTTATGATGGTTGTTACTAAATATACTAAAACAGTTAGTAACACTAGGATTAATATTTCCCAAATAGGAAAAGATAGCTCTATCACTTGTCCAATATAATACAGATTTATTAAAAGGCCTATAATAGAGGTTACAATTAAGGAAATTCCATATCCATAGATATTTATGCTAGGAATACCTATAAGTATAAATATTAGAACTAACTCAATCAAAGCTGTAGCAATGGAGCTTAAAAGGATAACTTTTTGTTTCCCTATACCATTTAAAATACTATAGGTACAGTAGTGACAATACATAAATGGAGCTGCAAGGGAAGCTATCTTTATAAAGCTACCTAAGTCACTTCTATCAAAGAATACTTCACCTAATAAATTAGGACATACATAGCAAATAATTACTGTAGAAACCCCTAACATAAAACAAATTTTAATTACTTCATTTACTCTAGAATTTATATTAGAAAAATCCTTTTGACTTATCTTTTTAGATATATCTGGAATTATTACTGTAGACAAAGATACAACTATAACTAATGGGAAGTACACGATAGCAAGAGCCATACCATTAAATTTACCTATTATCTCAAGGGCACCTATGTGATCAAAACCCGCAGCGACTAACCTTATGGGTACTAAAAGTGTAGATACACTTTGAAGCGCTGTAGTTAAAAAACCATTTATAGCTAAAGGGACAGCAATAATTAGTATGTTAAATAACAATTGAAAGCTGTTATCTGGTCTTACACTATTGGTATAAGGAATCTTTTTAATACTTCTTTTATAGAAAATATATAGAAATACGAAACTTATTATTTCACCAATAGTAAATGAAAGATAGGTTGCCGCTACTGTATTTTCGATGGTTTTAAGAGATAAATAGTAGATTACTCCTACTAATATCACCATTCTAACAGCTTTTTCTAATATATCTATAACTGAAGGGGTTATTACTTGACTTACTCCATAGAAATAACCTTTATATACGCAGGATATAGCAATAAAAACAATAGCAGGAGAAGCTATCCATAAGGAACGTATGGCTCTAGGGTCTTTAATAATATAATTACAGATTATCGGACTAAGTATAAACATAATACCTGCTATAAAAATTGACCAAAGTACTATAAAAACTAGGGAAGCATTAACAGTTTTATGTAAATCTTCAAATCTACTAGTACCCAGGTAAGCAGAAGTTTCTCGTGAAATTGCAGCAATTATTCCTCCACATACTAAACAACAAAATAAATCATATATAGGCATTATCAAACCATAAAGTCCAACTCCCTCTGGTCCTAACTGTCTTGATAGTATAATAGAAAACATAAATCTCAATACACCCATGGCTAAATTAGAAAGAGTTAACACAAAGGTATCTCTATAAAAAGTATCTTTACTCATCTTTATTACCTCCAATTAGGCATCTGAAAATAAATAACAAATCAAAGATGAGAAGTATATTTTGAGTTAGACAAGGAAACAGGTTCCGCAGATAGTAGCACTATCTAAGGGTTCTGTTGACACAGTATAACACAAAATAAACGAGCATTCTGACTTATTTATTTTTTGAAGATGCCTTAATATAATAATACTTATGAAGGTAGATTAAAGATTATTCTCTAACCATATATTTTTATCTTATATTTCATTTAATGTAATTTAATTAAGAATATTTAAATATATATTAGTGTAAATAATATTTAAATGGAGGAACTATGAAAAAAATAATTGGATGGATTCTGCTTATAATATTAGCTATTAGTTCTTTATTAATAGTAAAAGATAAAAATAATATATATAATATAGGGGTTAAAGACTCAGAAGTTGAGATGAAAATTAGATATAAGGGATTAAAGAATGCCATAGATTTTACTAGTAATGATAAAGGATTATATGTTGCCTTTGAAAATAAAATAATGGCTATTCCATCAACTGGAGAGCCCTATACTTTAATTGAAGACAAAAACTATAACATTACCACCCTTGAATGTAATGGAGATAAACTATACTTCCTTACTAATAATGAAATACTCAGCTTGGATATAAACAATGGGAAGTTAGAACAATGCTTATCAAACATACCTAATAAAGGAGATTATAGCAATGTTTTAATAAGAGGATATAAGGACTATTTATTTATTTCAATTGGAGCTGCAACTAATTCAGCTGTAGTTGGAAGTGATAACCAATGGATAGATAAAAATCCAACTGGTTATGATATATCACCTTTTAATATAGTATTAAATAAAAATGAAAAAGGAGCCTTTGTACCACAGGGAGCTTCTAATGAAGACAACGAGGTTATAAAGGGTGAGTCCATAGGCAATTCATCTCTGCTAATTTATAATATTAACACCAAAGCTATTGAAACCTATGCATGGGGAATAAGAAATATTGAGGGACTAGATATAACTCTTGATGGTAGAATCTTTGCTACCATAGGAGGCTATGAAAACAGAGGATTAAGACCAGTAGAAAATGACAGTGATTATATCTATGAACTAAAAAAAGGTTATTGGTATGGATTCCCAGATTTTTCTGGAGGGGATCCTCTAGATTCACCAAGATTTCAAGGTGAATCTAATATAAAAAATCCTCCATTGTTAAAAAAACATCCTATGTCACCACCAGCACCTGCTTATCAACATAATGATTTAAATAGTTTAAAATGGATTGCAATAGATGATACAGGGAAAATTAATGGACAAAATACCTTGCAACTATATTTTTATGATTGTAATAAAAATAATATAATGTGTAGCGCTGTAAATGGTGTTCCAAATAAATTAATAACTTTAAAGGAAAATTGCACGGTATCTAATATGAAGGTTTTAAAAGATGAGCTATATATATTAGATGGTAACCATGGATTTATATTTACCTTAGCTATTAGAAAATAGGCTACTATATATAATTTCCATATAAATACTACGTTAAATTTAATAGATAATAAAATAATATGGTTAAATTGGAGTATAATAATATATATCTCAATGATTATTTTATTATTCTTAAAGAATCGTAGGTGTATTACATGAAGAAAATGGAAAGAACTTATAATAGAACTATGACAGCCTTTATAAAAGTTGCAAATCCTATAAAAAAGAGAATAAAAAAGACTGAATGTATAGTCCATAAATTTATAAATAAAGAAGCTCTACGTTTATTAAAGCAGGAGGGCTATATTGATGAATATCATTTTTTTGTTAAACATTTGTTAGATTTGAATAAAGGTGTAAAATGGGCTGATGCAGATTTGAAAAGTACTAATCATTTCTATCATCATGAGAAGGGAATCGGTCTATATGGATTTTCAAATGCTAAAGTAGAATGTGTAAAGTATTATAAGGCATCTGTGTTTTACGGTGCAAATTCTGATATGAATAAAGCTCTATTTTTATTAGGTGCTGCTTGTCATTTAGTACAAGACTCCACAGTGCCAGCTCATGCTATGAAAAACTTGAAAAAACATAAACCTCTGGAAAGTTTCATAATAGATAAAGTTATTAATGGATATAAAATTCCTTTAAAAGATCCTATAATCACTTATGGAAGTCCTGAAAAATATGTTATTGAAAACACAAAGTTTGCTGTTAAAACCGCTAAGTCCTTTGAAAGTATAAGAATCAAAGAAAATCGGTTTAATGAAATTGCAGATGTGATATTACTTAGAGCTTGCACAACAACAGCAGGATTACTCATTGATTTTTATAACACCTTAAAGATTATAGAATCTAAAAGTGAAGATTAGAGCTATATATAATGTAAGAACTACCACGAAAATATATTGGTAGTTCTTTTTTTTGGGTACTATAACTGTAATTTTCAACATAATCTTATTTTTTCTTATGCAATAGTAAAAATAAAGGAATTTACAAAATTAAAAAGAATATTATCAATAATATAAAAATATGGAGGTGTGAAATGGAGAGCTTATTTGTAAGTTTAGAAAAAGAGGTTTTTAGAGGTAACGTATTGGATATTACTTATGGAAACCAGGGTATAATATATAAGGCTAATAAATATTATGATAATTTTATAGATGTTAATTATTTGGAGAATGCACCTTCTAAATCCTGTGATAATGAAGGGTATTATGATAGCTGTATAGTATTTTTTACCTTAAATAAAATTAAAACCCATAGACAAAAGCTAAAGCTTTTTGATAATATATATAGATTAATGAAAAATAATGGATATGTTTATATTTGGGATGTGGAAAAGGAGCCATTAAAGACATTACAAAAAAATATAAGGGTATCATTACCTGATAAAAGTATGAAGAATTTTCAAATAAACTTACTTAACCTATTTACTGATAATACTTCATCAAAAATTATAGACGGACTAAAGAATTATTTTGATATTGTAGAAGCAGTATCTTCCAATGGTACCTTTAGGATTGTGGGCAGAAAGAAAGGATGTTAATAAAAATGAAAGTAGTTTTAGTTGCAGTAAATTCAAAGTATATACACAGCAATTTAGCAGTAAGATATTTAAAAGCATATACAAAGGATTTAGATTATAATTGTCACACTATGGAGTTTTCTATAAATGATAGAGAAGAAAGAATAGTTGAAGAAATACTATATGAAAAACCAAATATAATAGGATTTTCCTGTTATATTTGGAATATTGAGTTTGTTAAAAAGGTATCAACTTTAATAAAGCTTATAGACAGTAATATTGAAATTATATATGGAGGCCCAGAAACTTCTTATAATCCTATTGAGTTTTTAACAGAAAATGTAGGTGAATATTTAATTGAAGGAGAAGGTGAAGAAACCTATAGAGAATTAATTAATTTTAAAATAAATATTGAAGTTAATGGAGATAATAATAATTGTGAAAATATTAAGGGATTATACTACAAAAGTAAGGAAGGCATTATATATGGAGGTAATAGACCATTAATGGATATGAACAATATAGTATTTCCTTATGAGACTGATGACGACTTAAAAAATAAAATTGTATATTATGAAGCTTCTAGAGGATGTCCTTTTAATTGTAAGTACTGTTTATCTTCAACTACCCATGGAGTAAGATTCTTAAACATAGATAGAGTGTTAAAAGAACTACAATATTTTATAGATAAAAAAGTTAAATTAGTTAAATTTGTTGATAGAACCTTTAATTGTAATAAAGCTTTTGCAAATGCTATATGGAGTTATCTAATTGAAAATGGAGAGAATACCTGTTTCCACTTTGAAGTATCTGCAGATCTATTTAGTAGTGAATCAATAGATATACTTAGTAAAGCACCTAGTGGCATGTTTCAATTTGAGGTAGGTGTTCAAACCACCAATAATGAAATATTAAGAAATATTAATAGAACTATAGAATTTTCAACTATTAAAGAAAAAGTATTAGAGCTAAATAAACTAAAGAATATTAAGCAACATCTAGATTTAATTGCAGGGTTACCTGGTGAAGATTTTAACTCCTTCAGAAAATCCTTTAATGAAGTATATGAGATTAGTCCAGAAGAGTTACAATTAGGATTTTTAAAGCTTTTAAAAGGTTCTCAAATGAGGGAAGAAAGTGAAAAATGGGGGATGGTTTATTCACCTTATCCACCTTATGAAATTCTAAAAACAAAAAATATAAGTTATGATGAATTAATTATACTAAAGAAAATTGAGCATATGGTCGATAAGTATTTAAATAGTGGTAAGTTTTATACTATATTAAATTTCTTTAAAAAAAGTAATAAATTCAAAGATATATTCGAATTCTACTATGAACTATCTAAATTTTATGATGTCAAGGGATACTTTAGACGCAGCATAGCATCTGTAGATTATTACTCTCTCTTTGTTGAATTTAATGACTTTATCAAAGCTGGTGAGAAAGAATTATTATTAGACATAATAAGATATGAGTATTTCTCATATAATAACACAAAGTGGATACCTGACTTTCTAAGAATAGAAATGAGTAAAGCTGAAGAGAGAAATATAAAAGAATACATTATGAATAAAAATTCTATAGATAATATAAATAAAATAAGTGTGTTTAAATTCAATCATAATATACAAAGTTTTATTGAATGTGGAGAAATAAAGAAAACCCTAAATTATGTTGCCTTTATAAATAATCACGTTAAGGAAAGAATATTTATACAGGAAAGTGAATTAAAAGTTCAATAAAATGTCAAGTAAAATCTTTGTTATTTTAAAAAGTACAATATATTAATTTTTTGTATTGATATATTGTACTTTTTAAGAAAACTGATATAATAGATTTTAATATATCTTTTAAAGAGTTGAGCTAATCCATGTTATAAGTTATCCAATACCACTTAATTATTATGTTTACATAAGTACAGAAAGCAGACTTAATATAAGTGGTTATATATATAATTAATACTTAAAAGGTGGTGATATTTTGGCGCTAGAAGCAATTAGTAAAATTCAACAAGCCGAATCTACTGCAAAGAATATATTAGATAAAGCAGTAGAAAATAGCAAACAAATAATTAGTGATGCTCAAGTTAAAGGCAATGAAGAGTACCATGCTATCATTGAAGATGCTACAGAAAAAGCAAAAAAAATGAAAGAAGATGCTCTTAATAAAGGAAATGAGGAGTCACAACCAACCTTAGCTAAAGGGGATGAAGAAGTTAAAAATATAATTAATACTTCTAAGGAAAAGATTGATTTAGCTATTAATTTAGTAATTGAGAGGATAGTGAAGTTCAATGGCAATAGTTAAAATGAATAAATTTATGCTCTTAGCCTTTGAAAATCAAAAAAAATCTTTGCTTGAGAAACTGCAATCCTTCCAAAATGTACAATTCCTAGATTTAAGTAAAAATGAAAGTAGTGAATTGAATCAATTAAAAAGTGATAGTGCAAGCAGTGAAATTTCTGAAGTAGAAGGTGAATTATCAAAAGTAAAATTTATCATTGAGCTTTTGAGCACATTTAGTGAAAAGCCTAAACTACTAAAAGACCTAAAGGAAGGAAAAAAGAGCTATAGCTATGATGTGTTAGAGCAGATTACAAGTACCTCTCATTGGCATGAGGTATATAGTGACCTAAAACAAAAAGATAATAAAATAAACATGAATCATAATTATATAACTAAATTAAAGGCCAATATAGAAGAGCTAAAACCATGGGAATCTTTAGACACCTCAGTAGAAAGCATAAATGTACTAAAAAAATCTAAGGCTATACTAGGGGAAATTCCACAAGGGAATGTAGATTCTTTAAGGCTTAAGTTAGAGGAAACAACTAAAAACTACTACTTTGAAGTTATTAGCAGCATAGGTAGAAACAGCTACATAATGGTGATAGCTCACAATGATGACTTAGCTGATATAGAACAACTGCTCAAATCTTCAAGTTTCAGTAAGATTGATATTCAATGTGATGGGGTACCTAAAGAAGTTATAAAAGAGTACAAAAAAACCATTGAATCAATAAATACAGAAAATAATTTTATTCAAGAAGGTATGAAAGAACATGTTAATAAACTAGAAGAATATAAAGTAGTTTACGAATACTACAGTTCTTTATTATTAAGATTAAAATCTACCGAAAATTTCCTGAAGAGTAAAAACATTGTGGCTATAGAAGGATACTATCCTTCCGAATTGCATAATGACTTTCAAAGCACATTGAAAAGTATTTTAGGTGATGATTATTATTTAGAATCAGAATCCGCAGAAGGTGACGATGTACCTGTTAAATTAAAAAACAATAAAGTCTTTGAATCCTTTGAAAATATTACTTCTATGTACAGTGTACCTAAGTATAAGGAGATTGATCCAACACCACTGTTAGCACCTTTTTACATATTCTTCTTTGGAATGATGCTATCAGATGCTGGATATGGCCTTGTGATGTTTGTAGGTACTTTAATTGCACTTACTACTTTTAATTTAGATGAGGACACGAGAAAATCTATAAAGATGTTTTTCTTATTAAGTATTTCTACTATATTCTGGGGCATCATGTATGGTAGTTATTTTGGGGATTTTATCAAGATAGCTCCTCTATGGATGAAACCGGATAGTAATGTAGGATTACTAATGATTGTCTCTGTAGTAATGGGACTAATTCAAATTTATGTAGGTCTTGGAATTAAAGCATACATGCAAATAAGAGATAAAGATTACTTTGGAGCCTTTGCAGACGTTGGATTATGGTATATTACCTTAACTGGTGCTATTATTTGGGCATTAAGTGCTTTTGTAGATTTAGCTTCTCTTGGAGTTCCAGCTGTAATAATTGCTATAGCAAAATATGGTACTATTGCTGGAATGGTAGGAATTGTACTTACTAACGGACGCCAAGAAAGTTCTATAGGTGGTAAGTTAGGCCAAGGATTCTATGCTCTATATGGAATAACATCCTATGTAGGTGATTTGGTTTCTTATACTAGACTTGCAGCTTTAGGACTTGCAACAGGATTTATCGCTTATGCATTTAATATTATGGTAAGTATGGTATCAACTTCATGGGCTACAATTATATTTGGTATAGCAATATTCGTAGTGGGCCATGTATTTAACTTATTTATCAACGCATTAGGTGCCTATGTTCACACCTGTAGATTACAATACCTTGAATATTTCGGAAAATTTTATGAAGGTGGAGGTACATCCTTTGAGCCTTTAAAATATAATTCTAAATATTTTAAAATATCAAAATAGATAAATTAGGAGGAAAAAATATTATGATGGATTTTTTAATGGGAAACGGTGGAATAATTATAGCAGCTATAGGAGTTGCTCTTGCAGCAGCATTACCAGGGATAGGATCAGCAAAGGGTGTTGGTATAGTTGGTGAAGCAGCAAGTGGACTTTTAGCAGAAGAACCAGAGAAGTTTGGTAAAGCCTTAATTCTTGAATTACTTCCAGGTACTCAAGGATTATATGGATTTGTTATAGCACTTTTAGTATCTTTACAATTATCACCAGATATGTCTTTTGGTCAAGGGTTTTATCTATTTGCAGCTTGTCTTCCAATAGCTATAGCAGGATGGAAATCAGCTATATCTCAAGCGAAAACAGCAGCTTCAGCAGTTCAAATTTTAGCTAAGAGACCAGAGCACAACACAAAAGGTATTATATTAACTGTTATGGTTGAAACTTATGCACTTTTAGGATTTGTAATGTCTCTTCTACTAGTAATGAGTGGTAACTTTTAATTAAGGAAGTGAATAATATGTCTAATTTGGATAATCTTACTTCTAAAATTATAAAGGATGCAGAAGTAAAAAAAATTGAAATTTTAAATGAAGCTACCGTTAAAACTGATGAAATAATTAAAAAGAAAACAGAAGATGCCAATAAAAAAGCTTCTTCTATTTTACAAAAAGCTGAAATGGAAAGTAAAACTATAAAAGAAAGAATTATCTCAAAAACTGATTTAGAAATAAGAAATAAAAAATTATTAGCAAAGCAACAAGTTATTGAGAAAGTGTTTGAAGCAGCTAAGGAAAAACTAAAAGCTATGAATGCAGAAGAATTCACTAAATTTATAAAGAACTCTATTATGGCTTTAGACATCCATGGAGATGAAGAAATAATTATAAACCCAGTAGATAGAGATAAGCTTCCTGAAAAGTTCTTAGCCGAGGTAAATAAGGCCTTAATATCTAAGGGCAAATTAGGAAATTTAAAATTCAACGTTAAAACTCATGAAATTGATGGTGGGTTTATCCTTAGTAAAAATGGAATTGAGATAAATAATTCCTTTGATGAACTTGTGAACTCACTTAAATATGAATTAGAGTATGAAGTTGGGAAAATATTGTTTACAGAATAGTGAGGAGGTATTTAAATGGACAGAATGGATTTTACCCATGCTGTAGCTCGATTAAGGGTAATGGAAAAAAGACTCCTTGATAAAAATAAAATTGAAAGATTATTGGATAGTGATGGACCACAGGAAGTTTTAAAGATATTACAAGAAACTACTTATGGTGAACTTATTAATAATATAGATTCAGTTTATGATTATGAAAAAATCCTTAAGGAAGAGCTAGTGAATCTTTACAGCACTTTATATAAAATATCTCCTGTAAAAGAAATTATAGATATTATGAGTTTAAGATATGATTATCATAATATTAAAGTTTTATTAAAGGCAAAAGCCTTGGGCAAGGATTTATCTAATATTCTAATACCAATAGGAACAATTCCTTTAGATACTCTTAAAAACTGTATTTTATCTGATGAGCTAAAATCCTTAGATAAGCAAATTCAAAAAGTTATCATTAAGGTAGAAAAAGAGTTTGAGGTTAATTCAGATCCTCAAGTAATAGACACTCTTTTAGATAAATACATGTTTGAAGGTATGATAGAAAAAGCAAGGAATATAGATGTTCAGTATATAACTAGATATGTAAATGAGTCTATAGATATTACTAATATAAAGACTATGCTTAGAGTTAAAAAGCAAAATAAAGATGGTAGATTCCTTGAAGGTGTATTAATACCTGGTGGAACTATAAAGCATAACTTTTTTATAGAAGGAATAAATGAATCCCTAGAAATCTTTACTAGTAAAATATCTAGAACCCCTTACTCAAAGGTACTACATACCATCTTAGAAGAATACATGGCTACAGGTAGCATTTCATCCTTAGATGTACTCTATGATAATTATATTATGGATCATGCAAAGGAAGCTAAGAGAGTTAACTTCGGACCAGAGCCTATCATTGCATATATAATTGCTAAAGAAACTGAAATTAAAATAATTAGAATTATTATGGTAGGAAAGATTAATAAGGTTGCTACTGAAGTTATCAGAGAAAGGTTGCGTGAACTATATGTATAAGATAGGTGTAGTTGGAGATAAAGATTCAATACTAGCATTTAAGGCCTTAGGAATTGATGTTTATCCAGCAGTTGAAGCTGAAGAAGCAAGAAAAATTGTAGATAAAATGGCTTTTGAAAATTATGCTGTAATATTTTTAACTGAGCAATTAGCTCAGCATTTAGAAGAAACTATTGAAAGGTATAATAAGAAGCTTATACCTGCAATTATACTTATACCAAGCAATCAAGGCACACTAAATATTGGTAAACAAAAAATCAGCGATTATGTAGAAAAAGCTGTTGGAGTAAATATCTTATAGAAAGGTAGGTAAAAAACTTGAAGAATGGTACTATTGTTAAAGTTTCAGGTCCATTAGTAGTTGCTAAGGACATGGATAATGCTAATATATTTGACGTTGTAAAAGTTGGTGAAAAGGGACTTATTGGTGAAATCATTGAAATGAGAGGCGATAAAGCTTCCATTCAGGTTTATGAGGAAACCTCTGGTATAGGACCTGGAGACCCAGTAATTACAACAGGAGAGCCACTAAGTATAGAACTTGGACCAGGATTAATCGAAGCTATGTTTGATGGTATTCAAAGACCTCTTAATGCTTTGCAAGAAGCTGCAAATTCTCACTTCCTTAAAAAAGGTGTTGCAGTTAAATCTCTAGACAGAACAAGAGTTTGGGAATTTAATGCTACAGCAAAGGTTGGAGATGAGGTAGAAGCTGGAGATATTATTGGAACAGTTCAAGAAACTGCCGTAGTTCTTCACAAGATAATGGTTCCTTATGGAGTAAAAGGAAAGATTAAAGAAATAAAATCAGGTAACTTTACTATAGTTGAAACTGTTTGTATCGTAGAAACCGAAAAGGGTGATAAAGAGTTAACCCTAATGCAAAAATGGCCAGCTAGAAAAGGAAGACCTTATGCTAGCAAGCTAAAACCTATTGAGCCAATGATTACAGGACAAAGAGTTATAGATACATTTTTCCCAGTAGCTAAAGGTGGAGCTGCAGCGGTACCAGGACCTTTCGGAGCTGGTAAAACAGTAGTTCAACACCAGATAGCTAAATGGGGAGATACTGAAATTGTTGTTTATGTTGGATGTGGTGAACGTGGTAATGAAATGACAGACGTTCTTAATGAATTCCCAGAACTTAAAGACCCAAAAACTGGTGAAAGCTTAATGAAGAGAACAGTACTTATTGCTAATACTTCAAATATGCCAGTTGCAGCCCGTGAAGCTTGTATCTATACTGGTATAACTATAGCAGAATACTTTAGAGATATGGGATACTCAGTTTCTATAATGGCAGACTCTACTTCAAGATGGGCTGAGGCTCTAAGAGAAATGTCCGGTAGACTTGAAGAGATGCCTGGTGATGAAGGATATCCAGCTTACCTAGGATCAAGACTTGCAGATTATTATGAAAGAGCTGGTAAGGTTGTATGTTTAGGAAAAGATGGTAGACAAGGAGCAGTTACTGCTATTGGAGCCGTATCTCCTCCAGGTGGAGACTTATCTGAACCAGTTACTCAATCTACTTTAAGAATAGTTAAGGTTTTCTGGGGACTAGATGCTCAATTAGCTTATAAGCGTCACTTCCCTTCAATAAACTGGTTAAGTTCATACTCATTATACTTAGATAGTATAGGTCAATGGATGGATGATGAAGTAGCATCAGATTGGTCTCAATTAAGAATTGAAGCTATGACACTACTACAAGAAGAAGCTAGCCTTGATGAAATTGTTAGATTAGTAGGTATAGATGCACTATCTGAAAAAGATAGATTAAAATTAGAAGTTGCAAAGTCTCTTAGAGAAGACTATTTACAACAAAATGCTTTCCATGAAATAGACACTTATGCTTCACTTGGCAAACAACATAAAATGCTAAAATTAATTCTATTATTTAGAAAAGAAGCTGAACGTGCTTTAGAAGCTGGAGTTTATCTAAACAATATATTAAATTTACCTATGAGAGATAAAATTGCAAGAAGTAAATATATTGCCGAAGATAATATTGACACTATCAATAACATCGCTGAGGAATTAGTAGTAGAAATTAATAGATTAATTAGCGAAGGAGGGGTTCTAGATGCTTAAAGAATACAGAACTGTTACAGAAGTTGTAGGACCTTTGATGGTTGTTGAAGGTGTTGAAGGCGTTAAATATGACGAATTAGTTGAAATAGAATTACAAACTGGAGAAAAGAGAAGAGGTAAAGTTCTAGAAGTTAATGGTTCTAAAGCAATGGTTCAACTTTTCGAAGGTTCATCTGGAATAAACTTAAAAGGTACTAAAGCTAAATTTCTAGGAAGACCTCTAGAACTTGGTGTATCTGAGGATATGTTAGGAAGAATATTTGATGGTATGGGAAATCCAAACGATGATGGTCCTAGTATTATAGCTGAAAAAAGAGTAGATATAAACGGTGAGCCAATTAACCCAGTATCAAGGGATTATCCATCTGAATTTATTCAAACTGGAATTTCTGCTATAGATGGGCTTAATACATTAGTTAGAGGTCAAAAACTACCTGTATTTTCAGGTTCAGGACTTCCACATGCACAATTAGCTGCTCAAATAGCACGTCAAGCTCAAGTTCTTAACTCAGATTCTAAGTTTGCTGTTGTATTTGGAGCTATAGGTATAACTTTTGAAGAAGCTCAATTCTTCGTAGATGAGTTTAAAAAGACTGGTGCTATAGATAAATCAGTACTATTCATGAACTTAGCTTCAGACCCAGCTATCGAGAGAATAGCTACCCCAAGAATGGCTCTTACTACAGCTGAGTATTTAGCTTATGAAAAAGGAATGCACGTACTTGTTATATTGACTGATATAACAAACTATGCAGAAGCTTTAAGAGAAGTATCAGCTGCTAGAAAGGAAGTTCCAGGTAGACGTGGATATCCAGGATATCTTTATACGGACCTATCTACTCTTTATGAAAGAGCTGGAAGATTAAAAGGTATAGAAGGATCTATCACTCAAATTCCGATTCTTACAATGCCAGAGGATGATAAGACTCACCCAATTCCAGACTTAACTGGATATATAACAGAAGGACAAATTATTCTATCTAGAGAATTATATCAAAAGGGTATAATGCCTCCAATAGATGTATTACCTTCACTATCAAGACTTAAAGATAAAGGAATAGGTAAGGGTAAAACTAGAGAAGACCATGCAGATACTATGAACCAATTATTTTCAGCATATGCACAAGGTAAGCAAGCAAAAGAATTATCAGCAATTCTAGGTGAATCTGCTCTTTCAGATGCAGATAAAAAATATGCTAAGTTTGCTGAGGCTTTTGAAAATGAATATGTTTCTCAAGGATTTAATACAAATAGAAGCATAGAAGAAACTTTATCTCTTGGATGGAAGCTTCTAACCATACTTCCTACTACAGAGCTTAAGAGAATTAGAGATGAATACCTTGAAAAGTATATGCCTAAGGGAGATGAGGCATAGCATATGGCAAGATTAAATGTCAATCCTACTAGAATGGAGCTATCCAAATTAAAGAAAAGACTAGCTACAGCAACTAGAGGGCATAAACTTCTTAAAGATAAACAAGATGAATTAATGAGAAGGTTCATAGATCTAATAAAATACAACAATAAGTTACGTGGTGAAGTTGAAGATAAGCTTCAAGGTGCCTTTAAGGATTTCCTAATGGCATCAGCAGCTATATCACCTGAGTTCTTGGAAGAAGCTATTTCTTATCCTAAGGAAAGCATATCTTTAGAGCTAGCAGAAAAAAACATAATGAGTGTAAATGTACCTGTTATGAACTTTGTACGTAAGCTAGAAGGAGATTCAGGTAGTATATATCCTTATGGATTTTACAGTACTTCCTCAGAACTTGATAATTCAATTGAACAGCTTTATTTAATTCTTCCTAAGCTTCTAGAACTTGCAGAAGTAGAAAAGTCTTGTCAGCTTATGGCCGATGAGATTGAGAAGACAAGAAGAAGGGTAAACGCTCTAGAATATATGACGATTCCTCAGCTTCAAGAAACAATTAAGTATATTAAAATGAAGCTGGATGAAAATGAAAGAGGTGCTTTAAGCCGTCTAATGAAGGTAAAAGATATGATGGAAAAAGCACAGGCTGCAGCTGAGCAGATGTAAAAGAGGTAACCTCCGGGTTACCTCTTATTTTAATTTCTGTTTACTTAAATTCACTCACATAAAAATTGGTTAGTCTCACTAAGGATTCTTCGCCCACTTTCATAGGTTAATAAGCTCTTAGCTTCCTCATAATTACACCATCTATAATCCTCAATTTCTTCTACTTGAATTTTAATTAAACTATTATCAGCTTCTCCTAAAAACAATACCACTTCTTTTTCAATAAAATTATCAATATTATATTTATCTGTAGCTCTAAATCCATCAATTAAGTTAACTTTCAGTCCACATTCCTCAAAAACTTCTCTTAATGCTGTTTCTTCTTCTGTTTCTGAATATTCCATATGCCCTTTAGGGAATCCCCAATAACTATCAAGGCCAATACTTTTTAAAAGCAAATATTTAATTCCTTTATTTGAGGTTTTATATACTACTGCTCCACATGATTTTTCATAGCTCATATTCTCATCCATATTATTAATTAAAATATCCATTATTTTATCTCCTTAGTCAAATAATATACCTAAAGGCTTTTCAAAAAATCACAACCTCTATGAAAATAATTAATTTGAAAATATATGAATATTATACACTAACTTCAATATTATTATTATAAATTTATGAATTATATTTATATAAATGGTATAATATAACTACTATTTTAAAATATATTCAATAAAAAATATGATTAAAAAGGAAATAGGTTATGAATATTATTAAATGCCAAAAACAAGATCTATCAAGTATTTTTGATATAATTTCTAAGTGTAAAACTCATATGGAAAGCGATAACATCTATCAATGGAATGAATTTTATCCAAGCTTAGATATTATAGAAACTGATATTATTAGTGGTAATTGCTATTTGTTAAAAGACAATGGACTATCTATAGCATATTTCGCCATAGATGAAGAGCAACCCTCAGAGTACAGTAACATAAATTGGATTACTCAAGGTGAAAAAGTATTGGTTATTCATAGGTTAGCTGTACTTCCTGAATATCAAGATATGGGAATTGCAAAGAAAATGTTAAAATTCATTGAAGAGTTTGCTGATGAAAACGGATATACATCTATCAGATTAGATGCTTATAGCGAAAATAGAAAAGCACTTAAATTATATGAGAATCATGGATATAAAAGAGTAGGCAAATTATATTTTCCTAATAGACAAGTTCACTTTTATTGCTATGAGAAGAAGGTAAAAAACACGCCCATTCCAGAGATTTTAATTCCTATGTTAAATGAATATGATAAATCCCTAAGAGATAACTTTCCTAATAAGATATTTGGTATATATATTTATAATTCAGTAGCACTAGGTTGTTTTAGTGAGAAAACAAGCGATATAGATTTTATAACAATATTAAATGAGGAATTTGAAAATGAAGATATTGGTACCGTAGAAAAAATTCATAGCAAAATAAGTAAAACTTTTGAATATGGTAATAGGATGGAAGGCATGTATATAACTAAGGATAAAGTAGGTAAGCTTAATTCAGAAATAAGCCCTTATATATACTTTTGTGATAATATTCTTCATTACTATGGCTATTACGATATTAATTATATTACTTGGTGGACATTAAAGTATTTTGGCATACCTATAAATTGCTCTGATGTTAACAGTTTATCTATAGAAGTAGATTGGTGTAGTATCATAGAGAATATGAACTACAATTTAAATAATTATTGGAAGGATAAATTAAGTGAAAATTATATATTTCTCCAGGATGAATGGATTGAATTCGCAGTTGCAACCCTATGTAGAATACTATATACCTTAGAAAATAAAGCTATAACTTCTAAAGACAAAGCTTTAGAATATGCAATAACTACTATACCTAAGGAGTATAGTTTAATTATAAAAGAATGTTTAAGACTTAGGAAGAGAAATTCTGATTCATCCTTTTACAGATCAACATTTGAAAGAGAACACTCAGTTAAAGACTTCATCAAATTTATCATAGAGATCTGTAATGAAAAGTATGAGTTATAGGAAAGGAATTGTATAAAATGCAAAATATAAAAACCATATTAGATAGTATAGTAGAAAGCTATAAGACCATATTAAAGGATAGCCTGATAGGAATCTATATTCATGGTTCTTTAGCTATGGATTGTTTTAACCCTGATATAAGTGATATAGATTTTTTAGTAGTAGTAAAAGAAAACCTAAATGCCAATGATAAAAGAAAACTTGTAGATATTTTATTAGGACTATCTAAAGATGGACCAGGAAAAGGTTTGGAAATGAGTGCGCTTTTAGAAAAGGATGTTAAGAACTTTAAGCATCCAACTCCATATATACTTCACTATTCTAATGCATATAAAGCAACTTATGAAGCTAATCATAGCTATTTATGTGAAGATGGAGAAGATCCTGATTTAGCTGCTCATATTACAATAACAAGAGCTAGAGGGATTTGTATATATGGTAGTTCCATAGAAGATATCTTTTCGCCTGTACCAAGAAAAGACTATTTAAAATCAATTTATTTTGACATATCAAATTCTAGAGAAGAAATTATAGAGTTGCCTATGTATACTATTCTTAATCTTTGTAGAGTTTTATATTATCTTAAAGAAGACGTTATTTGTTCAAAAAAAGAGGGTGGACAATGGGCATGCTCTAATCTTCCGAAGGAGTATATAAAGACTGTGGAAAAAGCTTTAAACTGCTATGAAAAAGGAGAAGAAGCTAATTTTAATGAGAAAGGTCTAGTGAACTTTGCAGATTTTATTATGAACAATATAGATAACTATTTTAATAGTGAGGTGAAATAATGAATTATATCAAAGAACATATATTAGAATTAGAGAATAATTTACTAAAATCAGAAGTAAGAAAATCAGCACAAAAGATAAATGATATATTAACAGATGATTTTATCGAATTTTGTGGCTCAGGAAGAGAATATTATTATGAAAAAGGAGATGTATATCAAGATCAAGCTGATGATACTACATTACAGTGGGAAATTTTAGATTTTAATATAAAAGAATTATCAAAGGATTGTATATTAGCCATGTATAAAGTAATAAAGCATAATGAAACTGATGAAAATAAAAAATATTCTCTTCGTAGTTCCATATGGAAATATTGTGATGGAAAATGGAAAATGTTTTTTCATCAAGGAACTTTATCATGTAAATCTGAAATTGAAAATAGATTATTACACAATTAAAATAGTGAGTGAGGTGAAATAATGAATTATTTAAATCGTACTATAGAATTACATAAAGAAGCTGAAGATATAATTTATAAAGAAGGTATTGACTCTATTCTAAAGAAATATGGACAAATTAATTATACTGGTAGTTATAGATTTAATTTAATGGCCTGGGAAGATATTGATATGAACATGGTAATGAATGGAGAAGAATTTTCTTTAGATAATTTCTTTAAAATGGGGAGTGAACTTGCAAAGATAAAGAACATTAAACTAATGAAATTTCAAGACTTTGTTAATTACCCTAAGAAAGGGCTTCCAAAGGGATTTTATTGGGGAATTCATTATGAAAGTAAGATCACCGATAAAACTTGGAAAATGGATTTGTGGATTGTAGATAAAGAAAGTTTTGAATTTAATAAAAACTATATCTCTAAAGTAATTAAAAATTTAAATGAAGAAAACAGGAGCTTAATCTTAAATGTAAAAAACTCCATTATAAATAAAGAAGGAAGAACTCCATTTACAAGTGGATATTACATTTATGAGGCAATATTATTCAAAGGATTAAAAGATAAAGAACATATAATCAATTATTTAAAAGAAAAGGGCATTAAAATATAGATTAAAGCTTTAATAAATATATAATATGAGAAGGAGTGGGATAGTTGTTTAAATTAGTTAAACCCTCATTATCTATGGAGAAAGAATATATAGACTATATTACTGAATGGGAAGCTACTGAAGAGAAGATTGTTCCAAATGCAGCTAAACGAGATAGCATGAGTTTCAAAGAGTTAGTAAATAAGTGGGAAGAATATGAATCAGAAAGGATGTATGAGAAAGGACTGGTTCCTTCTTCTATGTATTTTCTGATAGATAATCATAATAAAATTTATGGTGCTATAGATATTAGGCATGAGCTAAATGATTACTTATTACAGTATGGAGGACATATTGGATATGGAATAAGACCTTCTCAGAGGAGAAAAGGTTATGCTTCTCAAATGTTAACTCTAGCACTACCCATAGCTAAAGAATTAGGCATAAATAAGGTATTAATTACTTGTGACAAAAATAATGTAGGTTCAGCTAAAACCATTATGAATAATGGTGGAATTCTAGAAAATGAAGTTATTAATGGAAATGAAGTAACTCAAAAATATTGGATAGAATTTAAGTAAAAAGTTCATATACAAATAAAAACCATCTTCGAAAAGATGGCTTTTATTTTATAATTCTACAGCCTTTAATTCAGCAGTAACTATAACTCCATCATCATCAATTTCTATGAAGCCTATATATTTTCCTTTAGCCCATGGAGAAGGCTTAGGGATACTGCCAGGATTCATAAATATAATATTTCTATATTCTTCTTTAAAAGGTATATGGGTATGACCAAAGAGTACCACATCTGCACCAATACTCTCTGCTTTTATAGCTATACTATTCATGGTACTTTTAACATTATATAAATCTCCATGGGTAAAGAAAATTTTTAGTCCATTAATAGTAATAGTATCTTCTTTAGGATATGTATTAGAAAAATCACAGTTTCCAGCCACTGCATATATTTCACCTTTAAAAGTTTTTTCTAAGAGTTTTACGTCTTCTATGCAATCTCCTAGATGAATAACTATATCAGATTTTAAATTATTTATATATTTTGAAGCTACTTTTAAAGCTCTTTCATTATGATGAGTATCACCAATAAAAGCAATTTTCATGTTATCCCTCCAATAAGTATATATTTCCGTAAAATATTATACCATTATTCTTTGGTATAGAGGATAAATGAGTCTATTTTATTCTAATATTCCAATGACACATCCTCTAAGATCTCCATGAACAGTACAACTATTTAACTATTTCTATTTTTCATAATTTAATAGTTTCCTACATAAAAATAGAAATAGTTCCATATATAAATATTTACATATAGAACTATTTCTTAATATTAAAGATACTATTTTTTATTGAGACAATATAAAAATCTAATCATATTTATGCCTGCTAGTCCTACTAATATATATATTGCTCTAACTAGCATATCTGAAAAACTAAAGATGAAATGAACAAGATCAAAATTGAAGAGTCCAAATATTCCCCAATTAATTGCGCCTATAATAACAAGTACAAATGATATTTTGTCTAATAAATTAATTTTGCACATAAAAACTTCCCCCCATTTTTATTATATTATGATATGTTTAAATCTATTAATATATTTTTATGTTTAATATATATGATATATTTGGATAAAATAGAACAATGAGAATAACCTATTGTTATAAATAACACGAATTTTAAATAGACTTATGCTTATATAATATGCTATAATAGTGAATGATATTAGATAAAAAAACATTTTTGTACGGAGGTTACTATGAGAGATACATATAATTCACCATTAAATTCTAGATATGCATCTAAGGAAATGAGCTATATTTTTTCTGAGGAAATGAAATTTAAAACTTGGAGAAAACTTTGGGTTGCATTAGCTGAGGGAGAACAAGAATTAGGATTAAATATTACTGATGAACAAATAAAAGAGCTTAGAGACAATATTGAAAACATTGACTATGAATTAGCTGCTGCTAGAGAAAAAGAAGTTAGACATGATGTAATGAGTCATGTGTATGCTTATGGGGTTGTAGCTCCATCAGCTAAAGGAATAATACATCTAGGCGCTACTAGCTGTTATGTAGGTGACAATACGGACCTACTTATTATGAGAGATGCTCTTATATTAATTAGAAAAAAAGTAATAAATGTGTTAGATCAACTAAGCAAGTTTGCTTTAGAATATAAAGATGTTCCAACTCTTGGATTTACACATCTTCAACCGGCTCAGCTTACAACTGTAGGAAAGAGAGCTACTCTTTGGATGCAAGAGTTATTAATGGATTTAGAAAACCTTGATTTTGCAATTGATAAAATGAAATTTAGAGGAGTTAAGGGAACAACAGGAACTCAAGCTAGCTTTATGTCTTTATTTAATAATGATGAAGAAAAAGTTAAAGAACTTGATAAAATTGTATGTAAAAAAATGGGCTTTGAAAAAGCATATCCTGTTACTGGCCAAACTTACTCTAGAAAATTAGATTCTATAATATTAAATACATTATCTGAAGTAGCACAAAGTGCATACAAATTTAGTAATGATATGAGACTTCTTCAAAACATGAAGGAAATGGAAGAACCTTTTGAAAAGCATCAGATAGGATCTTCAGCTATGGCATATAAGAGAAATCCTATGAGAAGTGAAAGAATTAGTGCACTTTCAAGATATATAATTGTAAACTCTCTTAACCCGGCAATTACTGCTGCAACTCAATGGTTTGAAAGAACACTAGATGATTCTGCTAATAAACGTATATCCGTTGCAGAAGCTTTCTTAGCTCTTGATGGAGTGCTTAACCTGTATATAAACATAACTTCTAATATGGTGGTATATGAAAAGGTAATAGCTGCCCATGTTAATAGCGAGTTACCATTTATGGCTACAGAAAATATTATGATGGAAGCTGTTAAGCGTGGAGGGGATAGACAAGAACTTCATGAAAAAATAAGAGTTCATTCTTTAGCTGCTGCAAGACAAGTAAAAGAGTTTGGAGAAAAGAATGATTTAATAGAAAGAATATTAGCTGATGAATCCTTTGGATTATCAAAAGAAGAGATTCTATCTATAATAGATCCAAGTAAGTTTACTGGAAGATCTAGTGGGCAGGTAGTTGATTTTATAGAGGAATATATAAACCCTATATTAGAAGCTCATAAAAATGAATTAGGTGAAGAAGTAGAAATAAACGTATAATAAAATAAGCTGGAATGCTAATGCATTTCAGCTTATTTTTATGATGCCAAAGAGGATAAATCCCACAGTGTTTATAGCTAAATTGGCAGACATATGAACTATCCAAGAGACATAAATATTATTAAACCTTTCATTAAGGTAATTAAAAAGAAGTCCAGCTATAAATAGTGAAACTATAAGCAAAATGAACAGTGGGGGAGTAAACCAATTATTCATAATAGCCACATGATAAATTGCAAAGGCTAAAGCACTAAAAATATAAGCAGCTTTTCTTGAACTTACCTGTTTTAAAGATAAGAAGGAAAAACCACGGAAGAAAAACTCTTCCAAAAGGGAATTAACTGATGTAATATATAGTGCTACAAATAAAAAGTTTTCTTTAGTTACTCCTAAATTATTCTCTAAATTAGTAGTGACCATAGAAAAATCAAAAAATGGACCTAGAATAAAATAAGCTCCTAGTATAAATCCATATACAACTATACCAAATATAAGTGCAAAAAATATGCTTTTTTTACTTCCTTTAAAAAGTGCTTTAAAGGAAATAGCTCTCTGTTTTATACATACAATTAAGGGCAATAGTAAAAAGATACATATTTTTATTAAAGACTTTGTAAAATAATTAGGTACAATTAAAATTTCCACTAAGGCCATAATAATACAACCTAATATTACTACTAAAATAATAGATAGAGTGACTTGTTTATTTTCCATAGATCATCCTCCTTGAAAATTTTATGTATATAGCTTTAAATAATGACTCAAGGCTTTAAAATAATTATAACATATTATTTTTCTAAAATAGCAAGCATATCCTTAATTGACTATAGTAATTCATTATGATAATATTTAGTTAACTTAATATTCGGGAGCTTGTGTACAGGCTGAGAGGGAGTGTAAACTTCGACCGTACCTGATTTGGATAATGCCAACGTAGGAAGTAGATTTATATAATTATAGGTATACCACTTAGTTGGTATGCCTTTTATTTTTGTTCATATAGGGGAGGGTAAGTAATTTAAAAATATTGATTTTGAGGGGATGATATGTAATGTTAAAAACAAAAAAACTAACTTTAGCTGGAATTTTCATTGCCGTGGGAGTTATTTTATCTACAGTTATAGTTATACCAGTAGGAATTGCAAAATGTGCTCCAGTTCAGCATTTGATAAATGTTTTATCAGCTGTTATTTTAGGTCCTTTTTATGGAGTAGCTATAGCTTTCCTTACTTCCACAATTAGAGTGCTTATTGGTACAGGTACCTTCCTAGCTTTTCCTGGAAGTATGTGTGGAGCTCTTTTAGCTGGAATCCTATATAAATATAATAAAAAAATAACTATGGCATCCATAGGAGAAATCTTCGGTACAGGTGTAATAGGAGCTTTAATAGCCTATCCGGTAGCAAAGTTCATCCTATCAAAGGAAGCGGCTCTATGGGGCTTTGTGGTGCCATTTAGCATAAGCTCTATTGGTGGCACACTAATTGCTATACTATTTTTAATAGCTCTTAAAAAAACAGGAGTATTATATAAAGTTTCTAATAAAGGTAATTAGAGCTTAACATCTTAGTATTTTAAAATAGATCTTAGGGAGAGGATATAAAATGATTAAAGATATTTTAGATTCAGTAAGAAAAACCAACCCTCTTGTGCACAATATAACTAATTATGTGGCAGCTAATGATTGTGCTAATATAACCTTAGCTTGTGGTGGTTCTCCTATTATGTCAGATGATCCAGAGGAAGTAGAGGAGATAACCACCTTATGTAATGCTTTAGTAATGAATTTAGGTACTTTAAATCAAAGAAAGTTAGAAGCCATGATTAAGGCAGGGAGGAGAGCTAATAAATTAAAGCATCCTGTAATATTGGATCCTGTAGGTATTGGTGCATCATCCTTTAGACAACAGGCTGTAAGGGAACTTTTAAACACTGTAGATTTTCAAGTTATAAAAGGTAATATATCTGAAATAAAAACTATAGGAAAGAAAAAAACTATATGTAAGGGTGTAGATGCCAGTGAAATTGAGTCTATAACCGAAGATAATATAGAAGGTGCAATTACTCTAGCTATGGAGATTTCTAAGGATCTAGGGGCAATTATAGCCATTACAGGGGCTATAGATATAGTTGTAGATAAAGATTTAGTATATATTATTAGAAATGGACATCCATCTATGAGAAATGTTACTGGAACAGGATGTATGCTTTCATCAATCATAGGAGTTTTAGTCGGTGCTAATCCTCATAAAATCTTTGATTCAACGGTAACTGCTTTTTGTATTATGGGAGTATGTGGTGAACTTGCTTATAATAAAATAGTAGAAAAGTTTCAGGGAAGTGGATCTTTAAAAATACATTTGATTGATTCTGTGAGTAATGTAGATTATAAAATTTTAGAAGAAAAAATTAAAATAGAAAAGTTTTTTAAAAATTAAAGGATTTTTACCTCTCTTCATAGAATAATTAATGTCGTGAAATGTAAGTTTCGCGACATTATACTATAAAAATTAAAGGGGAATGGATTATATGGATTCTAAATTAAATTATATGCAAGATAATTCTCTACCAAAAATACTTAAGGATTATTTAAGTTACCTTTCTTCTGTTAAAGGTGTTTCTAGCAATACTTTAGTTGCCTACGCTTATGATCTAACTTTATTCTTTAAATTTCTTAAAGTACACAATAATGAAGTAACTTTATCACAGGATGTAATTTTTGAAAATATTCCTATTGATAACATCTCTTCTAATTATCTTAAAAATTTAGAATTGGTTGATTTTTACACCTATCTATCCTTTTTAGAGAATATGAGAGAAAATGGAACCTATGCAAAGGCAAGAAAAGTTGCCTCTCTAAAGTCCTTTTTTCACTATTTATGTTCTAAAGCTAAAATTATACCTACAGATCCTACTTTAGACTTAGAAAGTCCTAAAATAGGAAAGCGCTCCCCCATTTACTTAACTTTAGATGAAAGTAGAGACTTATTAGCTGTAGCTAATAATAGAGATAAAAATTCACCTAGGGATTTATGTATAATTACCCTATTTTTAAACTGTGGTGTGAGACTATCAGAGCTTTGCAGCATCAATATTGCCAATATTAAAGGTGATACCCTTACTGTCATTGGTAAAGGAAATAAAGAAAGGACTATTTATCTTAATAAAGCATCAATTAAAGCTATAAATAAGTATCTTGTTGTAAGAAATGATATTGCAGATAAAGTTCATAGTGAGGATAGAGAGGCTCTATTCATAAGTGGAAAGTATAGAAGAATTAATAAGCGCACTGTAGAAAGAATAATAAAAAAATATGTAGGTGCAGCAGGTCTTGATACTGACAAATACACACCTCATAAATTAAGGCATACCTCTGCAACATTACTTCATAAACATGGTGGTGTAGATGTTAAAACTCTCCAAGAGATATTAGGTCATGAAAATGTAAGTACTACTCAAATATATGTTCATGTTGATGATGAAACCCTAAGAGAGGCTATTAACACTCACCCCTTAGGGGATGAATAATAAAGAAGGATAGCAGCTATCAAATCTATGGCTGCTATCCTTCTTTTTATTATTTTTTATATTTTATATCTCTCAATTCAGATATACGTCTGCTCGTATTCAAAAATTCTTTTTCATAATTTAACTTAGCATCCTTTTCTAATGAAGGATCATCTAGTAAACCACTTAGCTTAGAAAGTCGACACTGAAGCATTAATATTTCATCTTTATTAACCTTTAATTTACTATTACTAGTCTTATTACAAGTGAAAAACTCAATTATCTCAGTATGATTTCCAGTAAAATTAATAATTTTGTTATTTTCTATTTTTAGAATTCTATTACATACTGTAGAAATTAAATGTCTATCATGGGAAACTACCAAAGCTGTTCCAGAATAACTTTTTAAAAGCAAACTTACACTTTCTTTAGATAAGATATCCATATAATTAGTTGGCTCATCAAGAATTATTAAATCAGGATTTTCAATGATTATTTTAGTAAATATTACTCTGCATTTTTCGCCCATACTTAAGTTTTTAATTAATGTATTTACTCTATCCCCTTTTATAAATACACTTCCTAAATATAACCGAATTATATTTTCAGTTTCATTGGTGGTTAATAAATAGTCTAATATAGTTATTTCTTCATTTACTACTTCTAGATATTGAGATAAACTGCTAATCTTCATATTTGGATTTAAATAAACATCACCAATGTAATTCTTATCTTCACCTAGAAGAATATTTAGTAATGTAGTCTTCCCACTAGCATTATTACCAATGATTCCGACTTTATCTCCACCATTTATAGTAAAGTTTCCATCTTTAAATAATAATTTCTTATCGAAGGATTTACTAAGATTTTCAACTCTTATGGCTGTTTTAAAACTATTATTATTATTAAGTGTAAGTTTAATTGAAGAATTATCCTTTATTCTTTCAACTCCATTTTCTTTTAATTTTTCTAACTTTTTTTCTTTTGATCTCATTATAGAAACATGCTTTTTACTTAATGCTCTTAAGTGGTCATTAGTACCCGCCATTTTGTGTGCTTTGTTAAACCATTGTTTTCTTTGACTGATATTTTCTTTCAAATCCCTTATTTCCTGTTGTTGTTTGTTATATAAATTTTCATTGGTTACCTTTTCCATTAATAGCTGTTTTTCATAGGAAGAATAATTACCTTCATAGGTTTTTATTCCGTTATTACTTAAAACGAAGGTCTTATTTGTAACTTCATCCAAGAAAAACCTATCATGACTTATTATAATCATAGGTTTGTTTATAGAATTTATAAGCCTTTCTAACCATTGAACACCACTTAAATCTAAATGATTTGTAGGCTCATCTAGTATAAACAAATCATAGTTACTATGAAATATATTAAGAATTTCTTTTTTAGTAGCTTCACCACCACTTAAAAAAGTATTATTATTATATAAGTTTTCATCTATAATTCCGATAAGAATATTTGAAGGAATATAATTGATACTTCCTTCATCGTAGGAAATCTCCTTAGTTATTATTTGTTTTAAGGTACTTTTACCTACGCCATTTTCTCCTACCAGACCTATCTTAAAATTATCTCCTATTTCAAAACTTATATTATTTAAAATTGTGCGATTTTGAAAGGATTTAGAAATATTTTTTATAATTATCTTACCCATTTATAACACTCCTTTTAATAAAGTCTATCAAAAGGCAATGGTGGTACTTCAATTTTAAGAAACAAAAAGGTTTTAATCACAATAAGCAATTAAAACCAAACTTACAACTCTATTATTAATTCATATAATATAAACTGGTTAAGGGTAAATAGAAACTATTAAAATAAATTAATTATAGTAAACTATAGTTACATACCTTCACCTATCAAAACATTATTATATGATTAGAATTAAAAGAATAGATTACCACTGCCTAATTAATTGCACAACAAAAAACATAAAACTACATTTAAATTGTAATAAGTATTTATTTTGTTATGCTTATAAAATTAATTAAGAATAGTAATGCTCATTCTTTTGTACCTCCATAGTAAAATATTATAAAACTATTATATCATATATAATAGTTTTGTGTAGCTATCTTTTATTATTTAATACATATAAACCTGGATATTCTTCATGTAGCAGTCCATCTGTACCCGTTTCTTCCATAAGTTCATCCATGCCTTCTACATCAGATATATAATCCCAATTAGATTCATCATCGAGAGCATCTATATATGGTATTTCATCTTCTTCTAATGGTACTACATCTTCTTGAAAGCTATCCTCTTCTTCAATTGTATCAAAATCACTAAAGTCTTCCAAATCGATTTTGATTTCTTCTTCTTTATTCTTTTCAAATACCTCATCTATTTTTACAGCCTTAACATCATATCCTTCAATCTCTAGACATTTACCACAGTTATCACAGATCTTATCTCTATTGTATTCACATACATTGCACTCTCCACAATCATTACATACTTTCTTTTCATCAAAAATACAGTATTTCATTATCATCACTTCCTGTTTTATCTTTATTAAATCATTAGACTATTTTAACAAAACTATTGAAAAACATCAACTAAAAATAAATCTAAATTTTTTAAAATTTATATAGACATTTTTAAATATATAAATTATTATATATTTATATGTTTTTTACATATAGATTATTTTAAGGAGGTTCTAAGTATGGCAAGTTCATATTCCTTTGATGTGGTTTCTGAAATTAATATGCAAGAAGTTGATAATGCTATTAATCAAGCCCTAAAGGAAATTAAACAAAGATATGACTTTAAAGGTACTAAGACAGAAATAACTTTACTAAAAGATGAAGTTAAGCTCATATCTGATGATGAGTTTAAGTTAGATACTGTAATCGACATACTCAAGGGTAAATTTATTAAAAGAGGTGTCTCTTCCAAAGCTCTTGAAGTTGGTAAAATTGATTCAGGTTCTCTAGGTACAGCTAAAGTTACTTGTAAATTAATAAAAGGTATCTCTACTGAGAAAGCTAAAGCTATGGTGGCAGATATTAAAGCTAGTAAAATAAAAGTTCAGCCTCAAATAATGGATGATCAGTTAAGGATATCTGGAAAGAATAAGGATGATTTACAAGAAACAATGCAGCTATTAAAATCTAAAGACTATGGTATAGATGTACAATTCACTAACTATAGGTAAGGTTTATATTTGTAAAATATGACAAATGCAAAAAATCTCTGTTAAAATTTAAAAGAATAAGTTATAATAGATATATATTAACTATTAATGTATAATTTAATGGGAATTGGATAATTTAATAATGTATACAAATTACAATAATTATATATAATAGTTATATATAATCCCACTTATACTTATGAAAAAATAAATAACAAACATTTAGGAGGAAAATATTATGAAATCAACAGGTATAGTAAGAAAAGTAGACGAATTAGGAAGAATAGTAATTCCGATAGAGTTAAGAAGAACTTTAGACATCGAGATAAAAGATGCTTTAGAAATTTATGTAGATAGAGATCAAATCATATTAAAAAAATATGAGCCAGCATGTTTATTCTGTGGTAATGCTAGAGACGTTAAAAACTACAAAGGTAAAAATATTTGTGAAGAATGTCTTGATAGTATTGCTAAAATGCAAGAATAATAAATTCTTACATAATTAATTTAAAATACAAAAACAGCATTTTGATTTCAATTCAAGATGCTGTTTTTTATTGAATTTTATCATTGAATTGTAATTAATTGACTATATTCGAAAAAAAGTGTATAATAATACAGAAGTATAATAAACTTTAATGTTTTTTATAATATAATTTAGGAGTGATTTTTTGAAAATTTATGAAGATCCACAAATAGAAAAGATAGAGAAACTATTAAGAAGAGTATGCTTTTATATAAAGAAAAAAGGAAGAACTATATTAGAAGATTATGATATTACTCCTGCACAATTTGAAGCTTTACAAATTATAGTAAATCATAAAGAAGTAACCATTAGTGAACTTAGCAATAAACTATATCAAGCCCCTAGCACCATCACTGATTTAGTTGATAGAATGGAAAGTAAGGATCTTGTTAAGAGAGTTAGAGATTCAAAAGATAGACGAATAGTTAGAATAGAAGGTTTAGAAAAGGGACATAACATATTAGAAGCAGTAATTATGGAAAGATGTAAATTTCTCGATTATTCCTTAGAAAACGTTTCTAAAGAAGACAAGGATAGTTTTACTGAATATTTAGATATACTAGAACATGCTTATACAGAAGGTAAATAACAAAAATGCTGGAGCCTAATTTTAAAATTAGAAATACTTCAGCATTTTTTATACTATTTTTTATATTATTTATTATTGTTTATATCGTCTCTTATTTTTAGTAGTAATTGTTCTTTATCGTCCATCAATTTAGAAATTTTATCATCATAATGAGATTTCATAGACCAAATTTCTTTTCTGTACTCTTCCTCTTTTTGCAACACTTCTTTTTGCATAGAAATCCTTATTTCATCATCTTTTAATCTTAATTCTCTGCTAAACTCCTCTGAAATCTGGTTAATCTTATTTTCATAAGAACTCTTCATATCCTGAATTTCATCTTCTAATGCAATACTATGATTTAATTCCTCATTTAATTTATTAGTAAGGCTTTCCTTTTCTCTCTCTAGGTTTTTTAAATTCTCTTCCATGTTTCGGTTTATTGCTCTTAAACTTTCTGCTTCATTTTTATAGGCATTTAACTCATTTACCTTATCCTTTAACATGAGGTTTAACTCTTTATATCCCTTGATATCTTCTCTCTCTTTTTCTAAAAGTTCTTTATATTCCTTTAACGAATCCTTCAGTTCTTTATTATGAGACTTTAAATCTTCTAGTTCTTTTTTTAAACTTTCTATATTCCCCTTTAATTTTTCACTTCTATTAGTCTCTTCCTCTAAAGTTCCTTTAAAACTATTAATAACTTCGGAGTTCTTAACCTTGCTCTTTTCTATCATATTTATGTATATATCTAAAATTCTTTTTGTTATGCTCTGTAACTCTTCTACATCGCTTTTAATAAAGTCTGTACTCGTTGAAGCTTTGTTTAATTCGTAGTTCCTTATTATAAGATCCATGAATTCTTTATTATTTATCCCCTCTACCTCAGCTAAACTTTGAAATTTTTCTTTTAGTTCCTCGCTTATCCTTACACTTAAAATTGAATCCATTAATTACACATCCTTAAAATTTATAAAATTACATCTTGATTTAAGTATACATTATTTTACCCTTGTAAACAAGCATTTTATCCATGTTTACAATACGTATACATTATGTAAACATGTTTTTATCGCAAATTAATATAACTACCATTCAATATAACTAACATTATATTGAATGGTAGTTATATTGAAATAATTAAGTAGTAATAAAAGAGGAAGTAGATGAAAAATGTGTATACGTAGGAAATTTAAACACTTCAAAAAGAGGTAGCAGTGTATTTATCCGATGAGAACAACGAGCAGCTACGTTTTCTCCTAAAAGACAACGACTTCTTAGTATTAAAAATACTGATACTAAGAAGTCTGTTAGTAAGCTTCAGTTCGAAAATCTCTCTGAAGCAAAGAACTCAGTTTATAAAAAAATAAACCTAGCCATAACACAGCTAGGTTTATTTAAAATTATTTTGTATATTTTACAGGTTCATTATAAGTAACTCCAAAGGTATCTACTGAAATGGATTTAATTTTTATATCCTTCTTAGGTCTATCATCATTGCCAGTTTCTACTTGTTCTATAGAGTCTACTACATCCATACCTTCTATAACCTTACCAAAGGCTGCATAGTCTCCATCTAAATGAGTGGCGTCTTTGCTCATAATAAAAAATTGAGATCCAGCAGAATTCTTATCATTTGATCTAGCCATAGATATAACACCCTTAGTATGTAAAAGAGTGTTTTCAAACTGGTTATTTGTAAATTCACCATATATGGAGTAGTCAGGTCCACCCATTCCAGTTCCTTCTGGATCTCCACCTTGAATCATAAAGCCTGAAATTACTCTATGAAATATTAGACCATCATAAAATTTACTATTAGCAAGACTTATAAAGTTTCTAACGGTATTAGGTGCTATTTCGGGATAAAGCTCCAGCTTTATAGTTTTTCCGTCTTCCATTTCTATGGTAACCACTGGATTTTTATCCCCTTCCTTCTTCTCCGTTTCCTTTGAAAGATATATTTCTTTATTATCATTACTTCCAGTATTAGTTTCCTCTTTACTAGTCTTATTAGAGGTACTGCATCCTATTAATGCAAGGGAAAGTATTGCTGTAATAATCAAAGTTCCTAATGTACTTTTTTTCATTTAAAACGTCTCCTTTCATAGGTTTATATGTTTTACTAGATAAGTTTACCATTGTATCTTTTAAAATAAAACCTATAATTAGTTAATTTTTGATTAAAATTATCCAATTAAACACAAAAGCTCTAAGACTGTCATTCTTAGAGCTTTTTATCTTTCTCAGCTAATTTTTTTAGATATTCTTTAAATTGACTTCTCCAAGATTCGTATAGATTCCTATCTATTCTTTGTAGATAATAAAAAAATTCACCTATACTATCTCTCTTTAGTATACCTCTCATCAGATGCCGTGGAAAAGGCATCTCCCTATCAAAGTTATCCTTTGGATCTATAACTTTGATAGAAAAGTCCTCTTGTACATAAAGATCCTTGCAACGTATATCTAACTTTTTAANNCAACCAAGTTCTTTAAAATCATTTATTAAATCTACTAGGCTTCTTACTAGTTTCTGATTTAGAGGGTTATGATTTAGATACTTATCAAGTCTTATCCCATCTACAAACTCTCTTACAATAAAAAAATCTCCATAGTCAAAAACCTTAGGAAAGGATGGATGATGCATAGATGATTTAAGAATTATATACTCTGTTTCGCAAACTTTTTTATCATTAAATATTTTTATAATTCTATTATTATCAATTCTATATACCACTCCATTATTGCCCTTTCCTAGGAATTTAGAACTCCTTATAATGTTCTCCACTTCATCACTTAAGTAAATTGCATTTGTAAAATGTCTAGACATAATTCCTCCCTAGATAGAACTCTATTAGATTATATGCATAAGATATACTTTATATTATCCTTATACCTATCTTTTATCTCTTTTGTCTTTTTTAGTAGTATTCTTCCTAGGTTTTGATGATTTCTCAGATGGTTTTGACCTTTTATCTGAAGGTGCATTACTCTTCTTATAGTTTTTAACCACAACAGCTACATCTTCAATATTTCCGTGAGATATAGTCTTCTCAGTAAGATTAAAATTCAGTTTTTTACTATAAGCTTTCAATTGCGCTATCTCCTTAGGTGAAATAATAGATATAACAGTACCGCTTTTATCTCCACGAGCTGTTCTACCACTTCTATGCACATAAGTATTTATATCTTCTGGTAAGTCTACATTGAATATATGAGTAACGTCCTCTATATCCAATCCCCTTGCAGATAAGTCTGAAGATACCAAAAGGTTTATACGCTCCGATTTAAAGTCTAACATGGTTTTTTGTCTTTGATTTTTAACAAAACTACCATGTATTCCATCCACCTTTAGTCCATGGTATTTTAGCTTAGTAGTTAATATTTCTATTTCATCACTTTTATTAATAAAGGCAATAGCTTTTCTAGGATTTATACTTGCCATTAATTTTCTAAGAATAAGTATCTTATCCCGCCTATCACAAACTATATATAAATTGTTTATGTTAGGATTTATAGTTGAATCATCATTACACTTTATGATTTTAGGGGATTTCATTAAGCTTTCCCCTATACTTAAAGCTTCCTCTGTTAAAGTGGCAGAAGTCATTACTAATTGTCTATCTCTAAGTGTAGTTTTTATAACATCCTTAACTATATTTAAATTATTTTTGTCTAAAAGTTTATCACACTCATCAATTACTATAGTTTTAACTGTATGAGCACTTATTTTTTTCATTTTTATTAGCTCTAGTATTCTTCCTGGAGAACCTATTACAAATTGAGGTTTTTCCTTTAGTTTTTCAACCTGTCTTTTTATATTTACATCCCCCATGATAACTGTAGACTTTATATTCAAAGAAGATTTATCTCCCAAAGTACTTAAAACTTCATTTACTTGAAGGGCTAATTCATGGGTAGGAACTAAGACTATAAATTGATTTTCTCTTTTTTCATAATCAATTCTCTCAATTAGTGGTAGCAAATAAGCCAAGGTTTTACCACTGCCTGTTTCACTTTGCATTATCACATCCATATTTTCTGATATTTTAGGAATTGATAATTCTTGTATTAGAGTTGGCTTTGTTATTTTTAATTCCTCCAATACCTTTATTATTTCCGCATTTATATTTAATTCTAAAAAATTTTCCATTTTTTCATCTCCAGTTTTTATTTAAATTTACTACAATAATTTTCCTTTATGAGAACAAAGGTTTGATATTATTTATTTCTTATGGTATAATTATCTAGATTGAGAGGTGTTTTCATGATTGAAATTAAAAGTGGTAAACAATCAGAAATTTATGAGTTTATTAAAAATCAAGTTAATACTAAAGGATATCCCCCTTCAGTAAGAGAAATTTGTGAAGCTGTAAATTTAAGTTCAACATCTACGGTTCATGGTCATCTTACTAGACTTGAGAAAAAAGGCTTAATAAGACGTGACCCAACTAAACCAAGGGCAATAGAATTATTGCAAGAACCTCATAATAAAAAAGAAATGATTAATATTCCTATTATAGGTAAAGTTACAGCTGGAATTCCTATACTTGCCCAAGAAAGTATAGAAGATTATCTAACTATCCCCCTTGACTTTGTAAACAGTACAAATGAATTATTTATACTTAAAGTTCAAGGTGACAGTATGATAGAAGCTGGAATCCATGATAAAGACTTAGCTATAATAGAAAAAACTTCTATTGCATCTAACGGAGATATTGTAGTTGCTCTAATAGAAAATGAAGCCACTATAAAAACTTTTTTTAAAGAAGATGAGCATATTAGACTACAACCAGAAAACTCCACCATGGAGCCAATAATTGTTGACGATTGCAAAATCTTAGGTAAACTATCAGGAATCTATAGAAAATATTAAGAAGCTATTATAGCTTCTTAATATTTTTTATATAATAAAATAAATTTATTATATATCTATTAATTTAACTCCTAATTAAGATAATATTCTAGATATAGCCATTAAAACTCCAACTTTTCCATGATCAAAGGTCAATCCACCTTGAAGATATGCTATATATGGCTCTCTTATTGGAGCATCAGCAGAAAGTTCAATTGAAGAACCTTGTATAAATGCACCCGCAGCCATAATTACTTCATCTTCATAACCAGGCATAGCCCAAGGTTCACATTCTACAAAGGAATCTATTGGAGAACCCGCTTGAATACCCTTGCAAAACTGAATTAATTTATCTTTATCATTAAATTTAACAGCTTGTATGATATCACTTCTCTTAGTATCATATTTTGGGAGTACCTCAAAACCTAAAAGTTCCATTACCCTTGAACAGAATATAGCTGTCTTTACAGCTTCCATAGCCACGTGAGGAGCTAAAAATAATCCTTGATATAAACTTCTCATTACACCAAAGGTAGAACCACACTCTCCGCCTATACCTGGAATGGTCAATCTATATGCTGCTTGAGTTACATAGGCTTCTTTACCTGCTATGTAACCACCTGTTGGAGCAATTCCTCCACCAATATTTTTTATTAAAGAACCAGCTATAAGATCGGCCCCTACATCTGTTGGCTCTATAGTATCTATAAATTCGCCATAACAGTTATCAACAAAGCAAATTACTTCTGGTTTGATCTCTTTAATTGACTTTATTATTTCACCGATTTCCTCTACTAACAGTGCATTTCTCCACCCATATCCTGTAGATCTTTGAATATGTACAAGTTTTATGCTATGGTCTTCTTTTAAAGTCTTTTCAACCTCTTCAATATTAACTTTACCTGCACTTGTCAACTCTAATTGCTTATAGTTTACCCCATATTCCTTTAAAGAGCCTATATTTACATCCTTAGTTATTCCTATAATGTTATGTAAGGTATCATAAGGTGAACCACATATACTCAGCATTGTATCTCCTGGTCGTAGGTTGCCAAATAAAGCACATCCAATAGCATGAGTTCCATTTACAAAGTGTGGCCTAACTAGGGCTGCTTCTGTATTAAATACTCTAGCGAAAACCTTATCTAAAGTATCTCTACCAACATCACCATAACCATATCCACTAGAATTAGTAAAATGCATATCACTAACTCTTTCAGCTTGCAAGGCACTAAGAACTTTTAATTGATTATATTCTCGAATATCATCAATCATAGAAAATTGCTCTTGAATATCCTTTAAAGCTTCTTCTGATACTTTAAAAACTTCTTCATTTATTTTAAAGTTATTTATTAAAAACTCTTTAGTTTTTTCTATCATAAAAAATCGCTCCTTAAACATAAAATAACATTCTAATACTAACATAGCTATAAATATTAAGCAAATAATTCCTTAATATTTATAGCTATCTATATATCTTATATAATATTTAAAATTAACTTAGTCTTTATATTTTTTCTCTTTATAATCATTAATAATAAATTTTGCTACATCCTCATCATTAGAAAAATCATCCTTGTCTATCCACTTAACCCTTGGATCTTTTCTAAACCAAGTAAGCTGACGTTTTGCATAATTTCTACTAAATTGCTTTATATTTTCTATAGCCTTCTCTTTAGAAACTTCACCATGAAGATGTTGTAATAGTTCTTTATAACCTATTCCCTTCATAGATTGCATATCTGTGGTATATCCTTCTTTTTCTAACCTTATTACTTCTTCTAGAAGACCAGCGTCTAACATTAAGTCAACACGATGATTAATTCTTTCATAAAGCTTATCTCTATTCATATTTAATACATAATAATAAACTTTGTAAGGTATATCAAAAATCTCATCATTTTTAGCTGCTTCAGATATAGGAATTCCTGTTACCTTATAAACCTCTAAAGCTCTAATTACCCTTTTAAGATCATTGGGATATAACTTGTTATAACTCACTTCATCAACGGCTTTTAACAGCTCATGAACATATTCTACTCCATTTTCTAAGGCTAACTGTTCTAGTTCTTTGCGATAAGCTTCATCTTTATTAGTTTCAGCAAAACTATAATTATAAATAAGAGAATTAATATAAAGCCCAGTGCCACCTACCAGCATGGGAAGCTTATTTTCAATGCTTATTTCTTCAATGGTTTCCTTTGCCAAAGAACTAAACTCTGCCACACTGAAGTTTTCACTAGGATCTAAAAAATCAATGAGATGATGCTTCACACCATTCATCTCTTCTTTGGATATCTTAGCAGATCCAATATCCATCTTCTTATATATCTGCATAGAATCAGCAGATATTATTTCCCCATTAAGTTCTTTGGCAATATGAATTGAAATCTTTGTTTTACCAATACCAGTAGGTCCTGCTAATATAAATAAATCTTTCATTGCTTTAATCCCTTCATACTAAATTCTTTTAAAACTTTTTTCTATTTCCTTTAATGAATATTTAATTATAGTAGGTCTACCATGTGGACATGTAAATGGTTCATCTATATACCTTAACTCTTCAAGAAGGGATAAAATCTCTACATCTGATAATTTATCATTAGCTTTTACAGCTGCCTTACAAGCAAGAGAAGCTATTTTATCATATTTTATATCTATGGTTAAACCACTGCCCATGGATTTTATATTTTCTATCATATCATGAAATAAATTGTTTATATGAGGTTTCCCCAAAAACACTGGAACTTCTCTAACTAATACGTCATTTTCACCAAAACTTTCAACCACAAATCCTGCATTTAAGAAAATTTCTTCATTATCTTTATAAATTGCATATTCATCAAAGGTTAATGGAATGATTGTAGGTACAGCTAAAATCTGACTTACCACATTGAAATTACCTATATTTTTTCTATACTTTTCAAATAATATCTTCTCATGAGCAGCATGCTGATCGATTAAATACAATTCATCTAAATATTCACCAATTATATAACTATTAAAACACTGTCCAATAAGTTTAATTGGTGGAATTTTAGGAATCCTTGATATTTCCTTATTAGAATATATATTATCTCCTTTAGGTTCAACTTGATTTTCAATAGGAATTTCTCTTATATAAGAAGGTTTGTCATTATAATTTACTTCTTTATTAAATCCCAAATCCTTATTATAACCTAAATTATTATCCTCACTAGTATAGTGATTATCATTTAAATATCCAATTTGACTAGGTTCTGAAGAAGTATAGCTTTTATGTAGTTTATCCTCTTGAACTATAGCTAAATCCTCTATTTCTTCTGGTATAATAAAACTCTTCTTTAAGCTTTCTTTTAATGCACTATGAACTCCATCAAATATAGTTTTAAATAAAACTCTTTCCTCTAAAAACTTAACTTCATTTTTAGTTGGATGTACATTGGGATCTATAAATTCTGGAAATATATCAATGTGTATAACAAAGAAGGGAAATTTATTTACCATAATAAAGGATTTAAATGCATTCTCTACCGCAGCAGTTATTAAAGAACTTTTTATAAGTCTCTTATTTACAAAAATGCTTTGTCTATTTCTACTACCTCTACTAATACTCTCTTTTCCAATATATCCATATACAGATAAAATATCGCTATGGTTTTCTATTGGTATTACATTTTCATATACTTCTTTTCCATATAAAATTCTAAGGGTTTTATCTAGTTCATCTTCACTAAAGGTTCTAAGGGTTTGTTTTCCATCATTAATTAAGGTTATAGAAGTCTTATAATTTCCTAGAGCTAGCTTTAATACCAAGTCATTTATTATAGATTTTTCTCTTTGAGGTGATTTTAGAAACTTTTGTCTCCCTGGAGTATTGAAGAATAAATCTTTAACTTCAATTTCCGTTCCTAAATTACAACCTACATCTTTCTCATAGATTACTTTTCCACCTTCAATATAGATCTCTCTACCATAATCAAAAGCTTCCATCCTTGATTTCAGTCTTACCTTTGAAACAGCAGCTATACTAGCAAGAGCTTCTCCACGAAATCCAAAGGATTGAATATCGTAAATATCCTCCACGGAACTTATCTTACTTGTACCATGAGGCAAAAAAGCTATTTTTATATCTTCAGGATGAATACCACGTCCATCATCTGTGATTCTTATAAGCTTATTGCCACTATCTTCTATTTCAATAGTTATGTTTTTACTATCAGCATCAAGGCTGTTTTCCACTAATTCCTTAACAACAGAACTAGCTCTTTCAACAACCTCTCCTGCTGCAATTTTATTGGCAGTGTTTTCAGATAATAAATTGATTCTTCTCATAATACACCCACCTTAAATAATTATTTTATCTATATATTCTTAGCTTTTTTTATAATATCGTATAATTTATTAAATCCATCCATAGGTGTAAGATTAAGTACATCTATAGATTTAATTTCGTCAATTAAGTTTTGCATAGCTACATCTTCAAAAGCTATTTGCTGAGTTAAACAAATTTCTTTTTCTATTTTTTCTAATTTCTCTGTAGATGGAATTACAGTTTTCGCTTCTTCTTTGATTATATCTTTTGAAGTGCCATCTTCTAAAGTTTCTAAAATTTCTCTTGCTCTAGAAATTACTGCTGAAGGTAATCCAGCAAGTTTAGCAACCTCTATACCATAAGATTCATCTGCTCCACCCTTTATAATTTTACGTAAGAATATAATATTATTATCTACTTTTTTTGCTGAAATAGAGTAATTTTTCACTCCTGGAATTTCTCCTTCTAGCTTAGTTAATTCATGATAATGTGTGGCAAATAGGGTTTTGCATTTAATATTTGAATTTTTACATATATACTCTATAACTGCCCATGCAATACTAAGTCCATCGTAGGTACTAGTACCTCTACCAACTTCATCAAGAAGAACCAAACTCTTATTGGTAGCATTATTAAGAATATTTGATACTTCCCACATTTCTACCATGAAGGTACTCTTACCACCAGCTAAGTCATCAGAAGCTCCTATTCTAGTAAATATTTTATCACAAATAGAAACATTTGCTTCTTTGGCAGGAACAAAACTTCCCATTTGAGCTAATAATGTAATTAAAGCTACCTGTCTCATATATGTAGACTTACCAGCCATATTAGGACCAGTAATTAACATAAGTCTATTGTCTTCAAGGTCTAAGGTAGTATCATTAGATATAAAGCTATTTGCCTTTGTAATAACTTCTACAACTGGGTGTCTGCCCTCTTGAATTTCTATGATTCCCTCAGTATTAATTACAGGTTTCACATAATTATGTTCTCTAGCAACCATAGCCAAAGCCCATATACAGTCAATTTCAGATATAAGCTTAGCTGTATTTTTCATTCTCTCTATATTTTCTTCTAATTTCTCTCTAATCTCTGTAAATATAGAATATTCAAGAGCAATTAATTTCTCTTCTGCTCCTAAGATTTTATCTTCCATCTCCTTAAGCTCAGGAGTTATATATCTTTCAGCATTAGACAAAGTTTGTTTTCTAATATATCTTCCTTCTGGCACTGAGGAAAGATTAGATTTTGTAACTTCTATATAATATCCAAAAACCTTATTATAAGAAATCTTAAGGGATTTTATACCTGTAGCTATTCTCTCTTCATTTTCTAAATTTGCAAGCCAAAGCTTTCCATTAGTTTTACTTTCTCTTAATTCATCTACTAATGAATTATAACCAGTTTTAATAATATTACCTTCCTTAACAGACAAAGAAGGTTCATCCATAATAGAGCTTTCGAGAAAAGTCCAAATATCTCTTAGCTCATCTAAGTTAGAATAAACATCCTTCATTAAAGGACTTGTAAGATTAGAAATAAGTTCTTTAATCCTTGGAACTTTAGCAATGGAATGCTTTAATGATATAAGTTCCTTTGCATTTATTGCAGTAGAGCTTATTTTACCAACCAATCTCTCAATATCATAAATGCTATTTAAAGCTTCCTTTAAATCTTCCATTAAGATTATATCCTTAGTAAACTCTTCAATGGCATCTTGTCTATTTAAAATATCTTCCTTAATAATTAGAGGCTCTTCTAACCACTTTCTAATTCTTCTTCCACCCATAGATGTATTTGTTTTATCTATAACCCATAAAAGAGTTCCTGTTTTTCCTTTATCTCTGATATTCTCTACCAGTTCAAGGTTTCTTCTTGAGTTAACATCTATGGTCATATAGGTGCAGATATCATATATCTCTATATGGTTTATATGAGTCAAGGAAACCTTTTGAGTTTCTTTTATATATCTAATTAATCCATTACAAGTTTTAGTTACTATTTCTGACAATTTATCTATTTCTATGTTCAAGAACTGTTCTTTAAGATCTTCTTCTTCCATATTAAAATTATCGTCTTGGAAGTGGGATATATAAAAGGATGTTCTACTTATAATTTCATCCATAATCTCTTGGTTAAAGTTTTCTGTAATAATTATCTCTCGAGGATTAAATTTACACAGCTCATCTATAAGTACATTAATATTATATTTAAATTCAGTAGTATAGAAATCCCCTGTAGACACATCACAAAAGGCCAATGCAATGTAATTTTCTTTCACATATAAACTAGCTGTATAGCTATTTTTACTCTCATCTAAATAGGAAGCTTCTGTGTAAGTTCCTGGGGTATAAATTTTTACTACATCCCGCTTTACAATTCCCTTAGCCACTGCTGGATCTTCTACCTGCTCACAAATAGCTACCTTAAACCCTTTTGATATTAAGGCTCCAATATAATTCTTAGCTGCATGGAAAGGAATCCCACACATAGGAGCTCTTTCTTCAAGACCGCAATCTCTTCCCGTTAGTGTTAACTCTAACTCCTTTGATGCAACCTTAGCATCATCAAAGAACATTTCATAGAAATCGCCTAGTCTGAAAAATAAGATACATTCTTTATATTTATCTTTAATTTGAAAATATTGTTGCATCATTGGAGTTAATGCCATATATATCTCTCCTTCATAATTATTTTAAAAAAGCGACAAAGTCGCTTTTATACTTCTTCTCCTATTAATGAAAAAGAATTTGCTTTAGTGATTCTAACATTAACTAACTTACCTATATTTTCTTTATTACCAGTAAAATTAACTAGTTTACTTGTTCTTGTCCTTCCGGTTAATTTTGTATCATCACTTTTACTTTCACCTTCTACAAGAACTTCAACAATTTTTCCATCATAAAGCTTATTTTTCTTAGCAGAAATTTCATTAACGACTTCAACTAATCTATTAAATCTCTCTTTTTTAACTTTTTCATCTACTTGGTCAAACATTAAGTCTGCAGGAGTACCACCCCTTCTAGAATATAAGAAGGTAAAGGCAGAATCATACTCAACTTCTTTAACTAGACTTAAAGTATCTTCAAAATCCTCTTCAGTTTCTCCTGGGAATCCTACAATTATATCCGTAGTTAATGCTACATTAGGAATTCTTTCTTTAATTTTTCTAATTGATTCTAAATACTGCTCTCTAGTATAGTGTCTATTCATCTTTTTTAATATTCTTGATGATCCAGATTGTACTGGAAGATGAATAGATTCACATAACTTATCTCCAGCTGCAATTACATCAATTACTTCATCACTTAAGTCCTTTGGATGAGAAGTCATAAATTTCACTCTCTCAATACCATCTACTTTATTTATTCTTCTTAAAAGTTCCGCAAAGTTAATATTTTCGTCTAATCCCTTACCATAGGAGTTAACATTTTGTCCAAGAAGGGTGATTTCTTTATATCCCTCTTTAACCATATTCTCTATCTCTTTTATTATTTCAGCAGAGTTTCTACTTCTTTCACGTCCTCTTACATGGGGAACTATACAATAAGTACAGAAGTTGTTACAACCATACATTATTGTAACAAAGCCTTTTATAGTACTTGCTCTATCAATAGGAGCTCCTTCTATTATATCTGCTTCTTTATCCCAAATTTCTACTATAGGTCTTTCGCCACCTAAAGCTCTTCCAAGATATTCTGTAAACTTATAAGCATTATGAGTTCCTATAATTATGTCTACAAAAGGAAACTTACCTATTATTTTGTCTGCCATTCCCTCTTGTTGCATCATGCAACCTGTAACAGCAATAACCTTATTAGGGTTCTCTTTTTTTAGTTTTTTTAAAGCCCCTAAGTTTCCATCTACCTTTTGCTCAGCATTTTCCCTAACACAACATGTATTAAAGATTATTATATCCGCTTCTTCTTTAGAGTCAGTTCTTACATATCCTAATGGTTTTAATCCACCAGATAATTTTTCGGAGTCCTCTTCATTCATTTGACAACCCCATGTACAAATCCAGAAGGTTTTAGGTTCGTTTAATTTATTTATATTTTTTACATTATTACTCATTGTTGATGTTCCTCCAATATCCAATATATTTATTAAATTTCTATAGTATTATAGCATATACAATACACGAAAAGAAAGGCTAAGGATTACCCTTGGCCTTTTTCTCTTCTTTTAAAATAAGTTCTGATAATAAATTGTAAAACTCTTTTTCATTATCCGTCATCTCTTAATCCCCCAATACAGATATGTAGATCTTACACTTATTTTTATGTCAAAGTTTTGTTCTATCTACCCAAATTATATAGTGTATGTAGACTTATATTCAATATAAAAATACATCAAAAAAGTAAGTAAATTAGACATTAAATGGCTATTCTCACTTACTTTTTCATTGTGATATTATGTTGTATCAAAAATACTATAAATTTTGTGAAATGCTACATCATATTTATACAATTGCATTTCTATATCAGAAGTCTTAGAAAAAGTTACATCTATTCTTTCATATCCTTTCTTAACCATAACACCACCCCTACAATATACTATTCTACATATACCATAAATTTCCTTCAAGTAAAAAAGACTAGTTTCCCCAGTCCATTATTAATTGGTAAATCCCAATCTTGATAAATCGTTATTAAATTTTGTAGCTTTATACTTTTATCCCGATATATGTTAAGCTCCAAGTATGTGCAATAAATTAGTTGGTTCAAACATTAGCTTCACTTGTGTTTGATATTCAAGATTATATAAAAACACTCTTTTACATAAAATATTATCAAAAAATTTTTTTAAAACACCATACCTAGTTCCTTACTTATGTTAGCTAATGTAGATAAAGGAACAGTGTAAACACCATGATTATAAGAACATGAATCCATGTATCTTATATAACAAGAACCATCGGATTTAAACATATATCCGATAATCGTAATATAGTGATAAATATCTTTATTTCCATTTGAATTATATCTATTACGATAATTTGTTGTTAAAAATCCAAGGGATGGATTTTGTTTCACATCTACAATTACTGGAAAGTTGTTGTCGATATCACATACTATACCTCCCAGTAACTTTTTTGTCCATTCAGATCCATAATTTCTCCCAAATGCTAAACTATATCTATTTCCTGGCATATAATCATTTAATGTTGCTGTCCACCTTACACTTAAACCTGTGTGTGAAGTAGTTGCAAGAGCTGTTGCCATGTTGCCTTGATTGAATCGAGTATTCTTCCCTGTAGTATGATAAGAATGGCAGTCTATAGCATTCAAAGCTGCTGCAGGTCCACACCACCAGCCCCATCTTTGAACTTCTGGAGACATTGAACCATCATATCTTAATATTTTTGAGTTACCGGCTCCAATTGACCTAGCCATAATTCTATTATCATTCAAACTGTTAGAACTAAGCTCATCACTAGCATTTTTAGAAACAACATCGTTCATATCAATTCCAAGATTCTCAAGCTTATCTTGGACATATTCCTCTGCATTTTGAAACTTTTTGTTAGTTTTTTCAAAATCATCAGTTACATCGTTCATATCTACTATTCCATTTTCTAAATTCTCACCTTCAGTAGGTATAATTAAATTATCTGTAGATACGACCTCATCTGCTTTTGAAGATGTTGTTACTTCGTCTCCAAAAGCAATTAGAAAATTCGATAAAAGTACTAAAAGTACCAATAAAAATGATATGACTTTTTTCTTCATTATGTATCCCCCCCCCTTTTTTTTAATTCCTCATACAGTTTAACAATAAATAACTGTATTGTAAATAAGCAAACAATTTATTTGCACATATTGGTAATACATGCTATAAATATATGTATTACAGTATGTAAATACGAAAGGATTTTGATTATGAAAAAGCCAAAAGTAAAATTTGTTTGTTTGTTTATTATTATATTTTTGTTTTTGCCAACATTTATATTCATAAAAACGGATGAACTAAGAAATGCAAGGGCTTATGTTTTTTTTAAGGCACATTTTAATTTTGCAATAAAGGGAACTGTGACTGAGCAAAAATATTCGCCTAACCCTAATAATGTAGCAATTTATTTCTCATATGGAGATAAAAATATTGGACCAATTTCCCTGTATAAATCAAAATTAGGACTATGGTTTATACAGGGAAATGGAACAGTGCCTGATCCTTATTAATTTATTTTAGAATATAAATTATAAAAAATCGAGTAGGAGGCGGTGACTAACCGCCGTGCGTACCGTTCGGTACACGGTGGTTCAGCAATTAATTAAGTGAATCTTGTTCATGCATTGAGCGTATGCTCCACTAAGCACTTCTAACATTTGTTTTCGAGTTCTACTCTATCTTCAATTAGATAGTCTGTACAACGGTTGTCTGCTTTCAAACATGAATTGCCATTCTCACGACTCTCAACTAATTATTGTCAAGTCCTTCCCTAACCTCAACTTTCGAAAGGTTCATTCAGTACTATGACTTGAACTGACTTCTGAACGTTCAGCTATACCTCTCGGTATAGCTTACTAAGTAAAAAAGTTCATTTTCATGCATAGCTTACCATTCAGACCTCCCCAGTTAAGAGTATAATCCTTCACTCCATATATCTGCCACATTTACACGTTACACTTTCGAGTAGTATAGGGCTTCAGTTTGTTTAGCAATCTTACCCAGTGCAACATGCCTTATATGTGATTTCTGTCCGTCAGACCAGAGATTTACCTACATCTTCCTTCATATTCTACCTCACGGTTGACACCATTGGTGTTCAGCTGTATGCTTGCTACTACTAAGCTGCATTAGGGACTTTCACCCGTTAGATTATCCCCATGCAGGGCAAACTAAAAAAATAATGGTAGCGAGTTTTATCTCACTACCCCTTCTATTAGCCTAATATATCTTCAAATAGAACAGAGAAATATTGAAATTCCCCATAATACTATTATTGAAATTATACACCAAGATGTATTTTCACTTGTATGTCCATCTATTTGTATCTTTTTTAATATAGATACAAAATTGTTGAAAAAAACTATTATACAAACAGCACCAATTGCTAATAGTAAACCTATCATATCTAATCCCCCTTATAAAATCTTATACTGATATTATGGATTAGATTATAAGTAAATTCAATATATTATCTCCTATAGATACTTATTAGCTGCATTTTTCATTGTTGAAAATCTATTAGTATCATTAGCATTTCCACCTATCTGAATTACTTGCTCTGCCTTTAATCCACTAGCTTTAAAATCATTAACTCGCATTAATGGGCAAGATAATTTTTGAGCCACCATTACTGCAGCAAATAGATCTGCATCTCCTAAATAAGTTACTATTTTTTTCATATCATATTCCTCCTTATTAATTGGCTTTTGTGGCTTAGATATATTTAAACTCACTCTACTATCAATTCCATTGGCAATAGCTCTTGCTAATTCATCAGTTTTCTTATTAAATAATTCGGCATCTTGACTACTATCACAGAATAAACTTTCTACTATTATAGATTCCATACTACTGGCATTTAAATCATGTTAACCTGTACTGTATGGCCTTGTGCTTCTAGTAAATCTTTAATCTTACCATAAAGAATCCTACAACTATCTACTTCGTCGATTTTTCCTCTAGCACCTCTACAATTAATAGAGTGTCCATATCTTAATCCTATTTTCATAAAACATTCCTCCTTAAATATAAAAGAGTAAGGTTTCCCTTACTCTAAATCGATCTTATTTTCTTTAATGGTCTGTCTTGCACTAGACTGTCCAAAATAAAAAGCAATTACCATGCTAAATATGGTTAGAAACTCTGAAGAACTTATAAAACCTCTTAGGCTTAATATCGCAAATATTATAGTTAATAGTAATGCTATAAGCTTTTTAATCTGTAATAAACCTTTTAGTAATTCCATAGTTAAAACCTACCTTTCTAACTTTTCCTCTATCTTATCTACACTTTTTTTAACATCATCTAAAATATTAAATCTTTGTGTTAAATCTGATATTATCTCCTGGTACTTCCCTTCTCTCCTAGAGTTTTCTTTAAGCACATAAAAAAGGAGGTATGCAAAAAACACTGCAAACACTCCTTGACTAGTAACCATTTTAACTATTTCATTCTCCATTCTACACCTTCCTTTTGCATAATAAAATACCGCATATTCATTTCTGAATAGTACGGTATATATAAATATAGTTTATTCCAGAGAAAAGTCACCTTTTCCTTCTTCCTTTAACCACTTCTTAGCTTGTTTTCTTATATCAAAATATAATCCAGTAGATTGAGCATCGTCGTATATAGCTTTTTTAGCATACTCTCTTGGGAATATTTCCATCATAGATTCTAAATCTTTCGAACCTACCTCAGCTTCTTTATACTCAATAACACTATATTTGCCATTATAATTTTTAAAAGCCATAAATGCTGGTTCTGACCAACTCCCTTGTAGCTTAAATTTTTTATCAACGAATGAGTATACTTCTTGTAATGAATACATATAAACATTAATTAGATCATCCTTATCTTCAACTCCATAGATTTTATGTGCTTCAAATGCCTTATAACTAGACTCCTCATAACCAGATTTATTATGTTCTATAATATAATCTGATATTGCCTTATCTAGTTTTTCATCTACATTAACTGATTGTTTGGAAGTGAGATATCCCATATAAATAATAAATAATAATACTATCACTATAACTAATCGAATATACTTTTTAAGAAATTGCTTCACTCTTAATTCCCCCCCTAGATTATCTTATAACAATATAACTTATGTTAAATTATACCACATAATACATTCCAAAATAATCAATTTTTATCGCAATACTATTACTTTAATGTAGTTTAATATTTTATCCATATTACACCTTCCTTTTTACATAATAAAAGAGACTAGATTTCTCTAATCGCTTAACCAACAACTTAATAATATTGTTCTTCGTATCCTATTCTGTAGCCTATCACTCTAAAATAAACTTTTCCATTATATCCTCTTACTGTAAATCTAGTTCTATCCTTAGAAACTATAATTACCCCTGGATTACTACAGAATACTGCATAAGTAGATATAGTCTTAAGAAATGTACTATCTAAAAGTACTGTAGTTCCTTCCTCTTGTATATCTACATCGAACAACACATCTTCTAGTAATACCTTTGGACTATCTATTGGAGACATTCCAAGTGTAGCACCATCTACAACTATAGTTCCTCCAGCTTTCGTTCCGTTTGTGTTAAATACATGTCTAGGTGTTCCGGCAACCATAAAACTAATAGTACCATCCGGAGATATTCTTATTCCTGTATCAACCGACTTTGATATATAAAATCTAAACGTACCAGCACTAGCATTTATTTTACATTGGTCTGCAAAGTAAATGGTTGGCGGTTTGCAATCCAAGTAATTAGGATAAAATCTAAACCTAGCAATACCATTTAGATATATGTCTGTTACATCTGCAGCTATACGAATATAAGTGTTTTCATTCCACTTAAGTCTTACTGCTGAGCCTACGCCTAATTCGTTATTTGCAGTTGCATCTATACTGCACTATCCAAACATTTTTATAATAGGATTGTTAGTTGCAGATTTTAAACGTTCTAAGGATATTGTACTTGTTTTGATGTTTCCTCCGTCAATAGTCGTTTGCCCAGCTGTGCTTAGGTTAGTCATTGTAACATATCCAGTAAGATTTATTTTACTGGCACTTATTTTTATGGATTCAGCAGTTTGATTAATACTAGAAATAATAGCATTAGTTGAAACCTTTGCTCCTAAGTCGTTTATATAGGAAGTTGAACTTCGAACTGTAGATACAATTGCAGTATCAGTAATTTTCTACTCTGCGGTATTCATTCTTGTGCTAAAAGAAGTTACTTTGCCATCTATAGTTGTAGTAATCTGTTCTACAGTTCCAACTCTGCTGGTGATTCCTGTTAAGCTAGTTTCTATTGTAGACACTTTACTATTAGTAATGATTATTTGGTCTTGAAAATTCTCTTCAAATGATACACTTATAGTGTTAATTCAGTCTGACTAACCTTTAATGTTATCTGATTTTGCAACTGTGTAATACTGCTACTTTGTGTACTAACTGTAGAATTAAGTCCACTAATCTGTATAGTATGATTACTAATAGTTGCTACTGTACCATCTAATGTCCTTTTAACATCATTAACTCTTGTATCCACACCAGTTATTTGACCTGTCAAAGCATCTATAGTACTAGTGTGGCTACTAATTACACTATTGATAGAGTCTACTGTGGAGTTATAAGAATCTTTAAGTTGTATGGTCTGCCCATCTTTAACTATTGTCGTATTGCTTATTAAAGTAGATATTTGACCTTGTTGAATGTTTAAGGATATAGTATTACTTTCTGTAACTTCCTTCATTGTAGACAATGCACTTGCCGAGCTTGTAGAGTAAGTTAAATCTACAGTTGGATTAATTAGACTACCCTCAGTTAAGAAATGTCCGTCCTTGAATTACTTCATGTATTGAGTAACATCTATAGGTTCTTCTACTGGTGTTACTAACTGGTGATAAACTGTGATTGGATTAGCCTGTAACTCGTCTTTCCATTTTGCTATTGTATAGGTGCCAATTAAAAAGTTAAAACCTATTTGACCGTCACTACTACTGGATGTACAAACAGTATTAAGTGGGGCTAAAGGCCAACTTACACGACTATTACTATATTTATCGCATATAAGGTATTGATCCTTTAAACCATGTAATCTAATCATAATAAAAGCACCTACTCTTTATTTAAGTAAGTGCTGCTTATTACTTCTTTTAGTTTAAATTGCTACCATAATGTGTACTTTATTTTTATTCTCACATTATTTTACCATTTTCCATCATAGCTAATTGGCTTAGATTTTTTATCTGAAGTTTTAGCCCTTCCTTGAAGTTCTGGTACTGGATGAACTTCATTTTTAGGAAAGTGATTATGTTTATTACTTTCTGTACCATGTGAATCTTTTGGATCTGGTCTTCTCATTCCTGCTTTTGCCATAATATTTCCCTCCTACTTATTTGTCACCATTAGTTTAAACAATATGAAAAGTTTTATACTCAATTATGTTTTCTATAGATGGAAATAAGTATATTAAAATAAAAGTACAATGCTAAATAAAATTAACATTGCACTTTTATTTTAATATAAGATTTTACTTATTCATTAGCCGCAGCTACTACAACTTGAGCATCCGCCACCTTCAGCTTGCTTTTCAGGCTCTATAGAAAATCCACCTCTACCATTCTCTTCGCCTGAAAGAATAGTAAGAGCTCCAAATTGCTCAGTAACAGACTTATCTACTAAGAATGTAAGTCCGTCTACTACTTCTGTGTTATCAGTATCTTTTTTTTCATCTAAAACTAGATTAAATGATGGGCCGCCTCATCCCATACCTGCAAAATGAATTCTTACTGTATCTGCTGTAACTTCATTATCTTTTAAAAATTGTAAGAATTCAACGGTAGCTTTATCACTTATTTTAACTGTTGACATAATCTTTACCTCTTTTCCTTTTCAGTTTTATAGATACATTACTATTGTGTCAATGAATCTACATATTTATTACACTAATAAATATTACTATGAATGTCAATTGTATTTATCATTGGATTTATTAATAGATTTTATTTGAAATAAATATACATACTAAAAAAAGTGCAATATTAAACAAGTTTAACACTGCACTTTCAGTAATATAATTATTATTTATTAAATTTAACCGCAACTTGTGCAACCAGCACAACCGCCACCTTCTGGTTTTTTTTCTGGTTCTATTGAGAACCCACCTCTACCATTTTCGTCTGCAGAAAGAATTGTTAATTCACCAAATTGCTCAGTAACTCCCTTATCTACTAAAAATGTAAGTCCTTCTACTACTTCTATGTTATCAGTATCTTTTTTCTCATCTAAAACTAGATTAAATACAGCACCACCACAACCCATACCTGCAAAATGAATTCTTACTGTATCTGTGGTAACTTCATTATCCTTTAAAAATTGTAAGAATTCAGTAGTAGCTTTATCACTTATATTAACTATTGACATATTTTTCTTCCTCTTTTCTATATATACTAACTATTATCTCGATATAATTAAATCTTTATGACATTAAATATAAATAATTTCAATGTCATTTATATTTATATAATATCATAGCCGTTATGTGTGTCAATAGACTTATTTATCACTCTTTTCTATAGAACTTTATTACCTATAAGAGAATGTAATAGCCAAATTTTTCTATACTATATTACTCTCTACTTGAAAGGATTCTATTGGTAAAATTTCATTTCCAAACATCCTATAATCATGGTATTTATAGGAGCCTCTCATAATGTCTTCAGTAATAGTTTTTCCTCTATTTACATAATCTAAAAAGTCATAGGATGTCAATATATCTATACGTTCCTCTTCGCATATATTAGATAAAGCTTTAATAAATTCTTGAAATATTGTATTGCATGTATTATTTAATATCTTAGCACCATCTATTATAAAGCAACCTCCCCAAAATCCTGAATTTGAGGCTTTGGCTTTAAGATCTCTAAAAAACTTTGAAATCATCGTAGAGTTTATATTTTCATTATAGGATGACATTAATATACTACTCATCTTAATATTTTCTATCATTAATCTTTCATTTGAATCTAAATTATTAGTAAGTAATTTATATATATCTTCATCTACATAAAGATAAACATAGTTATTATTTTCTATTTGCTGTTTTATGTATTTATATAGATTAATCACCAAATGATCCTCTCCATAATAATAAAAACAGATATTTTTACCGCAACAATTACTCATAATCTCTCTCCCCTTAATTAATACCATATTGATTCTATTATTATTATTCTATTACAATGTTTAATTACCTTTTTTTTCCATAAAATAATTATCTGATTATTTTTACATTTTATTACAACCATTTTAAAGTTCTTATCCTGGTTGAAAAGTTATCCAACTTATATAACTTTTCATGTAGAAATATGGTATACTATGTGATAGAAATAATAGTTATGTACTACTAATTATATAATAATGAATATATTGATTAAGATAGATATATATTGTAAAATATTTTTATGTGTATAAACACTAAGGAGGATTATCGATGTGCGGATTTGTAACGTTTTTTAGCAATTCTAAAATACTAGAAGAAAAGAAAGAAACTCTTCGTGATATGAGAGAAGTTATTAAACATAGAGGCCCAACTCAAGATGGAGAGTATATGGACGAAAATGTTTATTTAGGTTTTAAAAGACTAAGTATTCTTGATTTGGCAAACGGAATTCAACCCTACTCTTATAAGGATGAATTAGAAATAGTTTTTAATGGAGAAATATATAATTATATATCTTTAAGAGATGAATTAATAAAAGAAGGCTATAGTTTTACTACTAACTCAGAGGTAGAAGTAATAGCTACATTATATACTCATTTAGGAGATAAGTTTGTTGAGAAACTTAGAGGAATGTTCTCATTTATTATTTGGGATAGAAAGAAAAAAGTATTCTTAGGTGGAAGAGATCCATTTGGAATAAAGCCATTTTATTATACAGAAAATGAAACTGGACTTTATGTAGCTTCTGAGCTTAAGAGTTTTCATGCTAATCCAGATAGCGACTGTGTTGATATTGATAATGGAGCACTTCATGACTATCTTACATTCCAATTTGTACCTGAACCTAAAACTCTACTAAAGGATATAAAGGTTTTAAAACCAGGTCATATTATAAAGAAAGAATTAGGTAAAGCTCATGAAATAAGTTGCTATTATTCGATCAAGTTTAACCCTACTCCAGGACCTAAAGATGAAAAGATGGAAGAAATTCGTAAGGCCATAGAAGATTCCGTTGAACTGCATATGCAATCTGAGGTTCCTGTTGCATCTTTCTTATCAGGTGGGATTGATTCTACTGTAGTAACTGCTTTAGCAAAAAAACACATGCCGGACCTAAAGACCTTTACCATAGGTTTTGACCGAAATGGATATAGTGAAATTGATTTAGCTAGAGAATCAGCTGATAAACTAGGGCTAGAAAACATAAGTAAAATAGTTTCTTATGAAGAATTTGCCAATGAATTACCTAAAATAATTTGGCATATGGATGAACCCGTAGCAGACCCTGCAGCTATACCACTTTATTTTATAGCAAAAGAAGCAGCTAAGCATGTTACAGTTATTTTATCTGGAGAAGGCGCTGACGAGGTATTTGGTGGATATACTATTTACCATGAACCTAATTCGTTAAAAATGTTTGATTATGTACCTGGCTTCTTAAAGAAAGCCTTAAAATCTGGTGCATCCCTTATACCAGAAGGAACAAGAGGAAAAAGCTTTATTGATAGAGGCTGTACTCCTATGAGAGAGCGTTATGTTGGTAATGCAAAAATCTTCTTAGATGATGAAAAAGAAGGAATACTTAATAAGTATGAGTCAAAATATACAATTAAGCGATCTATGAATGATATCTATGATAGAGCTGCTCAGTATGACCCTATTACTCAAATGCAGTTTGTAGATTTTAATACATGGCTTACTGGAGATATCCTTGTTAAAGCTGATAGAATGACTATGGCTCATTCTTTAGAGCTTAGGGTACCTTTCCTAGATAAAGAAGTGTTTAAAGTTGCTTCAAAGCTCACTGCAGATGAAAAAATCAATGGTCATGTAACAAAATACTTATTAAGAGAGTCTTTTAAATCAGAATTACCATTCTTAACTGCTCTAGATAGAAAAAAACTGGGATACCCAGTTCCAATAAGATTATGGCTTAAGGATGAACTTTATCAATGGGCTATGGACATAATAAAAAATAGTAACGCTGATGAATTTGTAAATAAAGCTGCTGCTATTAAATTAGTAGAAGATCATAGAAAGGGTCCATTTGACTTAAGTAGAAAGATTTGGACAATACTTATATTCTTAATTTGGCATAAAGTATATATAGAAAGAGAAACTCCTTTTCTAGATTAAGATTAAAGACGTAGAACTCTAATAAGAATTCTACGTCTTTTTATTTGTATTATAAAACTATTTAACTACACTTATGTTGTTCTCTTTTAACCAATCAATTAAATGATTAATTAAAAATTCATCTCTAAAGGTATAAAATTCATCTAATTTGTCTTTATTAATTAAAACTCTATTAAAAGTTAATAGAGGATTTGACCAATCAACCTTACTATAAATTTCATTTTTGTCATTAGGACTTAAAGTATCTAAGTAGCTTTTCACGGAATTCACTAATATACTTTCATTTATTAGTGGAATATAAAGATAATTATCACTATAGTTCATAGTAACATCTTCTGCTTCCGTAGCTAATTCCTTTTCCCAACTTTCAAGTTTATCAAATTTGGATTCATCCTTTAATGCTTCTATAATACTTTGAGGAATGTAAGAAAATTCACCATCATTTAAGTTTAAATAACATTCCCCTTCACCTCTTGTTTCTGATAAGCTAAGCTCTAACATTAAGTCTAAATCAATGTTTAAATTATTCATAAAATTTTCACCTACCTTTTAAATTATATATTTATATAAACTTTCTCATTTCACTGTATTAAGAGTATATGCTAATATAGAATTTTTTACAATATTTATTTAATAAATTCAACATTTTAATATAGATATTGTAATTATTTATGTATAAAATAAAGCATTAGGTTGTGTCCTAATGCTTTGTTTTATTACTATTTATTATTTTTTAGCATTTCACCAATAGCTGCTATACTTCCAAGGGAAGATAGTGTTTCATTTGGTAATATAAGCTTGTTAGCAGGATTATTAGCCATTTCTTTAAGAGCTTCAACTTGTTTTAAAGCTATAACAGTTTCATTAGTTCCTGATTGAATTATAGCTTCATTTACTCTTCTTATCGCTTCTGCTTCTGCTTCTGAAATTTTTTCAATAGCTTTTGCTTTACCTTCTGCCTCTAGTAATTGAGATTCTTTTAATCCTTCTGCTCTTCTAATATTTGCTTCTTTTTCCGCTTCAGCAGCAAGTATTTTACTTCTCTTTTCTCCTTCAGCTTTTTCAATTTCTGATTGTCTTGATCCTTCTGCTTGAAGAATCATGGCCCTCTTATCTCTTTCAGCTCTCATTTGTTTTTCCATAGCCTGTTGAATTTCTGATGGAGGTACAATATTTTTAATTTCTACAGACAATAACTTAATTCCATAAGCATCAGTAACATTATCAACGATTTGTAATAATTTTGAGTTTATAAGGTCCCTTCCTGCTAATACTTCATCTAGAGTCATATCACCTAAAATATTTCTCATATTAGTTATAGTGGAATACATTATACCTTGAACATAGTTTTCTATGTTATAAACTGCATCCTTTGCACTTAAAACTTGATAAAATATAACGTTATCTACAGAAATATTAACATTATCTTTAGTTATTACGTTTTGTGGTGGTATATCAAGTATTTGTTGTTTAACAGATACCTTCTTTCTAATAAAGTCCACAAAAGGTATTGTTAAGTGCCAGCCAGGTTCTAATACCTTATAAAATTGACCAAACCTCTCCATAACATAGTTAGAACCAGTGTTAACTACTTTAACTGATGAAATTATGATGACTAGAACTACAAATAGTATGACTAAAACACCAATTACTAATTCCATTTAAATCACTCCTTTTTTAATTATCAATTTATTATTTTCAATTTTTAACACCTTAAAAGTATCACCAATATTTATATCTTCACCTATATTTCTAGCTGTCCAATAAACTTCGTTAACTTTTATTCTACATTCCCTATTACTTTCTAATTTAACTTCAGATACAAACTCTCTATCTTCATACTTGCCAACCAATGGTTTTTCAGTTGGTAGATTTACGTTAATATATTTTTTAGACACCTTTAATCCAAATATAATTGCAATAGTTCCTAGTATTAAAGCAATCCATATTTGTGTAGTAAAGTCTACAAAATATCCTGCAATAAAAGCAGGAATAAATCCTAACCCTAACCATGAAAAGGTAAAACTACTTGTAGTTATATCTACAACTATTACAAAAATAAGTAATCCAAACCAAATCCAGTTTAAATCCATTAAATATCACCTCTCAAATTTAAATAATATTAACAAGCATATATAAATTATTATATGCTTGTGTATTAAGTATAATTATATCACATTATAGTAAAATATTATAATTTTTTATATTATTTAATTAGGTATTTTTTTCACCTATATAGCGTATATATTATAAGTGTACATATAAACACCAGTAAGTTTGGAGGTATTGCCATGAACCGTGATTCTAATATGTTCAGTTATTTGTTTATAGGTATGTTATTAATTATAATATCCGGAATAGTTAAAATGCTATAATATTAAAATGCTATAATAAAAATCATCCCTATTATGTAGAGATGATTTTTGTTTTGTTATGAAACAATAATTTGTAATATAAGTTTAAACTTCTCTAGTTTCTTTCTTCAAAAATTCTTTTTCTTCTGTATTTAGATAAGGTGATAACAATTTATATACTTCTTTATGATAATTATTTAAGAATAATTTTTCCTTTTCTGTAAGCATATCTATTTTTATACCATTTAAATCTATAGGACAATAGGTAGCTACATCAAACTTCATAAATTGTCCCCCATATTCTGTTTCATTGTCTTTAGTAACAAATAGTAAATTCTCTATTCTAATCCCATGCTTACCTTCTTTATATACACCAGGTTCATTTGTAACATTCATTCCTTCTTCAAATACTACTGTATTAGGAACTTGTGAGAAGTTTTGTGGTCCTTCATGAACATTAAGGAAAAATCCAACTCCATGACCAGTTCCACATTTATAGTCAATTCCTGCTTCCCAAAGTGGTGTTCTTGCAATAACATCTAAATTAGATCCAGTAGCCCCATATAAGAACTTAGCCATAGTTAAAGCTAAATTACTCTTAACTACAAGAGTAAAGTCTCTTCTTTCTTCTTCGGTTAATTCACCTAGAACTATGGTTCTTGTTATATCTGTAGTTCCATCATAATATTGTCCACCTGAATCCACTAAGAATAACCCTTCTGATTTTAAAGTATAATTACTTTCTGGCGTAGCAGAATAGTGCATCATAGCAGCATGTTCTTTATAGGCAGCTATAGTTGAAAAACTTGGTTCAACAAAATACTCTTGTTCACTTCTTAATTTAATTAGTGTATCTGCGGCTGACATCTCAGATATTTCTTCTTTATCTACATTTTCTTTTAAGTACTTTATGAACTTAACCATAGCAACTCCATCTTTTATAGTACAGTTTCTAAAGTTACTTCTTTCAACTTCATTCTTTATTGCTTTTAAATCTGTAGTTATATTTCTTTTTTCGATTTTAGAAATAGATTCATTTAATGAGGTAAGAATTTTCACATTAGTTTTATTTGGATCAAATAATATAGATGTATCTTTAAGTTCTTTTAAGTTATTGAATATCTCATTATACTTTAATATATCAACAGAAGAAGCCTTTAGATTGGTTATAACTTCATCAGTTAATTTATTATTATCTATGAAAAACTTAACATAATCCATGCTAATTAATAAATAAGATATTGTTACAGGACTGCTTTCTACATCATTTCCCCTAATATTTAATGTCCAAGCGATATCATCTAAGGAACTTAATACGTAATATTCAGCCCCTATTTCCTTCATCTTTTCACGAATAATAGCAAGTTTTTCTGATGCTGATTTACCTGCAAATTTAACATCATGAAGAAACACCTTTGTATTAGGCATAGCTGGCCTATCACTCCAAATTGGAGATATTAAATCCTTTTCTGGATTTATTTTTATTTTTCTGCTTTTAAATGTTTCTGTCATAGTTTTATATATTCCAATAGGCATTACAGAACCATCAAACCCAACTATATCTCCTGGATTAAGCTCTTTTTTTAGAAATTCTGTGAAGGTAGGAACCTTAGGTTGTCCCATTTTAAAAAGCTCTATTCCCGTACCAGATAGTTGCTTTTCAGCTTGAATATAATAACGACCATCTGCCCATAGTATTGCTCTATTAAGAGTTACCACTACAGTTCCTGCTGAACCTGTAAAGCCAGAAATCCATGCTCTAGCTTTGAAGTATTCAGCTACATATTCACTTTGATGAGAATCAAAACTAGGAATAATGTAAGCTGATAATTGATTTTCCTTCATAGCCCTTCTTAGGCTTTCAATTTTTTCTTTAACATTCATCCATATTCACCCCTATTTTCTACTAATAAACATCTAAACCTATTATACTGCTAAAATTTTATACAATCAATGATATAATTTATAAATATGAATTTTGTTTTAAAATTATTCATTATACCAAATATCTAAATTCTGATTTCTAATTATTATGGTATAAAAAAACTCATTGCTTTATTACAATGAGTTTTTATGTTAAATCTATTTATTCTTTAATCCATTTACTTGCTTCTAATGCATAGTAAGTGATAATTAATTTAGCACCAGCTCTTTTTATTGAAATTAACATTTCAAGAGCAGCTCTTTTTTCATCAATTAATCCATTTTCTCCTGCATTTTTTATCATAGCATATTCTCCACTGACATTGTAGGCAGCTATAGGCATATTAAAAGTCATACTGGCCTCTTTTATTATGTCTAAATATAATATAGCTGGTTTAACCATTACTATATCAGCACCTTCTTCAATATCAGCTGCGATTTCTCTCATAGCTTCCTTACCATTAGCAGGATCCATTTGATAGCTGCTTCTATCTCCAAATTGAGGAGCTGAATTTGCAGCTGCTCTAAAAGGACCATACATAGCAGAACTATATTTTGCACTATAACTCATTATAGATATATGCTTAAATCCGTTTTCATCTAAGATATCTCTTATGGCTTTAACTCTACCATCCATCATATCTGAAGGTGCAATCATGTCTGCTCCAGCTTTAGCATGAGAAAGTGCAATCTTAGCTAAGTACTTTAAGCTTTCATCATTATCTACTCTCTCATTTTTAATAACTCCACAATGACCGTGAGAAGTGTATTGACACATGCATACATCGGTAATAACAAATAATTCCTTAGAGATTTCTTTGACTTTTCTTATTGCTCTTTGAACTATACCCTCTTCACAGAAAGCTGAAGAAGCAATTTCATCCTTCTCATCCGGAAGTCCAAATAAGATTATACCTTTTACTCCTGCAGCAATAACTTCATCTATAACTTCTGGTAATCTATCTAAAGACCAGTGGTAATTCCCTACCAGAGATGGGATCTCTTCTTTAATATTTTCTCCTTCAACCACAAAAATTGGGTATATAAAATCATTACTATTTAAAATAGTTTCACGTACCATATCTCTTATTGCACTAGTTTCTCTTAATCTTCTATATCTTTTGAACATAATAAACATGGCCTATTAATGCAAGGCCATGATACACCTACCTTTCAGTCTTTAAAAAAATTTATTTTATTAAGGTATCTATAATACCTTGAGTTCCAATTTTATCACATTGTGTATAGGATAATTGATGAATATTTAAAGCCTTTGAAGTAATAGGCCCTATTGATATAATTGATTTTTCTTTTATCTTATCTATTCCAACTAAAGTAATCATATTTTCTACGGTGCTAGGACTAGTAAATACAACTGTATCACAATTATCAAAAGAAACTATATTAGGATTTTCACCAATAACTGTGTCATATACTGGTATATCATCTACCTCAGCTCCAATATTTCGAAGTTCATTTACAATATAGTCTCTCCCCTTTTTTGAGCGTGGAATTAATATTTTATCTCCTGATGAAACCTTTAGTTCTATAGCTTTAAATAAACCTTCACCTGTAAATTCCTCTGCTGTTAAAGTTGGAATTATTCCCTTAGCTTTTAAAGCTTTAGTAGTAGCATCTCCTATAGAAACAAACTCACCTTTAATTTTTCTTATATCTATACTGTTATGGTATAATGCATTAAATAGCATTTCAACTCCATTAATACTAGTTAATAATATATACTTATAGTCTTCTAATTTATTTTCAATAGCTTTAATACTTTCAGGATTAGGTTCTATTGCAATAGAATTTATTTCTGTAACTGAAGCTCCTAATTTAGATAATTCATCGCCAATTTCCCTGCTTTGTGCTTTACTCCTAGTTATGCAAATATTTCTTCCGAATAGAGGTAACTTCTCAAACCAATTCAACTTATCATTGAATTTGACTACTTCTCCCACTACAATGATAGATGGATTTGATATGCCCTTTTCCTTTGCTATTTCAGTTATATCTTTTAAAGTTCCTACTGCTTTCTTTTGATTAGAGGTAGTTCCACTCATTACAAGAGCTACTGGAGTTTCTTCTCCTAATCCAGCAGTAATAAGACCGTTGCAAATGCCTCCTAATTGTTCATAACCCATCATAAAAATTAAAGTACCCTTTAATTTAGCTATAGTTTCAAAATCTAAGTTTAAACCAGCTGCACTTTTAGCAGTAAAGACATGAAAACTTTGGGCAATTTTCCTATGGGTTACAGGTATGCCACCATAATTGAGTGCTGCAATAGGTGAAGTTATACCTGGCACTACTTCAAAATCAATATTTTCATCTATTAGAGCTAAAGCTTCTTCACCACCACGACCAAATATGTATGGATCTCCACCTTTAATTCTTCCAACAATATGTCCTTCTTTTGCTAATTTAACTAAGGTATCATTAATCTCTTCCTGAGTTTTATAGTGACATCCTGGCTCTTTTCCACAATAATAAAGTTTTGCATCTCTATTTACATATTTTAATATTTCAGAACCAGATAATCTGTCATAAAGTATAGCTGTACATTCTCTTAAAACCTTTATAGCTCTTAATGTTATTAAGTCTGGTGATCCTGGACCACCTCCAATTAAATAAACCTTTCCCATAAATCCTCCTATTAAATATCTACTTATTTAAGATAACTTCTGATAATTTTTTTCCTAAGTTTAAATATTCTTCTTTATTTCCTATTATAGTGTCTTTTACTAAATTACCATTGACTTCATATATACCCATAATAGTCATTACATCATCTTCTATAGAAGCATATGCACCAATAGTAGAATGACAATCACCCTTTAACTCTCTCATAAAACTTCTTTCAGCTTCTACGCAAATTCTAACTTCCTCATTATCTAGAGCCCTTAATTCATCTGCATACTCACAACTCTCATGAATTTCTATACCTAAAGCTCCTTGTGCAATAGCAGGAATTATTTCATTTGTTTCAAAATAATTGGTAATAATTCCTTCTAATCCCAATCTCTTTAATCCAGCAGCTGCTAATACTATTCCGTCTAAGTTTTCATTTTCAATCTTATCAATTCTTGTTTGAACATTACCTCTTACAGGAACTATTTCAATGTCTGGTCTTAAAAGGAGAATTTGCTCACTTCTTCTTTTACTACTAGTACCAACTCTAGCCCCCTTAGGTAAATTAAAAAATGAAACACCATTCATAGAAACAAAGGCATCCCTTACATCTTCCCTTATTGGCGTAGCAGCAATAGAGAAACCATCTGGTAGCTCATATGGCACATCCTTCATACTATGGACTCCTCCATGTGCTTTTCCATCAATCATTAATTTTTCTAACTCTTTTATAAAGACTCCCTTTCCACCTATTTTATCTAACGTTACATCAAGTCTTTTATCTCCTAAAGTATCTGTAAGAACCTTTTCACATTTTATATTATGTAGCTCTTCAACCAAATCCATTACATAATCAGTTTGAACTTGAGCAAGCTTACTTTTTCGTGTAGCTAATTTTAAATTCAATTCTACTCCTCCATTCATTGTATAATTTAAATCTATACCCATTCATTTATTAAATCCGAATAAAATAATTGCAAAATCTCAATATGGTATCCATTGTTAAAGAAGAAAAGAAAATCTTCAGAACATATAAAATTTAGAATTTCACTTTTATTATTTAAAGTTGTTACATTATTTCTAATATGAGTTATAAATTCTATATAATTGTCAAAGTTCTGAAGATACTCCTTTGCCTTATTGCATAAAAATACCGATGCTTTAGGATTTTTTCCTTTAATTCGAAGCCCCAAAGCAATATTTTCACTTCTTCCTGTAGCACAAAGAATAGCTTTAGAATTCTCCGGAAGGGTAGTATCAATAAAAATTTTATTTTTACTGTTACATATATTCCTAATATTTTCGTTGAATTTAGAATCATTTGTACAAATTACAATTAAATGATAATCCTCCAATAACTCATTAGTAAAAGTTTTATCTAGAAGTTTCAAATTATCATAAACACCATCTAACAACTTAAATTCATCTGTAAACTGTTCTGAGATGCAATGAACCACAAACCTACTATTTAAAAGAGTTTTAGCTTTTATTAAAGCACTTTTTCCTCCTCCTAATATTAAAACTTTAGTATTCATACCATTCAATGAAATAAATACGGAATCATTAAAACTATCCATGAGAATCCTATCCTTTATTTTAATATTTATTTAGCTACTAATTTCACTTAAAGCTTTTATAATAGTTTCATTCATATCTCTAGTTTTTATAGCTAACCTTACAAAACTATCATTAAGACCAGTATAGTTATTACAATTTCTAATTAAAATACCCTTTTCCATAAGCTGTTTTAAAAGTTCTGAGCTTGTAATTCCTTTTATCTTACAAAGAAAATAATTAGCCTTGCTTTCATACACCTTTTGTATAATCTTTATATCATTCAAAGATTTTTTCATAAATGCTCTTTCGGATATCAACCAATTTTTACTTTCATCTATAAACTTTTCATCAAATAATGCATACTTAGCAGCAACTTCTGCAAAACAATTCACTGTCCAAGGATTTTGATTACAAATAATGAAATCTAGTAATTTATTATTTCTACTTATGGCATAGCCCAAACGAACTCCTGCCATGGAGAAAAATTTTGTTATAGCTCTAACAATTACAATACAACTATAATTATGTATATAATTAATTATACTCTTATTATTATCTAATACAAACTCTATAAACGCTTCATCAATAATCACTAATTTATTATGGGCTTCACAATAATCTAATATGTTTTTAAATTTACAATGATCAATAATACAACCATTTGGATTATTAGGATTAGCCATTATTAACCCCTCAGTATTTTGTATCTGTGTAAAAATATCTTCATAATCATATTCCATAAACTCATTTAAAAAAGAATAATTGATATCCAATTTATGTTTTTTACTAAAATCTTCGTATTCTACAAAGGAAGGAACAACTATGGTTATAGAATTCAAGTAGCTTATAACTAAATCTAAAATTTCAGCTGCTCCATTTCCTACTATAATATTTTCAATACCTATGCTATTAAAATACTCTTTACCATAGGCATTTCCATTAAAATACTCATTACTTTTAAATAAATAATTTAATAGGTTATTTTTTAATTCTCTATATTTTATATCTGGATACAGAGGTACCTTTTCTAAAGCTTCTCCTATATTTCCCTTAAAATCCTTAGATATGGATATAGGATTTACATTTGAGCTAAAGTCTAAAAGTTTTCTTCCAATTAAAGTACCTTCAGTATATATATCTCCTCCATGTTTCAAAATATATATACCACCTTTCATCTTAATATGTGCAAGTATATAAAAACACTCACCTTTAACTAAAGTATAATTATAGATGTTAAACTTAATATTATTAGTAAAATTTCACTACTATACATTAGTATTATAGATTTCTTAATGTGTTGATGACTTAAAGCTTCTGTAGCATCTCCAATAGTTGGTTTTTCTACAATTTCTCCAAAGTAGGTATTAGCACCACCTAATTGAATAGATAAGGCCCCAGCAGTAGCTCCCTCAGGATAGGCACAATTAGGACTTTTATGATTCTTTCTGTCTCTAATCATAATCTTAAAGGATTCAATTATCCTTCCCTTAACTACCCATGCTGTAAGACACATTAATACTCCAGTTAGTCTAGCAGGAATAAAATTAAATATATCATCAACATTTGCTGGAAAAAAACCTATATTCTTATATTTTTCATTTAAGTACCCTACCATAGAATCCATAGTGTTAATTCCTTTATACATCATAGCAAGTGGTGCCCCTCCTATGATGGCATAAATTATAGGTGCAATTATACCATCAGAAGTATTTTCAGCTATAGTTTCTACATCACCTCGAATTATTTCATCCTTACTTAAAGAAGTTGTATCTCGACCTACAATATATGAAAGCTTAACTCTAGCTTCTTTTATATCATCCTGAACAAGAGCATTATAGACCTGAATTCCGGCTGTATGAAGACTCTTAGCAGCAAGCGTTGTCCATATTATTAAAGTATTAACTACTATAAAAACAATATTATTTATTATAGATAGCTTAAGTAATAAATATGGAATAGTGTATGTAATTATACAAACCATAAACACCATAAATAAAGAAGCCCACTTCAATTTAATATTATTAGGGAAATGTTTTCTTAGCCACTTTTCTATAGCTCCAATAAGTTTTCCTATATATATAATCGGATGTGGTAGCCAATTAGGATCACCTAAAATAAAGTCTAAAATAACTGCTAAAGATACACAAAGTATATTTAAGGATATATGAAAATTAATCATGATAACTTCTCCCACTATCTATTTAAGCCCATTATTTTATATATTTTATTCATATCTATAGAGGCTCTTACAAGGTCAGCTAGTTTATCTAATTCCTTTTCTCTTAAGTGCTCATAAGCCATAGAAACCTTCTCTTCAATTCCCTTGTCTCTTCTTAATTCATTAATAATGTGTTGTCTAAACTCAACCCCATCAAAAATACCATGAATATACGTTCCCATAACATTTCCTTTATTATTTACTACTCCATCTAAATGATTAGCTTCTTCATTATTGCTCTTATTTATGTTAATAAGGCTTTTACCTTCATCTAAAATCGTAGTTTTTCCCATGTGTATTTCATATCCATAAATACTTAAAGGTGTATCATTGTTTATTAAATCCTTTGCTATGATACCATTAACTCTAGTAGTAATCTTTTTCTCTTCAAAAACTGTTTTTATAGGTAAAATATCTAATCCTTCCATAGACTCTAGTGTAGTTTCAACTCCATAAGGATCCTCTAATATCTTCCCTAGCATTTGATATCCTCCACAAATACCTATGATTTTCCCATTAACTTCATATTCTCTAATTTTGTTATATAAGCCTGATTTTTTTAAATATTCTAAATCCCCTAAGGTATTTTTAGTTCCAGGAATTATAACTAAATCAGGAGTTTTAAATTCAGTTACAGTTTCCACATATCTTACAGAAACATCTGGTTCTATAGATAACGCATCAAAATCAGTAAAGTTTGATATATGCGGTAACCTTATAATGGCTATATCAATTTTATCTGTGATATTTTTATTAAGGTCAACAGCTCCATCTTCATCCTCTAAGTCTAATTTAAAATATGGAACAACCCCTAAGCAATCCCTATGAGTTAACTCCTCTAAACTATCTACTCCAGGTTTAAGTAAGGATATATCTCCTCTAAACTTATTTATAATAGTTCCTTTAACTCTGTCCTTTTCACTATCACTAAGGAGCATAATAGTACCTAATAAAGAAGCAAATACGCCGCCCTTATCGATATCACCTACAAGTAAAACAGGTGCATCTATTAGTTCAGCCATCCCCATGTTAACAATATCGTTGTCTCTTAAGTTTATTTCTGCTGGACTTCCTGCCCCTTCCATAACAATAATATCAAATTGATTTTCTAATTTTTCAAAAGCAGACTTTAAATCATCCTTAAATTTAACTTTTAAATTGTGGTATTCCTTTGCATTGGAGTAACCATATACTTCTCCATTAAAAATTATTTGACAATTTTTATCTGTAGTAGGTTTTAGTAGAATAGGATTCATATATACCTCAGGTTCAAGCCCTGCAGCATAAGCTTGCAAAACTTGAGCACGCCCCATCTCTTTTCCATCCAAAGTTATATATGAATTAAGAGACATATTTTGTGACTTATATGGACATACCAAATATCCATCTTGTTTAAATATTCTACATAATGCAGTAACTAGTATACTTTTTCCTACAGAAGAAGCTGTACCTTGAATCATTATTTTAGCCATTTATAATACCTTCTTTCTATTAAGTAGAGAACCCAAATCTTTGATTTGGGGTGAATCACTTACTCAGCGAACGCAGTGAGTCGAGTTTCAATTTAAATAAAATAAAAAAGCAAGGAAGAAAAGCTCCCTTGCCAAATAATTAAAATTTCCATCTTAGTAAAATAAAAAATATAAGTTTAAATCTAAGTAAGATAAACTTACCAAAATCTTTAATTTTACTTATACATATTAACTTAGTCACTAAAATAGCTCATTTCCCTCCGAAAGCTCATATTTAGGCAGGTCTCCTGGCTTATGAATCATTCTAACCTCACCTTCCCCTATTAAGAGTGGTATTTGAGGGTCGTCATCATTTACAGTAGCGGGGGCTGCTATGGATTTTAACCATATTCCCTTTTCACTTTTAAAAAGCACCTAAAATACTATTTAATTTTCACCCATAATTATAAGAGGTTTAAACACATAAGTCAATATAATGTGAATTTTACTTTGCATTCATTCTTATATTCTATAAAAAATGTAAAGACCTAGCAGTGAAAATGCTAGGTCCTTAGTTATTACAAATACTTTACTTATATAATGGAATTTTATTGCAAAGAGCTTTAACTCTTTCCTTAGCAGGTGATAAATCAGCATCTCTGTTATCAATTGCCCAATTCATTATATCAGCAATTTCAATCATTTCTTCTTTTCCAAAACCTCTAGTAGTAGTAGCAGGAGTACCTATTCTAATACCACTAGTTACAAATGGGCTTTGGGATTCAAAAGGTATTGTATTTTTATTTACAGTGATTCCAACTTCGTCTAATAGATGCTCCGCTGCTTTTCCTGTAATATCTTTATTTCTTAAATCCACAAGAATTAAATGATTATCGGTACCATCAGACACTAATTTAAATCCTTTTTCTTTTAATGCACTTGCAAGAGATTTAGCATTTTCTAAAACTTTTTGCTGATACTCTTTAAAAGATGGGTCTAGAGCTTCTTTAAAGCAGATAGCTTTAGCTGCAATAGTATGCATTAATGGACCACCCTGTATTCCAGGGAATATAGTTTTATCTACTAGTTTTGCATACTTTTCTTTACAAAGTATTGCCCCACCCCTTGGTCCTCTTAAAGTTTTATGAGTTGTTGTTGTAATAAAGTCTGCATATGGAGCTGGACTAGGATGTACACCTGCGGCAATAAGTCCAGCTATATGAGCCATATCTACCATCATATATGCACCTATCTCATCACATATTGATCTTATTTTATCAAATTCTATTATTCTTGGGTAAGCACTAGCCCCCGCAACTATCATTTTAGGCCTTTCCTCTAAAGCTACAGTTCTTAATGCATCATAATCTATAAATCCATCTTCACCTACTCCATAAGATATAAATTTATATAACTTTCCAGAAAAATTAACTGGACTTCCATGGGTTAAGTGTCCACCATCAGATAAATTCATTCCTAATACTTTATCTCCTGGTTCTAATACACTCATATAAACTGCCATGTTAGCTTGAGAACCTGAATGAGGTTGAACATTGGCATGGTCTGCTCCAAATAGTTTACACATTCTATCTCTAGCAATATTTTCAGCAACATCTACGCATTCGCAACCACCATAATATCTTTTTCCTGGATATCCTTCTGCATATTTATTTGTAAGAGTGGACCCCATAGCCTCTCTCACGGCCTCACTTGTAAAGTTTTCTGAAGCGATAAGTTCGATTTTACTTTCCTGTCTAGCAGTCTCAAGACAAATTGCTTCATAAATTTCCGTATCAATGTTTTTAACATGTTCTAAGTTCATACATACTCCTCCTGCAATTAAAATTAGTTGTTTTTGGTGGAACCATGTGAATAGCTTTTTAACAAGTTTTTTTCTTTTGCGTTAGTAAAGCTTTAGTACTTAGTTTTGCAGCACAGATAGCAACAATATAACCACCAGAACCTTTACATATTATTATAACATTTATTTTCATGTTAACATACTCAATTTTTTAATTATTCTTGAAATTTTTTAATTATATGACTTTATGTGTACAAAAACACCCTTAAATAGTTTCTATATATTTAATTTTTTAAAATACTATTTAACATAATTTAATAATTCCTTTAGCTATATTATTGAATAAATCATCTACGTTGTTATATAATCTATTTAATTAATAACTACAAGGAGGAATGATATGGAAATTCATATATTTCTAAAAGGCAAGAAAGAAGCTGAAATTTTTAAGGGAGATAGAATTGATATCCTTGATTTTGAAATGGGTGGAGTTAAGTATAAGCAAGTGAGATACTTTAGAAACGGATTTAGTAAAAGTGAATTAATTGAATCTAATATAATTGATAAAATAATTAAAAAGTAGAGGAAATACCCTCTACTTTTTAATATAGAACATTATTTAGTTCAATACTATTTCTTGAATTATAGTTCCCTCTAATGTTTTTATATAGAATACATCTCCATCTACAACTCCATAGCTATGAGGATTATTTTCCTTTGGATAAGAAATAGAACCTGGATTAATTATAGAAATGCCATCTTTTTTATTAATACCTAATATATGTGTATGACCATGTAGCATTATATCTTCTGTAGATATATTAGGCATATTATTCTCATTATATTTGTGTCCATGAGTTAAAAAAAATCTTTTGTTATTATATAAAACTACAGAATAATCTCCCATGCATGGAAAATCCAATAACATTTGATCAACTTCCGAATCACAGTTTCCACGTACTGCAATTATCTTATATCTATATTCATTTAGTATCTTTGCTACCTCTTTAGGATCATACTCTTCCGGTAATGGATTTCTTGGCCCGTGATAAAGTATATCTCCAAGAATTAATAAATAATCACCCTGTTCTCTATTAAATACTTCTATAGCTTTTTTTATGTATTTTGAAGAACCATGAATATCAGAAATAACTACTAATCTCATTTTATATCCTCCCATAATAAATTTTATACTTATTATTTACATTACTTTTATAACATTGTCAAATGTATAACAACATGTGATTGACGGTATTTTACCAAAGTTCTATAATTTATTATATAACATATATACAGATTAAGGAGGTGTTTTATTTTGATTGTTAAAGTTTGTGTTGGAAGTGCTTGTTATGTAAGAGGTTCTCACAATGTTATAAACCGAATTAAGAGCTTAATAGAATTAAATAATTTAACAGATAAAATAGAATTAAAAGCTTCATTTTGTCTTGGTCATTGTACTGATTCGGTATGTGTTACTGTCGATGATAACATTTATACTGTAAATGAAGATGAAGTAGATAAATTCTTTGAAGAATATATAGTTAAGAAGGTGAATCTATGCAAGTAATGAATTTTTCCTCCGCTAACTGTAAAAATTGCTACAAATGTGTACGTACTTGTACAGTTAAAGCTATAGAAGTCTTAAATGATCAAGCTAAAATCCAAGAAGATAGATGTATTTTTTGTGGTCATTGTTTAGTCGTATGTCCTCAAAACGCTCGTCATGTGCTTTCAGATATTGATGATGTCAAAGCAGCATTAAATAGCAATAAAACAGTTGTTGCTCAATTAGCACCTGCTTTTAGAGGAGTATTCTCTCATCCTTCTAAATTGATAACTGCTCTAAGAAGATTAGGTTTTTCTTATATTGAAGAGGTTTCCATAGGTGCAGAACTAGTAACTCAAGAATATGAATGTAGGATTGATTGTAGTTCAAGTAGTGAATTTATCACAAGTTGCTGTCCTTCCATAGTAATGTTAATAGAAAAATATTATCCTGAATTAATTCCATTAGTTTTACCAGTATCCTCTCCTATGGTCGCCCATGGAAAAAGCATAAAAAATAGATATGAGGAATCTTATACTGTTTTTATAGGTCCATGTGTATCTAAAAAATATGAAGCTTTATCTGAATCTAATTTAGGATTTGTTGATTCTGTGTTAACCTTTGACGAAATCATCGACTATATAAAAGAAAATGGTATTGAATATTCTGAACTAGAAGATGGAGAAGTAGATTTTAGCGGTACTACAAGAGGTGATCGCTATCCTGTAGTTGGTGGAATATTAAATGCCATAAGACCTACTATTGATAAAAAAGATTTAAATGTAATTAGGGTTCATGGTCTGGAAAATTGTAAAGTTATTTTAGAGGAACTTAAAAATAACACTTTAAAGAATGTGTGTATAGAATTAAGTGCCTGTAATGAAAGTTGTCTTGGCGGTCCAGGCACATTATCTGATAATGAATCTGTATACACTAGACTACAAAGAATTCAAGATTACTTAAAAACAAAAAATAATAATTCAAAAGTTATTAATATAAATAAGGATAATCTTAATCTTACAAGAAACTTTGAAAATAAAAAAATCCATATGCTAACACCTAAAGACGATGAAATTAAAGTTCTTCTTAAACAAATGGGAAAATACACTAAAGAAGATGAATTAAACTGTGGCGCTTGTGGATACAACACTTGTGTTGAAAAGGCAATTGCTGTTTACAATGGAATGTCTGAGGTTGAGATGTGTGTACCTTATATGAGATCATTAGCAGAAAATATGAATAGTGAAATATTTAAAAATTCACCTAATGCTTTAATTATAATTGATGATAACTTATTGATTAAGGACATTAATCCCTCTGGAAGAAGAATGTTTTTAAATTGTGAAAAAGAAAGTATAATAGGAGTTCCTATAACAGAAATTATACACGACTTAGACTTTAAAAAAGTAGCCGACACAAAAAAGAATATTTTAGGTAAAAAAGTATTCTACAGTAAGTTAGATTTTCATGGGTATAAAAGTGTAATTTATATTAAAAATCACTCATCTTTATTGATAACATTTACAGACATAACTGAGGAAGAAAATAGGAAATTAGAATTGACTGAATTGAAGCGTAAATCTATTGATGTTACCCAAACAATTATAAACAAGCAAATGATGGTTGCTCAAGAAATTGCTAGCTTACTTGGTGAAACTACTGCAGAAACTAAAGTTGCTATCCTAGAGTTAAAAAAAGTATTAGAAGAGGAAGACTAATATGAGAAAATATTACTTAGATGTAGCTAATATGAGTATGAATAAACACGGTGAAGAACTTTGTGGTGACAACGTTGAAATTGCTAATACAGAAGATGGAATTATCGTAGTGATGTCAGATGGTCTTGGCAGTGGTGTTAAAGCTAATATACTAGGAACTTTAACATCTAAGATTGCAGTTACTATGTTAAAAGAAGGAGCTACTATAGATGAGACTATAGATACTATAATTAATACATTGCCTGAATGTCAAGTTAGAAAGTTAGCCTACTCCACTTTTACAATTGTGAAAATTAAAAACAGTGGCGAGGTATATATGGTAGAGTACGATAATCCACCTGTTTTTCTTTTTAGAAATAATCGTAGTTGTGACATCAAGAAGAATCGACGTATAGTGAATGGTAAAGTTATTTTTGAAAGTAGATTTTATATGAATGAATCTGATGCTCTAGTTATTATAAGTGACGGAGTTGTACATGCTGGTGTAGGTGGACTCTTAAATTTAGGTTGGGAATGGCCTCATATAAATAGATATCTAACTAATGTACTCCATAAAGAGGTGATTGCTCAAAACATATGTAGACAACTATTAGAGGTTTGTAAAGACTTATATGATAATAAACCTGGGGATGATACAACAGTAGTAACTATTAAGATAAGAAAGGAACAAAACATCTCTCTCTTTACAGGGCCACCTAAAAATAAGGATGACGATGATATTCTTATAAATCTTGTGAAAAATGCTACAGGTAAAAAAATTGTATGTGGTGGCACTACTGCTAATATAATATCTAATACATTACACACCCCGATAGAGATAGACTTAAAGCATTATACTTCGGAAGTCCCGCCTATGGGATTTATGAAAGGGATAGACTTGGTTACAGAAGGTATACTAACTTTAAATAAAGTAAAAGAATTATTAAAAAATTATCTAAATTCCATTAAAAAGAATGCTATACCCTGTGCTATAAATGGCTCTGATGGAGCCTCTAGAATTACTAATATGTTAATTAATGAAGGTACATCCATAGATATATATATAGGGCAAGCAGTTAATCCAGCTCATCAAAATCCATCTTTTCCAGATGAATTTAATTTAAAAATTAAAATTGTTAAAGACATAGCCAGATTACTAACTGCATTAGGTAAAAAAGTCAATGTAAATTATCTTTAATTTCAAAAAGATATTAGATTTTTTCTAATATCTTTTTAAATTCTTTTTATTATAATTGTAATACACCACATATAGTACTATTCCAATGACTATGCAAAGAATTCCAATAGTACCAGTACATAATGCAAAAAACTCTTCAGGTAATATGTTTATAATAGGATCTGTGTTGGGATCAAAAATCCATTTATCATTATTAAAAAAAATTTTATGGAATATTGTAAAGAAAAAATTAAAGTTAATACTTACAACTATTGAGAATATAACTGGAGTAATAATTGATATAATGGAAATATATTTTATATAAATATAGCTCTTATAACTGCTAGTATACAGTACAGACAATATTGCTAACGTAATTATTAAACTTAATATAGTAATCTTAGCTAGTTTAAATAATTCCTTTACTTCTTTAAAATGAAAAGCACCAGCCTCTGATGATTCTAAAGATGGTAGTTCAAATTTGTCGTTGTTATTATATAACAAATAGTCTATTACATAAGAATAATTTTTTTTCATCTCCGCAATAGATAAGCTTGTTCTCTCTTCCATATTAAATTTATTAATACTGTAAGTATAAATAGTTTTAATGCTTGTTACTATTAAAGTAGAAATAAGAATAATTAAAACAAAACCTGTAATAGAAATAAGGACATTTAGAATAAACTTTTTCATAGTATTACCTCACCTTTTATTTGTTAGAAATTAGTAATCTATACAATACAATTTTATTATCCTATTTTATCATTGTCAAAAAAATTTTCATATAGTATAATTTTCATGTTACAATATATGAGTTATAATGTGCCCACTTGTAGTGGGTTTTAAATTTGATTAAATAAAATTTAGTAGTTTCATAGATTTGGGGGTAAAGATGATTCATTTAATTGGAATAAAGAAAGAACTTGACTTAATTTTAAGAGCTAAACTAGCAATATCCCAAGATAATATAGATGGAATATTACTAAAAATGAAAGAAACTCTATGCGAAGAAGTTGTTATAATTAATACCTGTAATAGAACAGAAATATACTTAAAATCTTCCCTATCTCAAAATATCATAATACAAGAAGTATTCAATACACTTAATTGGGATGAAGAGTTTATTAAATATATATTTTACTCTAATGATAGCAAGGCTATAACTCACTTACTGGAAGTTAGTTGTGGGTTTCATTCAAAAATTTTAGGTGAAGATCAAATCTTAGGTCAAGTAAAGGATGCCTACTTAAAAAGTAAAGAGTTAAAAGTTATAAAAGCTTCTTTTGATAAGCTATTTACAATGGCTATTAGTTGTGGTAAAGAGTTTAAAACCGAAAGTAAACTATATAAGACACCTGTGTCCTATTCATCTATTGCTGCTAAAAAAGCTATAGACCAAGGTTGTAAAAATATATTAATATTAGGTTTTGGTAAAATGGCTCAATTAACTTTAAATTATCTTATAGGAAAACAAGATATCTTAGATAAAATATATATTGTAGTAAGAAATACAGATAAGGTTATTAATCATAGTACTATAATAAAAAATATAAAATTAATGGAAAATAAAAAGATTGAAATTATACCCATTGATAATATGGTAGATACTTATAAATATATAGATGCTTTAATATGCTGTACTTCTTCCCCTACTCCAATTGTACTAAAGAAAGATCTCCCTTCACAACCAATTTTAATTTTTGATCTTTCCTTACCAATTAATGTTGAAGATTCTTGTAGTGAATTAAAAAATATATGTTTATTTAATTTAGATAATCTTCAAAATGTAGATAAAGAAAATAAGATTCAGCGAAGAAATATTATGAATTCAAATAAATATATAATAAAGAAATACTATGGTGAATATAATAATTTTTTAAAGTTAATGTCCTTAAGTGGTATAATTAAAGATGTAAAAGAAGAAGGTAAATTACTTGTGGAAAATAATCTTAAAACTTTTAAAAATAAAAAGTACACTAAAGATAATGACAAGCTTGTAGCTACCCTTTTAAAAAGTAGTGCTAACACATATATAAATCGTGCCATTGAAGTTTTAAAAGAAGAAACTTTAAAAGGAAATAATAAGGACGCCTATGAGTTAATTGAACGTATTTTTCTAAATAAATTTAATTAGGAGGAAGAGCTTAATGAACAATAAAACTATATTTGAAGAAAGCAAAAAGTATATTCCCGGAGGAGTTAATAGTCCAGTAAGAGCACTTAAGGATATGGGTATCACCCCTCCTATTATAAAATCTGGTATGGGTTCTAAAATATATGACGAAGAAAATAAAGAATACATAGATTTTGTTGGAGCTTGGGGACCTATGATTTTAGGGCATTGTAACTCCAGAGTTGTTGATGCTATAAAAAATACTTCAGAAACTGCTATAGCCTTTGGTGCACCAACAAAATTAGAATTAGACTTAGCAAAACTTTTATGTGAAACTGCCTCAATTGATATGATTAGAATGGTTAACTCTGGCACTGAAGCTACTATGAGTGCAATTAAATTAGCCAGAGGCTATACTAAGAGAAATAAAATTGTTAAATTTGCTGGTTGTTATCACGGCCATTATGATGGATTTTTAGTAAGTGCAGGTTCTGGTGTTATGACTTGTGGAATACCTGGCAGCGCTGGTATACCTAAAGAACACATAGAGCATACAATTGTTGCTAATTATAACGATATAGATAATTTAAAAGAAATATTTACTGCTTATAGTAATGATATAGCCTGTGTTATTATTGAACCTATTGCTGGAAACATGGGAGTTGTTAAACCTTCTATGGAGTTCATGGAGAACTTAGATAAACTTTGTAAAGATAATGGTACTTTATTAATATTTGATGAAGTAATGTGTGGTTTCAGAATTGCATATAAAGGCGCAAGAGAGCTATTCCCAAATGTTAAACCTGATCTTATTACCTATGGTAAAATTATTGGAGGCGGCTTACCTTGTGGGGCTTATGGCGGAAGACGTGAAATCATGGAACTACTTGCTCCATTAGGCCCTGTGTATCAGGCAGGAACCATGTCAGGTAATCCTCTTGTTATGGCTGCTGGAATAGCAACAGTTAAAGAATTACATGAAAAACAAGATATATATACCCATATAGAAACCATAGGAACAAGATTAGAAAATGGTATTAAAGAAATTTCAAAAGAAAAAAATATAAATGTAGTAATTAATAGAGTTTGTGGTATGATGACTGTATTTTTTACAGACTTAAATGAAATTAATAATTACGAAGATGCTAAAAGTTGTAATACAAACATATTTAGAAAATATTTTATGCATATGTTAGACAAAGGAATTAATTTACCACCGTCACAATTTGAAGCAATGTTCCTATCAATTTCTCATAGCGAAGATGATATAAATAAATTTCTTACAGCCTATAAATCATTTAATATATAAGTGTATAATTATAACATTTATAATAACTTGGGGTACAAAGTTTTTTTGTACTCTTTTTTTATTACAATAAAATGAATATAATAATTTATCAAGTTTCATAAACTAATTATAATAGCTGTTTATATCAATTATTTTTCATAAAAATGCATAATATTAAATACGGCTTTTTAATTCATAAATTTTCTGAATAGTATTGCAATTATAATTATACTGATATATAATTTATTTAATTACTTAAATTGGAATTTAATATAGGAGTGTGTTGTTAATGAAAGAAAAAAAACAAAAATCTAGTAAGATAGCTTCCCCCCCTAGAAAGCCAAAAGTTTGGCAAGCTCTTATACCTATTTTAGTTCTCATTATTTCTCTATCTATTGCAATTATATTCTATGAATCAAGTCCACATATTCCTTTAATAATTGCAGCTGCAGCTGCAACTATTACAGCTTTATGTATTGGATTTAAATGGGAAGATCTCGAAAAAGGATTTATCGATACTATTCAAATGTCAATGCAAGCAATTATAATACTTATGATAATTGGAGTTTTAATTGGTGCTTGGATATTAAGTGGTACTGTACCAACAATGATTTATTACGGACTTAAAATTTTATCTCCTGGTATATTCTTAGTTGCTACATGTATAATCTGCGCTATAGTTTCATTAGCTACTGGAAGTTCGTGGACAACTGCTGGTACTGTAGGTATTGCACTTATAGGCGTAGGTATTGGTTTAGGAATCCCTACTCCAATGATAGCTGGTGCTATAATATCTGGTGCATATTTTGGAGATAAAATGTCACCGCTTTCTGATACAACTAACTTAGCTCCTGCTATGGCTGGTTCTACTTTATTTGATCACATTAAGCATATGTTTTATACTACAACGCCAAGTTTAATAATATCTCTTATACTATTCGCTATACTTGGGATGAAATATGCAGGCCAAGAATTGGATGTATCAAAGTTGAATATAATATTTGATGGACTAAAAGCCTCCGGTGTAATTAACCCAATTCTATTGCTACCTCCAATAATAGTAATAATACTTGTTATAAAAAAAATGCCTGCAATTCCAGGACTACTAATAGGTGTTGCTACGGGAGTTCTTTTAGCTATTTTAGTACAAGGTTCTAATTATGGTGATATAGTTAACATTTTAAATGATGGATATGTAAGTGAAACTGGAGTTGAAATTGTAGATGAACTATTAACTCGAGGCGGCCTTCAAGGTATGATGTATACCGTTTCTTTAATTATATGTGCGATGACCTTTGGTGGTATAATGGAGAAAGCTGGATTCTTAAATGTACTTGCTGAAAAATTACTTAGACTTGCCGTTAATACAGGTTCTCTTGTACTAATTACTATAATTTCTTGCATTGTTGTTAATATACTTGCTGGAGATCAATATTTATCTATAGTTATTCCAGGTAGAATGTATAAAGATGAGTATGCTAAACGTGGCTTAGCACCTAAGAATTTATCTAGAGCTCTAGAAGATTCTGGAACATTAACATCACCATTTATTCCATGGAACACCTGTGGAGCATTTATGTCTACTACTCTTGGTGTTTCTTGTTTCTTATATGCACCATTCTGCTTCTTGAACTATATAAATCCTATAATATCAATAGTTTATGGATACACAGGATTCTCAATGGAAAAACTAGAAGACCCAGAAAAACTAGACAAACCAGTTATCAAATCCTAGTATGCTTTGAAAAGATCATATATTAAATGGCCTTTTTATCCTTTTATAATATTTTCTAATATGAATAATGTCAATACCACTTAGGCAATAATATAATGAATATTATTGCAAGGAGTTGATTTTCTTGGATAAAAAATATATAGTTAATAGTTTAAATGAATTATTACAGGGCATATATATTGATATAAACCTTTTTGAAGATTATATAAAGCACTCTAAAAATGAAGATGTTATTTCTCAAATATCTAAAGTTCGAAATGACTACCAAAAACATGCATATAGAATATGTAATATAATAACTGATTTAGGTGGTAATCCTATAGAAATTGATAATTGTGTTGATATAAATTCATATATTAATATTGATGCTACAGTTATTGACAAAGAGCTTTTAAAAAAAACTTGTGAAGCTGCAAATAATGTATTAAATTTAGGTTGTAAATTAATATCAGATCCTAATTTTATTAATCGTGAAAGCTATACTACTATAAATTTAATGAATAAAGATTATCAAAAACATATTAATCATATTGAAAGATATGAATTTTATAGTGGTAGTTTTCAATAAAAATTGTAAAATAATTTCAATACATTATAATTCCTAAAAACATTAAAATGCCCTATTAGTATNNATACTAATAGGGCATTTTAATATATATTATCTTTTTTTATTAATCTTTTTACCAATGATGTATCCTATTAAAAGTCCAGTTCCTAATGCAAGAGCAGACTTTACTTTTTCAAATTTAATTTCAGCATCTGAAATAGGTTTCACATTGTTAATTATAACTGTATCCTGTTCTATAATATCTTCATTTGGATATATAAAAGCTCCTACTAAGCACAAATGATTAAATCTTTCTTCTGAAAAGTTATTCGATAAATCTTGAAGAGTTTTCAAAAAATATTCTTTAGTCCACTTATTATCCTCTTCTAGTTTTGCTCCATCATGAATTTCAAATAATCCCTTAATGTTTTCTTTAGCATAATTTAATGCATTTATAATTTTTTCTGAATTTTCTGGTTCAACTCTTATGTATTCAATTAATGCTTTTCTTACTTCCTCAATACTATTGGATTTAACTGCTTCTTCTATTAAATTTAAACTTATTTCCATAACTAATCTCCTTCTCATCTTGGTTATTATTGAAATCTTCCGACATTTTTAAATTATATCATTTAAAATAGTTTACTATACTATAATTCTATTGTTAGTATATACTAATTATATAGTTTTTTACATAAAAGTTCAACGTATAAATAGTAATTATTAGTATATATAATATAATCATTATAATAATTATCAAATTTAACTCATTTAGTATAATATAATATTAAGTAGAATTATATTTAAGTTAATTTTACTTACCGAAGGGGTGTTATAACGCTTGAATAGTTATGGATTAGTATTAGGTGGTGGTGGTTCTAGGGGTGCTTATGAAGTTGGAGTGTGGAAAGCTTTAATAGAATTAAATATAGATATATCTTCGGTAGTTGGAACTTCTATTGGAGCTATTAATAGCGCTTTTATATGTAGCAATAATTATAATGACTTAGAAGAGTTATGGCTATCAATAGATTTTTCAACTTGCTTCAATATTGATGATAATTTTTCTATAGATGAAAATCTATCATTTAAAAATCTTCCTAAATTCATGAAAAATATTATATCTAATAGAGGGTTAGATCATACACCTTTAAAAAGATTACTACAACGCTATTTAAATGAAGATATAATAAGGAATTCACCTATAGATTTTGGTATTGTTACCCTTACTATGTATCCCCTAAAACCTATAGAAATATTTAAGACTGATATTCCTTACGGAAAAATTATTGACTATATAATGGCAAGTTGCTCTCTGCCTGGCCTAAAGCATATGGTTATTGATGGTGTCAGTTTTGTTGATGGAGGTATGTATAATAATATTCCAACCAGCATGCTTTTAAATAGCCCTTGTTCTGCTATAATCCAAGTGGATATAGATGGACCTGGATTCAGTCAAAAAATTAATAATATAAATGATATACCTATAATAGAAATAAAATGTAGTGAAAATCTTGGTCCAATTATTAGTTTTGATAGTGAAAGAATTAAAAGAAATATAAGTATAGGATATTTAGATACATTAAAAACCTTTAAGCAATTAACAGGACAAAACTATTATTTTTTCAAAGATGAGTTCCCTAAGGGATTATTAGTAAATATTAATGCCATTGAGTTTAAACTTATAACTGATTCCTTAAATTTTAATAATTCCCTATACAATCATTTAAAACTATTAAGAACTATAAAAAAAATTGATAACTTTTCAGGCATAATAACAAAAAGCCGTGTTAATATTATCATGGCTATGGAAATCACTGCAGAAATTTTAGAAATTGAAAGAAATATTGTATATAGATATGATGAACTTTTAAATAAAATTTTACAAAAAGTAAATGTATATAAAAAAAATATAAATTGTAAGGAACTTTCACTAAAAGATTATTTAATTTTTAAAAATTGCAATCTTCTAGATACATCTAAATCCACAATAGCCTTTAGAAACACTTTAGCAATTACATTTCCTAAAGAGTTTATTGCTCATATGTTTTTGTGTTTAATTAATTATAGAATCAATTTATAGCATTACATGTTCTTAAATTATTAAAAACTTTACTCTCTTTTAGTCTAAAAACTATGTTATAATTAAAGTATAGCTTTTTAGTATACTTATTGAATATTGATTTATTGGAGGATGATAAAATATGAACATTGCCTTTTTTCTAACTCCTAAAAGCGAAGTAATTTTTGAAAAGGTTAGTTCTACTATGCGAAGAGCAATGGAGAGAATGGAATATCATAGATATACTTCTATACCTTTAGTGGATGATAAAGGAAAATATGTAGGTACTTTAACAGAAGGTGATCTTCTTTGGAAATTAAAAAATTCTTCCGAATTAAGCTTAAAGGATACAGAAAATGTTTTAATAAAGGATATACCAAGACATTTTAAAGATAAACCCGTATCAATTAATTCTGATATTGAAAGTTTAATACTTGTTGCTAAATCACAAAATTTCGTTCCAGTAGTTGATGACTCAAATATATTCATTGGAATTATAAAAAGAGGAGATATAATATCATATTGTTATAAGAAATTATTTGAGGTAGATAATAGTGATGAGTTTAGCGAATTTAAAACTATGTCAAAAATAAGTTAATAATTATCACTTAAGTTTAAAAACCCTTTAATGCTAAAAACATTAAAGGGTTTTAATATATTTTAATTCTGTATTTTAGTATTTTTAAGTTAAACTTTTATTTATTCTTCCATCTTCATAGCTCTCATAGCATTTAATACAGCTATTATTGTAACTCCTACATCTGCAAATACCGCCATCCACATATTGGTAATCCCTAGAGCTGTTAATACTAAGACTATAGCTTTTATCAATAAGGAAAATGCAATATTTTGAACTACAATTTTTTGTGTCTTCCTAGCTATTTTTATAGATGTAGATATTTTTTCAGGATCGTCAGTCATAATAACAACATCAGAAGCTTCTATAGCTGCATCTGAGCCTATTCCCCCCATTGCTATCCCTATATCTGCTCTAGCTAATACGGGAGCATCATTTATTCCATCTCCAACAAATATTAATCTTCCCTTCTTAGAAAGGCCATTATATATTTTTTCTACTTCACTTACTTTTTCATGTGGCATTAATTCGGCCCTAACCTCATCAATAGAAATAACCTTTGCAACATATTCAGCAATTGTTTTATTATCTCCAGTAAGCATAACAGTTTTCTTAATCCCTAGTTCTTTTAACTTTGCAATAGCCATAGGTGAAGTATTTTTTATTCTATCAGAAATCACTAAACTTCCTACAAAATTATTATTTACTGCAACATATATAATAGTACCCACTTCATTTGATTTTACATACCTAATTTCAAGTTCTTCCATCAGTTTATAATTTCCTGCATATATATATCTATCACCAAAGTATATTTTTACACCTTTACCTGGAATCTCTTCATAACTCTTTATTCTACTTTTATCAATAATAGCCTTCGTACTAATTTTTTTATAGGATTCTACAATAGATTTTGCAATAGGATGATTAGAATATATTTCAGCATATGCCGCATATTCCATTAACATGTCCTCAGTAATGAATCCATAAGGAGTAATTTTTGTAACTTCAAAGCTTCCTTCTGTTAATGTACCTGTTTTATCAAAAATTACCACTTCTGCTTTGCTCAATGCTTCAAGATAGTTTCCTCCTTTGACAAGCACCCCACTTCTAGATGCTCCTCCAATCCCACCAAAGAAGCTTAAAGGTATTGATATCACAAGGGCACAAGGACAAGATACAACTAAAAATGATAGTCCTCTATATAACCAGGTATATAAATCTTCACCCATAGCTAACGGTGGTAAGAAAGCTAGTAGAATAGCTAATATAACCACAATAGGAGTATAGTATCTAGCAAACTTTGTTATAAACTTTTCTGTTGGTGCTTTTTTATTTGAAGCATTTTCTACTAATTCAAGAATCTTTGATACTGTAGATTCACTAAATTCCTTAGTTATTTTAACTTCAATAAGAGAAGTTTTATTTATTGATCCAGCTAAAACTTCAGCTCTTTCCTTAACTACTCTTGGAACAGATTCTCCTGTTAAAGCAGAAGTATCTATTTGAGAATCTCCCCTTACTACAACTCCATCTAAAGGAATTTTTTCACCTGGCTTAACAACTATTATATCACCAATACCTACCTCTTCTGGAGAGACAGAAGATATATCCCCGTTACTTAATTTTAAATTTGCATGGTCTGGACGAATATCCATTAACTCTGATATAGAATTTCTAGATTTATTAACTGCCAATTCTTGAAAAAACTCTCCTACTTGATAAAATAGCATTACTCCAATAGCTTCTGGATATTCACCAATTAAAAATGCACCAATTGTAGCTATACTCATTAAGAAGTTCTCATCAAAAACTTGACCTTTTATTATATTTTTGCCGGCAATAAGCAGAATATCTCCACCAATTACTAGATAAGAAGCTATAAATAAACATAAACTTATCCTATCCTTAGTTAATACTCCAGCAACTGCCAAAGAAATTCCTATAATAAATTTTATTATTTGTTTCTTTTTAAACCCTTCTCCATGATCATGGCTATGGTTATGAACATGATCATCACTATGAGAATCCTTGTAGGTAACCTTTTCTTCCTTAACTTTATTATCATTTGAATTAGAATTAATACTTTTTATATTTCCCTGAACCTTAACATTTTTTTTATTTATAATATTTTTTTCAATTTCTTTAACTCTAACTCCATGTTCAATTCTAGTAGATATGCTTTCCACATCATCAAATATTATTTCTCTATTAGTGTTCTCATCAACCTCTAAAATAGCTTTTGATGTCACAGAGTTGACTATAGCACTTTGTACGTAAGATAATTGATTTAGTTCACGTTCGATTTTCAAAGCACAATTTGCGCAATGCAATCCTTGAATTTCATAAAGCCTTTTTGTTTGTCCCATTATTTTACTCCCCCTATAACTAGTTTATTCATTAACGTGGCTAAGTCCTTTATAGAAAATATCTTTAACATGATCATCATCTAAAGAATAATATACAACTTTTCCATCTTTTCTTGATTTTACAATCCTAGCTAGCTTTAGTACTCTTAATTGATGAGATATTGCAGATTGTGTCATATTAGTTAAAGCTGCTATGTCGCAAACACAAGCTTCTGTATTTAACAAAATATTTAATATTTTAACCCTAGTAGGATCTGCCATGGACTTAAATAAATTTGACAGTTCCTCTACTGTAGTATCATTTAAAGTTTTATCTTTTAATTTCTCAGTAATTTCATCATGTATGCAAACTTGCATACAAACCTCTTCTTTATACATATATTACATACCCCTTTCATGTGAACACTTGTTCATACGTTTATACTATGCTCATTTCTTTTTTTTGTCAATACTTTTCAAACAATATATTTAATTAAATATTTCATATAATTTATAATATAAGCATTAATTATAAATTTACACCTAAAAATAAAATGACTATCTATTAAGGCAGTCATTTTATTTATTCATTGATTTTAAATTTATTCATTAAAATAAGTATCTATCATCTTTTCTGCAATTCTTTTATTTAAGGACGCTGAATTTAAAAGTGTTAATATAATCAATAATATTTTTTTATAATCCTCATAATTTTTAGTAGTTTCTTTTTCACATAAATTAGTTGTATCATTGACAATTGAAGTTAAGAATTCTTTTTCTTTATCAATTTGATTTTTCTTTAATGAAAGATATTCATTATATATATTACTTAAATCAAAATTTGATTTTTCTTCTGATAATATTTTTACCATAGGGGTAAATAATTTTTTTATATCAGCTATAGACAAAGTTTGCTTTAAATCATAAATTAAAATCATTAAAAGAATATGATCTTTAGAATATTTTTTATTTTTATTTTGAAAAAGCAATTTGTCTTTAGAGTAGTTATTTATCATAGTTTTGGTTAAAATCTTGTCCGTAGGGTTTCTTTTTATATGCTCTAAGTTATTTTCAAATAATTGAATTACTTGATCCATATATAAATCAATATCTGGTATTTTATTAATATTAATCCTATCATCTAAGTTCATATTAATTAAAAGCTCTTCTAAATTTTCTATATTAAAGTTCACATAATCACCTCTTATGTATATTTTCTTTTATTATAATATTATTATTAATAGTAGTAAATAATATTAGATATAAATATACATATTAAAATTATTTTATAGAAACTTAAACTTAATTAATAATTATAATTAACACATTTTTAATAATTATTATATATATTTATATAATCAATGTGATATAATATACATATAATAATACATAGTATTGATAACTATATGTTACAATAAATCTTAGGAGGTATATTATGACTAATTCAAAATTTAGAGAGCCCTTTAGTGGATTTTCCCATATGGTGGGAGCTATAATTTCTTTACTTGGTTTATGTTTCTTATTATTTGCTCAACTTCATAGTAACAATTACAACATATACACTTTAATATCAACTGTTATATTTGGAATAAGTTTAATTCTACTGTATACAGCTAGCAGTGTATATCACCTTACCGTAGCTAAAGATTCCATGATTAATATCCTTAGAAAGATTGATCATGCTATGATATTTGTATTAATTGCTGGAACTTATACACCTATATGCTTAGTTCTATTAGAGACACCAATTAGGTACTATATGCTTGCTATAATATGGACTGTAGCTATAATTGGAATTCTTTTTAAATTGTATTGGATTAATTGTCCTTCCTGGTTATCTTCCTCTATTTATATTGCTATGGGATGGATGGCTATATTCATTTTTAATCCACTTTCAAAAGTTGTATCTAGTAGAGGTCTTTCAATACTAGTGATAGGCGGAGTATTATACACCATCGGTGGAATTATATATTGCTTAGAAAGAAAAGGTAAACACAGAACTTTTGGTGCTCATGAAATATTTCATATTTTTGTTCTACTTGGAAGTTTTACTCATTATTACTTCATTTATAGGTATGTATTTAATCTATAACATTTAATTAATAAAATTTTCGAAAATAAAAACTACTGATTAATTGATAAATTAATCAGTAGTTTTTACTATTTTTACTCTTTTATATCTATTTTTTCAGGAACTTTCATAATAAAATTTTCTATATCTTCATCATCCTCATGCTCCGATTTACCCTTAGTAAATTTAGAATCTGAGGGTGGAGATATAATGTAATTAATTATTATCGATATTACAATTCCAACAATAGTATCAACGGTTCTTTGAAAAGCGTATAGAACTATATTTTCACTAGTCATAGTAATCATAATTACACAAAATACAACACAAGCCATAGATATAGAGTCTTGCCATTTTAATATATTAAGTAATGTAATCAAAAGCACCATTCCTAAAAAGAGCAGAAATATGTTACCTGGATCTATTAGAACAGTTATAATGCCTATTATTCCTCCCATTATAGTACCAAGCACCCTTGCAATTCCAGCATTAATTCCCTTCTTCACTGTGGTTTCCATAGAAATCAAGGCACCTGTAACCACAAAAAATGGTGATTGAAGATGAAACAATTCAGCTACAATTACACTTATTACTGCGGCTAGAGCAGTTTTTATATTTCTCATACCGATATATTTCTTAAATTTATATATAGAGTTTAAGTTCTTCAAGATTACAATCTCCTTAATTAATGTTGTTCATTTTTTAATTATATAAAAAGTATTATTAATATTATATAACTTGTAATATTGTGTTGTAATTAATTAAAAGAAAGTTCAATAAATTTAAATAAATCATAGGAAAATAATCCTTTACTTGTAAGCTTCACCTTTGGAATAACAGGTAGACTCATAAAAGATAAGGTTATAAACGCATCCATATCAGGTTTTAATCCATAGTTCTTTACTAATCTATTTAAATTTTTCAACTTATTATATACATAATCTATAGGTGAATTAGTCATCAATCCTCCTATTTCTAAGGGTAGACTATCAATTAGTACACCTTCACTGACTATAGTAATTCCTCCACCTATGTCAATTAGCTTATTTACCGCCTTACACATATCCTTATCATTATCTCCTATAACTATAATATTATGAGAATCATGTGCTATACTTTGAGCTATAGCACAGTTTTTAATACCTAATCCCGATAAATATCCTAAGGAATAATGATTTGTATTTTTATGTCTTTCGAAAACTCCTATTTTTAAAACATCTTCATATTCACTCATATCTAAATATCCATCTATAGTTTTACTAGATTTCACTAACAACTTAGTTTCAAGAGATCCTGGAGTTACACCAATTACATTTACTTTGTTTCCATTAGATAGTATTCTAAAGTCCTCCTCTTTCAGCTTTTCTATTTTCATAGTGTTTTCACTTTTAACAATGTAAGATAATTTATTATAGTCATCTATTTCTCGACCTGACTTAATTACTTTATAAATATCTACCTCATTTAAATCATTTAAAATAACCAGATCAGCCTTATATCCTGGTGCTATAGCTCCTTTATCTTTTATGCCATAACATGTGTACCCATTATAACTCCCCATTATATATGCTTTTATAGGATCAATACCACTTTGTATACTGAGTTTAATAGCATTATTTATAGATCCCTCTTCCACCAAATCCTCTAGATGTCTATCATCAGTACAAAATAAAAACCTTCGAAAATTCTTATTATTAACTGCAGAAATCAAATCCTTTAAATTTTTAGCAGCAGAACCTTCCCTTATAAGAATATACATACCTAATTTTACTTTTTCTAAAGCTTCTTCTTTTGAAGAACATTCGTGGTCAGTTCTTACACCTGATAAAATGTATTGATTAAGATGTTTATAAGAAATTTGAGGTGCATGCCCATCTATAATTTTATCTCTAAATACATTCAACTTATTCATCATGGACGGTGCTTGCTCTATTACAGAAGGTATATCCATTACCTCACCAAGCCCTATTACTTCTGGTTTATCAATAAACTTAGATAAATCTTCTGCACTTAAAATAGCACCGTTCTCTTCGAAGGATACTGCTGGTACACAGGAAGGCATCATAAAATATATATCCAAAGGGCTTCTTTGTGCACTATCTAGCATGAAAGATATTCCATCAATTCCAAGTACATTGGCAATTTCGTGCGGATCAGCTACTACTGTAGTAACCCCATTGGCTAAAGCTACATTTCCATAAGATTCTGGAGTTGTCATGGAAGATTCCACATGAATGTGTCCATCCATAAACCCTGGACATATAACTTTAGAACTACAATCAATTTCCTTAAGCCCTTCATATGAACCTATTCCTATAATTGTGTCATCAATAATTCCTATATCTCCCTCTTCTATTTCTTCAGTAAATACATTAATAAATTTACTATTTTTAAGTACTAAATCACACTTATCATTCCCTATAGTAGCGCCTTTTCCTTTTATTAATATTTCCATAATACCCCCTAAATTTTTAGAATTATATGTATTTTGTATGTTATTATGAATTTATGTGGTATCATGTTTAATATATTAATTCATTCTATACAATTTAACTATTATTTCCCACATTCTAAATTTGTGAATACCAAATACAATATATATAAAATTATCTCATAGAAAAATACAAATTTATATTCTTCTATGAGATAGTTTTTAATTACTCTGGTCTAATATACTTATTCCATTGAGTATATATATGAAATAAACTAACTACATCCTGCATATTATACAAAAGAATTTTCTCTTTCTTTTCCATAGGCATTCTTGAAAAATACATATCATCTTTCATTATCTTACCAAAGGTTTTAGCTAATGTTGAGCCACTTATGACTTCACTTTCCCTAACAATGTCACATTCACTCTCTAGTGCTTTAAGTCCTATTGACTTCTGTTTAACTTGTTCATATTTTTTTTGCAAATCTATACTTTTAAAATATTCTTCTACAGTATAATTTAACTTATATTTTTTAAACAGATAATCAATTACTAGATAATCATTATTACCTGAAAAAGTAACAACATATTCTTTTTTTAATGTATTTCTCATATTTTCAAAATACTCTTTAGCCAAGGCAAGAATTTTCTCAAGTTCATGCTTATTTTCAATCATATACTGAGTAATTACCAACTTATTATTTTCTTCGTCATAATATCCTGCTCCAAAGACCCCTATGCATATAGGTTTCTTATAAACATAATGTTCTAAGTCAAAGAAAACTGATTTTTTATAAAGTTCATTATCTCCGCTAATATTTAGACTTTGTTTAAATTTATCTTTTTCAATGTCTATAGTACTTTCTTTAACTATCACCTTACCACTCATTTCTTTAATAGGTATTGTACTTCAAATAAACCTATATATAATTATATGTACTATAAAAATATATAATTATATTATACCATAAATAAATCCCTTTTATCTATATTATACATCCGTTTTATGCATTTTATTAATACATATTTTAAGTTGACATTGGTTATCATTTAGAATATAATATTACCATAGATATTGATAATTATTTTCATAAAGGAGTGATATTCATGAATGTTTTTAATTTAAAACCTGGTGATAAAGGTTTAATTAAAGAACTTGCATGTGATGATAGATTAGCTAAAAGATTATTAGCTTTAGGGTTTGTTGAAGGAACAGAGGTTTTAGTTAAGAAAACCGCTCCTTTAGGGGATCCAATTATTATAAACTTAAGAGGGACAGACCTTGCAATCAGAAAAAAAGATGCTGAATTAATTTTTATTAAGGAGGCAGTGTAATATGAAAACCATTGCCCTTATTGGTAATCCTAATGTAGGAAAAACAACTTTATTTAATGCACTAACAGGTTCTAACCAATATGTAGGTAACTGGGCAGGTGTAACTGTAGATAAAAAAGAAGGATATTTGTCAAAGGAAATAAAAATTGTTGACCTACCAGGTATATATGCAATGGATACCTTTTCTAATGAAGAAAAAGTGTCTAAAAACTTTTTGTATACTGATGAAGTAGATTTAATTGTAAATATAATAGACGGTTCTAATCTTGAGAGAAACCTTTACTTAACCTCTCAATTAACCGAATTTAATAAGCCTATTTTATTAGTGGTAAATATGATAGATGTAGCAGAAAGTAATGGAATTCACATTAATTATTCCGATTTATCTAAAGAATTAGGTGTTAATATTATGGCTATATCTGCTTCAAAAGGTGAAGGTGTAAAAGAGGTTAAAGACTTTCTTATTAATAACTCTTCCTTTAACTCTATAGATAAAACTATTAATTCTAAACATGAGTTTAATAAAATGAACGAAAAAGAAACCTATGGATATATAGAAAACATTCTGAACAGATGTGTAGAAGGAAAAAAAACAAACATTAATACTATTACTGAAAAATTAGATTCTATTGTGCTTAATAAGTTTTTGGCTTACCCTATATTTTTAGGAATTATGTTTATTATATTTAAATTTACCTTTGATTGGGTTGGTGGGCCACTGCAAGAATTAGCTGATAAACTAGTCAATGAAGACTTTGTATCTTTAATAGAAATACCTCTAGCTAATACATACCCTTGGTTTAAATCATTAATAATTGATGGTATCATTGGTGGTGTTGGTTCAGTAATTGTGTTTCTTCCAATTATATTAACTCTATTTGTAGGGATTAGCTTCCTTGAAGATAGCGGTTATATGGCTAGAACAGCATTTATTATGGACAAGTTAATGAGAAAATTAGGACTTTCAGGAAAGGCTTTTATACCTTTAATAATGGGCTTTGGATGTTCAGTACCAGGAATAATGTCTGCAAGAACTTTAGAAAGTGAAAAAGATAGAAAGTTAACAGCTCTGATTATTCCTTTTATGTCTTGTAATGCCAGATTACCTGTATATGCCCTATTTGCTGGTGCACTCTTTGCAGGTTATGAATCATTAGTCATTTTCGGATTATATTTCTTAGGACTTATAGTAGCCTTTATAATGGCGTTTATATTTAAAAATACTTTATTTAAAAAAGACGAAGAACCCTTTATAATAGAATTACCTGAATACAAACTTCCTGAGTTTAAAAGTTTAATACTTCATACTTGGGAAAAAGGTAAAGGATTTTTAAAAAAGGCTGGAACTTTGATATTCTCTATATCTGTTCTAGTATGGTTCTTATCAAACTTTAATATGAGTGGAATGTCTGAAATTAACGAAAGTTTCCTTGCATCTATAGGTAACTTCATATCCCCGATTTTTGTTCCATTAGGCTTTGGTACATGGGAAAACTCTGTGGCACTTTTAACTGGACTTATGGCTAAAGAAGTAGTTATAGGAACTCTAGGGGTACTTTATACAGGTGATTTAGCTAATAGCATAGCTACGACATTTACAATAGCTAGTGGTCTTTCTTTCTTAGTATTTACTTTGTTATACACACCATGTGTTTCTGTTGTAGCTACCTTTAAAAAAGAATTCAGCGGAAAACTTGCTGTATTCTCAGTTGTATATCAATTTATTGTGGCATGGATTTTTTCATTTGGAATATATCATATAGCTTCACTGATATTTTAAAGAGGTGATAATACTATGGAAATACTTATAACTATAATTATTGCTATATTAGCGATCTTTATTCTATTTAAAAATTTAAAGAAAAAATCTAAAGGATGTAATTGTGGTAGTTGTACCTCTAAGTGTCCTAATTACGTTAATACAATAAAAAAATATGAGGATGATAAACAACATAATAAGTAAAGAAAATCCCTTGGATGATAAATTGTCCAAGGGATTTTCTTTATATTAATCTTTTATTACATTTCATCTACTGTTTCAAGACCTATAAGATGTAATCCACTTTCTATTACTTGAAGAGTAGCTTTAACTAAAGCTAATCTGGTATTCTTTGTTACTTCGTCCTCTGAATTAGATATATTTATAGAATTATAGAATTTATTAAAAGCTTTAGCTACATCTATAGTAAATCTTGTAACTATACTTGGTTGTAGTTTATCCAAAGCCTGCTTAATAGAATTATTAAACCCAGATAAAGTTTTAACTAGTTCAAACTCTTCCTCTGAAATAAGCTTACCATAATCAACTTCTCCAGTACCTTCTCCTAATTTTCTTAAAATACTCTTTCCTCTAGCATAAGTGTATTGAACATATGGTCCAGTTTCTCCTTCAAAGCTAAGCATTTCATCCCAATCAAAGATTATGTCTCTCTCTCTTGAGTTTTTAAGATAAGCAAAGACAACTGCTCCAATTCCTACCTTCTTAGCTACTTCTTTTTTATTTTCTAATGTAGGATTTTTCTCATTTATTATTTCTTCTGTTTTAACTACAGCTTCGTTTAACAAATCCTCAAGGAATACTACATCGCCTTTTCTTGTAGAAAGCTTCTTATCTGGGAAACGAACTAAGCCAAATGGTACATGTATACAATCATCAGCCCAATCATAGCCCATCTTTTTAACTGTGCTAAATACTTGTTTAAAGTGAAGGGATTGATCCTTTGCAACTACATATATATTCTTATAAAAATCATAGGTTTTCTTTCTATAGAACATAGCTGCTAAATCACGAGTGGCATATATTGTAGCTCCATCTGCCTTCTTTATTATACAAGGTGGAATATTAAGCTCCTCTAACATAACAACCTTAGCACCATTACTTTCCGTTAATAACCCTTTAGATTCTATTTCATCAATGACAGCATCCATTTTATCTTGATAGAAGCTTTCACCAGCAAAAGAATCGAATTTCACATTTAACATATTAAATAATTTATCAAATTCCTTTAAGCTTAAGTCTTTAAATTTAGTCCACAGCTTAACTTCTTCTTCATTACCATCCTCTAGAAGTTTAAAATGCTTTCTTCCTTCATCATCAAGAGCAGGATTTTTTTCTGCTTCATCATGAAATTTTACATAAACCCTTAACATTTCTTTAATCGGTTCTTCCTCTAAAGCTTTCTCATCACCCCAATGATTATATGCATATATAAGTTTACCAAATTGTGTTCCCCAGTCTCCTAAGTGGTTTATCCCTATAGCGTTATATCCCTGAGAATTAAATATTTTATAAAGAGAATTACCAATCATAGTAGTATATAAATGTCCTACGTGAAATGGCTTTGCAATATTAGCTGAACAATATTCAACAATTACATTTTTGCCTACTCCTTCTTTTGTACTTCCATAATTCTCTTTCTCATTTAATACTTTTTCAATAATTTCTTTCATAAAATCATTTTTAGCTACAAAAAAGTTTATATAAGGACCAAAAGCTTCTATTTTTTCAAATCCATCTAAATTACCAAGTAATCCTTTTAGATCTTGAGCTATCATATTTGGTGCTTTCTTCATAGATTTTGCTAACTGAAAACACGGGAATGCAAAGTCCCCCATTTCTGGTTTTGGTGGGTTTTCAACAAGTCTTTCTATTGTTTCCTTTTCCATATCTATATGCTTACATAAATTTTCTGCTATTATATTTTTATACTCCATAATAAATCCTCCTTTTTATTTCTAACTCTTTTATTTATTAAAATTTCAAAATGCATATAAAAAACCGTCTCTTTCCATTGGAAAGAGACGGTTATATACCCGTGGTACCACTCTAATTGACTTTTTTAAAAAGTCCACTCATAATTTTAACGCTTTTCACGACTAACCCTACTAAGTAATCCTTTGGGGCAGCTTCTCCAAGGTTCTCTTCCTAATTTATTATAAATAAATTTCCCTACAATTACTTGTTAAGATTCTTTTATTCTTGTGAAGCTCACACCAACCTTCACTCGCTTTAAGAATTAATAAAGAAAGTACTGTCCTTTTCATAGAATTTCCATATTAAATTTTATATTATTTGTATTATAAATAAATAATGGTAAATTGTCAACTAAATAAATTAATATTTATACAAGTTAAATGTTAATTTATTCATTTAATGCCTATCTACTACAAAAGTAATTTTTATATCAACCTAAGCTCTATTTTAATTCTAAATACTCATCATAAGTCATATTCTTATCAATTACACCACCAGGAATAATTTCTATTATTCTATTTGCAACAGTATTAATAAACTGATGGTCATGGGATGTAAATAATATAGTTCCAGCAAAGTTAATTAATCCATTATTAACTGCTGTTATGGATTCAAGATCTAGGTGGTTTGTAGGCTCATCTAAGATTAATACGTTAGCTCCACTTAACATCATCTTTGATAGCATACAACGAACTTTTTCCCCTCCAGATAGCACAGATGCTTGCTTTAATGCTTCTTCTCCTGAGAATAACATTCTTCCAAGGAATCCTCTTATAAAACTTTCCGCCTTTTCTTCTGAAAATTGTCTTAACCAATCCACAAGATTTAGATCGCAACTCTCAAAGAACTCAGAGTTATCAGATGGGAAATACGATTGAGATGTAGTTATCCCCCATTTATAGCTTCCACTATCTGGTTCCATTTCACCCATCAATATTTTAAATAAAGTGGTTTTAGCAATACCATCTCCTAAAAATGCTACCTTATCATTCTTATATATCATAAAACTTACATTATCTAAAACTTTAACACCATCAATAGTCTTACATAGATTCTCAACAACTAACAAATCATTACCAGCTTCTCTATCCGCTTTAAATCCTACAAATGGATATCTTCTTGAAGATGGCTTAATATCATCAAGAGTTAATTTATCTAATTGCTTCTTTCTACTAGTTGCTTGCTTAGCTTTTGATGCATTAGAACTAAAACGAGCTATAAAGTTTTGAAGCTCTTTAATTTTTTCTTCTTTCTTTTTATTCTGATCCTTAGACATTTGTAATGCTAATTGACTTGATTCATACCAGAAATCATAGTTACCAACATACATTTGAATTTTTCCAAAGTCTACATCAGCCATATTAGTACATACTTTATTTAGGAAGTGTCTATCGTGGGATACCACAATAACAGTTCCCTCAAAATCCATTAAGAAATTTTCAAGCCAAGCTATAGATTTAATATCTAAGTGGTTGGTAGGCTCGTCAAGTAAAAGAATATCTGGATGACCAAATAAGGCTTGTGCAAGTAAGACTTTAACCTTCTCTGAACCATTTAAATCCTTCATTAACTTGTAATGTAAATCTTCTGTTATCCCAAGTCCTTGAAGTAATGTAGCTGCTTCACTTTCAGCTTCCCAACCATTAAGATCTGCAAACTCACCTTCAAGCTCAGAGGCTCTTATACCATCTTCATCACTAAAATCTTCTTTAGCATAAAGAGCATCCTTTTCATTCATAATTTCAATTAATCTAGGATGACCCATAATTACAGTTCTTAGTACTTCTTCTTCATCATAAGCAAAGTGATCTTGCTTTAAAACTGCTAATCTTTGTCCTGGTGTTATATTAACTTCGCCTGTATTAGGTTCTATATCTCCGGATAATATTTTAAGAAATGTAGACTTCCCTGCACCATTTGCTCCTATTAATCCATAACAATTACCTTCTGTGAACTTAATATTAACATCCTCAAAAAGTTTACGTCCTCCGTATCTTAAACTAACTCCTGTAGTACTAATCATAACGTTACCTCCAATTATCATTAAAAAAGTCTTACCCATTGGGTAAAACCTCTTGAACTTTTCTTTAAAACATACGATTACTATTATAACATAGATTTATATTTTATACTATTCTTTACTTCAAATATTTTTACTTTCTACTATTATCTCTTGAAATCTATACCTTTGTCCTGTTGGATTAACCTTATTTTTAGGTACTTCTTCTATAAACATCTTATATGGTCTTACAAACAATCCACACTCCCCATATAATGCTCTATATAGCACCATCTTTTCTTGCGTTTCTGAATTTATTACAAAATCCTCAAGTAAATATAAATTCCCTTTGAAGTGTCTAAAAATCTTCCCCTTTAATTCTGATATATCTCTCATAACTCCTCCTATATAATTACTTTAATACTACAATAATCATAAATATAACCTATTAAATCAATTCTTATATTACATCTTTTCCAAATGGTGCTAAAGATAATTTTGCCATTTTTAATGATTGAGCAGCAAAAGGTATCCCTATTATAGTTATAGACAGTAAAAATGCACTTATTATATTGGTTATTGCAAGGAGCAAACCTCCAAATATTACCCATAATATATTCAGAAAAAATCCCATACTACTATAATTTGTTGTAATAACTTCTTTTCCGAAAGGTGCAAATTGTAGTTTAGCTAACTTAAAACACTGAATACCAACTGGTATTCCCACAATAGTTATACACCATAAAAGACCTGTTAAAAACCATTGCAACCCTGCAACTAATCCTCCAAATACAAACCAAATAATATTTCCTAAACAACTCATAATATACTCCTTAAATACTTCTAATAATTAATATAATATATAATTAATTTATATTTGCAATGGAATTTAATAAAAATTAACAAAAATAAGCTTAGATAAAATTAAATTTACCTAAGCTTATTTATAAATATTTTTATTTATCTAAATTTTCATTTACTTTCTCTAAATAATTTGTTTCACTAACAATTTTATTTTCAAAATTTTCTACGGCCCCTTTAGTATAATTACCAATAGCCTTTGAATTTAATCCTTGGAGATTATTATCATTTTTCAAACCATTATTTTTAAAATTATTGTTTTCACTCATTTGTTATCACCTCCTGAATTTATTGTTAGTAATTTTATTAGATTTATTCAACAAATATTTGCTATATACTTCATTAAAAATTATATTTTATAATAATATATTTATTTTATTATTGACATTTGAAAAAATTTTTTATAAAATCAAAAAGATAAATCTACTTTTAAGTTGGTCCAGAGAGGCCAAGAAGGGAGACAGGAATAATGGCTAGAATTATAATTATTTTAAAGAGAAACCCATAGGATAATAAATAGAGCATCTAATAATTTGCTTTGTTTGTTGTCCTTTTTGTTGTACATTAATTATTTTGATTGGAGGGTTTTTCTTGAAAACAAAAAATATTGAAGCAAAACTTATATTAGAAAACGGAATGGAATTCAAAGGTAAAGCCTTTGGATACATTGATGATACCGTTGGAGAAGTAGTATTTAATACATCTATGACTGGGTATCAGGAAACTCTTACTGATCCATCTTATTATGGTCAAATTGTAACTATGACCTATCCCTTAATTGGAAATTATGGAATTAATTTAGAGGATTTAGAATCTTCTTCTCCAAAAGTTAAGGGGTTTATTGTAAGAGAAAAATCTAATAATCCTTCAAACTTCAGATGTGAGATGGAGTTAGATGGATATCTTATAGAAAACAAGATTTTTGGACTAGAAGGTATTGATACAAGGGCCCTTACGAAAATTCTTAGAGACCATGGATCAATGAAGGGTTATATAACAACTAAAAACTTATCCTTAGAAGATATAAAGGATAAGTTGGAAAAATTCCAAAATGATGATGCTGTGTATAAAGTATCTACTGATGAAATATATGAAATACCAGGCAGTGGACCACATGTTGCCGTTATGGATTTTGGAGTTAAATCAAATATCTTGAAAAGTTTCAAAGAAAGAAATTGTAGACTAACTGTGTTTCCAGCTACCTCAAAGGCTGAAGAAATTCTTTCTACAAACCCAGATTTAATATTTCTATCTAATGGTCCTGGAGACCCTATGAAATTAGATAATATAGTTAAAGAAGTAGTAAAATTAGCAACTTCAAAACCTACTTGCGGAATTTGCCTTGGACATCAACTTTTAGCTTGGGCCTTTGGTGGAGAAACTAGTAAACTAAAGTTTGGTCATAGAGGATCTAATCACCCAGTGAAAGATATTATATCAAGTAAGGTATACATAACTAGTCAAAATCATGGCTACTATGTTTCTAAGTTACCTGTTGATATGGACATCACTCATGTCAGTGTAAATGACGGCACCTTAGAAGGTATGATGCATAAAAAATTGCCAATAGCAAGTGTACAATATCATCCAGAAGCATCACCAGGACCTAAAGAAAATAACGTTATATTTGATAGTTTTTTAAGCTTAATAAAATAAATTACATTAAGAAAGACAGTGAGCTTTCATGTAGGAGGAATAATCAATGAGTAAGAGAAATGACATAAAAAAAGTATTAATAATAGGATCTGGTCCAATAGTAATAGGACAATCTGCTGAGTTCGACTATTCTGGAACTCAAGCTTGTAGAGCACTTATGGAAGAAGGGATAGAAACCATACTAATAAACTCTAACCCTGCAACCATAATGACTGACAAGGAAGTGGCAGATAAAATATATATAGAGCCATTAACTACTGAGTTTATTGAGAAAATTATAGTAAAAGAAAAACCAGACAGCATTTTATCAGGGATGGGTGGACAAACAGGTTTAAACCTAACTATAGAACTCGCTGAAAAAGGTATATTAGATAAATATGGAGTTAAAATCATAGGAACTTCGGTAGAGTCTATAAAAAAAGGTGAAGACAGAGATTTATTTAAGGCATTAATGGAAAGAATCAACGAACCTGTTATTGAGTCAGATATAGTAAATGATGTAGATTCTGGAGTTAACTTTGCTAAAAAGATTGGTTACCCTGTAATTGTAAGACCTGCCTACACCCTTGGTGGTACTGGCGGTGGTATTGCAGATACTGAAGAAGAGCTAATTACCATATTAGAAAATGGTCTTTATCTTAGCCCTGTAAATCAAGTTCTTTTAGAAAAAAGTATTAAAGGATGGAAAGAAGTTGAATATGAAGTTATGCGTGACTCTAAAGGAAATTGCATAACCGTGTGTAATATGGAAAACATAGACCCTGTTGGTGTTCATACAGGAGATTCCATAGTTGTAGCTCCTTCTCAAACCCTTTCTGATAAAGAATATCAAATGCTTAGAACTTCAGCCTTGAGAATCATAGATGAAGTAGGAATTATTGGAGGATGTAATGTCCAGTTTGCTTTAAATCCTAATAGTTTTGAGTATGCTGTAATTGAGATAAACCCTAGAGTTTCTCGTTCTTCTGCCCTTGCATCAAAAGCTACAGGATATCCCATAGCAAAGGTAGCTGCAAAAATTGGCCTTGGATATACCCTAGATGAAATTGTAAACTCCGTTACTGGTAAAACAATGGCCTCCTTTGAGCCAGCTCTTGATTATGTAGTTGTGAAAATACCAAAATGGCCTTTTGATAAATTTAAAAATGCCAATAAATCCTTAGGAACTAAAATGATGGCAACAGGAGAAATCATGGCTATTGGATCAAATTTTGAGGCTGCCTTCCTAAAAGGAATTCGCTCCTTAGAAATAGGAAAATATGTGTTAGATCATAAGCCATCTCAGGAAAAAACTTTGTCTCAGTTAAAGAGTAGCGTAATGGTGCCAGATGATGAAAGAGTCTTTGATCTAGCTGAAATGCTTAGAAGAAAATATCTAGTTGAGAAATTATCAGAGGTTACAGGAATAGATACCTTCTTTATAAATAAAATAAAATGGATAGTAGAACAAGAAGAATTCTTAAAAACTGCTAAGTTAGAAGATTTAAATAAAGAATATTTAAATCTATTAAAGAAAAAGGGTTTTTCAGACAAAGGTATTGCAGACTTAATGGATATTAGCCCTATAGAGTTGTATACTCTTAGAAAGCTGTATAACATTATGCCAACCTATAAGATGGTAGATACTTGCGCTGGAGAGTTTGATGCCATATCACCATACTACTATTCAACCTATGAAGAATTTGACGAAGTAGTTGTATCTGATAAAAGAAAAGTAATGGTTATAGGTTCAGGTCCTATTAGAATCGGACAAGGGATTGAGTTTGATTACTGCTCTGTTCATGCTGTTGGAGCTCTTAAGAAAAAAGGCATCGAAACTATAATTGTAAATAATAACCCAGAAACTGTATCAACAGACTTTGATATATCAGATAAACTTTACTTTGAACCTCTAACTGAAGAAGATGTACTCAACATAATCAACAAGGAAAAACCTGAAGGTGTAATTCTTCAATTTGGTGGTCAAACTGCTATAAAACTATCTAAGTTTCTAAGAGAAAATGGAATTAAGATTTTAGGTACTGATGCTGATGGTATAGATAGGGCCGAAGATAGAGAAAGATTTGATGCTATGCTTGAAGATCTTGATATTAATAGACCTAAAGGAATTGCAGTATGGAACCTTGATGAAGGAATTGTTGGTGCTGAGAACCTTGGATATCCTGTACTTGTTAGACCTTCTTATGTGTTAGGTGGTCAAGGTATGGAAATCACCTATAGAGAAAAGGAGCTTAAAAAGTATTTGGAGAATTCGTTTAAAAGAGATCATAAAAATCCTGTTTTGATTGATAGATACTTAGTTGGTAGAGAGATTGAAGTGGATGCTATCTGTGATGGTAAAAGTATTTTAATTCCAGGAATTATGGAACACCTTGAAAAAGCCGGAGTCCACTCTGGAGATTCTATAAGCATATATCCTTCTCAAAATATATCTGACAAATCTAAGAATACTATCTTTGAATATACAAAGAAGATTGCTTTAGAGCTTAAAGTTCTTGGCATGATAAATATTCAGTTCATTGAGTTTGAAGGAGAAATTTTTATCATAGAGGTTAACCCTAGAGCTTCTCGTACTGTTCCATATATAAGCAAGGTTACTAATGTACCTATAGTTGAATTAGCTACTCGCGCCATGCTTGGAGAATCTCTAGAAGATATGGGATATAAGGAACAAATATGTGCTGAACCTGACTTTGTAACTGTAAAAGTACCTATATTCTCTACTGAAAAGCTTCCAAAGGTTGAAGTAAGTCTTGGACCTGAAATGAGATCCACTGGAGAAGTTCTTGGTGTAGGACATACCTTTGATGAAGCTATGATGAAGGGTTTCTTGGCTGCCAAAAGACCAATTTTAAAGTCTGGAGACAAATTACTTGCAACCATAAATAATAGTGACAAAGATGAATTCTTAATACTAGCTAAAGAAATGAACTTACTTGGCTGTAAGATAGTAGCCACAGAAGGAACTGCAAAAATGCTTCAAATTGAAGGTATAGATGCAAAAATAGTTAATAAAATTGGTGAAGGAAAACCTGATATAGTAGATTCTATCAGAAATAAATCTATAAATATGATAGTTAATACACCAACTAGAGGAAATGACTCTCAGCGCGATGGCTTTAAACTTAGAAGAACAGCTGTAGAATCAGGAGTTTCATTAATGACTTCTCTCGACACCTTAAGAGCCATGGTAACAGTAATGAAACGAGGATTGAAAGTTAAAGATTTAGATATATTTAACTTAGGAAAATAGTTTATATACATTTTCATTAATATATGTTTAAAAGCAATAGACAAAATTAAGTCTATTGCTTTTGCTCTACATTTTAAATAATTATAAGGACTTATTAATTATACATGAATAAATCAATAAATCCACCACAATCAAGTGTTTGATTGGAATCAGTTGTTATCAATTCTCTAAAAGGACATTCTTCACATTCATTATGAGTACATTGAATTCTTGATAATTCTTCTGTTAATCTAGTAATTTCATTATATATTTCTTGTATCTTTTCCTTCTGTAAATCTTTATTCATAATAATCCCCCCTATATGCTTAGGTTAGTGTAGAGTTTTTACACTATCTATATTTAATTATATCATTGAACCCGATGTAAATATATAGAATTTATTCCTAAAATATAACTAAACTAGACTAAATAGTTAATTAATTCTAAAATGAAGATGGATATAAATTTTATATCCATCTTCATTTTTTTCTTAACTAAGATAACTATATTTATCTATAAATTCTTTAGTAAATCTTATAACATGGAGAGGATTTTTACCTATCCCAACTTCTCCAGCTAGCATAATTCCATCAACCTTATTTTTTATAAAATTATATAAATCATCTAATTCAGGAATTTTAGGTTTTCGGGCACTTCTCATAGAATCTAACACATAGGTTGCGATTATAAGCTCCTTTTTTTCAGATTTCATCTTTCCTATTATTTCATCCTGTACAAAAGGAATTTCCATTATGTCCAATTCCGAGAATAAATCTCCCCTACCTAGCATAATTCCATCAACAGATTTTAAAATAGAATCAAAATTAAGAATTCCTTCTTTACACTCTATTTTTGCCCAAATTTTAGGCATAATAATTTGAGGATTATATTTCTTTACTTTTTTTATATATTCCTTTAATTCTAGAATATCAGATTCTCTCGTAACATAGGAAAGACATATTATATCCACACCACTTAATAGGCCAAATTCAATATCCTTCTTATCCTTTATGGTTAACGTCATACCCAACCTATCCATTCCCGGAGCATTTAACCCCTTCTCACCTCTAACCATGCCACCTAAAACGACTTCTGCCTTTATTGCCTCTTTATCCTTAAGCTTTCCTACAACATTAAATTCCATTGTTCCATCCTTCATAAGAATTTTTTTGCATTTAGAAAGCCATGTAAATTGTCCTTGAAAAGAAATTGGAATTAATGTATTCTTTCCACTATGTCTAAGATTTTCTTTAAAAAATTCTTCACTACAAAAATATACGGTTTCTCCAAAGTTAACCCTTAATTGGCCATTAAACAAATTAGATACTCTAATTTTATTGCCTTGTAAATCTTGAATAATAGAAATATCAGGATAATTCTCCTTCATATACTTAATTTGTTTTTTAGCTGTATCATTTTCTATATGAGAAAAATTCAATCTCATTGAATTCATTCCTGCATTTACAAACTTATCTAAATCATTTAAGGTCTTAACATTAGGACCTATTGAACATACTATCTTCATTTCATCACCTAATCATTTATTTATATTTATATTTATATTTATATTTATATTTATCCAATACATAGCTAATTAATATATTTTATCTTTAATGTAATCTATTATAAATCTATCATCTTTATTCATAACAAACAATAGCATTTATATACAATCTTAAATCTTGAAGTAATATTTTTTTAATTTAGGCTTTAGTTTATTAATTTCCAATTAGACTTAATAATAAAAATCCAAAGAATTCCTTTGGATTTAAGTTGATATACATCTTCTTTAATTATGATATAAACATTTATATATAAACCTAGTTAAAATTTAATTTACGCTAAATACTAAGTTATTATATAAGTAATCTCATTCATAGACAACTTATATAGATATATAATACATATTGTTAATTTAATGGATTAATTTCATTATATATAGGTTTATTATTGTATCCAGATATTTCATTAAAGAAATTCAAAAATGTTGTATTCATATATGGGGTTAACCATAGAAAGCTAATTCCTATAATTAACGGTAATATAGTAATGAGTATTTCATTAAATGAAAAAACTGCAATTATAGCTACAACTACACCTGGTACAATACATAAAATCACCCAACCTAAAAAGCTAAGGTATAGTACAAATAAACTCCATACATTCCCTTTCATTAATTTAAAACTTTCTTTTATACACTGAATTACACCCTTACTATTATCTTCACATACTAAAATCACTGCTGGGAACAAATATAAACCCAAAATAATTATTGGTATACATAAAACTAACGTAACCAGAACAATCATTGTTGTAATGCCTTCAAAAGATGGAATAGAATTACCTGATAAAGAACCCATAAATATCTGGTTACTATAATGAATTGCTATAAACCCTACAACTATACCAATAATAATTATTATTGGTATGTACATTAATACTATTAAAAGCTGTATACCCATACCTTTTCCCCAAGTCTTACCTGAGATAAGTATATCAGAAAATTTAACTTTCTTATCCCTAGAAATTTTAAGATAAAATGAATTACTCATAATTGCTATACTTAAGCTTACTATTATGCTTATAACTGTTATCAGAAGTGATGGTCCTATAGCATCTTTAAAAGTCTCAGAACCAAGACTTATACTTCCTTGAATTACAAAGATTATTAGTGTTATTAAGACCGGTATCTTCCACTGCCCCCTTAATTGATCTTTAGATTTATTTTTTAAAGCTTTTCGATTTACCATTGTTTTCCCCCTTAGAACTCCCTTTTATTTATATATTAATAAAATACAATATTATCTATCATACTTTACTTTTTAGAAAGAAAATTAACCCTTATATAATTAAAATATTATGAACATATTGATTATATTACAATAATTCAAGATAAATTTTTATCTCTCTATATATTATTGTAATTTTTTATGGGCTAGTTTTCCATTATTTACAACTAATGAAATTTCTGCCATTATAGATAATGCTATATCTTCTGGTCTTTCACCACCTAAATCTATACCAATAGGTGCATATACTTTATTCAACAAATCTTTGTTAAATCCTTCATCTAATAATTTATATATAGTTTTTTTTATCTTAACTTTACTTCCTATCATACCAATATAATTTGCTTCAGTATCTATAATAGTTTTTAAAGCTTCATAGTCATGGAAATGTCCCCTAGTTATAATTACTATACTGCATTGATTATTTATAGGATATTTTTTTAAATTTTCTTTAATATCTCCTAGTAAAAGCTCATCAGCTAATTTAAATCTTTCCCAATTACAATATTCTTCCCTATCCTCAAAAACTACAATATCATATCCTAATACATTAGCTATAAAATGTAGTGGCAATGCAATATGTCCCCCACCAACTATAAGAAGTTTACGCTTAGGCATTAATACTTTTATATATACTTCAATGTTTCCTCCACAAACCATATTAAGCTCTTTATTAGCTTCATTCAAACTATATTCATATCTACCACTCCTTTGTGTTTCTATAGCCTCTATACTAGATTTTATAATTTCATCTTCAACTGCACCTCCACCTATAGTACCAATTACAGTACCATCTCTTAGAACTCCCATTATGGTACCTTCTCCCCTAGGTGAAGATCCACAAGCCTTAGTAATTATAGAAAGAGCTACAAAATTCCCATTCTTCACTTGCTCATTCACTTCTTCAAGTAAAGTAATACTCATATAAAATACCTCCCTATTTCCCAAATGGACAAATTGGATAATGACATATATTACATTTTAAGCAAAGCCCTCCGTGAGATAACTCATTTATTTCTCTTTTACTAATTTTATCCTTTGCCATTATCCTAGGAAGTAAAACATCAAATACAGTTATTTTAGAGAACATTCCACAAGCTGGAATCCCCACATAAGTTATATCATCACTATATGCTAACATAAACATAGCTCCTGGTATTACTGGAGATCCATAGGTAATTATCTCTGAAGCTACTTTTTCAATAGCTACAGGTGTTAAATCATCTGCATCTACTGACATTCCCCCACTGCATATTATTAAACTGCATCCTCTAGACTTAAATATCTCTATAGCATTAGTTGTTTTTTCTAAGTCATCTGGAACAAATATGACATCTTCAACAATAGCTTTGTAATTACTAACCTTTTCCTTAAGTATTGGAGCAAATTTATCAGTAATGATGCCTTCATAAATTTCCGTACCAGTAATAACGATTCCTACCTTCTGAACTTTAAAAGGTATTATGTCTATAATCCCTGATACATTTCTTAATATATCCTTAACTTGATTGATATATCTTTTTTCTACAACTAACGGTGTTACTTTTGTAGCAGAAACAATTGTATCCTTTTCTACAACAGTATTATTGTGTAATGTACTTACTACAATGTCTTTAATATAATTAATTTCATATAACAAACTAGTGTTAATTTTCAAAAGCCCATCCCGAGCAGCTAAAATATTTACTTTTCCCTCACTAGGTGATTTAATGTAGGTATTTTCTCCTCCAATTGCTTGTCCTAACTCTAAAGCTGCTTGGTCTTCATGAAGCATTTCTGAATTCATTTCAATAATATAAACGTGATTTTTCCCTATAAACTTCAACTCTTCTATATCTTTTACTTCTATTATATGTCCTTTTTTAAAAGCAGCACCCTTGAATTCCCCCGGTACGATCTTAGTTAAATCGTGGGCCACCACCATCCCAATAGCATCTTCAACTTTAACTTTTTTCATTGTCACACCCCCATGTTATATTTTATTATATTATATCATCAGATGTAAAAAAATACCACCTAATACATAATCTTTGTATTAAGTGGTATTTCAATGAATGCATAGTTAAGCTACATATTCATTTCTATTTTCTTCTTTTTCACTTTTAAAATTTAAAATCATATTTAGTATAACCCCTACAAGAGCTGCTAAGCTTACGCCTGTTATTTTAACAGATGCACCAACTGGAATTCCAATTGATATACCAGTGTATTTTTCTAAATTAGTAGTACCAAGACCAATTATTATTATAGTAGCTATTACTACAATGTTTTTCCAATCAAAAGTTACATCTCCATTTTTAATAGTTTTAAATCCTATTAATGAAATCATTCCAAATAACATGATACTAATACCACCCATAACAGCACTAGGGATAGATAATAGTAATCCTCCTAATTTAGCTACGAAACCTAGGATTATAGCAAATATTGCTGTAATTCTTATTATTGATGGATCATAGTTCTTTGTTAATGCTAAAACTCCAGTATTCTCTCCATAAGTTGTATTTGCTGGCCCTCCAATAAATGCAGAAAACATAGTTGCAAGTCCATCTCCTAATAAAGTTCTATTAAGACCGGGATCTTCAATGAAGTTTTTACCAACTACTTGCCCATTTGTAGTAATATCACCAACATGCTCCATTAGTACTGCTAACACCACTGGTGCAATTACGAGTATAGATGCCATATCAAATTTAGGCAGTGTGAAGCTAGGTACCGCTATATATGCTGATTTAGATATTATGCTAGTATCTACTATATTAAAAATTAATGAAAGTATATACCCTGATGATACTGCAATAAGTATAGCTAACTGTTTTGAAAAACCTTTACCAAATAAGTTAATGGATAATGCTATAGCTAAAGTTATCCCTGCTATAATAAAATTTTCACTAGCCATTCCTATAGCTGTAGGTACAAGGTTTAATCCTATAGCTATTATCATAGGTCCTACCACTTGGGCTGGAAGGAGTCTTTTTATAGTGGTTACACCAATTTTCTTAACAAGAAATGAAATTATTACATAAATAAAACCTGCAACTAACAATCCGCCTTGTGCATATGCTAAATCTCCGCCATTTAATTCTCCCGCAGCTATTATTACCGGTATAAATGCGAAGGAAGAACCAAGGAATACTGGAACTTTTCCTTTCGTACAAAGGTGAAATATCAAAGTACCACATCCTGCAGCAACAAGAGCAACTGAAGGGTCAAGTCCTGTAAGTACAGGTACTAGAACCGTTGCACCAAACATAGCAATTAAATGCTGCATAGCAAGTACCATTCTTTTAGTCTCTTCCTTAATAGATCTCTTTGCCAATGTTTCTTCTGCTTCTTTTTTTAATGTTATTTCTGACATATAAAGCCTCCTTAATATTTTTAATATTAGGAGAAATTTCTTTCTCCCCTTTCAGTATCTCAGTACTGATTAAAAGGTATATAAATAAAAAAACTTCTTACTTTCGCAAGAAGTTATATATATAAATATAGTGTGTCCTGTAATTATATCTACCTTCTTGCCAGCCTCTCTGGACTGATTTAAAGAAATATTTAATTATTTAATTTATTCTTTAAGTCATTATACTACTTCTTCACTCAAATAACAAGTATTTTTAAGATTTATTTTATTACTCTTTCCACTATATTAAAATATCTTGAAAAAACATGCAAATAAGTTATAATAAAATCATGGTACATAAGATGAATAGTATAATTAATTTTAAAACATAATTATGGGGGGGTGTATATATGAATATACGTTATGCGAATAGGACTTCAAATTTAAAAGCGTCTGAAATAAGAGAACTTTTGAAATTGACTGAAAAGCCAGAAATCATTTCTTTTGCAGGTGGATTACCAGCACCTGAATTATTTCCTTTAGATAAACTAAACGAAGTAGCATCAAAGGTTATAAAAGAAAAAGGCCAAATAGCTCTACAATATGCTTCTACTGATGGTTACATGCCTTTGAGAGAAATAATTGTAAAAGAAAGAATAGCGCCTACAGGAGTAAAATGCGATACTTCAAATGTTATGCTAACTAATGGTTCTCAGCAAGGTTTAGAGTTTTCTGCAAAGCTTTTCATAAATGAAGGAGACACTATTGCATGTGAAAGTCCAAGCTATCTTGGCGCTTTAAATGCATTTATGGCTTATGGTCCTAAATTCTTAGAAATACCAATGGATGAAAATGGTATGATTGTAGAGGAATTAGAAAAAGCATTAGAAAACGAAAACCACAATATAAAAATGATTTATACTATTCCAGATTTTCAAAATCCAAGTGGAATTACAATGAATATCGAAAGAAGAAAACGCTTATCTGAACTAGCTGCTAAGTATGAAATACCTTTAATTGAAGATAGTCCCTATGGAGAATTAAGATTTGAGGGAGAAAGTCTTCCTTCAATTAAATCCTTTGATAAAGCTGGTTATGTAATTAATCTAGGTACTTTCTCTAAAACTTTCTGTCCTGGACTAAGACTTGGATGGATATTAGCAGAAGAAGAAATAATTAAAAAGTATATTTTAATTAAGCAAGGCGCAGACTTACAATGTAATACTTTTGCTCAAGTTATCGCAGGAGAATACATGAAAATTTACAGTTTAGATGATCATATAAAGAGCATAATTGAAGTTTATAGAGTTAGACGTGACTTAATGATAGATAGCATGAAAAAATATTTCCCTGAAGACGTTAAATACACTTATCCTTCAGGAGGGTTGTTTACTTGGGTTGAATTAAGAAAAGATTTAGATTCTGCTTCTATTATGGAAGATGCTCTAAAAGAGAATGTAGCCTATGTACCTGGTGCTTCTTTCTTCCCTAATGGTGGAAAGAAAAATTTCTTTAGATTAAATTACTCTAATATGCCAGAAGATAAAATCGTAGAAGGAATAAAAAGATTAGGTAAAGTTCTTCATAAATATTATACAAAATAGAAACAATATGTAATGTATACTAGTACAATAATGAAAATAAATAAACTTAAATATTTATTCATATTATTTTAGGAGGAGTTAAAATGGAATTTTCAAAAAGAATACTGGCTATGGGATATTCACCGATTAGAAAACTAGCACCATATGGAGCTGAAGCTGCACGTAAAGGAGTAAAAATATATCATTTAAATATTGGTCAACCTGATATTGAAACTCCAAAGGAATTCATGGAAGGAATTAATAACTATAAAGATGATGTACTTAAATATGCTCAATCTCAAGGAATAGATGAAGCAATTAATAGTTTTATTAAATACTATAAAGAATGGGATATAGATTTTGAATCTAATGAAATTCTTATTACTAATGGAGGTTCTGAAGCTATTTCTTTAGCATTAACAGCAATTTGTGATGTAGACGATGAAGTAATTATACCAGAGCCTTTCTATACCAATTATGCAGGATTTGCACAAGGTGCTGGCGTAAAAGTGGTACCTTTTATAACTAAAGCAGAAGAAGGATTCCATCTACCAGCAAAGGATGTTATAATATCTAAAATAACTCCTAAAACTAGAGCAATCATGGTTTCTAACCCTGGAAATCCAACTGGAGTTGTTTACACTGAAAATGAAATAAGAATGCTTGCTGATATATGTAAAGAGAATAACCTATTCCTTATTGCAGATGAAGTATATAGAGAATTTGTTTATGATGGATTAAAATACACTTCTGCTCTTTATATGGAAGATATTAAAGATAGAGTAATTTTAATAGATAGTATATCTAAGCGCTATAGTGCATGTGGTGCAAGAATTGGTTTAGTAGCTTCTAAGAATAAAGAACTTATAAGTCAAATTATGAAAATGTGTCAAGTTAGACTATGTGTTCCAACTATAGAACAACTAGCAGCAGCAAATTTAATCAATACTCCTAAAGAATACTTTATTAACGTTAAAAAAGAATATGAATCAAGAAGAAACATTCTGTTTGAAAAGCTTTCAAAAATGCCAGGTGTTATATGCAAAAAACCTACTGGAGCATTTTATATTGTAGCAAAGCTTCCAATAAAAAGTGGTGAGGATTTTGCAAAATGGTTACTTACAGACTATAACTATAATAATAAAACTGTTATGGTTGCACCTGCAGAAGGTTTCTATGCAACAGAGGGTCTTGGTATGGATGAAATAAGATTATCTTACTGTTTAAATACTGAAGCTCTAGCTGATGCAATGGACATATTAGAAAGAGCTTTAGCTGAATATGTAAAAATTGAAAAATAGTAATCAAAAAAAGAAATTAAGTTTCATGACTTAATTTCTTTTTTATTATATTTGTTCTTAATAATTATAAAGTATAGTTCTATATTTACTACATTAATTATTATATTAAAATGAATCTATATTATCTTTCTTATACTCATGGTAAGTATCAATTGTTTTAAACCTTTCACCTATATATAAATTTACAGCTTCTATATTTTTTTTATCACATTTAAGATATATTTTACTATTTCCAAGATCATGAGCTATATTTACTATATATTTTAGTAGCTTCTTTCCATAACCTTTGCCTCTATATTCCGGTAAAATTCCAAAGTTAGCTATATAAATTTTTGAATCTTTTTTTATTAATTGTCCATACCCTACATGAACTCCTTTATGTTTAATAAAAATACATCCTTCTGGAATATAATAATTTTGATATTTTTCATATATAATATCCTCTTTATTTATAGACTGTCTATTAGCTGAATCAAAAACTTTATTCTGAATTAAACACCTATATTTTTCATCTTTACCTTCTTTAAAGATTTCAAAAGAAATATTTTCATCATTATTCTGTTCTTCATAGGAATTTATATCTCTTTCCATTTCAATAATAGCTCTTTCTACACTAAATCCTAGTTTAATCAATAAAGTTGTATTCAAGTTATTATTTTCACTGATTATAATTGAATTACAACTATTGAAAAACTTAAAAACTTCTTTATAATACTCAAAAGTACTATATTCTGGAATAAACTTTATACAGTGTATTTTATATACTTGATATTGAAGTTTACTATACCATAAAAACCCTATATATTTTTGTTGAGATTTTATATACTTGATGTTTTTTCCCAAAAGGAGTTTTTTAAATATATTCTTATTTGTACAGATCTCTATGAGTTCTTCTTTATACTCATTAGTAATATCAAACTCATTTATAAAATTTAAATTTGAATTATTTAATGTTTCTAATTTATACATAAATCCATCTACCTCATACTTTTGAATCTATATATATATTATAATCCAAATTTAAATAATATAACCATTTTTAGTATATTTATTTTAATTTAAAATAGAAGATACACCAGTATAGTGTATCTTCTAAAAATTTTTATGCTTCTAAATCTTTAATGCTAAGTCCAATTTTCTTTCCTTCAGCATCTACTTGAGTTATAACAGCTTTTACGATCTCTCCAATTTTTAAAACATCTTCAATTTTTTCAACTCTCTCATTAGAAATTTGAGATATGTGGACTAACCCATCTATACCTTCTTCTAATTCAACAAATGCTCCAAATGGTGCAAATCTTACTACTTTTCCAGCAACAACATTTCCTGTTGGATATTTTTCATTAATATTATTCCATGGATTTTCACTTAACATTTTAACACTTAGAGCTAATTTGTTATTTTCTCTATCAACTTCTAAAACACCAACTTTAATAATCTGACCAACTTTAAATAATTTTGATGGGTTATTAACTTTATTCCAAGACATTTCTGAACTGTGTAATAAACCATCTATACCATTAATTTCTACAAAAGCTCCAAAAGCAGTTAATCTTTTAACTTCACCTTCAACTACCATTCCCTTTTCTAAAGAAGCCCATGTAGTAGCCTTTTTAACTTCATTCTCCTTCTCTAAAAGTTCTCTTCTTGAACCAACTATTTTAACTCTATTTCTTTCTCTAGAATACTCTATAAGTTTTATATCAAAATTTTGTCCTATATACTTAGACAAATCACTAACTCTACTTAATTCTATATGAGATGCTGGTATAAATACTCTTTCTCCTTCAAATAAAGCTACAAGTCCACCTTTTACTTCTTGTTTAACTTGAACATTTATTATCTCTCCATTATCAAAAGCAGCCTTTAACACTTGTTGTTGTTCAGCTCTTAAAACCTCAGTTCTTGATAATACAACTAATCCATCAGAATTTTTTCTGTTTATTACTTTTGCTTTAATAACATCTCCTACTTTAATTTGTTGATTTAAAGGAGTTTCATTGTCTCTAGAGTATTCCTCTGCTGTTACTATAGCCTCAGTTTTTGTACCTATAGTTAAATATGCTTCTTTTTCATTTACTTTAAATACTTCACCTTCTAAAATACTTCCTACAGATATGTTGCTAGTATCCTTAAAATATTTATCATAAAGGTCCATATCCTCTTGACTTATATCGTTTTGTTTTTTCATTTTACTAATAGCCTCCTCAATTACGTACTCTGGAGTTGACGCCCCAGCAGTAATTCCAATTTTATTTATATTTTCATTCCCTATCATATTTAAAAGTGAAGAATCTACTTTTTCTACATGATAAGTATTTTCACAATTTTTTTTGCAAATTTCATAAAGCTTTGTAGTATTTGAACTATTATATCCGCCTAAAACTATCATTAAATCAACCTCTTTAGAAAGTTTATTCGCTGATTCCTGTCTTTCTTCTGTGGCATTACATATAGTGTTAAAAGCTACTATTTCTTTAGCTAATGATATTATCCTGTTCAAAACCTTTTCCCAATTACTTTGCTTTTCTGTAGTTTGGGAAACTACACATACCTTGCTCTTAATTGCATCTATGTTTTCTCCATCCTTAGATATAATAGCTGTATCATTACACCACCCATTAATCCCTATGACCTCTGGATGCTTATCATCACCAACAATAATTATATTATATCCTTTGTTATAATACTCCTCAACTTTTTGTTGTATATTTCTCACATATGGACAAGTCCCATTTTCTATTATAACATTATTCTTTCTTAAATGGTCAAATACATTTTTGCCAACACCATGAGATCTTATTACTACAACATCATTTTTTTTAAGATTATATGCTTCTTCTAGAGTTATAGAATGAATACCTTTTTCCTCTAAGCTTTTCACAACATCATTATTATGGATTAATGGCCCTAATGTGTATATATCCTTATTATATTTTTCTCTCAATCTTATAGTCTCTTCAACTGCTCTTTTTACTCCAAAACAAAAACCTGCTTTATTTGCAAGAGTTACTTCAGACATATTATCCTCACCTCTAATACCATTTACTATAAAACAAATTATTTTATATTACACATGACTATTTATCTACATTTATATATGATATGTACTTAGATATGGCATCTACTACTTCATTTATACCCATAGTAGAAGTATCAATCTCTATTGCATCTTCAGCTTTTCTTAAAGGATCTACTTCTCTATTTGAATCAATGTAATCTCTTTTTTTTATATCTTCTAATATATTATTATAATCTACTTTTACATTCTTGGCTATAAGCTCATCATACCTACGTTTAGCTCTTTCTTCTGCCCTAGCTGTCAAGAATATTTTTAAGGATGCATTTTTAAGTACTACTGTGCCTATATCCCTACCATCCATGATTACATTGTAATTTTTAGCTATTTCTTGCTGCATTTCAACTAGCTTTTGTCTAACCTCTAGTATAGATGCATATCTCGACACATTATTAGTAACTTCAATACTCCTTAACTCATCAGTCACATCTATATCATTAACAAATAGGTTATCATTATCAAAATACATCTTCAAAGTATCTATAAGTTCACATAAATCACCTACTTGATTAGGTTCAACACCCTTTCTCATTGCAAATAAAGTAACTGCTCTGTACATAGATCCAGTATTTATGTACATTAAGTTATATTTTTCTCCTATTAATTTAGCTATAGTACTTTTTCCTGCTCCAGCAGGACCATCAATAGCTATTGATATTTTCATAGTTTCACTCCTCAGTTATATAGTTACTATCAATCTATAATTTAAATAGATGTTTTTAAACTATAAATTTCTCAATAATAACTTTACTTGTATATTTATATCTTACTTCCTGCTATAAAACCTGTAGAAATAGCAATCTGTACATTATAGCCTCCCGTATAAGCATCTACATCTATTACTTCTCCAGCAAAACTTAGGTTAGAAACCACCTTGGATTTCATTGTAGACGGATCAATTTCTTTTGTATCAATGCCTCCAGATGTAACTATTGCTTCTTCTATAGACCTTAATCCTCTTACATCCATTGTAAGATTTGAAATAAGATTTAGAAAAAACTTACGTTGTTCTTTTGTAATACTATTTACCTTTTGATTTTCTGGTATTTTACTTAAATTAATCATAATAGGAATTAATTTTTGTGGAAATAAATCATTTAATGCATTCTTAAAGTCCTTATTATTATACTTTAAAAAATCCTTTTGTATTCTTAAATCTAACTCTTTTTCGCTAAGTGCAGGCTTAAGATTTAATACAATCTTATACTTTTCACCTGGTTTTATTAAACTGCTTGCACTAAGACATAATGGACCAGAAATTCCAAAGTGAGTAAATAACATTTCACCTTGATCTTTAAAAATAATTTTATTGTTCTTATCTAATAATGTAAGTTGTACATTTCTTAGTGATAAACCTTGAAGGTCTTTTACCCAAGCTTCATTAATTTCAATTGGTACTAAGGACGGTTTTATAGACACTACATTATGACCCAAACTTTTGCAAAATCTAAACCCATCACCATTAGATCCAGTTTGAGGATATGAAGCCCCGCCAGTAGCTAAGATTACATTATCACATTCTATATAATCATCATTATCAAGGATTACTGAAGTAATCTTATTATTTTCAACTTTTAATTCTTTTACAGCAATTCCAAGTTTAATTTCAATATTTTTCTCCATTAAAGTTTTTTCAAAGGCTTTTATAATATCTGAAGATTTATCTGAATTAGGAAAAACTCTATCCCCTCTCTCTACTTTAAGTTCAACTCCTCTTTCATTAAAAAACTTAATAGTATCCTCATTGGTAAATGTATAAAGAGCACTATATAGAAAATGAGGATTAGTTGGAATATAATCAAAAAACTCACTAATATCCTTATTATTAGTTACATTACATCTACCTTTCCCAGTAATAAACAGTTTTTTGCCAAGTTTATTATTCTTTTCTATTAATATAACCTTATTGTTTTTACTTGCTGCTATTGCAGCCATCATTCCAGCTGGACCTCCACCTACAACTACTACTTGTGCCAAAAAATCACCATCTCTTCTGTTTTATTTTAAATATATTCCTATATTATAATTTAATATAAAATTCCTAATTATTCAATGAATTTATTTTGTTAACTAAAATTTTATTCTACGTTTATTAGTAGAGTTTAATTATAATAAATTACATTTAAAACTAAAATCCTTGTCATATCACATGAAAAAGGAGAGAATTTAAAAATTCCCTCCTTTAATATTAAAACTATTTTAATTTAATATTAAATATCTCCTTGAGCATGCATTGCTTCAGCAACTTTCATAAATCCAGCAATGTTAGCACCAGCAACTAAGTTGTATCCAAATCCACATTGTTCAGCTGCATCCATAGCATTTTTATGAATTGTTACCATTATTTGATGAAGTTTTTGATCCACCTCTTCAGCTGTCCAAGATATTCTCATACTGTTTTGTGCCATTTCTAATGCAGAAGTGGCAACTCCACCAGCATTAGCAGCTTTAGCAGGTCCAACTATTAATCCATTAGCTAAGAAGTATTCAACTGCTTCGTTTGTACATGGCATATTTGCAGCTTCACATACAAATTTAATGCCATTAGCAACGATTTGTTTTGCATGTTCTATATGAATATCGTTTTGAGTTGCGCAAGGCATTATGATGTCAACTTTAACACCCCAAGGTTTTTGTCCTGGGAAGAATTCGCATCCAAATTTATCAGCATAATCTTGAACTTTATCTCTACCTGAATTTCTCATTTCAACTAAGTAATTAATTTTCTCTGGAGTAGTTATTCCATCTTTATCATAGATATAACCATCTGGTCCAGATAAAGTAACAACTTTACCACCTAAATCAGCAACTTTTTGGCATGCTCCCCAAGCAACGTTACCGAAACCTGAAACTGCAACTGTTTTTCCTTTGAAGTCAGTTCCTTCATGTTTAAGCATTTCTTCACAGAAATAAGTAACTCCAAATCCTGTTGCTTCTGGTCTTACTAAGCTTCCACCATAAGTTAAACCTTTTCCAGTTAAAACTCCATTTTCGAAAGCTCCTCTAATTCTTCTATATTGACCATATAAGTATCCGATTTCTCTTCCACCTACACCGATATCTCCAGCTGGAACGTCCACATCTGGTCCGATGTGTCTTTGTAATTCAGTCATAAACGCTTGACAGAATCTCATGATTTCAGCATCAGACTTGCCTCTTGGATCAAAGTCTGAACCACCTTTACCTCCACCTATTGGAAGTCCAGTTAATGCATTTTTAAGAATTTGTTCAAATCCTAGGAACTTGATAATTCCTAAGTAAACAGATGGATGGAATCTTAATCCACCTTTGTAAGGTCCTATAGCTCCATTAAATTGTACTCTAAATCCTCTATTTACTTGAGTTTTACCATTGTCATCTTTCCAAGATACTTTAAACATTATTTGTCTTTCAGGCTCACAGAATCTTTCTAATAAGTTAGACTCTACATATTCTGGGTGCTTATCAAGTACAGGCCCTATAGAGTTTAAAACCTCTTCAACAGCTTGTATAAATTCTGGTTCAGCGCTGTTTCTTTTTTTCACGTTTTCTAATACTTGCTCAATATAAGCTTTAGTATCCATAGTATCAATACCTCCTAAAATTTAAACAAAATTATTTATATAATTTACTTTTTGTATGATAACACACTGAAGTAAATCTTTACATGTAATATATATTCTATGTATTTGCTTTTTTTCCTTCTTTTTTAAAAACATTTTAACAGATTTATTGCAAATACTAAAAACGATTACATGCCTTTATTTACATAATAGAATACTTTTGTATATAAATCAACATAATTTTATAAAAATTTAGACATAAAAATTAAAACTTGTTAATATCTTTATTTGTTTTGTAGGAATAAATTTGATATTCTTGCCATACTTTCTCAAGTTCTGTGAAGGTTTTAGATATTTTGTCCTTTTCCTTTAATCCTACAGCTATAATAAGAGCATTAATAACACTTAGTGGTGCCACTAAAGAATCAACAAAGGAAGCCATATTACTTTCAGCTATTAGTACATAATCAGCTTTAGTTGCTAACGGAGATAAAACGCTATCTGTAATTGCAACAACATCAGCTCCCCTTGACTTTGCATAATTAAGGGTTTCAACAGTTCTCATAGCATAACGTGGGAAACCTATACCAATGACACAGTCTCCTTCACCTAATGTTAGCATCTGTTCAAAAATATCACTCATCCCGTAAGATACGATTTTTACATTGTCTAATATTAAATTTAAATAAAATCCTAAAAAGTCTGCCAATGCAGCAGAACTTCTTAATCCTACAATATAAATTTTCTTAGAGTTTAAAATACTATTAACTGTACTTTCGAAAGCCTCATAATTTATTTTTTCCATTGTTGCTCTAATATTTTCTATATCTGATTTTAATACTCCTTTTAAAGCGTTATTAGGAATAATAAAATCATTAGATAATTCTATTCTTTGAGCTGTGGTAAGTTTGTTTTTTATAAGTTCTTGTAGCGCCTTCTGGAGTTCAGGATATCCTTCATAACCTAATTGGTTAGCAAATCTAACTACTGTTGATTCACTTACACCAACGCTTGCTCCTAGCTTCGCAGCAGTCATAAATGCTGCTTTATCATAATGCTTTAAAATATATTCAGCTATGAGCTTCTGCCCTTTACTTAACCTTGAAAACTTAGTTTGTATCATTCTCATTAAATCAGTATTATTATTCTCCATCACTTAACTCCTTTTAAAAGATTATAAAGTATATAATTCATTTTACTGAAAAATGAATTATATACTTCATATTAACACAGTATGGATTATCCTTCAACATAAAACTTCTATGATTATTAATTTTATGAATTTTTTCCTATATAAGAGATAATTATAAACTTATAACATAGTTTAAGTTTCTGTATTAAGTATTGTAAAATCACTGTTTTAGAGCAATCACTTCTTTTCAATGACTAATAAATATGGAGCCCTTTCACTCCTATTTATAACTTTATGAATCATTACTCCATACTTATTTTTTGGTAGAGAACTTGCATATTTTAGTATCTGTTCACTTTCACGAAGACCTTCATTATGACCAATGTATACTGATACAATGGCAAAACCTCCATTTTTTAATATTTTTAAAGTTTCTTTAATACTTTTTAGTGTAGATTCAGCCTCCGTAGTTATTGATTTGTCACCACCGGGTAGAAAACCTAAATTATATATGGCTACATCTATTTCTTCAGTTATATGTTTTTCTATATTTTCATGAGAATCACAAATGAGTTTTACATTATCTTTGTTCTTTTTCTTATATTCTTCTATTGCTACTGATTGAATATCAAATGCATAAACTTTTTTAAAGCTCTCACTTAGAAAATCACAATCTCCACCATTCCCAAGAGTCTCATCTACCGCTATATTTTTATCCACCACAAAATTTTCAATTATATAGTGAGATAGATCTGTTATATTTCCTAAGTATTTAAACATTTTTATCTCCTCCATTCTTTAGGTATTGTATTTCTATTTCACTTAGGTATCTCCATTGACCTTCTTTTAACCCTGTATCTAATTTTATTTCACCAATTGAAACTCTCTTCAAACTTACAACTGGATGTCCAATTGCTTCACACATTCTTCTCACTTGCCTATTTTTCCCCTCATGGATAGTTATAGCAACTTCACAACTATTTTTATATTTTTTTAACACTTCACATCTTCCTGGTGCAGTAATATAATCCCCAATATCAATTCCTTTTTCAAATTTATGTATTTCATCATCATTGATTATTCCTTTTACTATAGCTATATAAGTTTTATTAATAGAAACTCTTGGGTGCATTACATTGTTATAAACTTCACCATCATTAGTTAGAAGAATTAATCCAGAAGTATCATAATCCAACCTTCCAATAGGATATATCCTTTCATCTACTTTTACAATATCCAATAAAGTTTTTCTACCTCTATCATCCTTTACAGATGATATATATCCTGTAGGCTTATTAAGTGCTATATATATCTTTTTTTCTTCTGGTTTTATTACTTTGTCATCTACTCTAACTTCATTAACTCTAGAGTCAATTTTTGTTCCTAATTCCTTTACTATAATCCCATCAACTTTAACTCTGTTAGATAATATTATTTCTTCACATTTTCTTCTAGAAGCAACACCACATCTAGCCATATATTTTTGTAATCTCTCTTCCATCTTAAACTTCCCTTCATAACTCTAATAAAAAGAATTATAATTTTTATTAACAAAAAAATCAATCCAACTAAACAATAAACCGATAACTCTACATATTAATATTTTGTAGTGTTACCGGTTTAAGTATAACCTAGACTTATTTAAATTGATTTAAGTGAGAATTAGGTTGCTGTTCCATATATCCTGTTTTAGAATTTCTACTGTCATTTGATTTGTCATTCATAGAAGTTAGTTCACCATTCACCTTATTGGAAGACTTCTTAGGTTTGTTTTGCTTATTCTTAGCCATAAAGCTCACCTCCCTATTAACTATTATTTTCAAAATTAATTTAAATATTCAATAATAATAGATCTTACAGATAAAAGTTTATAATAAAGTTATCCTTCTAATGAATTGAGAAAACTTGTAATAGATGCTATATTAAAATATAAGATAAAATTTTAATATTACAATTAACTTTAAGGAGGAATAAAATTTTGAGTAATCCAATATTTTTTATGCCAACAAAGATTATATGTGAAGAAAACGCAATAGCAAATCACGGTAGTATAATGAATTCTTTAGGAAGTACTGCTTTAATAGTAACTGGTAAACATTCTTCTAAAACTAATGGTTCTTTAAACCATGTGGTAAATTCCTTAAAAGAAAACAATATAGATTATCATATATTTGATGATGTAGAAGAAAATCCATCTACAGAAACAATTATTAAAATAAAATTATTCGCCCAAGATAAAGGTATCGATTTTATTATTGGAATAGGTGGAGGTTCACCTATAGATGCATCTAAAGCTGCCGGAGTTCTTCTTTTTAATTCACAAGCCACTATTGAAGATTTATTTACAAATTCCGCTCTTAATTCTCTTCCAATCGTTGCAGTTCCTACCACTGCTGGAACTGGAACCGAAACTACACCTTACTCTATATTAACAGATCATAACATTAAAAATAAAAGAGGTATTTGCCCTAAAATTTTTCCTGTAGTATCTTTTTTAGATGCTACTTACTTGATGGATACACCTAAAAATGTAACAATAAATACTTCTATAGATGCACTTTCACATTTAATAGAAGGGTATTTATCTACTAATTCTAACTGCTTTAGCAATGCTCTTGCAGAAAGTGGTTTAAAGATATTTAGTGAATGTATTTCATATATATCTTCAGAAAATATTCCCTTTAAAATACGTGAAAATTTATTAATAGCATCCTCTATTGCTGGTATGGTAATTTCACAAAGCGGCACATCTATTCCTCATGGAATGGGATATTCATTAACTTATTATCATAATGTACCTCATGGTAAGGCTAATGGAATTCTTTTAAAAGAATATCTTAAAATATACGCAAATAATTCTAAGGATAAAGTGGATAAAATCATATATTTATTGAACTTCTCAAATGTAGATGAGTTTGGAAACTTTATAGATGAATTATTTTCAAAGGATTTGAAAATAACCCTTGATGAATTAAAAAATTATACTTCTTACATGAATTCCAATAAAGCAAAACTTAAAAATCATCCCTATCCATTAACCTATGAGGATATACTTAGTATTTATATAAAAAGTATAAAATAATATTAGACCCATTAGAATTAATCTACTAATGGGTCTAATATTTTCTTCATTTATAATTGCTCGTTTAATATATATATTTTTGAAACTATCAAAATAAATATTATTAAATTAATCCATGTCAGTACACTCAATATCTAGTTGAGAAAGAATACCTTTCGCTATAGCTTTTCCAAATTTCTTTTGATTTTCAATAGTACTAATTATCTTATTATCTTCTTCATTATCTATAAAAGCACACTTGATAATAATTGCATCCATAATAGTGTCTCTTATTAAAGGAAAATAATCTCTTCCACTTTTATTCATTCGATTATAAATTTTAACTTGATTCTGACCAATATTCATAATTTCATTACAAATTTTTTTTGTAAGCTCCAACCCTTTACCATTATATATAGAATAAATTATTTCACCTCTATCTCCTCCACCTACATTACAATGGATAGAAATAAAATAATCTGACATATTATTATTTGCCATAGTAGTTCTTTGAGAAAGTCCTAGATATTTATCAGCATCTCTTGTCATTTGAACTTTTATTCCATGTCTAAGTAGCTCTTTCTCACATTCTATAGCTATAGTTAGTGTAATGTCTTTTTCTATTAGATCACCATAAACGCCTCCTGGATCGCTTCCACCATGTCCAGGGTCTAAGGTTATCTTATACATAATTAAAATCCTCCCATTAATTAATCTCTTCATATATAATATTCTTTAATATTACATATGTGATTAATAATAGGAATGAGCCATCTTTGAATAATGCTATAAAACTTGTCTATTGTTTCTTATAAATTTGATTTAAAACATTATTATAAATAGAAATATTATATCCTATGGCATGAAAATAATCTACCTTTATTTTTTTATAGTGTTCTATACCTTCATCGGTAATTTTGTATAAACGTTTATTTTTTCTATCAAAATCTTCCCATTTAGCTGTAAGATATAAATTTTCCTCCAAATCTCTAAGAAGTGGATACACCAACCCATTAGAAACTTTAGTAAAGTTTTTATTTATATAATTCACTATTTCCAATCCATATTCCTCATTATTTTCATATATTAAATAATGTAGGATATATAATTTTACAAGCTTTGTAGTATTTATTCTATTATCTAATGTTGCAATTCTTTTTCTTGTTTCACCTTTCATTTTTATCTCCTTTAAATTTATTAAGTATTTTTCATTGTGACTTTATTATATAACTTTATTTCAATTATGACAATTATTTTTATGATGTAATAGAGTAATATCTATAGAATTTTCTTTCAACTTATATAGTATAAATAATACTACACTTAAGATATAATAAATCTATATTATTATATCTATTTACTATACAAAGGAAGGAGATATTTATGAATATTATAGCAGAGTTTCACTGTCATACAACTGCATCTGATGGGAGGTTCTCCCCTTCTCAAGTAGTTGAAATGGCTAAAAATAAAAATGTTGAACTTTTATCTATAACAGATCACGATACCACTGAAGGTATTAGCGAAGCTTTAAATAAAGCTAATGAAATTTCCCTTAATTTTATTCCTGGAATAGAGTTAAGCTGTAATCACAATGGAGAAAGCATACATATCTTAGGATATTTTAAAGGAAATGATTATAAAGATGAAACCTTAATTAAATTTCTTAATAATTTAAAGAGAAACAGGGAAACTAGAGCCTCATCTATAGTTAAAAATCTAGATAAATACTTTAACATTAAAATAAATGTAGATGATGTTTTAAAAATTGGTAATGGTGTTATAGCTAGACCTCACATAGCACAAGCCATAGTAAATGCTGGATACCCCTTTGATTTTCAACATATTTTTGACAAATTTATAGGAAATGATAGCCCTGCCTATGTTCCTAATAAACATATATCCATACCAGAAGGAATTGAACTTCTTAAAAAGTATAATTGCATTGTAATTCTAGCACATCCTAAACTTATTAAAAAAACACCTATTAAAAATATATTAAATTATGATTTTCATGGTATTGAGGCACTGTATTATCAAAACTTTAAAAGAGAAACCGATGAATTTATATCCTTAGCTAAATCAAGGGATATGATAATAACTTGTGGTTCTGATTTTCATGGAATTTCTAAGGATGATACTAAACACGGTAGCATTGGAGATATGTTTCTTAGTGAGGAAGATTTTAAGAAGTTTATGATTTTGTATAAAAAATAGAATAATTAGGTATACTAAAGTAAAATTATTTTCGGAGGAGATAAAATGGTTTTACTTCAATGTTCAGTTCACAACTGTATACATAATAATTCCAACTACTGTAATTTAAATCAGATAACCATTGGGGGTTCCAATACCTATCAACCTGATGGTACAAATTGTGAAAACTTTATAAACAAATCAAGTGCATTAACAAACTCTATAAGTATAAATACCCCTTATTCTAATGTAAATTGTAAGGCAGAACAATGTATTTATAATAAAAAACTCAAATGCACTGCAAACTCTATTGATATTTCTGGTTATACCTCATCTACTAGTGAAGAAACCTTATGTGCTACCTTTCAATATAACCCTAACTAAGTATTTAACTTTAGATAAGTGTAAGTAGTAATAATAAGTATAATTATTACTTACACTTATTATTTTTATGCAGTTAACTCATTAATAATTATTAATTCCTATAACTAAAAATAAATTAGTAAATAACTTTTCATATAACTCTCTTTGTAAGTTCAGTTTAAACTTAACGTATTATCAATCAAATGTCATAGTACAAATGTTTATATATTTTTACATTTTCTTCAAAAATATTATATTTTTTTAAAGTTAAATATAATATTTATGTATAATTATGTTGCATTATAGGGAAAGCCTATGTATAATTATACATAAATTCGTTATAGAAAGGGTGTATATAAATGGAAAGCAAAAGCAATAAAGTGTCTATTTCAGCAAATAATAAAGATTATTCATATATATTAGCTGTAATTAAATTTCTTATATTCTCTTCTTTAGGTATCTTCTTATTTATGATTCCAATTACCAAAGGAGAAGAAGTAGTTATACCTGTTGCAACCTTATCAACCTATGTTCAAGAAGCTCTTGGCCAATCACTTCCATACATAATAACAGCAATAATAGTTGTAACCGCATTTTTTACTATAGTAACTAAAGCATTAAAGCCTAAGTTTATTGTTAAAAATAATTTTTTAAATTCTCTTTTCAATGTAAATAATATTTGGTTTATTATCAGAGTCTTAGGTGGAATATTCATAATATGTACAATGTTTCAAATAGGTCCTAAAGTAATTTGGTCAAAAAATACAGGAGGAATGATTTTATCTGATTTACTTCCTATACTCTTTTCAGTATTTTTATTTGCTGGATTATTTCTACCTCTTCTTCTTAATTTCGGACTTTTAGAATTTGCAGGCTCCCTCCTAGTAAAAATAATGAGACCAATTTTTAATCTTCCTGGCTCAGCTGCAATAGATTGTATTGCTTCTTGGCTTGGAGATGGTACTATTGGTGTTCTTTTAACAAGCAAACAATATGTTGATGGGTATTATACTGAAAGAGAGGCCTGTGTAATTGGTACAACCTTCTCTTTAGTTTCAATAACTTTTAGCATAGTTGTAATTGATACCGTTGGGCTTAGTCATATGTTTTTACCCTTCTATCTATCAGTTACCTTTGCTGGTTTAGTAGCTGCAATATTAGTGCCTAAATTACCTCCACTATCAAGAAAAAAGGATATATACTATAATAATACAAATAAATCTATGGAAGACCTTCTTCTTGAAGGGTATACGCCTTTTAAATTTGGGTTAGAAAAAGCTATAGATAAAGCTAAATCTTCCTCCTTAAAAAAAGATGTATTTACTAAAGGAACATTAAATGTTGTAGATATGTGGTTTGGAGTAATCCCTGTAGTTATGGCTGTAGGAACTATAGCACTAATGTTAGCAGAATATACACCATTATTTCAAATTCTTGGTTTACCCTTTATACCAATTTTAAAACTTCTTCAAATTCCAGAAGCTGCAACAGCTTCTAGCACATTAGTAGCTGGATTCGCAGACATGCTATTACCATCTATAATGTCAGGTGGAATTCAAAATGATATGACAAGATTTATTATAGCTGCAACATCTATAACCCAGCTTATATATCTTTCCGAAGTTGGAGCTTTATTGCTAGGTTCTAAAATACCTGTTAATATAAAAGAATTGTTCATAATATTTATAGAAAGAACTTTAATAACTCTTCCTATAATTTCAATTATTGCTCACTTCATATTCTAAAATAATTTCTAATATTTAGTTATATTTATTTTAAAGAAAAGCAGATCATATTTTATCAATTCAATATGGTCTGTTTTCTTTAATTTTTAATATTAGCCTATTCAATAGTAATGGTAATTATCTTTTAAAATTATAATAATTTATGTATAATATAATTGGGGAATCTTAAAGGAGGTAAGACAATGTGGATTAATAATTTAATCAATTTTAAAAAAGTATATATTGAAAATATATCTACTCTAATAATATATCCTAAAAATTTTACTGAAAAACTTCCTGTAATATTCTTTTATCATGGCTGGAGTTCTAATAAGGATGTTCATAAAAACCTAGGGAGTTTCTTAGCTTGCAATGGATATATGGTGGTTATACCTGATTCAATAAATCATGGTGAGCGTGGAACCATAGATTATTGGCAAGGTGAAAGTGGATTAACTAAGTTTTGGCCAACGGTGTTATCCTCTGTAAAGGAATTCAGTTTTATTCTTGATTATATTAAATCTAACTACAATATAGATGAACATAGAATTGGAGTATCTGGTCATTCCATGGGAGGAATGATTACTTCTGGTATCATTGCTCATAATAAATGCATTAAGGCTGGAGTAATTATGAATAGCTCTGGGGCTTGGGTCGAAGCGACTTTAGAAATAATTGGGGATCAGTATAAAGATAATAAGGATTATATAGATAAAAGCTTAAATGAACTATCTTCATATAGCCCTATAAATAATATTAATAATTTTAATAATACTCCTCTTCTTTTACTTCACGGGGATAAGGATGCTTTAGTGCCAATTAAAAGTGAGATTGCTTTCTTTAATGCAATAAAAGATCACTACCAAAATAAAGATTTAGTATATATGAAAACCTACGACAGACTAAACCATTATATAACAGAGGCTATAGTTTCTGAAGCTCTTCAATGGTTTGATACTTATTTGTAAGTAAAAATGAGTGGAATTGTCCACTCATTTTTATTATTCTATATACTTAACTATATTTATACCATTTATTTTCATCTTGTATAGACTTATTAAATTCATCAAATCTCCATTATGTATTCCTAAATCATAAGTTTCTACTAAGTTCATAGGAACTATTATACTTTTTTCTTCATTAAATTCATTGAAATAGGTTTTTAAGGATATGGCTAAGGTTTCTACACATATATCTGTGCAAACACCTGTAACTATAAAGTTATTGATGCTAGAATTTTCTTTAAGCCATTGTTGAAATTCTTTAGCATGAAATCCATTAGTGCTATTCTTCTTTATAATTCTATTATTCTTTGTATAGACCTTTAGTTCTTCTATTAACTGTGATTCTACTGTATTAGCTATACAGTGAGGTGGATATGCATTAAACTCACTAGAGTTTTCTTCATGACAATCTATAAAGAATATTTTTTTATAACCTGTAGTTTTATCATTTAGCTTCACTAAAGGGCTTATTATATTCTTCACCCTAGAAGACGCCAAAGGTCCTACATCATAAAAACCCCTAACCATATCAACAACTATTATTGCTGTATTTTCCTCTTTCAAATCCTTTAAATTAATAGATTCTAAATCTATTAATTCTTTTTCCATCTCCTTTAATATCTCATACATTTAATTCACTTCCTATAAGCTTTAAATTTAAATTTTATAGACACTAAGTTACACTATTTTTTACCTTTTACCTTTTACCTTCATAATAGTTCTAGTTACCTTGTATCCAATTCCAATAGCAGCAATAACTACACCAGCAACTAATGCTGAAGATAATTTTTCATTATGTTTTTCTAATTGCTCTAATTCAAGATTTTTAAATTTATTTTTTATGTCTATATCTTTTAAAGTCATAGATATCACCCTTTCTATATTATCTTATATTGGATTATACCACTTTCTTCATATAAATTGTTTAAACTTTTACTAAATAATAAACTAAAACTTTACAATTACCTTAATATGAGGTTTTTTATTCTTTATTAAATTAACACTCTGTACTATAATTACTAATATACGTTATTATAATGGAGGATTTATTATGTTTAAAACAATTATTTGGTTTGGTCATTTTGCCATTAGTCTTTTGACCAAAATTGGACCAATGTATAAAGTTAATTCTTTAGAGAAACACGGAAAAACTGAAGAAATGGAAGCTTATATACATAAAGTAACCTCAAAGTGGGCTATGTCGCAGCTTAAATATAGCGGAGCAACAGTATCTGTTTATGGTGAAGATAATATTCCATCTAATATTCCCGTAGTGTTTATTAGTAATCATCAAGGAAATTTTGATATTCCACTATTAATGAGTTATATTAATAAACCAAAAGGTTTTATTGCTAAAGTTGAAACTTTAAAAATACCTATAGTTAGAACCTGGATGCAATATATTCACTGTGTATTTATGGATAGAAGTAATCTTAGAAAATCTGCTACTGCTATAATTGAAGGGGTAAAAATAATTAAAGCTGGTCATTCACTAGTTATATTCCCAGAAGGTACTAGAAGTAAGGGTGGTCCTCTAGGTGAATTTAAAGCTGGTAGCTTTAAACTAGCAACTAAATCTAATGCACCTATTGTACCTATAACTATAAATGGTTCCTATAAACTTATGGAAGCTAATAACAATAGAATTAAGGCTGCTAATGTAGAGTTATTTATTCATCCTCCTATTGAAACTAAAAATTTATCTAAAGAAGAACAAGAAAAGCTTCCTACTGTGGTTAAAGAAATAATAGCTAGTAAACTTCATAATTAGTTAAACATTTTTAATTATTGCAAAATCATCTATTCAATTTTAAAATAATCATTTGATAATATTGAAATATTAACCTTATTACAGTATTATCAAATAGTATGTAAGTTTGAATAGGAGGAAATAATAAATGAAATATGTTACTTTAGGAGTTTGCTCAAAAGAAATTAACTTTGACGTAGTTGAAAATAAAATAAAAAATGTAAGCTTTATAGGCGGTTGCGACGGTAATCTACTAGGTATTTCTAGTTTAGTAGAAGGCATGGATATCAATGAAGTTATATCAAGACTAAAAGGAATCCAGTGCGGTTCAAAAGATACCTCCTGTCCAGATCAATTATCAAGAGCTTTAGAAGTTTATAAAACTAAGAATTAAAATGAAGCTATCNNGATAGCTTCATTTTAATTCTTTTCTAATACTAAATCTCCCATTACAATACCTACCACTTGTCCACTATTATTCTTTATAGGTACTGAAAGAGCTATACAATATCCATCAGTATCAGAAGATATATAGGGCTCTGACTTATATACTAATCCTTTAATGGATTCTTTAAAGTATGGTCTATGAGAATAATTACAATATAACTCTTCCCTGCTTCCCTCAAGGGTTATCCCTTTAGTATCTCCATTTATATCCATAACTGATAGTAGATAAAAGAACGGATATTTTTTCACAAATTCTTTTAATGTTTTATTACACTTAGTTTCTTCTAAACATATTATTGTGCCTTCTTTTGCAACACTATTCAAAATATTTTTAGCATTATTTATATATTTTTCAGTATCTTCATCTAAAATATAATTTTGTGCAAAGGATGATATTATAAGCTTCATATCTTTATTCATATTTACAACTTCTTTGATATTATCAGAAACACGCTTTACTACCTTAAGTTGAGCCTTAGAACTTTCTGCTGTATTTTGTACATGAATGGTAGTTTTAGAAACAAAATTAGAAATACTATTTATAGATAGCTCTATATTCCTTAAATTTACATTTTGCTCCTCAATAGCTTTATTTATTTCTTGTATAGAGTTTAATGTATTCATACTAGAACTAGATATAGATTGAAAATTTTTACTATTTTTCTTAGCGTATGAAATAGATTCTTTTATAACTGATAAATCTTCTTCCATTATAGATCCAAATTCATATATATCTTTTTGAACATTATCTGTTATCTTTTGAATTTCATCTGCTTGTACAGATGACATTTCTGCCAACTTTCTTATTTCCTCAGCCACTACAGAAAAACCCCTTCCAGCTTCTCCTGCTCTTGCAGCTTCTATGGATGCATTTAAAGACAATAAATTTGTAGTACCACTTATTTCTTTTACAGTATCAGATATATCTTGAATTTTTTGTGCACCAATTTCTAAGGCTTTTATCCTAAGAGAGAGTTCCTTTTCCAAACATAGTGATTTTTCCATCTTATTAATAAGTTTATCAAACTCACTCTTGCTTTCACTTACAGATTCCATCATTGACATAGCTGTTTTTTCCACGCTATGAGAATTTCTAACCATAGTCCCATGATTTAAAACAATACTTTCTATATCACTTCTAACAGATACAACTTTATCAACCTGATTATTCATATCATCCGATATGGTGGTTATAGATTCTACATTTTCAACCACATGTAACTCCATATTTTTCATACCTTTACTTAAGACATCACAGTTTATAAGTATCCTATCACTAATTTCTGTAGATTTTCCTATAAGCCTTCTAACCTTTATCATAAAGTCATTGGAATAAACTATTAGTTCTTTTATTATTTTAATTTTGTTTACCTTTAGTTTCTTTGTTAAATCACCTTGAGCAATTTTCTCCATTTCATTAGTTAGCCTTCTTATCGAACTTCTAATTCTTATATTAAATATAGAAACTATGATTAAAGTCACAATAAGAATTCCGATTATACCCCAAAATACATCTTGTGTTTTCAAATTTTTACCCCCCTATATGAAATTAAAGCCATATAATATATAATTATACATTATTATTAATACATTTCCTACAAAAATATTACTTATTAAGTAAAATAGCCGAATTTTGGATAAATCCAACGGTTTTTCCCAATAGTTTTCTAGGTAAAACCTTAGATATTCCTATAGCAATTTTATTTTTAATCCCAGGTATAATTATGCTTCTTCCTTTCATAAATTCTTTATACCCTATTTCAGCAACTAACTTAGGCGACATAGCTCCTCTTAATTCTCTTTTGCCAGCTCTTTGATGAAAATCTGTTTTTGTAGTTCCTGGACAAAGTCCACTTACCTGAATATTATACTTTTTAAGTTCGATTGATAAAGCTTCAGTTAAAGATAATACATAAGCTTTTGATGCATAATATACTGCAGTATAAGGTCCTGGTTGATAAGCACCAGTAGATGCCACATTTAGGATTTTTCCACCCCCATTTTTAATCATTTCATTAGAAATTAAATATGTAAGCTCCGTTAAAGCAACCATATTAGTTTGTATTACTAAACGATGACTTTCCATATTAATTTCATGAAATAGACCACAATAACCTACACCAGCATTATTTATTAGTACATCTATCCTTATATCTAAATTTATAATTTCATTAAAAACCTCATTTCCACTATGAGATTTAGATAAATCTTTCTCAATTATAATTACTTCTATTCCATAAATCTTTGATAGCTCCTCTTTAATCCTTTTTAAAACTTCAATTCTTCTAGCAACTAAAATTAAGTTATAACCATTTCGAGCAAATATTTTACTAAACTCATATCCAATTCCAGACGAAGCTCCAGTAATTAGCACTGTTTCTATTTTAATTTTCATATATAATTCCTCCCTGAAAATTCAAACTATACTATCATAAAATAGTTAATATTTATTTTTTCATATATTTTCATATATATAATACAGATTTAAATTATTAATTCAAATTTTAATTCAATCAAATGAAAATTACTAGATATTTTATCTTTATATAGATATATTATAAATAATCTAAGCGATTTTAACCTAAACTATATAGTATAAAAGATTAAATATTACATTTATAAAATAAATATGGAGGATATTTATGAAATTTGAAAACCTTTCCCTTGATTTTTTTCGTAGGGACGCAAGAAAAGTTGCTGAGGACCTCTTAGGTAAAATAGTAGTAAGGAATTATATGGGATATAAGCTCACTGGTAGAATTGTAGAAACTGAGGCTTATGTGGGAAAAATTGATAAAGCTTCTCATGCCTATAACTATAAGAAAACCACTAGAACGGAGCCTTTATTTAAAAGTGCTGGTATAGCCTACGTATATAAAATATATGGAATGTATAACTGTATGAATATAGTAACCGGTTGTGAAGGCGATCCTCAAGGAGTCTTAATTCGTGCCATTGAACCAATAGAAGGTATTGAAGTTATGAGTGAAAACCGATTTAATAAGCCTTTTACTAAACTTAAGCCTCGAGAAATATTAAATCTCACTTCTGGTCCTGGAAAACTATGTATAGCCCTTAATATAGACAAATCTTTAAATACCCATTCTATATTAAGTGAGGAATTATCCTTATATGCTGACGATTTTAAAGATTTCAAAATTGTATATTCTAAAAGGATTGGCATTGATTACGCTGAAGAGGCAAAAGATTTTCTTTGGAGGTACTATATTGAAGGTAATAAGTATGTTTCAGTTATAGATAAAAAATCATCTCTATAAAATTACAGAGATGATTTTTATCTATATTTCTAATTATAGTTTCAAAAATTTAGCAAATCTATTTCTAACTGTTTCTTCTCCCATTATTTGCATAATAGTATAAAGGTCTGGTGTATTATTTCTATAAGTTAATGCCGTTCTTACACATCCAGCTACATCTGAAACCATACCTTTGTAATTTTCAGGATTTTTCTTAAAGGCTTTTCTATCTGTAGCGTACCCTAATTCTACAGCTACTACTTTTAACTCTTCAAACCAAGTATCCTTATCAGTATTAAAATTATATGCCTTAGCATAAGCTTCTATTACCCTTTTAGCTTCTGGTAAATCTATATTCTTAGGAAATTCTATTTCTTCTACAGTACTCTTAAATAATACATCAAAAAAGAAGAATATTTTTTCCTTAACATCATTCCATTTAGCAAAATCCTTTCTAGGTTTTGGTCCTTCTTTATCAATATTGAATATTTCTTTACACATTAATTCATTGTTAGTTACTATGTCATACATTTCCTTATCATAATTCTTAGCCCAATTTATATAGTAGTCATATACAACATCAGCCTTTAACTTGCAAATTACATTTTTACTTACGTCACTTAATTTTACAATATCAAATAAAGCACCACTTTTACTCATCTTATCTAGATATACTCTAAATTCATGATAATCAGATGATGGATTTTCTTCTCTCCACTGTTCAAAAGTAGAATTTATTATATTAAGTAAATATTCTATAACAGATATCATAGGATATCCTTCTTCATCATAATAACTTACTGCACTTTCGGGATCTTTTCTCTTAGATAACTTTCTTTTAGAATCTCCATCTAACTTCATTATTGTAGGAGTATGTGCATATTCAGGTCTATCAAATCCAAGAATATCAAAGAGTTGAATATGAATTGGAAGAGATGATAACCATTCTTCTCCCCTAATTACAGTGGTAGTTCCCATTAGCGCATCATCAATAGCATGAGCAAAATGATAGGTTGGAAGTCCATCAGATTTAATTATAACTATATCTTGATTGCTTTCTGGGAAAGAAATATCACCTTTAACTAGATCGTGAAACTCAACTCTGTTTTCTGGATTACCTGGAGATTTTAATCTTATAATATATTTTTCACCTTCACCTATTCTTTTTAAAGCTTCTTGTGGAGATAAATTTCTACAGATTGCATATTCTCCATAATATCCTGGAGTTAATTTTTCACTAATTTGTTTTTCTCTCAGTTGTTCTAGATCTTCTGATGTACAAAAACATGGATAAGCAAGCCCCTTTTTAATTAGATCTCTAGCAAAAGTTTTATATATCTCTTCTCTTTCGCTTTGTCTATAAGGACCATACTCACCTTTAGATGTATTATCCCCTGTCATACCTTCTGTAAAATCTAACCCAAACTTATGCATGGTATTTATAGTATCTTCTATAGCACCAGCCACTTCTCTTTTTTGATCTGTATCTTCGATTCTTAAATAAAAAACTCCTTCACTTTGAGTAGCTATTCTTTCATCTATTAATGCAGAAAATACTCCTCCTATATGTTGAAACCCTGTTGGACTTGGAGCATATCTAGTAACCTTGGCACCTTCTTTAAGGTTTCTCTTGGGATACTTTGAAATATAATACTCAGGCTCCTTATCAATGTTAGGGAAAATTGTATTTGCTAATATTTCATAATTCATTTTACTCACCTTACCTTATATATTTATTAATTACCTCACACTTTAGCTTAATCCATTTTATATAATACAACTTAATAATATAATTTAGCATTTTATATAATATGAGATATGTAGTAATCTTATTTAAAGTTTACCTTATATAAAACTCTATTAAATATTAATCCATTTTAAATATTACCATAAAATAAAGTATAATTGTACCCCTATATGTTTTAATATAAACTCCTTAGATTTTATATAAAAGATTTATCTTAGTTTCTTTTCCATTTGTTTTCATAATTTTGATACCTTGGAATTTATCATAATTTTCTTTAATTCCTTCATCTAAGTTAATGGATTTTTTTTCATTAGCCATATACGCAACTATTTCATCATATTCAATGAGTTCTTCTATTTTCCTTTTTAACTTTTCACTTTTTTTCCTAGCTATTGCTCTTTCCTTAGCACTATATTCCTGTGAGTCTTTTATTAGCTCCAATGTACTCAATTCACCTTCATATTTCCGTTGCATAAGATGAATATATTCTGTCCTCAATAAAGCTACAGTTAAGTCGTCATATCTATGAGCATATACCAATGCTTTAAATCCATCATTCTTACCTGAATCAAATAACCAATATATGGGTTTCTTTCCATAAGCTTTTATATGATCCTTATAGAATTCCTTAAAGAAGTATCTTCTAATGCTTTGCCTTGAAGTTTCACTATCTTTTTTGCCTAAAATATTGGCTATAAAATTAAGATTCTCTTCCAATACTTCATTTCCATAAACTGCTTTTAAAAATTCAATGAACTTGGTCATTAAATCTTCTGAAAAATATTTTTCTTCTGTTATAGGCATTATATTATCAACCTTAGGCATAAAACTTGAATTAACCCATCTATTATCATTTACTTTTCCAGTGGAATCTATTTCTACTTTCTTAACTCTATAATTTTTAAAATCCCATTTATCTTGGAAGTTTCCACCTCCATACACTAACCCATCAACATCTATTGAATATCTACCCATAATACATCCCACTGCAAAAGATATTAAAGATTTCACTTCTCTTTCTACCTCAATTCTCCTTAATGTTATATCTTTATATGATACATCCGGGGATAATTCTTCATTTAAACCATAAACATCTATGAAAATTTTATTTAACTTCTCTTCATTATTTTTAAGTTTCTCAATAATTTTCATATTTTCTTTTTCCCAAAATTTAAATCTAGATTCTATGGTTACATCCTTAACTTTTTTTTCTCTTAAGCCTCTCATCAATGGATGAGTTCTAAAGTTCCATGATGTCTCAAAGTCATTCCATTCCGCTTCACTAATGGCTATGTTTTCTTGTACAATTTCATCAATGGTAGATTTTATTTCTTCTTTAAATATATCTTCATGTATTGGAACATTCTTCAAATCTCCTACTTGTATATTATAGGTTGGATTCATTATATCTAAAAACATATTAGCAACTTTGCTGCATAACAATGCTAGTACTACCTTTTCTAGGTCTTTATCATCAAAGAATATAGAAGATCCAGCAACGTCAAATATGAACCCCTGAGGAGAATACCTTACTCCCATATTTTCAGAAATAAAAGTGTATGTAAGACCACTTTTAAAATAAAACTCCTCATTTTTTATAGTTCTACTATATGATTTATATAACTTTGCTGCATAATCTTTTACTTCACTGCCATCATTTTCCCAATTAATCACATATCTATTATTACCAAACCACTTTCTGTATTCTCCACCTTTGTTATATGGAAACCATTTTTTCTTACTTAACAAAGCTTCATCTCTATCAGCAGCTGAAAAATTAATTTCATTTATATCAACTTCATACCAATCTCTTAAAAACCGTTTATTATCTGATGTAGCCATTCCTTGTCTAGGCTTTGCAATATTTTCAAACTTGTGTAAATTAGAAAATAAATTTAATACATTATCATTTACCCAATAAGCAAAAGGTTTTGTTGGGATTGTCATTAGTTTTTTTAGCCATATACTGTAAATCCCCTCTCTCTCCATTCCACTACAAACTGACTTAATCTTTATTTTCTTTTCCAAAGCTGTTAACTCTTTAGTAAGGTCTACAATTCTCGTTTTATATTTAGGAATTTCACTATTTTGATTTATAAAAGCAACATTCTGTACTATGGTACCCACATTATCTTCAAATACTCTAGATCCTAAGTGAATCATGCTAATAAAAGTACTGTCTTCTAAAATCTTATTTCTAAGTTCTAAAAAGCTACTTAAAAACATCCATGAATGCTGATTTACCATGGCATATATTCCATCTTCTTTAAGATAGTTCTTACACACTTCCATATACACAGAAAATAAATCATGCTTTGATAAAGGATAATGGTTGGTCAAATATTTAGCTAGGGTATCATTAGCTCCCCTTAGTCCCATATAAGGTGGGTTAGTAATACAAACCTCATATTTAATACTCATTATTTCTCCCTGATTAATGAGCTTTGGTAATTTATTTAACAGTATCTGTCTATAATCACTAAATACTAAATTATTTTCTTCATTTATCTCTCCTAACCGTTCTTTTAACCTCTGAAAATTCACCTTCTCAACTCTTAATATTGATCCAAACTCTTTACCATCCTTAAAGGTATTTACTAAATAAGATAAATCACCTCTTAGCTCTTCATCTTCCTTTGCGAAATATTCTATAATTTCATAAGTAATACCATTACTTTCTTCTATAGCTACTATATTAAGCTTCAAAGGATTTTTTTCAACTTCTCTGAAAAATCTTCTATTATACGCTCTAGCCTTCATAATAAGACAGAACATACCAATTTGACTAGCTCTTAAATCTATATCTAATCCAAATATATTATTTTCTAAAATTTTTCTTGAAATCTCTCGCTCTGGATAAGCTGCAGATTTGTAAATTTTATAAAGCACATCAAAGGCATATAACAATATGTGCCCCGAACCCATACATGGGTCAAGAACCTTTATATCCTCAGGATGTAAATTTTTTCTCCCCAATTTAATATTATGTAAAATGTCATCTATTTCGAAATCCTGAATGCCTTCCTCTAAATAATATTTTAATTCATTCTTTAAATTTTCATCCTCATGTCCTTGAATCCATATGGTTCCTAATGAATTTTCTACTAAGTATTTCACTATCCACTTAGGAGTAAATAACTGAGTAGCTGCTGGAATATTTTCTTTAGTTATTTTTACATTTTTCTTTAGATCATCAAAAACCTTATCCTTCTTTTCAGATATATAATACTGATACATCCACCCTATAATTTCTACTTCCTCTTTCCAGTCTTCTTCATCTATGTCATTGCACATTTTCCTTAGTATGGAACCTTCTTCTAACAAATTACCAGGAAATAACAATTCTGTATAATCTTCTATTTTTTCAAATAAACCAGGAATAATATTCCCTAATTCATTACATTGTCTTATTAAAATATATTTATATAGATTTTCTCTATCAGAATTTTTACTACTATCTAACAATTTATAGACTAAATCTGAATCTAGTCTCAACTCTCTTATAACTTCACCAACCCTAAATAAAATATCTGGTTCCATTTTACCTGGTATCTCTGAAGATATAATTCTTATTCCAATGGGCAAATAATCATGTACTTCCATATACCTTAAAGCTATAAACCTGTTAAACCAAGTATATGCCACTTCTTCCACAACTTCATCTAAAGATTTTGATTCTATTTCCTTTATTAGTGATTTTCTATGCTTAGGTGAAATATTAAATATTTCTTCTCCACCCACTACTTTAAATCCACTTTGAACCACTTCTATATCTCTAATTCTATTATCTTCAATACCTATTTTATACGCTCTATCTTTTATTTTTTCAATAAGATTACTTCTTGCCCAAGTGGCAAAAGCCTTAACTTTATTCTTATTCATCCTTTAATTGCTCCTTATTTGCTATGTAAAATTTCAATAGCTTTATTATAACATAGTAAGATTTTTTTATTGAAATTTTTATATAATTCCTTAGCACATTATTTTCTTTTCAAATTCTAAGATTTTATAATTAAACCCTAAAGAGCTATCTCAAAATAATTCTCTAGAATCTCTAAAATATTGAGTTTATACTTTAATACCATTAGCAGATAATACTCAACATAATTAAGATTTAGATTACTTTGAAATAGCCCTTTTATAAATAAAATATTTAATTTTAATAACCGTTTTTTTTTGCTACGATACCACTTTCATTGGTACCTGGCTCTTCAATAGTAGTATTAAAGCTACTTTGAGCGTATTGACCTTGAGATTTATTCCCATTACGAAGATAGTTCTCCTTTTTGTATTTCCTTTTATCTTCTTCACGTTGTTTAATCTCATATTGTTGTTCTCTTAATAAATCATGATCCATCTTTATCCCTCCTTTAACACATATATTCATTGTTTATTATGTGTTAAAGTTTTTATAGTATACTGTTAAACACAATATACTTTTCCTATGAATTCTATTATTAATTTAATTTTAAAATCTAGATCTCAGTATAATTATCCTTAAACCAATCTATTAGTTTTCTTGCAATACTAATGCTTCCAGGAATACTAGGTAAATTATTTACCTCAAACCAGTTTGCCTCTTCAATTTCAACTCCATCAACCTTTATTTCACCCTTATCATATTCTGCTGTGAACCCTACCATAAGAGAATTAGGAAATGGCCATGGTTGATTACCAAAATATTTTATATTTTTAACTTCTATTCCCACTTCCTCCATTACTTCCCTCTCTACACATTCCTCTAATGTTTCACCAGGTTCCAAAAACCCTGCTAAAACACTATAAAAATTATGTTTTGACTTAGCATTTTTAGCAAGAAGTAATTTACCATCTTTAACTATAGCAACTATTATAGCAGGACTTATTCTAGGGTAGCTTATAAAACCACACTGTGGACATATTTTCCCATATTCATTTAGTATAGTATTAGTACTATTACCACAAACACCACAATATTGATGGGTTCTATCCCAATTCATGATTTGAATAGCACGTCCTGCTTCTATATATATTTCATCAGAAACTTGTCCATATAAGTTTCTTAAGGTTATAAATTTCATACCCAAAGGTTCTGTATACTCTTTTGATACCTCTACAGAGTAACATTTACCACAACTTCTAGTTCCTAGATCTTGAACTCTTACTGGATTAATATTAACTGATTCTAAATCTTTAAATCTTGGTATAAAAATTTTATCCTCTTTTTCTTCTACTAATAATTCATTTTGTCTAAATATAAACCAAATAGGAGCATTAGTTTTTTCTGTTGATAAATGATTCATTATTTTTCCTTCTTTCATTTTGTATAAAATCTATATTAACCTTAATATATTTTATTAATTAAGTCTATACTATTTTTTAGTTTAAAATGTAAAATACCTCGTAATACTTATTAGTACTACGAGGTATGGTGCGCCATCAGGGGTTCGAACCCTGGACCCCTTGATTAAGAGTCAAGTGCTCTGCCAGCTGAGCTAATGGCACATGTCCTTGTCACAAATATTATTATACAACCCACTGTAAGTTTTGTAAAGTATTTTATTAAAATACATTAAATAAATATTTATCATTTAATGTAAAAAAATATAAACCAATTCAGTTTATACTTAAATAGATTAATTTAATCATATTAATTATTTTACGAGCTACTTTTTTCAAAAAAATTTTTATTAAAAAGAAACAACACTCTACAGTGTTGTTTCCCTTGGTGCGCCATCAGGGGTTCGAACCCTGGACCCCCTGATTAAGAGTCAGGTGCTCTGCCAACTGAGCTAATGGCACATGTCCTTGTCACAAATATTATTATATTAATATTATTTAATTTTGTAAATAATTATAGGTATATACAATAGATTTCAAAATATCTATTGTATATACCTATATTGTATTTAAACATCCTTTATCTTCATTATATAAATTTCTTATTTACATCCCTTGATCCACTTAGATATAATAAGTGTGGATAATATATATTGAATTCTATAACATCACCAACTTTATAATTTGTCTTACAGTCTTCTATATCTATAATTAAATGGTCACTACTAGCACCAATTACCTCTATATTTTTATCTATAGGTATTAAAGTATCTACAGAAACAAAATCCTGCTTACCTATTGCCAATAATGCACGTCTTCTTTCACCTCTATCTTCATAGGTGGGCTTATTCCCAAATGCATCTATAAATATTTCACCAATTGGATGAGATGGCTTATTTTTAACTTCCACTACCTGAGCTTTTAGCACAAAGGCATCTTGATGTAACATGGACATATCATACTCCCAAAAATCATCTAAATCCTTAGCAACTAATATTCCTTCTCCAATTCTTAAATTATTAATTTTACTTGGTATTTTTCCATCCCAAATTAAAGTTAACGAAGAAGTAGCTCCTCCTGAAACCACATCCAATTCTCTTCCAATCAAAGCTTCTATTTTTTCTGCCACATTACATAATTTACCTAAATTCTCTTCTGTAGGTTTCACAGAACCATAGCATCCTAAATTTGTCCCTATACCATAAAGTTTTACATTAGTTAATTCTTTCTCTACATATAAGGCTAAGTTTATGAACTCTTTTTCATCTACAATACCTTCCCTTAAATCACCTAAATCCATCATTAAAATAACTTTGTGATTCTTGTTTTTGTATTTACACTCTTCGTTTATTTTCTTTAAAGTTTCAATTTCAGAGTTTAAACTTATATCCACATATTCCACTAATTGTTTTATTTCATTATGCATAGGTATTCTTATAAGCATAACAGGTTTTTTTACACCTTGTTTTTTCATCTCTATAACTTGATTTATTCTAGATGTAGCAAGATACTCACATCCTGCCTTATCCATCTCTGAAACTATCTGTGGCATAGCATGTACAACTTTAACTACTCCTGCTACAGAAATTCCTTGATTCTTACATAAATCCACTACATATTTAGTATTATCATATACCTTTTTTAAATCTATCTCTAGTAGCGGAAATTCTTCCAGCTCCTCTATTTCTTTTATATGGATATCATTAATCAAAGTGTTTTCTAACATAGTATCCTCTCCAGTCCCCTAATATAAAGATACCTAATTTAAATTAGTTTTATTTAACAGCTGCTATCTTGTTTATATTATAAGAAAATTCACTCAATACTTCTCCATCCATATTAATTAAAATAAACCCAACCAAAAACTACTCATAACACAACCATATAATTATGTTATGAGTAATTAAAAACAAATATAATTCTAAATTTAGTTGATTGCTTAATCGCTCTAAACAGAGTTCTTACCTTCTAACCAATTCTTTAATAAGTAATGACAGTTTTAATAAACCTTCCTCTAGCTCTTCTATAGGTGCATAGGAAAAAGATATTCTCAAAGAATTATTAAAATTAGCATCATATATATATCCAGGATACAATAAAATTCCCATTTTACATGCTTCATCAAAAAGCTTATACATACCTATTTTATACTTTAAAGTAATCCAAACATAATAACCCCCTGAGGGTATTTCCCAAGTAGCTATATCCTTGAAGTATCTATTTAAAGCATTTATTGTTACATCTCTTCTTATAGTTAATTGACTTCTTATCTCTTTTAAATGATTTTCATACAACCCCGTTTCTAGCCACTTACCCACAGTAAGTTGTGATAAAGAGCTAGAACCATAATCAGTTTGCATCTTTATATCACCTAATCGTTCAATTACTGGTTCTGGTCCCACAATCCACCCAATTCTTAATCCTGGACATAATGTCTTTGATACACTCCCTACATATAATACCAATCCATTAGTATCTATACTCTTAATAGGGTCCGGTGGTGGAGCGTCAATCCAAAGCTCCCTATATACATCATCTTCAATAATAGGTAACTTCTCTTTCTGACAAACCTTTATCAACTCTTTTCTTCTTTTTTCTGACATGACTATAGAAGTAGGATTTTGAAAATTTGGTATAGTATATAGTATAGATGGAACATGTTTTTTTATGTAATCTGGAATTAAATTAGCCATAACTCCTTCATTATCCATAGGTATCCCACTTCTTCTCATATCTAATGACTGAAATATTTGAAGTGAGTACATATAAGAAGGATTTTCTAACAATACAGTAGAACCCTTTTGCAATAATCCCATAGAAATTAGCTGCATTGCTTGCAAAGCTCCAGAAACAATAAGTATAGAACCTGGTGATGCATATATGCCAATTGTCTTTAAATAATTACTTACTTGCTGCCTAAGATACATAGTTCCACTGGGACTTTCATATCCTAAATTATCCATATCCCTCGCTACTTCATTTAATATTATTTTCATATCTTCTTTTGGAAATAATTCTGATGATGGTTCTCCAGTGCTCAATCGTATATAATCTTCTCTAAACTCAAGGGTATTGATTTTCTTAATAGTCTTAACATTAGGGATATGAATGCCTTCATCAATATAGGACTTCCAATCTGGTTGTATATTAGATAATAAAGGTGATACATTATTTACTATTTTAGTTCCACCCTTTCCCTTACCCTCTAAGATTCCTTCTGCCTTTAACTCATCTATAGCTGAAACAATAGTACTTCTATTTACATTAAAAATTTTAGCTAATTCTCGTTGCGTAGGAATCATGAATCCGACTTGCCATTCTCCTCCATTTATTTTCTCCTTAAAGTACTCTACAATTTGAATATATAGAGGCTTATTTATGTTTTTATCCGGCTTCCAATCTATATTTATTATATTTATCTCTCCCTTCAAGATAATAATATACTATTAAATATATTTGCTTATCTATTTAATATATTAACCTAAATATTTCTTCTTTTATAGTCCTTTAATCGAGTAGGAGGAAAATAATTATTTTATTTTCCGTCCTCTCACACCACCGTGCGTACCGTTCGGTACACGGCGGTTCAATAGAATTACCTATATCTTAAATAACTTTCAGTTAATGTTATAAACCCTTGTTCTTTTAGGTAATTGTTAGATAATGTTCTTGCTAAAATAGGGCTGTTGGAGATTCTCCAATAGCCTTTTCTTGTGTTTGCATATTCCCACGCTTTGAAGCTATCTAATCCTAATTTAACTAGATTATCATGTTTTGTTTTAATTTTCTTCCATTGCTTCCAATAGCATAGGCGCAGCCTTCGTCTTAGCCATTCATCTAGACTTATAAGAGTACTTTTCATATCTGCTAACTTAAAGTAATTAATCCAACCAATTATTATTTGTCTTAATTTTACTGCACGATATTCCATGCTCATTGCATTGCTTCGCCCAGTAATTTTCTTAAGCGTAGCTTTTAATTTCTCAATGGATTTACTGTGTACCCTTATTCCCATCTCATTTTTCTTGTTATAAAATGAGAATCCTAAATACTTTAACTTCCACGGTCTATCGACCTTACTTTTGTCCTTATTCACTTTGAGTTTCAAATCCTCTTCTATGAATTTTGTGATACTATGCATTACTCTTTCTGCAGCCTTCTTTGATTTAACATATATATTACAATCATCAGCATATCTACAGAAATTTAATCCTCGTTTTGCTAGTTCTTTATCAAGTTCATTTAACATGATATTGCTAAGCAATGGAGATAAATTACCTCCTTGAGGTACGCCTTTTTTTCGTAGTATTTACTGCTCCGTTCATCATCACACCTGCTTGTAGATATTTTCTTATTAGAGAAATTACCCTAATATCTTTAACCTCTTTATAAACTAAGCCTATTAGCTTATCATGGTTTACAGTATCAAAGTATTTCTCTAAATCTATATCAACAGCCCACTTATATCCATTATCCATGTACTGTTTACATTTTAGAATTGCTTGATGAGCGCTTCTATTTGGTCTAAATCCATAACTATTCTCAGAAAACTTCTCTTCAAATATTGGGATTAGCACTTGAGCAATGGCTTGTTGTATCACTCGGTCAACTATCGTTGGAATTCCCAGTGGACGCTTCTTACCATCTGATTTTGGAATTTCTACACGTCTAACTGGATTTGGTTTATAGCTACCATCCAATATAGATTGCCTAAGGCTATCGCCATTTTCTTTTAAGTATTGTAGAAGTTCATCTACTTTCATACCATCAATACCATGACTTCCTTTGTTAGCTTTAACTCTTTTAAAGGCTTGATTTAGATTGTTTCTATCTATAATCTTCTCTAGCAATCCATTGGAGTATTTAATTTCGGCGTCTTGTCGCTTTTCTAACGTCAATGAAATGCTAGGCGCTCCTACATACTCTTCGAGTTCCACTCTATCCTTCTGTAGGTAACCTTCTCTATGAAGTTGTCTGCTTTCATCACATTTCTTTGTGTTCTTCAAAGTTTCAAAACCTCCTATCGTTCAGTCCTTCCACTCGCTTTCGCGATTAGCGAGAGTACTATGACCTCTGCTGACTTCTTAGACTTCAGCTATGTATCACTACATAGGTTATTGCTTCAAAATTCATTTCCACAATGTATATCTAAGACCTCCCCAGGTAAGAACGTAATCTTTCTCTCCATCTATCTGCCACATTTACATTACCTATTTTCGAGTAGTTATTGGGCTTTAGTTTGACTAGCAATTTTACCCATAGGTACTGCCTTACATGTGGTTTCTGTTCGTCAGACCAGAGATTTGCCGCCGACTTCCTTCAGATTCCATCTCACGGTGGACACCCTTGTCTTAAGCTATACACTTACCACTACTAGGTCGTGTTAGGGACTTTCACCCTTAAGATTACGCCCATGCTGGGCGCACTAAAAATAGAGCTTAATTATCAGATGATAACTAAGCTCTTATAAATTTAATTTTTCTATTAGGATTGCATTTCTATCTCTTTCTCCTCTAAGTAAGTACATATGGCTCTGAAATCATCTATCCAATGAATTTTTGCAAGTTCTCGCAAATCTAGAATTATACCTGTACTTTTATGTTTGATATACTCCATATTATAGATTTCCGTTTCTACAAAATTATTTATATAACTATATATACATGGAACAAATTTATCCCAATTCTGTTCAAAATATTTAGTTTTTGCATAACATAATCTATTTATATGAAATATTATCCCTATAGGCGTACTCTTCGTGGCTAGCTTATGACTAAAATATTCTTGATTAGGGTATTTTGGCTCTACTCTTTCCCAATATAAGTTTTCATTGGGATGTAAATTGAATTTATCAATTATTTTGCACTTTTCTTCCCCCAACTCTTCTCTCATCAACTTTTCTCTAATAGGCTGTTCCAGCTCTTTTAAATACTTTAGATTCATAATGTAATGCCCCCTATTAAAACCTTGTTATAAATTTCTTAATTTCATTTTATTGCTTTATATAGCAATTTACCAATACTAATTATTGATAAGTATAATAATACTTATTGGTAATATTAATACAACAATATAAATTAATCTATTATACTAATTACATATATAATTTTAATAAATGAAAATCCTGTACTTAGCCTTTACTTAAGCTCTAATATATAAAAAAAGCTTTTATGAGAATAAACTTCTTCATAAAAGCTTTTACAAAACTTAATAACTATACAGCTATACTTCTTCTTTTTGAAAACACACTAACACTTTCTTTTGCTAGAGCCGTGACTATAGATGATGATCCAATAAATAGTATTCCTATTTGAGGAGTTATTATTGTAAAATCAATTACTCCATGAACTAAAACAACTACCTGTATTGCCATAAGTAAAGCTACACTACTATATCCAGATTTATAAAGATATATTAAATCTTTATAGATATTTGCTCTTATATATAAGTAAATTAAAAGTCCGATTACTCCTAAAGAAGTTAATAATGATAGCCATATATTATGAGAATGATTAATAACAGAACTATATCTTGAATATTCATTACCATGCTCTATAGTTCCTAACATTCCCCAACCAATCAATGGTTTCTCATCTATCATCTTTAAAGATCCTAACCATATTTCTTCTCTAGTGTCAAAAGACCTCTCCATCTGATGACCAGTAATCTCTTGAGAAATATCAGATACTTTTGGAGGAGTAAAACCTACTATACCTATAACTAATAAAATAGATATAACAATTATTATATCACTCTTATTTCTTTTTACTTTCAATAGTAATAGGGAAACTAATCCAAATATTAATCCAATAAAAACCCCTCTTGAGCCAGTTAAACAAAGATTTATTAAAAATAGAGCTGTAGCACTATAATATGCCAACTTCACCTTAACACTTTTACTATTAGAAGCATAGTATATGGCCATTATCATCATAATAGCAAACCAATCTCCAGCTATGTTCGGATTTCCAAAAGTACTAAAAATTCTATGATTAGTTGAAACCTCCAATGGTACACCTAAAAATTTTTTCCACAGTTCCATTGGGAAATATGCAAAAGTAACCTTTTCTATAATTCCAACAATTCCCGAAAAAATTGAAAACTTAATTAAATAATTACATATTATTTCCAATTTTTCTTCTGTCTTGCAATAGTTTTGTAATACTACACTTATAGTAAAATATAAGAAAAAAACTATTGAAACAGCGGCAGACATAATACTTTTATTAAGAAGTCCAGCTAATAGAGACCAAAGAAACAAAAGAACCAATCCCATATTCCAACTATTTTTCTGTATTTCCTCTCTCATCTTTATAACTCTATAAGTAGTATATACTCCGGTAAATAATGCAGTATATGGAGACATAATAATTAATAATATTAAATTAAACATAATCTTCACCTTTATTTTTCTATTCTTCCATATATAATATGTTATTATCATCATGGAAATTATTTTATAGTTTTACATAATAATGTGTTCTTAAAATCCTCTATATATATCTTACACATTTTTACTAATTTTGTTAATACTTTTTACATATTTTGGTATATATTTTTTAACACATAAATATACACATTGATTATAATACATTATGTACGAATTTATTTCAACATAAAAAACATATTGTAATAAATTCGTAAGAACTTCCTCACTGTATATTATAGGATTTAAAGTTACTTCATATACCTTAAATTAATAAAATTATACCCTTTTCTCTTTTCTCTTTTCTTTAATCAAGACTACTCTATAAACTAGATTTTAAATAAATGTAGATTTACTTATGAAAACCATTTTCTGAAATTTTCACAAAGCCTATAAATATATAATATAGTGAGTATATAAATAAAAATGCTAAGGAGTAGCTATATTCCACCTCCTTAGCATTTTCTTATTTCAGTATTTATTTACCTATATCTTTTCTATAATACATTCCATTAAAATTTACTTGTAATATCCCTTTATAAGCCTTTTCTCTTGCCTCTTCTAGATTATCTCCAAGAGCTGTAACTCCTAAAACTCTACCACCATTAGTAATTAATTTATTATATATGGAATCAGCTCCAGCAATAAATACCTTTTCACTACAACTATCAACACCTGTAATTAACTCACCTTTTTCATATCTCCCCGGATATCCTTTCGAAGAGCCTATAACACAACAAGCTGTCTTATTTTTAAACTTAACTATATCATCACTAAGTTTTCCTTCTATTGCAGCTTCAATTATATCAATAAAATAACTCTCCATAAGAGGTAACACCACCTGTGTTTCTGGATCACCCATTCTAACATTATACTCTAAAAGATATACTCCTTTTTCGCAAATCATCAATCCAAAGAATATTATTCCTATATAGTCTAGATTTTCTTCCTGTATCCCCTTAAGCGTTGGCTTTAAAATATCCTCTTTAAAGGCTTTTAAAACACTTTCATTACAGTATGGGTTTGGAGCCACAGTTCCCATTCCACCTGTATTAGGTCCCTTATTATCCTCAAATATAGTTTTATGATCCTTAGATGATATAAATGGAATTATAGTATTTCCATCCGTAATACTTAATATTGAAGCTTCTACACCTGGTAAGAATTCTTCAATTATAATTTCCTTACCTGCTCCTCCAAAAGTATCATTAACCATGAAATCATTAATGGCTAAAATTCCTTCTTCCTTAGTTTCAGCTATAACAACGCCCTTACCTGCAGCAAGTCCATCAGCTTTTATAACTATTGGATATTCAGCCTTTTCCAAATACTCTAAAGCCTTCTTTGAATCTCTAAAAGCTTCATAAGCTGCAGTTTTAACTCCATATTTTTTCATAAATTCCTTAGCAAAGGTTTTGCTTCCTTCAAGAGTTGCTGCTTTCTTACTAGGTCCAAATATTTTTAGATTGTGACTTTTAAATAAATCTACTATACCATTACATAGGTATACTTCTGGTCCAACTACAGTTAAATCTATAGAGTTTTCTAAAGCAAAGTTTAGAAGTTTATCATTATCTGTTAAATTAATATTTTCACATTTATGTTCCATAGAAGTACCACCATTTCCTGGAGCACAATATATCTTTGAAACCTTATCACTCTCACCGAGCTTCCATGCTATAGCATGTTCTCTTCCACCATTTCCTATGACTAAAATTTTCATAAAATCACCTCCAGTTTAACTTATAGGATACTAATGTTTAAAATGTCTCATTCCTGATAAAATCATAGGTATGCCATACTCATTGCATGCCTCAATACTCTCATTGTCTCTCATAGATCCACCTGGCTGAATTATTCCTTTTATATTATGTTTACTAGCTTCATCTACACAATCTCTAAATGGGAAGAACCCATCAGAAGCAAGGATTACTCCATCTCCAGCTCTATCTATAGCTTGAGTTGTAGCCCAAATTCTATTAACTTGTCCACCAGCTATTCCCTTGGCCATACCATCCTTAACTACTACTATAGCATTGGACTTTACATATTTACAAACCTTCATTCCAAATATCATATCACTCATATGTTCCTTTGAAGGGTTTGCTTCTGTAACTACTTTTAATTCCTCATAAAGCTTTCTATCTACATCTTGTACTAATATACCTCCATCTACAGAAACAACTTCTTTTTTATCACTTGGTTTACTCATACATTTTATAACTCTTAGATTTTTCTTTGTTTTAAGTACTTCTAAAGCTTCTTCTTCGAACTCAGGCGCAATAACAATTTCTAAGAAAGTTTTTTTCATTTCTTCTGCTGCCTCTTTAGTTACTTTAGTATTAATAGCTACTATACCTCCAAAAATTGAAACATTATCACAACTATATGCTTTACTATAAGCATCTAAAGCAGAATCACCCACCGCAACTCCGCATGGTGTATTATGTTTTAAAGCACAACAGGTAATTTCTTCAAATTCATTTACTACTTTCCAAGCTATATCCATATCCTTTATATTATTGTAAGAAAGTGCCTTACCATTTAATATTACAATATTATTAAGCATTCCAGTTTTATTTGTGTTAGTAAATACAGACGCTTCTTGATGAGGATTTTCTCCATATCTTAAATCTTCCATTTTTTCATAAGATAAGGATAAATACTTATTTGAATGCTTATCCTTATTCTCCATGTGGTTTAATAAGTATTCACATATTGCACTATCATAGGCTGTGGTTAAGTTAAATACCTTCATAGCAAGATATTTACGAGTTTCAAAGGAAACTTCTCCACTTTCCTTCATTTCCTCCATAACTATTTTATAATCTTCTACATCACTTATTACTACCACATCTTTAAAGTTTTTAGCAGCACTTCTAAGCATTGTTGGACCACCTATATCTATAAATTCTACTGTTTCTTCAAAGGTTAATCCCTCATTAGCTTTTTCAAAGAAAGGATATAGATTAACACAAACTAAATCTATAGTATCTATTTCTCTTTCTTTTAAAGTCTTCATGTGCTCCTCATTATCTCTAATAGCAAGGATACCTCCATGAACTACAGGGTGTAGTGTTTTTACTCTTCCATCTAACATTTCTGCTGCCTTTGTAACTTCTGCTACTTCTTTAACTTCTATGTTATTTTTCTTTAAAAGACTATAGGTACCACCAGTAGATATAACTTCTATCCCATGCTCTACTAAGAATTTTGTAAACTCTACAATTCCATTCTTATCATAAACACTTATTAAAGCTCTTTTCATAATTCCATTACTCCTTTATAATAACTTTTCTATCCTCTATAAAAAGCTTATGCTCACTCATAAGCTTTATAGCTAATGGCAAAGCTTTATGTTCTTCTTCTAATATTCTTTTTTGTAGCTTTTCTGGAGTGTCATCTGATTTTACATTTACTACATTCTGGATAATTATAGCTCCTGTATCTGTATTTTCATCTACAAAATGTACTGTACATCCACTAACTTTTACACCATAATCTATTGCAGCTTCATGAACTTTAATTCCATACATTCCTTTTCCACAAAAGCTTGGAATAAGTGAAGGATGAATATTAATTATTTTCTCTTTAAAACCATCTACTAAAGGAGATGATATAATTGATAAATATCCCGCAAGAACAATTAAATCCACCTTATCATTTAATACTTCATAAATTTTATTGCTTAGCTCTTTCTTATATATCTTTCTATCTAAGACTAAAGTATCAATATTGTGTGCTCTAGCTCTTTCTATTCCATAGGTTCCTTCTCTATCACTTATGACATACTTAATATTTACATCTTTTAAATATCCATTTTTAATGTTATCAATGATAGACTGGAGATTAGTTCCTCCACCAGAAACTAATACTGCTATATTAAGCAAACTCCTCCACCTCCAGTTTGTACTTTACCTATTTCATAAGCTTCTTCTCCAAGAGCTTTAAGTTCATTAATCACATCATTTTTAACTGAGCTATCTACCGCAAGAACCATACCTATTCCCATGTTAAATGTATTAAACATATGATACTCGTCTACGCCTTTATTAATTAAATATTGGAATATAGGTTGTCTTGGGAAAGAATCCTTTTTTATCTCTGCTGTAAAGTTATCTTTAAACATTCTTGGTACATTTTCATAAAATCCACCGCCAGTTATATGTGACATTCCATGGATATCAAATTTCTTCATAAGTGCTAATACTGGCTTAACATATATCTTTGTTGGTTCTAATAGAATTTCTCCTAAGGTTCTTCCTTCAAGGACTTCATCATAATTCTCAACAACTTTTCTTACAAGGGAATAGCCATTACTGTGTACACCAGAAGAAGTTATGCCTATAAGTGCATCCCCTTCTTTAATTTTACTTCCATCTATAATTTCATCTTCATCTACAATACCAACAGCAAATCCTGCAAGATCATAATCTCCTAAATTATACATTCCTGGCATTTCTGCTGTTTCTCCTCCAATAAGTGAAGCATAACTTTGTAGACATCCTTCACTAACACCTTTTACAATATCACTGGCTATTAGAGAATCTAATTTTCCACAAGCAATATAATCTAGGAAAAATAAAGGTTTAGCACCATGACATAGAATATCATTAACACACATAGCTACACAGTCTATCCCTACTGTATCAAATTTTTTAAGCTTGATTGCAATTTCAATCTTAGTCCCTACTCCATCAGTACCTGAAACTAGTACAGGTTTTTTATATCCTTCCGGTAGTTTTACCATTCCAGCAAAACTTCCAATCCCATTTAAAACCGATGAAGTTAAAGTTCTTGCTGTATATTCTTTCATAAGTTTTACCGCTTTATAACCTTCTTCTATATTAACCCCTGCATCTTTATATGTTATCATTCTATATCACTCCTTACTAAAATTTAACTGGTGCTGATATTGGATACTCTCCATCAAAACATCCACAACAAAATCCATGGTCACTATCAAGACATTCTAATAAGTTTTCTTTTGAAAGATAGACTAGACTATCTGCTCCAATAACTTCCCCTATTTCTTTTTCATTCATTTTCTCACCTATAAGCTGACTTCTATAAGGTATATCAATACCATAATAACAAGGATATTTAACCATAGGAGAGCAAACTCTAAAATGAACTTCTGAAGCCCCAGCTTCCTTAAGCATAGTTACCAATCTCTTACTTGTGGTTCCACGTACTATAGAATCATCTATTAAAACCACTCTTTTACCAAAAACATTTTCTTTTATCACATTAAGCTTTACATTTACAGAAGCTTCTCTCTCTTCTTGTGTTGGGGCTATAAAAGTTCTTCCAATGTACTTATTCTTAATAAGTGCCATATCTATAGGTATACCTGATGCCTTTGCATATCCCATTGCAGCTGACATTCCTGAATCTGGTACCCCAACTACTATATCAGCTTCCACAGGTGCCACTTCATAAAGCTTAATTCCTGCTTTATATCTAGAATTATTAACACTAATTCCATCTATAACACTATCTGGTCTTGCAAAATATATATATTCAAAAGAACAGGTGGCAAGCTTAGATTTTTCACCAAACTTTATGGATTTTACACCTTCTTCATTAATTACAACTACTTCACCAGGCTCAACATCTCTTATAAATTCAGCACCTGTAGCATTAAGTGCACAACTTTCTGATGCTAATACATAACTTTCATTTATTTTACCAAGGCATAGTGGTCTAATTCCATAAGGGTCTCTGACTCCTATTAACTCATTTTCAGTTAATATTACAATAGCAAAGGAACCTTTTATTGCTTGCATAGAATCAATTACACTTTGAAGTATACCTTTCTTAGCACCTCTAGAAATAAGGTTTATAATTACCTCAGTATCAGTAGATGTTTGAAACATACACCCTGATTCTTCTAACAGTTCTTTAATGATATCAGCATTAGTTAAATTTCCATTGTGAGCTATAGCAATGTTTCCTAGCTTAAATTTACCCATAAGTGGTTGAGCATTTTTTAATGAACTTCCGCCTGCTGTAGAATATCTTACATGCCCAATTGCACCATATCCCTTTAATTCCTTTAAGGTTTTCTTACTAAATATTTCAGATACAAGACCCATATCCTTATGGCAATTCATATCACTTCCATCAAAAGTTGCTATTCCTGCGCTTTCTTGACCTCTATGTTGAAGGGCATAAAGACCATAGTATGTCCTTTTTGCCACATCTAAATTATCCTTTTTACTATATATACCATATACCCCACACTCATCATGAAATTTATCTTCATCATAACACTCATATCCATCGTAACTAGAAGCCTTAAACTTAAAATCCATTACTGTTTCCTCCTAAATAATACTCTTGCCAATGATTAATTACTTAATTCTTTCAAGCACCTTTGTATATCCTTCTACTAAATCTCCTAGCTCTCTTCTAAATCTATCTTTATCAAGCTTTTCTCCTGTTTTAAGATCCCATAATCTACATGTATCTGGAGAAACTTCATCTGCTAGTAATATTTGTCCATTAAGTTTTCCAAATTCCAATTTAAAATCTACTAATTTTATATCTTGATTCAAGAAAAATTCAGTAAGTATTTTATTTACTTTAGAAGCTTGGTCATATATATAATCTAGTTCCTCTTTTGTAACTATTCCTAAGGCCATAGCATGATAGTCATTCATTAAAGGGTCTCCTAAATCATCATTTTTATAACTAATTTCAAGTACTGTATTCTTAAGCTCTGTACCCTCTTCAACCCCATATCTCTTAGCCATACTTCCAGCAGCTATATTTCTAACTATAACTTCTAGTGGAATTATATCTACCTTCTTACATATTTGTTCTCTATCGCTAATTTTTTCAACAAAGTGAGTCTTTATTCCTTTTTCTTTTAACATTTCAAAGATTATGGAACTGATAGTATTATTTAGTATTCCCTTTGAAGCTATTGATGCCTTCTTCTCACCATTAAAAGCTGTTGCATCATCCTTGTAGTAAACAAGTACTTCATCTTCCTTTTCAGTTTTAAATATTCTCTTTGCTTTTCCTTCATAAATAAAATTTTTCATATCCATTATAATTCTACCCCCGCTTCATTTTCTTTTATAAAATTTTCTTTCATATTTTTTCTATATTCCTTTAACTTATGTTTAATTTCTGGGTACTTTACTGAAAGCATTTGTACTGCCATCATTCCACCGTTATAACTATTATTTATTCCTACAGTAGCCACTGGAATTGATTTTGGCATCTGTACTATTGAATAAAGAGAGTCCACGCCATTTATAGCTGCATTTATTGGAACCCCTATTACTGGTATAATAGTTTTTGAAGCTATAACTCCTGGAAGATGAGCTGCTAACCCTGCTCCAGCTATAATTGCTTCACAGCCTTCTTCCTCTAACTTTTTTAAAACCTCTGTTAATTTTTCTGGCACCCTATGAGCTGACAACACATGAGCTTGGAAAGGGATATTAAATTCTCTTAAGCATTTCGCTGCACCTCTCATTACCTCTGTGTCTGATTTACTTCCAAATATAATTGCTACCTTCATTTAATTCTCCTCCACATCTACAAATCTTATTTAAAATACTTAACTCCACTCTGGAAGATTTTCATATCATGTTCACCTAATACATTTTTAATAACACCATTTCCTACTCTCTCGCTATGAGCCATCTTTCCAAATACTCTTCCATCTATACTTGTGATTCCTTCAATTGCATATATAGATCCATTTGGATTAAAGTTTATATCATAGGTTGGATTACCACTATTATCTACATACTGAGTTGCAACCTGACCATTTTTAAATAATTCTCTTACCACATTTTCATTAGCAACAAATCTTCCTTCACCATGAGAAATTGGAACTTTATAAATTTCACCTTCATTACACTCACTAAGCCATGGTGATTTATTACTCACTATTTTAGTATTTACCATTGTACTTTGGTGACTTCCAATTAAATTATGGGTTAAAGTTGGGCTATCTTCAGCAATATCTCTTATTTCTCCATAAGGTACAAGTCCTAGTTTTATAAGAGCTTGGAATCCATTGCAAATTCCTAGCATCAAGCCATCTCTATTGTTTAATAACTCCATAACAGCATTATTAACTCTTTCATTTCTAAATATGGCATTTATAAACTTACCTGAACCATCTGGCTCATCTCCCGCTGAAAATCCTCCAGGTAACATAATTATTTGAGATTCTTTTATACTTTTCTCCATATTCAATATAGATTGCCCTATATGTTCAGGAGATAAATTATTAAATATAACAGTTTCAACCAATGCTCCTGCTTTTAAGAAAGCCCTCTCACAATCATATTCACAGTTTGTTCCAGGGAAAATCGGAATAAGTACCTTAGGTTTTGCAATCTTAATCATTGGTGATACTTTTAAATTTTCATCTCTTTTGCTTCTATCAAATAAAATTTCGTCCTTCATTTCAAGATGATTTATTCTATCTTTTCCGTAGTTTTTATTGAAAATTTCTTCAAGGCCATCTTCATATGAACTAGCTAACTTATTTAAGTTAATTTTTTCATTTACTCTTACTATTGCATGTTCTTCTATTGTATCTCCAAGATAAATTATGTTTTCATTATCCATATTAAAATTCTGGTTAACTTCTAGTATGATAGATCCATACCCAAATCCTTGAAGCTGCTCCATAGATACTTTCTCATTTAACTCAATACCTATATTATTTCCAAAGCACATTTTAGAAATAGCTTCTAAAGCACCACCATAATTTATACTTCCACTTGCTAAAATTTTTCTTGACTTTATTAGTTCACTTACCAATCTATAGTTATTATTTAACACTTTAAAATCTGGAGTAAAATCTTCCTTTATAGGCGCATTTATAACTATAACTTTACTTCCAACTTTCTTAAAGTCATTACTTATTGTATTGTCTATGTTTCCTGTAGTCACAGCAAAACTTATTAATGTAGGTGGAACCTTTAGGTCTTTAAATGTTCCAGACATACTATCCTTGCCACCTATTGCTGCTATTTCTAAATTGTGCTGTGCATATAGTCCACCAAGTAATGCTGCAAATGGTTTTCCCCACTTTTTAGGGTCATCTCCTAACTTTTCAAAATACTCTTGGAAAGAAAGGTAAGTTCCATTTATATCTCCACCTAAAGCTACTAGTTTAGTAATACTCTCTACCACTGCATATAATGCTCCATGGAAGGGACTCCATTTCGAAATTTTAGGATTATGACCATGCGCCATTAAAGCTGTAGTAGTAGTCTCTCCATTTTCCACTGGTATCTTAAATACCATCCCATCCACTTGAGTTCTTTGAGTTTCTCCTCCATATGGCATTAATACTGTATTTCCTCCTATTGTGGAGTCAAATATATTCATAAGACCCCTTTGTGACATCACATTTAAGTCCTTAGACAATTCTTCAAAGGCTTCCTTTAGTGATAACTTAATATTTTTCTTGTTAAAGTAGTTATCTTCTTCTTTGGGTGCAGTAACCTGAACCTTACCATAAGTACTAGCACCGTTTGTATCTAAGAAATCTCTCTTTAGATTAACTATTTCTGTTCCTTGCCATGTAATAATCATGGATTTTTCTTCAGTTACCATTGCCACTACTGTAGCTTCTAAATTTTCTTCCTCACAAAGAGTTATAAATTTCTTTACATCTTTTTGTGAAACCACTACAGCCATTCTTTCTTGTGACTCTGATATAGCTAATTCAGTTCCATCTAAACCTTCATATTTTTTCTTAACTTTATCTAAGTTAATTTTAATTCCATCAGCAAGTTCTCCAATTGCTACAGAAACTCCACCAGCGCCAAAATCATTACATCTCTTTATCAATGTTGTAACTTCATTTTTTCTAAATAATCTCTGGATTTTTCTCTCTGTAGGTGCATTCCCCTTTTGAACTTCTGAACTACAGTTGTCAATGGATTTTTCATTGTGCTCCTTAGATGATCCTGAGGCTCCACCAATTCCATCTCTTCCTGTTCTTCCTCCAAGTAATATTACTACATCTCCTGGAGTTGGTACTTCTCTAATAACATTTTTTGCAGGAGCTGCTCCAAGCACTGCTCCCACTTCCATTCTCTTAGCTACATACCCTTCATCATAAATTTCTCTTACATATCCTGTAGCAAGTCCAATTTGATTTCCATAGCTACTATATCCTTTTGCTGCTTCCTTCGTAATCTTTCTTTGCGGAAGCTTCCCTACTAAAGTTTCCTTTATGGCTTTTCTTGGGTCTCCAGAACCAGTAATTCTCATAGCTCCAAATACATAACTTCTACCTGATAGTGGATCTCTTATAGCTCCTCCAAGACAAGTTGAGGCGCCTCCAAAAGGTTCAATTTCTGTTGGATGATTATGCGTTTCGTTTTTAAACATTAGAAGATACTTTTCTAGCTTACCATTAACATCCACATCGATAACTATACTACATGCATTTATCTCTTCAGATTGATCTAATTTTTCAAGTTTTCCATCTTTTCTTAGCTTCTTCATAGCTATAACTGCCATATCCATCAAAGTTATTGGCTTTTCTCTATCTTTATATACTTCTCTTCTGTAGTTCTTATATACTTCGAACCCTTTTTTAACAGGCTCTATATACTTTCCTTCCTCAAAATCTACATCTGTTAATACTCTTTGAAAAGTAGTATGTCTACAGTGATCTGACCAATAAGTATCTAATACTTTTATTTCTGTAATTGTAGGATTTCTATCTTCTCTTTTAAAGTAATTTCTTATAAGAACTATATCTCCAATACTTAAAGATAACCCTTTTTCCTTTAAAAAATTCTGCAATTCACTTTCATTCATATTTATAAATCCATCTATTATCTCTACCTCTGATGGCAATTGTTGATCTTCCATTATAATTTCTTTTTTCTTTAGTGAACTTTCCTTAGAATCTATAGAATTTATATAATAATTCTTTATTTTTTTAATTTCTTCTTTGGTAACCTCTCCATATAAAGCTATTACTTTCGCTGTCTTAACTTGTGGAGCTTCCTTTTGTGTAATTAGTTGAATACATTGAGCTGCTGAATCAGCCCTTTGATCATACTGGCCTTCATGGTATTCAACTACAAAGTAATTACTTCCTTCTAAATCTATATTTTCCTCATATATATTATCGGTATTCTTTTCACTTAATACCGTATATTTTATTGCTTCCAACTCTTCATTTGTAATACCACAAATATCATATTTATTTATTAACCTTATATCATTTATGCTATTTATTGATAATAAGTTTTTAACTTCTCTTAATAATTCTTGTGCATCCTTATTAAATTCTGATTTTTTTTCAACATAAATGGTGAATATTTTATTCATTTAACGTATCCCCCTTTAATATATACGAACATTATATAATATAATACATTTATTATTCGTCTTTATTTATATAATAATACAAACTTCAAAAAAAATAAACCTTTATTTGAAAATTTCATATTTTTTTTATATGTGCTATACATATAATTCAATTTTAGATTTTTTCGAAATATTTTATGGATAAATTGTGAATGAAATTAAAAGCACCTATGGAATACTATTTATATCCATAAATGCTTTTATTATATATATATTTTTTATCTATATTTACACAGAGAAGCTGCTCCTATAATACCACCATCATTTCCAATGCCAGATAATAAAATTTTCCCTACATCCATACCTTTATAATAAGTTATTTGAGATACTTTTTCCCTTAACATAGAAATAAAATACTCTCCTGCAGCTGATAAACCACCTCCTATTACAAAAACTTCAGGATCTACTATAGAAATAATATTCATAATTCCTATAGCTAAATAATTTGTCATTCTACCAATTACTTTACAAGCTACCTTGTCTCCTGCCTTAGCTTGGTCAAATATAACTTTTCCATCAATACTATTTAAATTACCTTTAACTTCAGTCATAATAGCTGAATCATTTCCTTCTTCAATCAGTTTTCTTGCATGCTTTATTATAGCTGTAGATGAGGAAAAGGTTTCTAAACATCCATTTCTCCCACAATTGCAATCATAATAATTTTCTCCCACTATCATATGCCCAATTTCAGAGCCTATTCCGTGGAACCCATCATATACATGTCCATTAATTATTATGCCTCCACCAATACCGGTTCCTAAGGTTAGTAAAACTCCCGTATGATAGCCTTTCATAGCTCCAACTACCAATTCAGCTACTCCAGCTACAGTAGCATCATTACCTACGAAAACCGGAATACTTAATTTCTCCTCAATAGCACTCTTGATATCTACATTATTCCACCTGAGATTTACACAATCAATTATGATTTGGCTTTTAGGATCCACTATTCCAGGTATACCTATTCCTATACCCTGTATATGAGATTTAGGTATATTATTAACATTTATAGTCTTAGAAATCAATGCTATTATATCTTCAATAATGTCATTGAATCCGTTTTCCCTTTTAGTAGGAATTGAATCTTTGTATATTAACTTATTATCACTATCCACAATACCAATTCCTACGTTAGTTCCCCCTAAATCTATTCCTATATACATATAAATCGCCTCCTATAGATCCTAATATACATATTATTAGATTAATTACGTTAATATTTTTCAATAATAAAATCAACATACAGTACTGTTTAACTTTATTTTATATAATGATAAATTAACTCCTTTACATAAGCAAAACTTTCTCTCACATAAAAATTCAATGATGTAATTATTTCATTTTTAGCACTATAACAATATATCTTTAATCCCGTATTAATTCCTATGTACTTAGCTCTAAACATGTGGAATCTATTGGTTATTAAGGTAACACTTATATTGTCCTTTTCTTTACTTTTATTCTCCATTATTACTTTTGAAAACTTAAAATTCTCATAGGTATTAGTAGACTTTTCTTCCATTATAATATTATTCTCATCTACTCCATTACTTACTAAATATCTCTTCATAGCAAGAGCTTCAGTGATATCCTCATCTTTACCCATGCCGCCACTAACTATAATAGGTATATTATCATGGATTTTATTATATTCTATAGCTTTATCTAGTCTAAAACGTAAAGATTTAGATATTTGTTCCTTATTTATTCCAGCTCCTAATACTAAAACATAATCTGTAATACGGTCATCCTCAATAGTGCCAGTATATATAATTAATCCTTCTAATACACAAAAAAATATAAGACCTATAGAAACAATTACAGTTAATACTTTTCCTGAGGAATTTTCTGTAAGGTTATTTTTTAAAATCCAATGAGTTATATAACTCAATATAGCTACTATTAGCCAGAACCCTGCAAAGGCTATATGGAAGTTAAATATCTTTAAAATACAATAATATATAATAGCAAACCATCCTATGTACACAAACATATGGTATAATTTAAACTTATTCATAAAATTGTCCTCTTTTCACTATTTTTATATGGGTAGCCATATAATTTACTATAAAGAATGTAACTACACCACTAAAATCAATTAGTACATCTCTTACTTCAGAGCTCCTACCTATAATAAAACTCTGCAAAAACTCATCGCTTAAAGCCACTAATATACAAGATAATAGAATAAAAGAGTTATTTTTCTTTTTATTGAAAGCTCCACAGGTGATTGTAACTAAACCACCCAAAATGAAATATTCTGTAAAATGAGCTCCCTTCCTAACTATCACAGTCAATACTTCCCCCTTAGATTCATCTAATTTTAAAGTACTTAATATAACATTTACTATTTTAGAGCTAGAACTTGAAGATTCCACCGCCGGTTGAGATGACATATAAAATATAAAGCTAATCCAGAAAATAGTTATAAGCAATAGTATGTTTTTTTTCTTAATATCCTCCACCCCTTTCAACAATTTTAAATTTTATTTCAATAGTTCATATATAGCCATAGCATATATTTCTACTAAATCCATAAATTCATCCAAAGTAATAAACTCATCAACTGCATAATCTAACCCCTTATTTTTAGGAAGTATAGGTCCAAAGGATACCAGGTTACTCAAGACTCTTGCATAGGTTCCTTTTGAACTTACGTAAGGCTGTGATTCTTCATCACCAGTAACTTCTCTATAAGCCTTCATAAGTTTTTTTACTACAAAGCTATCCTTAGAAAAGGAAACTGACCTTAGGTGACTTAGATTTTTTATTTCAAGAGAAGAATACTTAAAACCATCTTTAACTAATTCTAATACATCACTATATACATATGATATAGGATAGTTGATATTAACCTTTATATCAACTCTATCACTAGTTAAATTTATGGTGCTCACATTAAAAGTAAAGTTACCAGAATCTTCATCTTGTAATTTACAATTTATTTTTTCTCCATTGTATGAAGTAGAAATTAATCTATTATATTCATGAACAAATTCTCTTTTATCAATAAATTCCTCAAAATTCTCAAGAAACTTAAGTCCATAGGATATGGCATTTACTCCTTTATCCGGGTTGTTACTATCAGCTTCCTTACCTATAAATTCTATATTCATAAGTTTATTTTGACTTATAGTTTCATATTTTATGTTTTGAAGTTTTGAAAACCTTTTTAGCTCCGTTTCAATTTTATCTTTAAATATATCTTCACAACTAAGTATAATACTAATTTTAGACGGTACAGTATCTATACTTTGTCCTCCAACTATTTGTACTATATTGATAGGCGCATCAAAGCCACCTGAAAATTCCATATGAAGATCAAAATTCATTATACCCTTTTCTCCATATATAACAGGAAATACACCGTCTGGGGTAAACCCTATATCTGGAGCTACTTCATATTCCTTATAATAATTTATGCTTTTTATTCCAGTCTCCTTATCTGCCCCCACAATCATTCTAATTTTTTTTCCTTCTGGAATTAAATCTTCATCCTTTAAGAATTTCATAGCGTATAGACAAGCTATTAAAGGTGCCTTTGCCTTTACAATACCTCGTCCATATATCTTACCATCATAAATTTCTCCTGAAAATGGGGGTTTTGTCCACCCTGCTCCTTCTTCGTTCACATCTACATGACATAAAACACCAATTGTATAATCACCACATCCAGCATCTACTTGACCACAGTATCCGCAAAAGCTTTGACTTTTAAATCCCATATCTTTAGCTTTGTCTAACACAAACCTAAGACTCTTGTGAACTTCTTCCCCGAAAGGCATATTAGGCTTTTTATGAGAAGCTACACTTCTTATTTTTACTAATTCTATCAAATCTTTTATAATCTGCTCTTTATTTTCATCTATATGTTCCTTAAACATAAATAACTTTAGAAGTTTGTACCAATAAGTACTGTACTTACTAAAGTTCACCTCCTTATATTTGAAAAACTTTTATACCTTAAATAAACTGATTTCTTAGCTTCTCCGAAGCTTAGAAATCGTTATCCAGGGACATACCAACTCTTAACTCTCACTTTTAAAAAGAGGGAGTACTAGAACTGGTAGTCATCGGATAAATCCATTGTAAACTTATTCATTCCATTAATGAATTGTGTTAGTAATTTGTCGTTATATATATCCTATTAAATTCATTATTCATATTTATTTATAACATAAATATTCTCCAGATGAAATACTCTTATGCAACTCTTACGTAATTTCACAACAAAATTTTATTATATATGTATATCGTTACATAATAAATATTCTATTATACCATAATAAAAGAGTCTATTAATTAATTCATAAATAGGCTCTTTTACTGTAGATATTACTTTTTATTTTCTATAAAATATGCTAACTACTTTAATATAGTCTTATTAACATTTTTCTTTGAATTATTATTTCGTATTAATGTGTTATACGCTTCTATTATTAAGACTATAGCAAGAATAAATAGTATTAGTGCAATTATACCTAATATATAATTGGGAGTTGATGAGAAAATATAATCTTTAATTAATAGACCTAAAGCAGATAATGTTACAATAAACATTAATACCATGGGTATAATTGTAACTAAAGCTTTCTTTCCACTCTTAGTAAGCCATGCTGTTATTGCTAAAAGTGCAAGAGCTGCTAAAAGTTGATTAGCGGATCCGAATATTGGCCATATCTTATTATATCCATAAAGGATTAAACCAAAGGAAGCTAAAACAGTTATTCCAGTTGATACATACATGTTTTTGCTTATAATATTCTTTTTACCACCTTTTCCCTCACATAACTCTTGTAAAATATATCTTCCAATCCTAGTAGCTGTATCTAAGCTTGTAAGAGCAAAAGCTGAAAAGCACAAAGTAACAAACACTATACCTACTTGTTGAGGTATTCCGAATCCACTCATAAAATTAGCAACACCATTTGCAAATATAACAGCAGGTGTACCTTCTGCTTTGGTTACATAGCCTACAGCTATGAGAGCTATAACAGCTACTATACCTTCAATTAACATAGAACCATATCCTATAAGTTTAGCATCCGGCTCTTCTCTATCAATCTGTTTAGATGTGGTGCTTGAGCTCACAAGAGAATGGAAACCTGAAATAGCACCACAAGCAACAGTTACAAACAAGAATGGGAATAGAGTTTTTCCACCCATATTAAAACCATTAAAAGCAGCTAATTCCATAGCAGGTCTTTTTATTACTATTCCAAGCAGAGCACCTATAATGATTCCGTATAGTAGGAATGAGCATAAATAATCTCTTGGTTGTAATAATAACCAAACAGGTAATGTAGATGCTAAGAAAATATATATTAGTAATAATATTTGCCATCCAAGCTTTGACAACTTAATAATTGGAAATATATATCCTATATAAATACAAAATAATAATAGCACTATCCCTATTACTGAAGCTACTGATAACTTAGCACCTTTTTTGAACACACTAAATCCAAAAATCACTGCTAATACAATAAATAGCATAGATGCTGTTCCAGCTTGAGCTCCCATCAAATTTTCTGGAATAGCAGGATCATAAGCAAAGGTAGATGCACAAATATCTGTAAAAGCTGCTACTACCAATACAATTGTGACCCATCCAAATATATTAAATAATTTTTTTCCTTTCTCTCCAATGTTTACTTTAATAACTTCACCTATTGTTTTCCCATCATGCCTTACAGATGCAACTAATGATCCAAAATCATGAACTCCGCCTATAAAGATACTTCCTATGATTATCCACAATAATACAGGTAACCATCCAAATATAGCCGCTTGGATAGGTCCTGTGATTGGACCTGCTCCAGCTATAGATGAAAAATGGTGTCCAAGTAATACCTTTGAATTTGTTGGACAATAGTCTACATCATCCCTTAGTGTATGTGCTGGAGTTTTTCTTTTGGGATCAATCCCAAATTTTTTAGCAAGAAAGGCTCCATAAGTCACATAGGCTACAATGAATATAGCTATGCAAATTAATAATAAAGCTAATGAATTCATACCAAAACCCCCTTTATATTTAAAACAAGGTCATAAAATTATAAACCTTATTTTTAACTAAGTTATATTAAACAAAGAAAATGCCGATTATAGATTAATTTATATTAACCTTATCAAAGGATAAACTGTCAATTATATCTTTAGATATTTTATTATGATATATTTCACCGTTATTCAAATCTACTACAATAAGCCTTAAAATACTCCATCCATAAAAACTCATTCTATAATTCTTAGTATAATTAAATCTTTTAATTTTTCTCATAATATCTTCATCATTTATGTTTTTAGTCACAAGTATTCCAGTTATGTAGGTAGTTTTATGATTCTTGTGTGGATTAACTATACTTACCGTGCATTTCTTAAGATAATTTATAAAATCATCTAAAAATTCCTCATCAACTCTATCTTCACTGACTACCAAACAATGTTCATTACACTCATATTCATCAATTATTTTATTTTCAGAAATAAAGCTTCTTCCAAATTTCATATTCCAAATTCCATAAATATCTATCCTTTTATTCATTAGGCTCTTATTTATTTCTAAATGAAAATTATTAGAAAATACTTTTGCAAGATGATTTAAATAAATTAATTTATCCATATATCCTCCTAAAATATGTTATACTTATTTTTATGCTGATTTTTAGTGATTTATAATAATTATGAAAAATAAATGTAAATATTTCAAAATTATATTTATAATATCTTTTTAACATAAAAACCTATACTATAAAATAATTTTGTATAGAAATTTAATAGTTTTACATATATAATAAAAATGATTAATAATTTACTTTATTAGAATAATTTAAAATTATTACGCAATTATTAAGGAGATGATCTGAGTATATGAAAATAAATGATGAGTTATTAAAAAAATATGCAAAACTTAGTGTATCAATCGGTGTAAACGTACAACCTAATCAAATTCTTGTTATAAAATCACCTGTAGAATGCGTTAATTTCACGAGAATGATTGTTGACGAGGCCTATAAAATTGGCGCAAAAGAAGTTGTTGTTCATTGGAGTGATGAAGAATGTGCTAAACTCAAATATCTCAACTCCCCTATAGATGTTTTTGAATCATATCCAGATTGGATGAAAGAATCCATGCTCACCTATGCTAAAGATGGAGCTTGCTTTTTAAGTATAAGTGCATCAAATCCTGAACTACTAAAAGATGTAGATCCTAAAAAAATTGTAGCTTCACAAAAATCCTCTAGCATAGCTACAAGAGAATTTAGCGAAAGACTTATGAGTAATAAAAATTCTTGGTCTATAATAGCTCTACCAACTAAAGGTTGGGCAACTAAAGTATTCCCTAATCTTTCTGAGGATGAAGCAATAAATAAACTATGGGGAAACATATTTAATATAGTACGTGTGGATCAAGAAAATCCAGTTAAAGCTTGGGAGGATCACAAGAAAAATTTAATTAAAAAAATAAACTACCTTAATGAGAAAAATTTTAAATATCTTCACTACACCAACTCTCTAGGTACAGACTTAAATTTAGAGCTTGTGGATAATCACCTATGGATAGGTGGTGCAGAATACACTCCAGAGGGAATAGAATTTATTGCAAATATGCCTACAGAAGAAATCTTTTCAATGCCAAAGAAAACAGGAGTTAATGGTAAGGTCTTTAGCTCAAAACCTCTAAACTATGGTGGCAACCTAATTAATAACTTCTCTCTTACCTTTAAAGATGGTAGAGTTGTTGATTTTGAAGCTAAAGAAGGCTATGAGTCCTTAAAGTCATTAATTGAAACTGATGAAGGATCTCATTTCCTTGGAGAAGTTGCTTTAGTTCCATTTAACTCTCCTATTTCAAATTCCAATATAGTTTTCTTTAACACTCTATATGACGAAAATGCTTCATGTCACTTAGCCTTAGGTAAAGCATATAACTTATGTGTGAAAGATGGATCAAACAAAACTACTGAAGAAGTGTTAGCTCTAGGCGGCAATGACTCTTTGACTCATGTTGACTTCATGATAGGAACCTCTGATTTAAATATTACTGGAATTGGCTTTGATGGTTCAAAATCCCCTATATTTGTAAATGGTAATTGGGCTATATAATTATTAAATATCACTATATAAATTTAATCTCATATATATGTTTTTATTATCAACTTCAATGTAACTTATAGATAATTTATTAAGTTAAAATTATCTATGAGTTATTCTTTTTTTAGTTAAAATTATAGTTATTATAATTAGTAATAAAGTTTTAATACTTTTTGTGTATTTATGTTGTAAAATATTAATTGTAAATCATAAAAAATGTTTAAAAATAAAAGGTGGTGCTCAATAGTATGTCAAATTTCAATATTTTAGTAGTAGATGATGAAGTTGAAATATGTAATGCTATAGAAATATATTTAAAGCGTGAAGGCTTAAACGTGTTAAAGGCTTACGATGGAATTGAAGCTCTTCAAATTTTAGAAGAAGAAAAGATTCATTTAATATTATTAGATGTAATGATGCCAAAACTTGATGGTATAAAGACATGTTTAAGAATTAGAGAAAATAGAAATATACCTATAATAATTCTGTCTGCTAAATCTGAAAATCTTGATAAGATTATTGGATTAAATAGTGGTGCTGATGATTATATAACTAAACCTTTTAATCATCTTGAACTTATAGCTAGGGTTAAATCTCAACTAAGAAGATATGAAAAACCTCTTGATATAGAAAATGTAAATTTAAAAGATAAAATTATAATTAAAGACTTAATTATTGATACAACCCTAAAATCTGTAACCCTAAGGGATGAGCCTGTAAAACTGACAGCTACAGAATATGGAATATTACTATTACTAGCTTCTAATAACGGTAAAGTTTTTTCTATAAAAGAAATATATGAAAATGTATGGAAAGCTCCATTTTACCATAGCGAGAATACAGTAACTGTTCACATTAGAAGAATGCGTGAAAAAATTGAAATTAATTCTAAAGATCCAGAATATATAAAAGTTGTCTGGGGAGTTGGATATAAAATTGAAAATCCTAGTTAAAGGAGGGTTAAACCTTGACTTCTACTATTAAAAAATTAATTAAAAAATGGATTAATGCCTCTAACGAAAATATAAATTTAATTGAAATACTGATAGTTTTTATTATAGGTATAACTGTTCTTCCAAAATTTCTTCAAATAACTCTATCTGATTATGATAATTATACCAATAGATATAGTTTTTATGGAACTGCTATTATTAACGAAAAAACTTTTAAGAATGAGATGTTACAAAATGATGTCATCAATTTCAGAGAAAATTTACTAAGTGTTACAGAAGGATTTTCAAAAATTCTCTATTGTAAAACTGATAATGATGCAAAAGTTATACAAAACTCCTTAGAAACTTCTCTTATTGGTGATATTGGAGTTTTACTGATTGATAAAACTAATAATAGGTGGTTTTCTAATAGAAATTGGTTTTCAGATTATCCATTCAATGAACTTCCACCTAAAGATGCATTAATAAAATTATCTAAAGAAGATGATGTGGTAGTTTATAGTTCTAATAATTTATCCCATTATTCAGCTCCAAGAGGTTACTACAATGGTGCATATACCTCTCCTAATGCTGAATTAGAGGAACTTTACTTTATTCGTGGTGCTAAATATAGTAGTATGGCAAACTTCATAAGACTTAGATTTTATTTTTCTATTCCTCTATTAATTATATTTATGATTTTGTTAACTAAACAATTTTTCTGTATTAAAATTTTTGGAATAAAAAAATATATACGTAATTTTAACAATTTACTTATTTTTAGGCTAATAAAATCTATTAATATTTTTTTTGTAAGTATTAAGGATGTATTTAAAAACTTATTTTTCGATACTACACTATTAGGACTTTTTATATTTTGGGTAATGTATTTTCCACTATCCTATGTGTTTAATTCTAATGATTACTTTTTTTACTTCAACAGGAATCTTAATAGTTTCCTTATAAAATCAACTTTTTTTATAATTATAGCAAGTACATGTGTTAGATATTTAGAGAGCATAAATAATAAGAATAATTTAATCAAATATCTTAAAAAAATTGAAGATGGAGATATGGATGTAGATATAAATGCTAAAAATCTTGGTAATTTATCCAACTTAGCAATGGAAATAAACAATTTAAAGGTAAGCTATAACAAGAAAGTTGAAGAAGGAATTCGAAGTGAGAAGTTAAAAACTGAACTTATAACTAATGTATCCCACGATTTAAAAACCCCATTAACTTCCATAGTAAATTATGTAGATATACTTAAAGATGAATCCCTTGATAAAAGCGAAATAAAGGATTATGTTACCATTCTAGATAATAAATCAACTAAACTTAAAAAGCTTGTTGAAGACTTATTTGAAATGTCAAAAATGAACTCTGGACAAATTATTTTAAATAAAAGCGATGTAGATATTGTAGAACTAATTCATCAGAGTCTAGGAGAACTAAGCTTTTTAGGTGAAAATAAGAGTCTTACCTTTAAAGTAATTGGAAATAAAGATTGTCACCTACACCTAGATGGTGCTAGAATTTCAAGAGTTATGGATAACTTAATATGCAATGCTATAAAATATTCACTTGAAAACTCTAGAATTTATCTTGAAGTTATTGAATGTGAAAAAGAATGTGAGATAATAGTAAAAAATATATCAAAATATGATTTAGATTTTAATGAAGATGATATTCTTGAACGATTTGTTAGAGGCGATAAATCTAGAAATTCTACAATAGATGGTTCTGGTTTAGGCCTTGCTATTTCTAAAACTATAGTAGAACTCCATAAAGGTACTCTTAAAGTGAAATGTGACGGAGACTTATTTAAGGTAATAATTAAACTTCCTAAATCTTAAAATATAAAATTAGATAAACTTTACAAAGCTACCTTAAAGCTATAGCGTTTAGGTAGCTTTTTTATATTTCCTCAATATCTTCATTCTTATAGTACTTTTCTCTAAATGTTCTATACTCATCTAAAATATTTTTATTATCTTCTATAAAGCAATTAAATATATTTAAATTCTCTACAGTATCACTACCTACCACATGCTCAATTAACTCTGTTTCTATGAGTATATCACTATCAGAGCCTAAAAATTTCAAAAACTTTTCTATTGTATTATGTCTGCATAAAAGATATTTACCTACCTTTATACCAAGAGCAGTAAGTCTTATAATTCCATACTTTTCATAATCAATCAAACCTAGCTTACCGAGCTTCTGCATCATCTTGGAGGCTGAAGAATCCCTAACATTTAGCATTGCAGACAGCTTATTAAGTCTTATATAATCCTCCCCTTCCATAGTGCATCTATAAAGCATCTCTACATAATCTTCCATGGATGCAGTGATTAATCTATCATCAAATAGCTTCTGTTCATATGCTCTAACTGTATAAAATTTTTTATCCACTTACTTTATCCTCCATATTCTATAAATTATATTTTGTTCCTTAACAAATTTTCAACCTTCCATTTCTATTACATATTTATTTAGATTATAAACACTAAAATATAAATAATTAAAAACTATTAAATATTTCTACTTTATTTTTAAAATAGTATTTTTAAAATAGTATCATGAATATATAAATAATCATATGTTAGAGTAGGGAAAGATTTTTTCCCTACTCTAACTAGTTAAATATATGATTAATTAAAAATAATTAGAAGTACTATAACTTACTTAATTAATTATAAATACAAAAAGTTTAAAAGGAGATTAACAGTATGAATAAAAATTCAAATGTTTATATAGAGTCATCTAGAATATTACCCTTAACAGATTTATCTATGGGCAAAAAATGCAAAGTAAAAACTCTTACCTCTAGTGGATCTATAAGACGCAGAATGCTTGATCTTGGACTTATATCCAATACAGAAATAGAAGTTCTTAATCAAAGTCCTTCTGGTGATCCTGTAGCTTATTTAATTCGTGGAGCAGTAATTGCAATTCGTAAAGAAGATGCTTCTAACATATTAGTTGAAGCACTTTAATGTGGTAAGCCTACTAAAGCATTTCATTATAAGAATAAAAATATATTAGTTTTATTCTTATTTGCAAAACATTATAGGCTTCAGATAGAATAGTAACTTCATCTGAAGCCTATTACTAGACATTATGTAACACAATCTATGCTTACCCTAAACTTTTCATAATTATATAAGATTAAATAATACAATAATTTATTATAGGAGGTTTTTTAATGGGATTAACTAATCAATCTACCGGAGTTAGCGCTTTAGAAAAAGAACTTAATATAGATCGTGCTTCCCCCTCAGATAAAATAATTGCTCTAGCTGGTAATCCCAATGTAGGCAAGAGCACAATTTTTAATAGCTTAACTGGACTTAACCAACACACTGGAAATTGGCCTGGAAAGACAGTATCCAATGCACAAGGAAGATATACTCACAAGGATAAATCCTTTATACTAGTTGATATACCTGGAACCTACTCTCTTATGGCTAACTCTGTAGAAGAAGAGGTTGCTAGAGACTTTATCTGTTTCGGTAATCCTGATGCCACTATAGTTATCCTTGATGCTACTTGTCTAGAAAGAAACTTAAACTTAGCACTTCAAACTATAGAAATAACTAACAATGTAGTAATATGTGTAAACCTACTAGATGAAGCTAAAAGAAAAGGAATTAATGTAGACTTAACAAAACTTTCCTTACTTCTCGGTGTTCCTACTGTAGGTACTAGCGCTACCACAGGATATGGTCTTAAAGAATTAATGGATATAGTATATAATCTCACAAATAATGAAGTGCCTATAAATCCTATTAAAATTAAGTATGATAAAGTTTTAGAAGATTCTATCTCACTAATAGAACCAGAAGTAAAAATAGCTCTAAAAAATATAGCTTCTAAAATTAACCCTAGATGGATTTCTTTAAAATTATTAGAAAATGACCCTAGTCTAATTCAATCCTTGAATAAATATTTAAATATTAACATGCTAAATAATGAAATAATTAAAATAAAGATAATAGAAGCAACTAATCTTTTAACTACTTATAACATAACGGGAGAACATTTTAGGGATATATTAGTAACTACTTTAGTAAGTAAAGCCGAAAAAATCAGCATGAAAGTGGTTACAAAAGAGAATTATAAATATAATATTACTGATAGAAAAATTGATAGAATTCTTACATCTAAAATATATGGAATACCTATAATGATTTTACTTTTATGTGTTGTTTTTTGGATAACAATTACAGGTGCTAATTACCCTTCATCCCTTTTATCTACTTCACTCTTCTGGATTGAAGATAGACTTAGTGTATTTTTACTAGGTTTAGGTGCACCCTGGTGGCTAGAAGGTGTTCTAATAAAAGGAATTTACAGAACCTTAGCCTGGGTTATTGCTGTAATGCTTCCTCCAATGGCTATTTTTTTCCCATTATTCACACTTCTTGAAGATTTAGGATATTTACCTAGAATAGCGTTTAATTTAGATAACTTCTTTAAAAAAAGCTGTGCATGCGGAAAACAAGCTCTTACTATGTGCATGGGATTTGGCTGTAATGCAGCAGGAATAATTGGATGCAGAATTATAGACTCCCCTCGAGAAAGGCTAATTGCAATTATTACAAATAATTTTGTACCTTGTAATGGACGTTTTCCAACTTTAATTGCTATAATCACCATGTTCTTTGCTGGCACTTTTGTTGGACCATCACAATCTATTATATCTTCATTAATTCTAACATGTGTAATCCTATTAGGAGTATTTATGACCCTAATGATATCCAAAATTCTATCTAAAACTATACTTAAAGGAGTACCATCATCCTTTACTCTAGAACTTCCCCCTTATAGAAAACCACAAGTGGGGAAAATAATAATCCGCTCTATATTGGATAGAACTCTATTCGTTTTAGGTAGAGCAGTTGTTGTAGCAGCACCTGCTGGATTAGTTATTTGGATAATGGCTAATATTACAATTGGAAACTTTAGTCTACTAGCTCATTGTGCTAATTTTTTAAATCCCTTCGCCAATTTAATAGGCTTAGATGGTTATATATTAATGGCATTTATACTTGGTTTTCCTGCTAATGAAATTGTAATTCCTATTATTATTATGAGTTATACAGCCACTGGAAGTTTATTGGAATTTGATAGTTTAATTCAACTAAGACAACTTCTAACTTCAAATGGTTGGACATGGCTCACAGCATTAAATGTAATGTTATTTTCTTTAATGCACTGGCCATGTAGTACAACTTGTTTAACTATAAAAAAGGAAACTCAAAGCTTTAAATGGACCGCCATTTCCTTTGCAATTCCTACCATAACAGGTATTGTAATTTGTTTTACGATAACAACTCTAGTTCGAATTCTAGGCCTTGCTTAAACATTTAAATAAAAAAACAGAGTTTACACACTCTGTTTTTTTATTCATCGCTACTTTTGCCTTACCCATAAAAACTAAAATTATTTTCTATACTTTGCACTAAAGTACTTCCTTCAATTCCTTTAAATATAGAATTTACTGTATATTCCTTAACCTGATCATAAGATTGAAAAATTCTTTGAGCTGAAATACAGTCATTATACACTTTCCAATATCCACACAATAAACACTTCTTATCATTACAGTTAATAAAATCTTTCACGTCATTAATTGGTATTCCTAAAAAAATACCTAATTCATGTGGACAGTTAAATTCTTTATATCTATTTTTTAACACATTTAAATATTCTATAATAGTTCCATTTTCTGAATAGCCTAGACCTATTAAAAACTCTTTATTTTCTTCTTTCCCTATATATTTTTCAAGTAAACGCTGATTATAAATTAATACTACAATTGAATCATCAGATTCTCTTAGTTCTATAAAGTCAAGACCTATACTTTGAATAAACGCTTTTCCCATTGAACCCCAGTTGCTATATAAATTTCTATTATATTTTTTAAAAGTAATAGTAGCAGCTGGTTTAACCTTTGCAATCACCAATGAAGTATTATAAATTAAAAAGTTTTTAATATATTCTTCACCATTCATAGATTCTAACTTATTATAAAATTCTAAACATGTCATTTTCATTACCTACCTATAAAAGTGTTATTTTTCTACCAAAATTTATACATTCATCTTCATCTTCTGGTTCACCACAAATTATTAAACAGTCCTCTTTTATTTCACATCCATAAGAAAGCATTCTATCTTCCCAATCTCTCATCCACTTTCCATCTCCCCAACCATAGGATCCAAATAAAACAACTTTCTTTTTAGATATTTTTGAAGATATCTCTTCAATAAAAGGTTCAAACTCAGATTCTTCTAATACTTCATCTCCCATAGATGGGCATCCTAATACTATTACATTTTCATCATCAAAGATGCTACTGTTAGCATTAGCAACATTGATTACTTCTGCATTTTTTCCTTCTTCTCTGATTCCTTTAGCAATTAATTCTGCCATTTTCTCTGTATTACCTGTACCTGACCAATAAACTATTTTCATAACACATCCTCCTTAATTGAAAATTATTCTCAATTAAATAATATCGGATCTTCACGGTATTGTCAATAGTTTTTGATAATTATTCTCAATTGAATAGTAACAAATAAATCATAATCCTATTATGCTTGTATATGTATGGTTTTATACTTATTAAAGCTCTTTAAATAAATAATAAAAGGCATCTTTCTATTGAACTGCTATCAAATTTATAGATATCAGTTAATATTCTAGAAAAATGCTTCTTATATTATTTATATTATTTACTTTCCTTATCTCTAATTGCAGCTCTTATAAATCCTTTGAATAAAGGATGAGGATTATTAGGTCTTGATTTCAATTCTGGATGAAATTGCACTGATACATACCACGGATGATCTTTTATTTCAACAATTTCTACCAATCTATCATCGGGGCTTGTCCCAGTAATATTCATACCTTTCTCTACTAATTCTTCTCTAAACTTATTATTAAATTCATACCTATGTCTATGTCTTTCATTTACCAATATTTCATCATATTCACTAGCCACTATTGAATTTTTGTCTAGTTTACATGGATATAAACCAAGTCTCATAGTACCACCTAAGTTTTCAATTTCTTGTTGATCTGCCATTAAATCTATTACTGGATATTTTGTATTTGGGTCAATCTCAGAGCTATTAGCTCCTACATATTCAAGTACATTTCTAGCAAATTCTATAACTGAACATTGCATACCTAAACATATCCCAAATAAAGGTTTTTTATTCTCCCTTGCCCACCTTATAGCTTCAATCTTGCCTTCTATTCCTCTATCTCCAAATCCCCCTGGTACTAATATCCCATTCACATCAGAAAAAATTTCATCCGAATTATATCTTGCTACCTCTTCTGCATTTATCCATTTCATTTCTATTATGCAATCATTAGCATATCCACCATGACTTAAAGCCTCAACTACAGAGATATACGCATCATGTAGTTCTACATATTTACCAACTAAAGCAATCTTAATTTTCTCATTTAAATTTTTAATTTTATTAACCATATTAATCCATTGTGAATTATCAATATCCGTACATTCTAAATTTAATCTTTCACATACTAACCTATCTAGACCTTCCTTATGTAACATTAAAGGTACTTCATATAAGTGCTCTGCATCTAGATTTTGTATTACATTTTTACCTTCTAAATTACAAAACAAACCTATTTTTACCTTCAATTCATCTGATATTTCCTTTTCAGCTCTACAAACTATTAGGTCTGGTTGAATTCCTATACTTCTTAATTCTTTAACCGAATGTTGAGTTGGCTTTGTTTTTAATTCACCAGCTTTTCCTAGATAAGGTACTAAAGTCACATGTATAAAACACACATTTTCCTTACCTACTTCATACTGAATTTGTCTTATAGCTTCCAAAAATGGTAAGGATTCAATATCTCCTACAGTACCACCAATTTCAGTTATTACCACATCTACTGCCTTTTCCTTTGTTACCCTACATATTCTTTCTTTTATCTCATTAGTTATATGAGGTATTACTTGAACAGTTCCACCTAAATACTCTCCTCTTCTTTCTTTAGATATGACTGACCAATAAATTTTACCAGTAGTAACATTGCTACTTTTGCTCAAATTTTCGTCAATAAATCTTTCGTAATGTCCTAAATCTAAATCAGTTTCAGCACCATCATCAGTAACAAATACTTCTCCATGTTGATATGGACTCATTGTTCCTGGATCTACATTTAGGTATGGATCAAACTTCTGTATTGTAACATTTAATCCCCTATTTTTTAAAAGTCTACCTAAAGATGCTGCTGTAATACCCTTTCCTAAGGATGAAACTACTCCACCTGTTACAAAAATATACTTACTATTCATGTTATCTTCTCCCATACAATTTATTTTTATATTTTATTAATTTACTATTGACTTTTAATCTCTACATTTGTATAATAAGAATTACCCCATAAATAATATGGGGTAGTCTGTACTTTTAACATAGAATTTATATTACCACACTTCCATATATATGGCTAGTGTTTTTTGTCATTTTATATATTTAATTTAATAATTAAATATATAAAATTATTGTTAGTATAAATCTAACTAATTTACATATTAATATGTGAGGCTATCTTAGAATAATAAAAAACATTCTAAGATAGCCTCACTTTTAACTATTTTTTAAATTAAAACACACTTTAATAATTAAATTTATTATGATTCATTTCTTCATCATATAAAAATTAAATATACAAATCCACTTATGAATTAAAGTAAATTTATATTATTTTCCTTACAAATTTTTATATTTTTTTCATCCCATGTAGTAGCTTGAACTTCACCAATATGAGCTTTGTTTAAAAAAAACATGCATATTCTTGATTGACCTATTCCTCCTCCAATTGTATATGGAAGTTCTCCTGCTAATAATCTCTTATGAAAATCTAGACGTCTTCTGTTATCATTACCTGATACTGTTAATTGATAATCAAGGGCTTTTTCATCTACTCTTATTCCCATTGATGAAAGTTCTACAGCCCTATCTAATAAAGGATACCAAAATAATATATCTCCATTTAAATTCCAATCATCATAATCCGGACTCCTACCATCATGCTTTTCTCCCGATTTTAACGCTCCACCTATTTTCATTATAAATACAGCGCCAAACTCCCTACAAATTTCATCTTCTCTTTCCTTAGAAGTAAAGTTTGGATAAATGTCTTCTAGCTCCTGAGTAGTTATAAAATGTATTTCATTTGGTAAAGGATTTTCTACCTTCATTAAATTTTTATCAACAAATTCTTGAGTTTTCTTAAATACCTTATAGATTTTTCTTACAATATCTTTTAAATATTCTTCATTTCTATCTTCTTTTTTTATTACCTTTTCCCAATCCCATTGGTCTACATAAACTGAATGTAAATTGTCTAGTTCTTCATCTCTTCTTATAGCATTCATATCTGTATATAATCCATCTCCAACTTGGAAGTTGTATCTATGAAGACTCATTCTTTTCCATTTTGCTAAGGAGTGTACTATTTCAACATTTTCTCCTGTAGCCAGCAAGTCAAATACTACCGGTCTCTCAACTCCGTTTAAATTATCATTTAATCCACTTTGAGAGTCCACAAACAGTGGAGCTGAAACTCTAGTCAAGCTAAGATTTTCTGATAAAGTTCTTTCAAAAAAATCTTTTATCTTCTTTATGTGTACTTCTGTTTCTATTAATGTGGCATTCGATTTATATCCTTTCGGAATAACAATCCCTTCTATCTTCATAATAATTCCTCCTTAGATTTTAAGTTTAAAGTTAAAGAGTTGATAAAGTTTTATGGGCCCATACTTTATCTTTTTTATTTATATATAATAAAAAAACTCTCATCCCTATATATAAATATAAAAGGACGAGAGTACTACTCACGTGTTACCACCTTAATTCATTGCTACTTTACAATAACAATCTCTTCAAGTACGTCAATTAATACAAATTGATTATACTCTAGCACTATATCGGGTGCAGATCCGGTACTGCCTACTGGTTGTTATCTTTCGGAGCACTGCTCAGAGATGTTATTCAAATCAACTTACTCTTCCACCTCTCAGCTTATGGGGAATTCTCTGTAAAGATACATTAATTTTACTTCTTCTCTTCAACGCTTTCTACATTTCATTTTTTTAAATAATATCACAATTAATTTATTTTGTAAAGCACTTTTAAAATGCTACCTCAAAATTTCTTTTGAGATAGCATTTTGATTTTAAAGTTCTTTTTATTTATTTAATTACTCTACATAAGCATCTCTAAATTCCATTTGTCCTAATGGTGATTTATAAGTTCCTTTAACATTTTTGTCTATACATAATACATTTGTATAATAGTATAGTGGTATAATTGGTGATTCATCCATTAAAATATCTTCTGCTTTGTGTAATAATTCTGTTCTCTTAGCATCATCTAACTCTACTTTAGCTTGAGCTATTAACTTATCATATTCTTTATTTGAATATCCTGCATTATTTTGTCCATTACCAGTTGTCCACATATCTAAGAATGTCATCGGATCATTATAATCTGCTATCCATCCATGTCTAGCCATAGAATATTGGAAATTATTCCTTGTATCTTGGAATACTGCCCACTCTTCATTTTTCAACTCTACATTAATTCCAAGATTTGTTTTCCACATATCTTGTACTGCTTGAGCTATATTTTGATGACCTTGATCTGTATTAAAAGTAAATGTTATTGTTGGTGCTCCTTCTCCATTTGGATATCCAGCTTCTTCTAGCAATTTCTTAGCTTCTTCAATATTTGCACCCTTTGATGAATAATCCTTTTGAAACTCTTTTCCTATTGAATCAAGAATACCTGCTGGAACATAGCTAGTTGCTGGTGCTTGACCACCTTGAGCTACCTTATCAACTATTAGTTGCCTATCTATAGCTAGTGATAAAGCTTTTCTGAACTTAGGATTACTTAATGCTTCAGCTGCTTTAGGGTCTACATCCTTAGCTTTGTCTGATACATTTATTACATAGAAGTACGTTCCTAAATAAGGATATATTTTTGCTGTTCCCTCATCTAGTAATGTAGGAATTTCAGCCTGAGGTGGTGATTCTATTACATCTATTTCTCCACTCTTAAAGGCATTTAAATAAGTTATTTGATCATCTATTAATTTTACTTCTAATGTTTCAAGTTTTACATTTTTAGCATCCCAATAATTTTCATTTTTTACAAATGTAATACTTTCTTTTTCTTTCCATTCAGACATCTTAAATGGTCCATTAGATATATATGTGTCTGGCTTTAATGTCCACTTTTCTTCATTTCCTTCTATAATATCTTTTCTAACTGGGAAATAAGTTGGAAAAGCTGCCAATGATAAGAAATATGGAACTGGAGATTCAAGAGTTACTTCTAAGGTGTTATCATCTATAACCTTTACACCTACATCCTCTGCTGTAGCAACCTTACCTCCTACTTTTTCCTGATTATAGTATGCAGCTCCATTTTTTATATAGAAAAGTTGATATGCATATTCTGCTGCCACTTTAGGATTTAATGCTCTCTTCCATGCATATTCAAAATCCCCAGCTACTACCGGTTTTCCATCTGACCATTTAGCATCCTTCCTTAAATGGAAAGTATATACAGTTCCATCGTCAGATACTTCATACTTTTCAGCAGTACCTGGTACTATTTTAGAATTTTCATCCTCTCTCATTAACCCTTCAAAAGCATTGTGAATTATTGTTGAACCATCTACTGCTGAATTTAGTTGTGGATCAATAGTTTTAGGATCTGCACCTAAATTATATACTATTTTTTGTTCTACTGTTTCTTCTACCACAGGCGTATTGCTATCACCAGGTTTTTCTCCTTCATTTCCTTTAGTCTTAGTACATCCTAAAAGTAATGTACCTGTCATTATTGCAGTCATTATCAGTGCCATTATTCTAGTTTTCTTCATTCATTGACCTCCTTATTAAATTAATTAATTTATTTTAAAATAAATGACAAGCTACGCAATGGCCAGGAGATACTTCCTTTAAAATTGGCTCCTCTTCACCACAAATTTGTTTTGCATATTTACATCTAGATTTAAATCTACATCCTGGTGGAGGATCAATTGGAGATGGAATATCTCCCTCTAAAATTATTCTTTGTCTTCTTTTAGCTTCATCCGGATCAGGAATTGGAATTGCAGATAGTAATGCATTGGTATAGGGATGTATTGGTTTACTATATACCTCATTACTCTCTGCTATTTCAACTAGTTTTCCTAAGTACATTATTCCAACTCTATTGGATATATGCTTAACCATGGATAAATCATGAGCTATAAACAAGTAAGTTAGGCCAAAGTCATTTTGCAAATCCTCAATCATATTAATTATCTGAGCTTGTATGGATACATCTAGAGCAGAAATAGGTTCATCACAAACAATAAACTCTGGATTAACTGCAAGAGCTCTTGCTATTCCGATTCTTTGTCTTTGACCTCCTGAAAACTCATGTGGATAACGATTTAAATGATTTTGATCAAGACCTACCTTATCTAAAAAATACTTTACTTTTTCTTCTCTTTCTTTGCCTTTACATATTTTATAAATATCTAATGGTTCACCGATAATATCTCCAACGGTTAGCCGTGGATTAAGTGATGCATAAGGGTCTTGAAATATCATCTGCATCTTTTTTCTATAAGATAGCATCTGCTTATTAGTTAGCTTACCAATCTCTTCATTATCATAAAATATCTCTCCAGCAGTAGGATTATATAATTTTAATAGAGTCCTACCTAAAGTTGTTTTACCACATCCTGATTCTCCTACTAGGCCTAAAGTCTCTCCTTTTTTTATTTGAAGAGATACCCCATCAACAGCCTTTAATATTCCTTTATTCTTACTAAAAATTGATTTCTTAGTATTGAAATATTTACATAGATTTTTTATTTCTATTAGTTTCTCCATGCTACTCATCTTCCTTCCTCCTCTTCAATGGAGTTTCAACCTTTGGTGCCCTATTATCATTTAACCAACAAGCAGATTTATGTCCTGGAGTTATTTCATAATATTTAGGTCTATGCTCTTTACATACTTCCATAGAATATTTACATCTAACATAAAATGGACATCCCTTTGGAGGTTTAAATAAATCTGGTGGTTGACCATCTATAGGTCTTAGTCTTTCTCTTACCAAGGTATTAGGATTAGGAACACTTTCCATAAGACCCCAAGTATATGGATGTTTAGAATTATAGAATATATCCTTTACAGTTCCTTGCTCTATAATAAGACCTCCATACATTACATTCACATTATCACAAATATCTGCAACAACTCCCAAATCATGTGTAATAAGAATTATAGATGTATTTAGTTTTTCCTTTATATCCTTCATTATCTCTAAAATTTGTGCTTGTATCGTAACATCTAGTGCAGTAGTTGGTTCATCCGCTATCAATAGCTTTGGATTACAAGTTAATGCCATAGCTATCATAACCCTTTGTCTCATACCCCCAGAAAACTCATGTGGATATTGCTTCATTCTGCTTTCAGGACTAGGTATACCAACTAAGTGTAATAATTCTACAGCTTTTTTACGTGCTTCTTCTTTAGTCATCTTCTTATGGATTCTAAGCGGCTCCATAATTTGATTTCCTATAGTCATAAGCGGATTCAAAGAAGTCATAGGATCTTGGAAAATCATGGATATATCATTCCCTCTTATGGTAGACATATCTTCCTCACTGATAGATACTATATCCTTATCTTCAAATCTTACTTTCCCCTCTTTTACTTTACCATTATCATCTAAAAGCCTCATAATAGACATCATTGTAACACTTTTTCCACTACCAGATTCTCCAACTATACCCATAACCTCACCATGTTCTAGATTAAATGAAACTCCCCCTACAGCTTGCACTTCTCCAAATTGAGTATAGAAAGATGTTTTTAAATTATTTACTTCTAACAAATTACTCATCCTTCCACCACCTACTTTTTAATCTTTGGATCTAGAGCATCTCTAAGCCCATCACCAAGCATATTAAATGAAAAAATTGTTATACATATAGCCAACGTCGGAAATAAAAGCTGATACGGATATAATCTTAAAGTAGATAAAGCATCACTAGCTAAAGTTCCCCATGATGCAAGTGGTGGTACTAATCCTAATCCAATAAAACTTAAAAAAGCTTCTGAAAATATTGCAGTTGGTATTTGCAGTGTAAGAGTTACTATAATTGGACCTAAACAATTTGGAATTAGATGTTTAAATAGTATTCTCTTACCTTGAGCTCCTAAAGTTTTAGCAGCTAAAATAAATTCTTGTTGTTTAAGCTGAAGTATTTCTGCCCTAACAATTCTAGCCATACCTATCCAATAAGAAATAGCCAATGCTACAATAATATTGAATAAACCACCTTTTTCAAGAATGACCATTAATAGTATTACATATATTGTCATAGGTATAGAAGATATTATATCTACAATTCTCATCATAATATTATCTACCCATCCACCTATAAGTCCAGCAATTCCACCATATACTATACCTATAACCAAATTAAGTATAGATGCCACAAAACCAATTATTAAAGAATATCTAGCACCATACATAACCCTTACAAACAAATCTCTTCCTAGTGAATCTGTTCCAAACCAATGCTCTGCAGACGGTCCTTGGTTAGTAAGCATTAAGTTATTTGTCGTATAATCATGTTTAGAAAACCAAGGAATAAATATAGCTCCTAGAGTTATAAGAATAACAAAGATAAGCCCTACTATTGCTAACTTATTTTTTTTAAGTTTTCTCCACGAATCTTTCCAATAAGATACACTTGGCCTATTTATTGTATCCTTTTGTTTACTACCTTCATCTACAAAGACAAAATCCTTTTCTAAAATTTCATTAATTTCTTCATTAAATTCCATAACATCACCTCCTACGCTTCAACATTTTCTAATTTAATTCTTGGATCTATAATTACATACATAATATCCACAATTAAATTACATAGTATAAGAAGTGTACTATAGAATATAGTTACTCCAAGTATAGTTGTATAATCTCTATTTGTTATTGTAGTTACAAACTCTCTTCCAAGTCCAGGTATAGCAAATATCTTTTCTACTACAAAGCTACCAGTTAATATTCCTGCAATCAATGGACCTACGTAGGTTACTATAGGGATTAATGTATTTCTAAGAGCATGTTTAAACATAATTCTTCTACCATTAACTCCTTTTGCCTTTGCAGTTCTAATATAATCTGATTTCAAAACTTCTAAAAGTTTAGATCTTGTAAGTCTAGATATAAATGCTATGGAATATCCAGCTAGAGCTACTGATGGTAAAATATAACTCTTTAAGTTATCTAACCCTGTTATTGGAACTAAGCTTAGTTTAACTCCAAATACATACATCAATAATGTAGCTATAACAAAGCTTGGCAATGTAACTCCCAGTGTAGCAAGTACCATACATATTGAATCTGGCCACTTATTATATTTAAGAGCAGCAATTATCCCTAAAAGTATTCCAAAAATTAAGGAAATTGCCACAGCTACTCCACCAAGTTTAGCAGATGCCGGGAAAGAATAACCTATTATTTCTTGTACTTCTCTTCCTTTGTATCTCATACTTGGACCTAGATCCCCCTTAAGCAAGTCCTTTAAATACATAGAATATTGCTCACCTAAAGATTTATCTAATCCATATTTTGCTTCTAAACTAGCCTTTATTTCTGGTGGTAGTGGCTTTTCACCATCAAAAGGTCCACCAGGCATTAATCTCATTAAAAAAAATGTCGCAGTGATAACTATAAATATAGTTACTACACTTATACCTAGTCTTTTTAGAATGTATTTAATCAAATTCTCACCCCCCATTTTTTATATGATATATATATATTGATTTATTCTCTCAATATTCCATTAATTTTTGTTTAATCCATTACTTTTTAATGATAAATTAATAACAATCTTCATATATATCTATATTTCACTATTTCTTAATGGGTTAATGTGCTTTGTTGCTCAATAAAGCTAAGTAATTATATTTTTCAAAAAAAAGAAAAGCGCCTTAAAATTTTGCACTCTTTAAGATATTTATTCACATTTCATTAAGGAAATGATGCTTAAACATCAATTTAAGATCTAGTGTATTTTAAGACAACTCTTTAAACTATTAATTTATATTTTTCTTTACAAAGGTACCTTCCTTCATAATTATCTGCATGTTACCACTTCTTATATCATGAATATCCTTTAATGGATTTCCATTCAATACAATAATATCAGCAAACTTACCTAACTCCAAAGTGCCTGTTATATCATCAATTTTTAGCATTTCTGCTCCATTTTTTGTAGCTGCTAAAATTACCTCCATATTGGTAAGTCCAGCTTTACAAAGAGTATACATTTCAGTTATTGCATATTCTCCATAGGGAGTTAAGCTACTACAGAAGGAATCTGAACCTACTGTTATTCTTACTCCCTTTTTATTTGCATTTCTTAGATTACTTATTATACGATTTAGCTCCTTTTCAGCTACTGTCTCTCCCTCATAATCATCCAAAATTTTTCTATAGGGAGGCTCGTACACTGTAAACCATTGATAGAAGAATTGAAGGGTTGGACAAAAGCTTATATTCTTTTCCTTCATTATTTCTAAACATTCTTCATTTAATTCCTGACCATGGATTATAGCAGAAACTCCTGCCTTACATGAATTTAAAGCTCCTTCATAACCTTCAGCATGAGACCAAACCGGTAATCCAACCATATTGCATTCATCTACCACAGCTTGTATTTCCTCCATACAATAGTGAGATGCTGCTTTGGCATCATGTCTCCATATACCTCCTCCAGTAGACCATATTTTTATAGCATCAGGATTTTCACGTATTCGTTTTCTGATAGACTTACGCAATTCCCAAGGTCCATCAACTCTTTCTGCCCATGGATGTGAATCTTCATTATAGTTCAATGGTAAATTATGTGAATCTCCATGTCCTGAAGTTCTACAAAATCCTAAACCTGTTGCAACTATACGTGGTCCTGGTATTATTCCTTCTTCAATCATATTTCTAAGATGAATTCCAGAACGAGAAATTTCACCTACGGATGTTAGTCCATGCTCCAAAGCTTCTCTAGCTTGAGCAACAGCTACTATTGTCTTTTGTATCACAGGCTCTAATACCCACTCTGTATCACTATCTGTTCTATTTCCGCTAAAATGTAGATGAGAATCTATAAGCCCTGGCATAATAGTTTTTCCTGATATATCTATTATTTCATAATTCTCTTCTATTTCTTTCATCACTCCAGCATAAGTAATTTTCTTATTTTCAACAAGAACTAAGGAATTTTCTACAGGTTCAGTTCCTGATCCATCTATCAATAGTCCTCCTATAAATGCTATACTTCTCATATTTTACCCCCCAAAAATTATTCACATTATTATGGCTTCACTTTGATATACTCCAATAGTTTGCCTCAACTCATTATTATACCATATATGTAAAATTAAACAGGGTTAATTTTATGTTTTTTATAATTTATTTCATGAAAATAAAATGAGTAGACAATAATTACATTATCTACTCATGGTCTAACTAAGTAACTTAATTTAATTATATAAATTATTAACTAGTTATAAATTGACCACCATTTATATGAATAGTTTCTCCAGTTATAAATGAAGCCCCATCTCCAGCTAAGAATACATAGCTCTCTGCAATTTCAACAGGCTGACCTGCTCTTTTAAACAAGGTATTACTGCCGAAAGTAGATACCTTATCACTATGAAAGGATGATGGTATAAGTGGTGTCCATACTGGACCTGGTGCCACTGCATTTACCCTTATTCCTCTTGTAGCCAATGACTTTGATAAACTTCTAGTTAGGGCTGTTAAAGCTCCTTTAGTACAAGAATAATCTATTAAAGTTTCATTTCCTTCATATGCTGTTACAGAAGTTGTATATATTATTGAATCCCCCTTCTTCATATGAAAGAGTACTTCTTTTGTTAAATAGAAAGCTCCAAAGAAGTTTGTATCAAAGGTTTTATGTAATTGCTTACTAGTTATCTCATTAATTTGTTGACACTCATGTTGTTCTGCAGAATTTGATACAAAAATATTTATAACTCCATACTTTTGTACTACTTTTTTTATAGCTTCCTTGCAGAAGTCTTCATTACCAATATCTCCAGAGATGAGCAAACACTCTCCTCCTCTTTCTTCAATAAGACTTTTTGTTTCCTTAGCATCTTCATGTTCATTTAAATAAATTATACATACCTTTGCTCCTTCTTTTGCATATAGTATAGAAATAGCCCTTCCTATACCACTATCTCCCCCTGTAATTAAAGCTACTTTGCCCTTTAATCTGTCTGAAGTTTTATGATAATCATTTATTTCATAGATAGGTTTTGGTTCCATTTCACTTTCAATGCCTGGCTGTATACTTTGATGTTGAGGCTTAAACCCAATTGGAAAATTGTAGTCCATTTTAATACTCCTTATCTATATATAGAAATTAATATTTTAACTCCATTACTCTTGCTCTATCTTTTTTTACTTTACTATATACCCTGTATGAGAAATACAGTCCTTAATTTCTTCTGGAGTTGCTGGACTGTTATAATTTACTTCCACTGTACCTCTTGCTATATCAACACAGACCTGTTGTACACCATTAATTTTATCTAAAGAATTATTTAACTTAGTTCTACTTTCTGAATTTACTAATCCTGAAACATTATAATGTACTGATTTCATTTTAATTTACCTCCAATTATTAGTTTTCTAATATATTATCTTTTAAAAGAGCAATTTTTATGCATAGAAATACTAATTCTAAACTATACACCTTTCATTTTTGTAAATTAATCTATAAAAAAAGACACTACCTATGTAGCGTCTTTAAATCTTATATTTTATTCCTAAATAGCTTGGAGTTTACTTAATAAGTCATCTATTTCTAATCCGTGAACCATACATGCTTCTTCAAGAGTTTCCGCTTGTGCTGAAGGACATCCAACACAACCCATACCAAAACTCATTAAAACTTCTGCTGCTTTCTCATTTTGTCTTATTACTTCCCCAATAGTCATTTCCTTTGTTACTTGCATAACTATTACCTCCATTTTTATTTTGATTAACTTAGATATAAATATATATCATTAAACATAGTATACTACATTTCTACAGATTTAATTATTTAATTTTTATATCTATATTAATTCACCTATTTTTTTTATTAATGCCATACAACTTTTTAACGTAGTATCAGTATCATCTAAACATGGATTAAATTCTACAAAATCCATAGATTTAACTAATCTAGTATTAAATATACTAGTTAATAACTTCTCTGCATCATTTATATTAAATCCATTTGGAACTGGAGTTCCCGTTCCTTTTATTAATTTTGGATCTACAGAATCTATATCAAAGCTAATATGAATATTATTTATTCCTCGTGCTTTTAAACCTTCCAAAAGCTCCTTACACACTTTATCTACACCTATTTCTATTACTTTATCCATAGTCCAAACAGTTAAATTTTTATCTTTAATTAATTGAAGTTCACCTTCATCTAAATCTCTTGCTCCAATTATAAATACATTTTCCTTTTTAACTTTTATACCATTAAAATATAAAGTTGTTAAAGATTCATCTCCAAAACCCATTGATGCAGCTAATGGCATACCATGAACATTTCCTGTAGGACTTGTCTCAAAGGTATTTATATCTCCATGAGCATCAATCCATATTACAGCTAAATCTCCCTGGAAATATCTACTTGAACCAGCAACACTTCCCATAGCTAAAGCATGATCTCCACCTAAAGTTATAGGAAAACCTCCACCGCATAGGGAACTATAAACTGAATTAGCTAAATTCTCAGTTACTTCTATAATTTCATTAATGTATTTTGCATTTACTCCGGCCGCAAAAGGTTGCTTATCCTTTGTATTATTAACATAAATATTACCTAAATCATATACCTTATTTTTATGATTTTCTAATAATTTTTTAATTCCATTTTCTCTTAATTCATCTGGTCCATTTTCTACCCCTGCTCTATCACATCCATAATAAAGAGGTACTCCAATTAAGTTAATATCCATATAAATGCCCTCCGTTAAAATGCCACTTATGTTATATTAGCATTCAGTCAAATTTTACTTTCAAATCCCTATTTCTATTATGTATCTATCTAATATAACGTAGAAATTTATCAGCAATTATTACTTTATTCCAAAACTAATAAAATTACAATAGAAAACTAATATTTATTTTATCGAATATATATATTTTTATATAATAACTGTTATAATATTCACTGTTCTAATGGATAATTATGTGGTTAACTTAAAGGTTTTATAATATATGTAATAAACTTCATTTCATTTTAAAGAATATTTTATAAAAATTTCAATATATTAAACTTTTCATATATTCCATTGCCTGTTATTAAAATATGTATTTTTATACATACATCAAGTTATAATTTAGGAATACTTTCTCAAATATAATAAAGCCTATTTCAATATTATCTTTGAAATAGGCTTTCTATCTATATTTTTTTATAAAGAGTTATTTCTGTTTCTCCCTCTTGAAGTTTAGCGAGTTCTGGTACAAGATTAGTAAAATGTATTGTATTGTTATGTAACTTTATTGCTTCTTCACTCTCCCAAACCTCAATGAATGCAACTACATCACTATTTCTTAAATCTTCGTAAAGATCATACTCTATACATCCAGTTTCTTTCCTACTTTCTTCTATAAGTTTATTGGCTAAATTTTTAAATTCTTCTTTTTTATCTTTTTTTATAGTCTTTTTTGCTACAATAGTAATCATATTCATATACCTCCAATATAAATTATTTTAGTTAATGTTCACCATAATATTTTCCCTACATGCTTTAAGCTTCATAGATTTTAACCTTCACTGAATATAAAAATATAAAAATAGTTAAACACCCTATAAAAGAATTATATCACCTTTACTAAAATTTACATATAAAAATGAGGACTTAAAACAGCTTTCACAGATGCTTTAAATCCTCATACTCTAGTTTTACCCAGATAAAATTCGATTATTTTTCTATTATAGTTCCTGTTATACCATGTAAAGCTTCTTTAGCTTTTTCTAGTGAAGTTATTAAAGCTTTACCATTATTACTAAATTTAACATAGTCCATACATGCTTCTACCTTAGGTAGCATTGAACCTTTAGCAAAATGGCCTTCTTGTATATATTTACCAGCCTCTTCTAGATTAACTTCTGATAGTTCTTCTTGATTTGGTTTATTAAAGTTTATACAAACTCTATCAACAGCTGTTAAAATAACTAGCATTTCTGCATCTAAATCTTTTGCAAGTTTTGCGCTTGATTTATCTTTATCTATAACTGCTGCAACACCTCTAAGAGATCCATCAGATTCCTCTACTACAGGAATACCACCACCACCAACAGTAATAACTATAGTTCCTTGTTCAACTAATTGTTTAACTGTTTCAAGCTCTACAATTTTTTGCGGCTGTGGAGATGCAACTACTCTTCTATATCCTCTACCTGCATCTTCTACAAATGTAAATCCTTTTTCTGCAGCTATCTTTTCTGCTTCTTCCTTACTATAGAACATTCCTACTGGTTTACTTAAGTTTTTAAAAGCTTCATCATTTTCATCAACTACAACTTGAGTAACTACAGTTGCAACATTTTTTCTAATTCCTCTAGATATAAGCTCTGTTCTAATAGATTGTTGTAAGTGATATCCAATATATCCTTGACTCATGGCACCACATTCTGCAAAAGGCATTAATGGAGTATTTGCTCCATTATTTGCTGCAAATTCCATAGCTAAGTTTATCATTCCAACCTGTGGACCATTACCATGGCCAACAATTACATTATAGCCTTCTTCTACTAAATCAACGATGGTTTTTGCTGTATGCTTAACTAAATCTAATTGTTCTTCAGCTGTTTTTCCTAAGGCGTTTCCCCCTAAAGCTATTACTAGTTCCTTCATTTAATTCACCCCATATATAATTTAAATATAAAATATGTTGAGACTACTATATTTTTATCTATGCCTTAAATATAATATTTTATTGTTTAGCTAATTAAATAATAGGTTAAACCCCTTCCTTTCTTAATTTTAAGAAGGGGTTTAATTATTATAGCCCTATAGTTGCAGCCATAACTGCTTTAATTGTATGCATTCTATTTTCAGCTTCATCAAATACTACAGATTGTTTTGACTCAAATACCTCATCAGTAACTTCCATTTCTGTCATTCCAAATTTTTCTCCCATTTCTTTTCCTACTACAGTTTTTAAATCGTGGAATGCTGGTAGACAGTGCATGAATATAGCTTCTGGTTTAGCATTTTCCATTGCAGTTTTATTCACTTGATATGGTCTTAGCTCTTTTATTCTTGCTTCCCAAACTTCATCTGGTTCTCCCATAGATACCCAAACATCTGTATATATAACATCTGCATTTTTTGTTCCAACCATAACATCTTCAGTTAATGTTACAGTACATCCATTTTCCTTTGCAATTTCCTTGCAAGCTTCAACTAGCTCCTCAGCTGGGAATAATTCTTTAGGTGCACAAGCTGTAAAATTTAAACCCATTTTTGCACAAGCAACCATTAAAGAGTTACCCATATTATTTCTGGCATCACCCATATATACAAAGTTAATTCCTTTTAATCTTCCAAACTTCTCTTCTATAGTCAATAAGTCTGCAAGCATTTGAGTTGGATGGAATTCAGTTGTTAATCCATTCCAAACTGGAACTCCTGCATAAGCTGCTAATTCTTCAACTATTTCTTGATCAAAACCTCTATATTCTATACCATCATACATTCTACCTAATACTCTAGCTGTATCTGCAATAGATTCCTTTTTACCCATTTGAGAACCTGTAGGTCCTAAATAAGTAACACCCATACCTAAATCCATAGCTCCTACCTCAAAGGAACATCTTGTTCTAGTAGAATCCTTAGCAAATAATATTGCAACATTCTTTCCCTCTAAATTTTTATGAGGTACTCCAGCTCTCTTTAAATTTTTGAAGTCCTTAGATAAGTCTAATAAATATCTAATTTCCTCTGGTGTAAAATCTAATAATTTTAAAAATGAACGTCCTCTTAAATTAATTGCCATTGTTATACTCCCCCTAATATGTTGTTTTTTATATAATTTTATTTTATTCTTCTTCAGTATTTAATTATTGGATACTTAAAGAAGATTTTTTATTTTACAAATATATTATATTTTCATTTAATTTAAAATACACAATAAATGTTGGTTATATTTGTGTTATTAAACCTCACGAATCAAAGGCATAGACATACACCTAGGGCCTCCACGTCCCCTTGATAATTCAGATGATGGTATAACATGAGTTTTTATCCCATACTCTTCCAATATCTTGTTAGTTACATAATTCCTTGAATATACAATAACTTCACCTGGTCTTATACATAAAGTATTAGAGCCATCATTCCATTGCTCTCTTTGTGAAATTACATAATCTCCTCCACCACATCGAATTAACTTTACATCACATTCTAAATATTTCGACAATACCTCTTGTAATGTCATACTTTCCTTAGTAATTTTCACTTTTCCATTTTCCCCTTTAGTTAATTCAAATATTTCAAGAGGTCCTTCTATTTGTGGGTGAATAGTGAATTTATCATAATCAACTTGAGTAAATACTGTATCTAGGTGCATATATGCTCTAGTCTTTGGTATTTTAAATGCTAATACAGTTTCAATTTTGCTATCTGGTGTTTCAAAGAATATTCTCTCTGATATTTTTTCAATTGCCTGTGGAGCTGTCCTTTGAGATATTCCAATTGCAAGAACCTTTTCAGATATATTAAGAATATCTCCCCCCTCTATATTATAATCAAAATCTCTGTCATAAAGCCTATTAGTTCCCTTAAAATCAGGATGATATTTAAATATAAAGTGTGCATATATAGTTTCCCTATTTCTTGTTTCAGAATACATCCTATTTAAGCTTATTGAATTTCCAATGGATGCAAAGGGATCTCTCGTAAAATAAAGATTTGGCATTGGATCTGTAATAAATGGATATGCCTCATTTAAAAAATCCTCTAAATGCCTTGCTTTTGCTTTCTTCAATTCTGACTTACTAATTCCAGCCATAGTCTTTCTAATTAACTCTTCATTGCAATTAAAACTAATTAAATAGTTATATAATTCTTCTTTAACTTGTTCACTCTCTACTTTAGCTTCTTTTATAAACATTTTAATAAATTCATCTTTAACATCTGGGTCTTCCATTACTTTTGCTGCCAATTCATGTAAATATACAACTTCTACTCCATTGTCTCTTAAAACCTGTGCAAAGGCATCATGTTCTTCCTGTGCTACTTTTAAATAAGGAATATCATCAAATAATAATCTCTCCAGATATTCCGGTGTTAAATTCTCAATTTCTGCACCAGGCCTATGCAACAAGACTTTTTTTAATGGTTTAATTTCGCTTGTAACATTTATTCCCATAATTCTTTCCTTTCTTATACAACATTTTGTTAATTAAAAATACTTTATTTAAATTAACAATTTTTTATTTATAATATCAATATCCCATAACCTAAGTAATAAATTAAATTATGTAATATTGTTTTACACAAGTAAAAGTTTACACTCTATTTATTTTTAGCCTTGAACAAACCTAAACTATTGGTTATAAAAATTTCTCCATTTTTATCAATTATTTTTTTTATATAACCTTCAAATTCTTTTTTCTTAGAATCAATAATGTCTAATATATTTCCAGGTATAGAATAGATATATTCTAATATGTTATTGGTGTCATTAACTATAAGCTTATCATCATACAAAACTTTCTCTACTGTATTAAAATACTTACTAAGTATTTTTTCCCCATTCTCTAATCCAAATTTACAAGATAACTTATCTTCATATATGCGTATATTACTACTAAAGCTTAACATTAATTCTTGTAACTCCCTTAAATGATTACTTCCAATAGTAGAACAGTATACTACTCCATTAGGTTTAATAACTCTTTTTATCTCAGCCAGAGCTAAATCTATATCTTTCATAAAAAATAATATATGATTAGCAATTACTACATCAAAACTATTATCATCAAAGGGTAATGATGTTAAATCAGTTATTATAAAATTAAACCTTTTAGAATTATCTCGTAAATTTAACTTTGCTTCATTTATCATATCTTCACATATCTCTGTTAGCGTAACCTCTATACTCTCATGTAGATTGTCCATATTTTTAGCCCATAGAACTCCATTACCACAACCTATTTCTAAAACCTTATCCTTCTTTTTGATTTTCATATTATCAAATACCCATGGATACCAACCATACCTATTTGTTGAGAATCTATCCATTAACTTCACACCTTCATTTAAATTAGATGCATCTCTACTACGTTGCAGTAATTCCTTCTCACTCTCTAAAGATTTTATTACATCAATAGCCTCTTCCCATTTCATATTAGAGTTCTCATTCATACTAAATTCAGCTGTTTCTATAGCATTTAATACTACCTTCATATTATTCATCTTATTTTTAATAATACTTTTCTGAAGTTTCAGAGAATTCATCATATCTTCTTTCTTATAATCACAATTTTCTGTGCTTATAATTTCATCTAAGGATAATCCCAGGTACTTTAAAGCTAAGATTTTTTTTAATTTTATAAAATCTTCATCAGAGTAATATCTATATCCTAGGTTATTAGTATATGATGGCTTAAGAATTCCTTTGCTATCATAATATCTAATAGTTCTAATGGTAACTCCTGCTTTCTTTGCAAATTCCCCAGTGGTATAAAATTCATCACTATTCATATTTATCCCTCCAAAGCAATCGTATACCTTACCCTATATTAATATAATAGAAGGTTACGTAAGGTAACTGTCAATACCTTTTTATGAATTTTATTACATTTATACAACATACTTAGTGCTGTATGTAATAATTGTATCATAATTTTGCATAATATTCTTACTTTTTTACTCAACTTCAAACTATCTATCTAATACTTATATTGTTATAAAAGTAAAAAGACAGAATTGACTAGTTAAATCTAGTTTTCTATCTTTTTATATATTAATTATATAATTTCACATCAGCTATAAACTCCAATACTTTTTCCTCATTTGTTGCCCAAGATGTGACAAGACGAATTGCTGAATTCTCTTTATCGATTTTTTCCCAAATCAAAAATAAGTATTTTTTTTTAAGACTATTAATTAATTTATTAGGGAGTATAGGAAAGACTTGATTACTAGATGAATTTATCATAAAACTGTGACCAGCATCTTTAATACCCTTTTTAAGGATTTGTGCCATATTATTAGCGTGAGTTGCTAAATCAAAATATAGATTATCCTTAAATAATTCTTCAAATTGAATTCCTAGTATTCTTCCCTTTGCAAGTAGAGCTCCCTTTTGTTTAATATGGTATCTGAAATCCTTTTTTAAAGTATCTCTACATATTACAAGAGCTTCTCCTATTAAAGCTCCTCCTTTAGTTCCACCTATATAAAAGGCATCTACTAATTGAGCCAATTCATAGATTTTCATATTGTTTTCATTAGAACATAGTGCAGAGCCTAATCGTGCACCATCAACATAGAGATATAAATTGTGTTTTTTACACACTTCACTTAACTCTTCTACCTCTTCCCTTTTATATATTGTTCCTATTTCTGTAGAGTTAGAAATATATACAAGTTTTGGCTTTACCATATGTTCATCAGTGTGCTCTTCTATTACAGCTTCTATATTTTTTCTGGTTAATTTTCCATTTTCCACGTCTACAGAAATAACCTTATGCCCTGTAGCCTCAATGGCTCCAGTTTCATGAACTAGCACGTGACCAGTATCTGCTGCAATTACCGCTTCATGAGGTCTTAAGAAGGCTGATAAAGCAGTAAGATTAGTTTGTGTTCCTCCAACTAAAAGATGAACATCTACATCTTCTCTTCTTATTTTTTCCTTAATTAACTTAATAGCTCTTGCTGTAAATATATCTTCTCCATAACCTTCACTCTGCTCCATATTACACTTGATTAATGCCTCTAATATTCTTGGATGCGCTCCTTCACTATAGTCATTTTTAAAGCTATACATAATAATATTACCTCCATTTTTTCATATTCTATCACTTTGCCATAGAAATATCAATAAAGGCTAAATAAACTTATGAAAGGAGTTCTTATTATGATTTTGCACTTATTACATATATGTTAAATATTATACATTTCTCTTTAGTAAAGAAATTTATTTGTGTATACTATAAATAAATTAGTTTTAAAATTGCTATTTAATATAATAGAACATGCTAATAATTAATATAAGGATGTGTAATATGAATATAAAAAAATTAATAATTGTAATGATTTTACTAATATTTATTATAACTTTCTGTTATTGGCAAAATAATAATATAGTTGTAACTAATATAGATTACGTAAACTCAAAAATTCCTAGTGGTTTTAATGGATATAAAATTCTTCAAATTTCTGATTTACATAATAAAGAATTTGGAGCTAATCAAAAAAATCTTATATCCTTAACTAAAGAAATTAACCCGGATATAATTGTAATTACTGGTGATTTAATTGATAGCCGAAGAACAAATAAAGATAATATGAATATAGCTACTTCCTACATTAAATCAGCTGTAGATATAGCTCCCGTATACTATGTATCTGGAAATCATGAATCAAGATCAGATTTATATGATGAATTAAAAATCATCTTTAAAGAGTATGGTGTCATAAATATGGACAACATTCATAAAAATATACAGTTAAATGGTGTTACTATTTCTCTTTTAGGACTAGCAGACATATGCTTTAATCCCATAGATAATTACGAGTACCCTAACTCTCCTTTTAGCTTTAATGAAATATTGGGGAATTTAAAAACTGAAAGTAAAAATAATTTTACTATTCTCCTTTCTCATAGACCCGAGCTAATTACACTTTATGCCAAAGAAAATATAGATTTAGTATTTTCTGGTCATGCCCATGGTGGACAAATTCGCCTTCCATTTTCAGGTGGAATTATAGCTCCAGATCAAGGTTTTTTCCCAAAATATACTAGTGGAATCCACAGATTAAATTCTACATCTTTAGTAATTAGTAGAGGGCTTGGTAACAGCCTAGCTCCTCAAAGAATATTTAATCGCCCTGAATTAGTAGTTGTAACTTTATCAAATTAATAAATTATTTAACCTAAATCATTTTTTAATAAGCACTTTTTGCATTATTTTAAGCAATATAAACACTATTTATAGGAAATCTACTCCGTATAATAAGAATATACGAGTTTATTTATGAGTTTATTTAATTGCGGAGGAATAATTATGAAGTTATATAAATTGCTTAATCAAATTAGTTACACCTTAATAAATGGATATGTGGATATAAACATCGAAAACGTAAGTTATGATTCTAGAGAGATAAAACCAAACTCTTTATTTATATGTATAAATGGTAATAATACTGATAGTCATAATATTATCGATGAAGCGGTTAAAAATGGTGCTATTGCCATATTAGTAGAGAAAGATATTACTTATTCAAATAATGATATAGTTATGATAAAAGTGAAAGATACTAGAATTTCTTTGGCTAATATATGTAATATATTTTATAAGGAGCCCTCAAAAGGAATAGAACTTGTAGGAGTAACAGGAACAAATGGGAAAACTACAATTACACATTATATTAAAGATGTATTAGAATCCACTGGAAAAACTGTAGGTGTCATCGGTACCTTAGGCTTCAAACTTACCAATCAAAAAGTAAATATTAGCAAAACTACTCCAACTACTCCTGAAGCTTTGGAACTTCAAAAAGCCTTTAGAGAATTTAAAGATAATAATGCTAAGAGTGTCATTATTGAAGTTACTTCTTCTGCTCTAGCAAAACACAGAGTAGATTTTTGTGATTTTGATATAGGAATATTTACTAACTTATCTCAAGATCATTTAGATGAACATGGTACCATGGAAGCATATAAAAGAGAAAAAATGAAGTTATTTTATAAATGTAAATTAGGAATTATTAATATTGATGACAATGTTTCAAAAGAAATAATAAAAGAAGTGCCATGTAAAATACTAACTTATGGAATAGAAAATTCAGCTGATATTCAAGCTACTGATGTAATATATAGAAGTAATTCTGTTAGTTTTAAAGTGAATTTTAAAAAAACTTGTAACGAAGTTAATGTAAAAATTCCCGGTAAATTTACCGTATACAATATATTAGCTACAATAGCTGCATGCTACTCCTTAGGAATGAGCATTGAGAACATTATAACACTACTCCCCAATATTAACCCTGTTCCTGGTAGAATTGAATTGATAAAAAACAACTTAAATAAAAATATAATAGTAGATTATGCTCATACTCCAGATGCTTTGGAGAAACTCCTCATTATGGCAAGGGAAATAACCTGTGGACGAATTATTACCGTCTTTGGTTGTGGCGGAGATAGAGATACAACCAAGCGTGGGATTATGGGTAAAATAGCTGGCTCTTTATCAGATTATTGTATAATTACTTCTGATAATCCTAGAACTGAAAATCCAAGATTAATCATCGATGATATAGAATTAGGAATGTTATCTACAATGACTCCTTATGAAAAAATTATTAATAGAAAAAATGCTATAGAAAAAGGATTAAAAATACTAAAAGATGATGATTTGCTTATAATTACTGGAAAAGGTCATGAAGACTATCAAATTATAGGTAAAAGAAAATTTCATTTCGATGATAGAGAAGTTGTTATAAATGCTATTAAAAACTTTTTAAAATAAGACAATATATTATTGATTAATGGCTTATGGATAAATTTCCATAAGTCATTATTTGTATAAGAAGAATTATAAGTGAAATAAAACACATACTAACCTAGAGGTGATAATATTGAAACACATATTAATAACTGGTTGTGGTTCTGGTCTTGGACGTAAAGCAGCTATAACCTTGGCCAGTAGAGGTCACTATGTTTATGCAACCACTCATACCGATGAACAGGCATACAAATTAAATATGTTAAATAGAAAATGGAAACTTCCCATTGAAAGCTTTAAGTTAGATGTATTATGTAAAGAGGATAGAGAAAAAGTAAGAAACTTACCTATAGACGTACTAATAAATAATGCTGCCATAGGAGATTCTGGCTCCGTAGCTGAGATAGATGTAAACAGATTTAGGGCTACTTTTGAAACCAATGTGTTTTGTCCTATAGAATTGACTCAGATTGTTTTAAAAGGAATGATAAAAAGAAGAAAGGGAAGAATTATATTTCTTTCTTCCTTAACTGGTCGCATGGCTATACCATTTTTATCTCCCTACTGTTCTACTAAATTCGCCCTTGAATCCATTGGGTATTGTTTAAATAAAGAACTTAAGGAACTTCCAAGAGTGAATATTCCTGTAATCTTAATTGAACCTGGTTCCTATGCTACAGGTTTCAATCAATTAAATATAGGTAAACAGTTTAATTGGATGAAGGTAAGCTCATACTTTAAAAATAGAATAAATAAATTACAGAGGAAACAATATCTATACTTTAAACTTACTGAATCATCTAATTTGGATAGCATAGTCATGAAATATGTATCTGCTACAGAAGAACCTCACCCTAAATTTAGATACATAGCTCCTTGTGTTCAGGGATGTGTTGTAAAAGCTAAAAACATATTAAAAAACTAATTATAAGGAGGCCCATAATGAATAGCAAATATAACAATAACTTTGAAGAAATTCTATTTAAGCCAAAAGATATTATTTCTTCTATGGATGATGATTTAGACTATGTAACTACTTTAAATAAAGATCTAGATCATATAAAAATTAATGATGATTTCTCCAACGAAGAACAGGTTAAGGATCAACATACAATTCAAACCCAAAACTCTAAAAATATACTAATAGATTCATTAGGTAAAACAGAAAAAGGTCAAGAAACCCTAAGTAATCTTAATAATAGAAAAGACTCTGTAAATCTAAATAGCTTACCTTTAATGAATAAATAAATGAAGCCATAAAATGACTATGTGACATTCATATCATATAGTCATTTTTATATTTATATGCTAATATTTAACTTTTTAAGGATGACTTTCTTCATTGGAATATTTATTAATTAAATCATATTTTAGTGTCCATAGTTCTTCAGATAAATCTACATAGTACTTATGAGGATTTTTAAGCCTCAAAGACTCCTCCCAGAGGGTTTCAACCTGTCCTTTGCAATACTCTCTAATTTCCTGAATACTAGGACATGAATACACACATTGCCCTTTATCAAAGATTTTCACTTGTAATTCTTTTACATAATAGTCTGTTAAAACAGTTTTCTTCCATGTATGAACAGGGTGGAAAAGAATATATGGCTTACTTTCATCTACAACTTCATTCCTTAAGGTAAGTAAATCACCTACTGCTTTATTAGTTTTCTTATGATAAAACCTATACAATTTTTTAAAACCAGGATTAGTTACCTTTTCTGGATTTTCACTTAATTTTATTTTAGACTCTAATTTGTTTTCATTTTCTATAGCTACTAACTTATATACTCCTCCAAATACAGGATTAGATTTAGAAGTTATTAGATTTTCTCCCACTCCAAAGATATCTATCTCAGCACCCTGTAGTAACAAGTCACTAATAAGGTATTCATCTAAGGAATTAGATGCAGTTATTTTACAATCTTCCATGCCAGCTTCATCTAACATTTTCCTAGCAGCCTTTGAAAGATATGCAATATCACCACTATCTAACCTAATTCCCTTTAATCTATTTCCTTCAGGCTCTAATATTTCCTTAGCAACTCTTATTGCGTTAGGCATACCACTTTTAAGAGTATTGTAGGTATCTACAAGAAGTACACTGGAAGTTGGATAAACTTCTGCATAAGCCTTGAAGGCTTCATATTCACTATGAAAGCTTTGAATCCAACTATGAGCCATGGTTCCTAGAGATGGAATTCCATATAATTCTTCTACCATTGTACATGCAGTTCCAAAACAACCTCCTATATAAGCAGCTCTTGCTCCTAATAATGCTCCATCATAACCTTGAGCTCTTCTAGAACCAAATTCTAAAACATTTCGCCCCTTAGATGCTCTAACAACTCTACTTGCTTTAGTAGCAATTAAACTTTGATGATTTATAGTTAAAAGTAGCATAGTTTCTATTAATTGACCTTGAGGAATTGGCCCTCTAACAGTTATTATAGGCTCATTTGGAAATACCACCGTGCCCTCTGGAATGGCCCATATATCACATTGAAATCTAAACTCTCTTAAATACGCCAAAAAATCTTCAGAAAATATTCCTCTTTCCCTTAAAAAGCTTATGTCTTCTTCAGTAAAACTTAAAGTATTTATATACTCTATAAATTGTTCTAATCCAGCAATTATTACATATCCCCCATCATCAGGTATTTTTCTAAAAAACATATCAAAATATGCTATTCTATCCTTCATCCCCTTCTTTAGATATCCATTCCCCATAGTCAATTGGTAAAAATCCGTTAACATGCTTAAATTTCTCTTTATATTTACGCAATCACATACTATAGTACTCATATGTTAACAAGCTTCCTTTCCTTAGTTTTCCTCTTAACCCTTATTAAATCAAAGACTTATAACTAAAAATAAATATATTATTCTTAGTTATTTCTTAATTCTTGGATTATTATACTAAGGACTATTCTAACAAATTCTTATTTATATTGCCCTAAAGCATTACCCATCTTTTAGTAATGCTTTAATCTTGTCCATACTAAAGTCTTCATCTACTATTTTATAATACTTTCTTTTTTGTCCTTTATAACTTATCATAATCTCTTTTTCATTAATCCAAGCTATATCAATTCTTATTGGACCTGTTGACCCCTCTTCCTTATATGATCCTATAATTGTCATCAAATATTCCATTCCATAATCACTACTTCTATTTTCCTTCATTTTCACACTCTTCATATAATCTATAAATTTCATTGTCTTTTCTTCTTTATATATATTCCATGATTCAGATGAATCAATTCCTCCTTTTATAGAAAAAAAGGTTACACTAGTACAATTATCCATGTTATACCTATTTATAACAAACTCTTCAAAAGTTCCCTGTTTAGGATAAATGATATATATTATCCCTATTGCTACTATGACTAATATTCCTATAAATATCTTTCTTTTCATTTCTCCTCCTATATAAAATATTGATATGCTTTAAACAATTATTTTACCTATCCATAGATAAATTTAGATGTAATTCATGTTTGCTATATAAATTGTTCATACATACACCAATGTCATCCATTATATTCCTATATTGAGAATAATTATACACCATGCGGTACTTATATTCCATATAATTTATAATATAATGTAAACTCATTTATGTACTAGCAATACAAATAAAATGACAATTTTAAAAATTAAGCTGCCTTCTTAAACCACCCTTATCTAAAATCCATTACTTAATGGTACTTTCTATTTTTTTTCATTGAAATATTATTATAGTATAAGAATATAAATTTGAGGAGATGTATATATGAGAGTTGGAGTATTAATGGGTGGAATTTCCTTTGAGCGAGAAATATCCCTTTTATCTGGAGAAGAAATAATTAAAAACCTAAATAGAGATAAATATGAAGTAATTCCTATGATTATAAACTCTAAAAACGAAGTTATAGATAAAATTCACGACTTAGATTTTGCTTTTTTAGCCTTTCATGGGGAATTTGGAGAAGATGGTGCTATTCAAAGTATCTTGGAAAGTGTAGGAATTCCCTACTCCGGAAGTAATCCTTTGACTAGTGCCCTTTGCATGAATAAAAAACAATGTAAGCGAATTCTTAAAGCTGAGGGTATTCCTATAGCAAAGGGAATTAATCTATACAAACATGAAGGTGTAAATTTAAAAAAGATAGAAGAATTAAAATACCCTATGATAGTTAAACCTAACAGTGGTGGTTCAAGTATTGGAATTTCTTTAGTTTATAGCCGAGAAGAACTGAGGAATGCTATTTTAGAAGGATTTAAGTATGGTGATGAAATAATTATAGAAGAATATATAAATGGTAGCGAGTACACCGTTCCCCTATTGAATGGTGACACATTACCTATTCTATCTATAATCCATAGAGGAACTTTCTTTGATTATGAATCTAAGTACAATGATACAGATACCTTAGAGGAAGTAGCTATTCTTTCAGAATCCCTTGAAAACGAAATCAATGAAATATCTAAAAAATGTTATAGAATCTTTGATTGTAAAGCCTACGCAAGAGTAGATATAATGGTGAGTAATTATAAACCCTATGTAATAGAACTAAACACTTTACCTGGTATGACCAAAAATTCTCTATTCCCCAAAAGTGCAAAAGCTGCTAACATGGAATATTCAACTTTACTAGATAAGATTATTGAATTTTCGTTAATATAATAATATACGAGGTGAGTGATTAGCTCATCTCGTATATTATATCTTTTAATAAGGCAATTCTTAAAATTAATCCCCTACTCCAAAATCTGTATTTTCAAATAACACTTCAATTTTACTAACATCCTTAAGGAAATTATATTCCTTTTCAAACCAACTTATTAATTCTTCATCTCTCTTAATATCCGTAGTATTTTCTGTAAATATATTTATTGTTCCATAATGAAAATGACTTAATACTATATCAATATCTTTTTTAATCATTTCTTTACTTTGGCCTTTTATTCCTACCATTAAGCATACTGAACTAAAATACTTTCTAACTTCATTATAGTCTTTAAATCTAGCATTTTTATTTAACACTAAATTTCTAAAATTACTATCAAAACTTTCAACTCCAATTTTAAAAATAACTTCAATTCCAAAGAAATCTCTCATTTCTTGTAATCTACTTCTATAGCACCAATGGCTTTCTAAGAACATCTTTTTTATATTCTTTTCTATTACTATTTTTCTAATGCTTTCCAAGGTTTCAATAGGTAATTCAAAGCAACTTCCTGAATTAATCACTTCTAAGGTACCATATGTTCCTTTTACTTCCTTTAACACCTTTTTATTTATATCATTGATTTCTGAAGAGTTTGTTGAATTATCCTCTATATAATCACAAAATGTACACTTCCCCCAAACACATGGAAAGGCCTTTAGTAATACTATTTCTCTTCTATTCTTCCCTGTTATTATATTATATCTATCCATACTATTCATCCCCAACAATATTACTTTTAATATCTAATGGTAACATTTTAATAATTGTAAAAACTAATCCAAAGCCCACAGCTTTATCTAATAAATCTGTAAAAATCTGAGTAGAAAAAACTGCTGTAATAATACTAATTCCAGAGTTTTTAAGTATTGCAACTAAAATACTTGAACCTGAGGAAGTTACACCTTGAAAAACAAAGGAAGCAATAACTGCTGCTGTTGCTGATCCTAAAACTGTAACTAGTAATATCCTTAAAATCAACTTTAAAACTCCAACCTTCTTACCTCTAAATAACATTCCTGTACATATCCCCACTACTAATTGCACTGGTAAAAAATAAAATGAAATAGGATCAAAGGTTATACCATTAATAATTGATGATAATCCTCCAACCACAGCTCCACTTACTGGTCCAAATAATATTGAAACTAAAATAGTTCCTATAGTATCTAGGTAAATTGGAAGTTTTAATGATAATGCTATAAATCCTCCTACTAAGTTTATAGCTACTGCTAAACCCATAAAAATAATTCTCTTATTCTTTTTACTATCCATATTTCTAACCTTCCTCCTCTTAACTTAGTCCATATTTAGAATTATTTAAAACTGCTATTATATCTTCTTTATTTTTGGGAAAAATTCTTGTTAGAAACATTTCCATAAATCCTTTTGAATTTACTTCTGTTAACACTAGACAATTTGGTTTTTCTCTATAAAAATCCCCTTCATCCACCAGTGTCATTCCTATGGCTTTTCCCTCTGTAACTATATCTACAAAATATTCCTTTCCAGAGCATAATTCAGGATTAATAAAATATGCCACTGCTAGTGGATCATTAATTACACATCCTAAGGTTCTTTCTTGGTTCCAATGAAAGTCAACATAAAATTTAGTTATCTTTACAATTAACTCTCCAAGAGGTTCATTAAACTGTCTTATCATCTCAATATAATTGGGAGTTAAAACACATTGTCTAGTAACATCTAATCCCACCATGGTAATCTTCCTTTTTAATTCCTTAAAGACTTTTTCTACACCATGAGGGTCAACCCAGAAATTAAACTCTGCTACTTGAGAACAATTCCCAAAGCTCTTAAAAGCTCCTCCCATAAGAACTAACTCCTTCATCTTTCTTGTAACTTCACAATCTTTTTCTAAAGCTTTTGCTATATTAGTTAAAGGACCCAATGCGATAATTGTGATATTCTCTGATTTTAACTCATCTAGAATAAAATTTACGGCACCTTCTTTATAGGTTACCTCCTCTACCCTTGGTAAGAAACTTTCTCCAAGTCCATCACTTCCATGGGTATCCTCTGCAGTAATTAATTTTCTTTCCATAGGTTCGCATTCCCCAAGATACACTGGTATATCTAACCTATTCAGTTCTTTAAGAATTTTTAATGCATTTTCTGCCCCTTTTTTTCCATGGACGTTCCCCGATACTATAGTTATTCCTTTAACATCTATCTCCTCTGATTTTAGTGCAAGGATTATAGCCAATGAATCATCAATTCCTGGATCACAATCTATTATTACTTTTCTCTTGTCCATTTTTTCTCTTCCTTTCTTAATGAAACCACAAAAAATGCCTTGAGCTCCATCCCAAGGCATAAAAAATACAACCTAAAAAAGGTCGCACTAAGGGTATAGCACGACCATATAAGTCTTATTCCCTAGTTTTTTATAGAGGGATGGTTACGAACCTCTCCCACAGAATTCTGTGGATTTTTTATTAAATTCTTAATTTAACATATCATATTTTATACTTCATATCAACCGCTTATCTATAATTATGTATATTCTTATTTAAAGAGCATAACCACTAATCCTTGAACTATACCTATTGCAGCTCCTAAGATAAAGCCCAAAACTTCAATATGTTTTAATTCCTTTTTAGCTACATTTATAATAATTCTTTCAAGTTCTTGTAAATCCAACTCATTTATTTTTTCTTCAACCATTTCTTTAATATCTACTTTATCTTTGATATGATTAACAGCTTCACTTTCCATTTCCTTTAAAGCCTCATCAACTTCTTCCTCTATAATGTTATTAATTGGTCCTTGAACCATGATCCTAAAGGGTGCTGGCACAAAATCCATCTTTCCTGCCACTAAATTTCTTATTTTATTTTTAACTAACTGACTAAATATAACCTTATCCTCTTCTGTGATTGCATTTTTTATTATATCATCAATTGACAATAATTCCTTTGCCACCACTTCTCCAATATTTTGTGCTATTTCATTTTTTCTCTTTGGAATTAATCCTACTATCTCTAAATTTATTAATGGGATTTTAATTGGATTAATTGGTCTAAACATAAGCTTTATAGCTAATATGTTTGTTACCCATCCAATAACCCCTCCTACTACTGCTAATAAAAATACAATAACTAAACTATTCATGATGTCCTCCTAAGTATTTCAAAATTTCTATTAATATTCTACAACAATTATTCTTGTTTTTCTATTGAAACTAACTTATTTTTCTAATAAACTATTTTTAAGTGATTCTTTTGTTTGGTTTTGTAAAGATAACCAATGCAAACTTGAATCTTTTTTACTTTGCATTCTTATGATAACTTTTATAAGAATACAATTAATAAAAAAATAGGTGGTGTTAAATATGATATTTTCTACTCTAATTATAAATAAGGATGAACCTATTTATATGCAACTAGAGACACATATCATTAATGGAATAAAAAAGGGTGAATTAAAAAAAGATAGTAAACTACCTTCCACAAGAGAAGCAAGTAAGCTTTTAAACATAAGTAGGAATTCTGTCATTGCTGCCTATGAAGAACTGGAAAGCAAAGGAATAATAACTACTAAGAGGGGTGTTGGTACCTTTATTTTAATGGAGACTGAAAACACCTGTGAAGAATATAATATTAATTTTATGAATATGATTAACAATTATGCTGATACCCTTAGAAATCTTGATATTATTAAAAGTGAACTTCCCTATAAAAACAATACGATTTCCTTTAAATCTATTGCTCCTGAACCTAGTCTCTTTAATATGGATGACTTTAAAAGAGCTCTCTTAGATGCTTGGACTTATGAGGAAGAAAACCTATTAAACTATGGATATGCTAAGGGATATGCCCCTTTAATCCAATATTTTCTTCAGTATATGGAGGAAAAAAGAGTTAATACTGAAGGTAGAGATATATTAATCACTAACGGTTTTACTGAAGCCTTTGATATTATTATAGGTTCTTTAACTAAAAAAGGAGATATAATCCTTTGTGAAGAACCTACCCATAATACAGCATTAAAAATTATGAAATCCCATGAAATTGAAGTTATCCAGGTAAAAATGAATGAAGAAGGTATGGATTTAGAAGATTTACAAATGAAGCTTGAAAAGTATAATCCTAAATTTGGATATATAATCCCTTCTTATAATAATCCTACAGGTATTGTAACCAAAACCAAACGAAGAAAAGAAATTTATAATCTTTTTAGACAGTACTCTGTACCTATAATTGAAGATGGATTTAATGAAGAGCTTCTATACTCTAGCTCTCCCATCGATCCCATAGCATCATTAAGTGGCATGGGTAATAGTATAATCTATATTGGCAGTCTTTCTAAAATACTCTTTCCAGGCCTTAGAATTGGATGGATTTTAGCAAGTAAAGATTTAATTGATGTTTTAGAAAGTGTAAAAAGAGGTAGAACCATTCACTGTTCTTTCCTTGATCAAGCTTCCTTTTACTATTACTTAAAAAGTGGAGCCTTTAGTAGGTATGTAAAAAATGTAAGAAAATATTATAGAGATAAGTATAATCTGGTTATGGAAATGATAAATGAATACATCCCTTATGAATATGTTACTGGAGAAGGTGGCCTTCATATATTTATTAAGCTTAAAAATAATATAGATGCAAGACAACTTCTAGATATATGTTATAAGGATAATGTGCTATTTATGCCTGGTGATATCTTTTATATAAATAGTGGCAAAGGCAAGGACTGCTTTAGAATAGGCTTTGGTAGAGTAAGTGATGAAGATATCAAAGTAGGAATAAAAATAATTGGTGATAATATAAAAAAGCTAAGTAAACCACCTTATCAATAAATCCTGTACTAACTGGTTCTTGTGATTTAATGTAATTATACTAAAATAATAGTATAAGGTAAGTTTCACTTGATATAACGAAGTAAATTCTTAATGAATATAACTAAAATAGCTTACTAGAAATAATGAAAGAAATTACGAGGTGTAACAATGGAAAAAATAATGAGACCTGTATGGGCTGAGATAAATTTAGATACAATAGCCACTAACACAAAAAATATAAAAAAATTAATTGGAGATAAAGAACTCATTGCTATCGTAAAAGCAGATTGCTATGGACATGGAGCTGTAGATGTTCTTCCTACACTTCTAGAAAGTGGAGCCTCTAGACTCGCTGTAGCAATGCTGACAGAAGCCATAGAGCTTAGAGAAAATAATATTAATGCTCCTATAGTAATTTTAGGCTATACTCCTTTATACTTAGGCGAAGAGCTAATAAATTATGATATTGAGCAAACAGTATATGATTTAGATTATGCAAAGGAACTATCAAAAATAGCCATAAGCCTTAATAAAAAAGCTAAAATCCATATTGCCATAGATACTGGTATGGGTAGAATAGGATTTCTCCCTGGTGATGATACCGTTAAAACTATAAATGAAGTTTATAACTTAGAAGGTTTAGAGGTGATTGGAATATATTCTCACTTCTCCACCTCTGATGAAAAAGACAAAACCTATGCCAATGAACAACTTTTTAAATTTAAAAAGGTTATGGGGGATTTAAAAGCTATTGGAATTGAAATTCCATTAAAACATATTTCTAATAGTGGAGCAATTATAGATATGCCTGAAACTTATTTAAATGGCGTGAGACCAGGTATTATACTTTATGGTTATTACCCTTCTAACGAAGTTTCTAAGGATAACATTTCAGTAAAACCAGCTCTAACTTTGAAAGCAAAGATAGCTCATGTAAAAGAATTGTATAAGGATATGTATATAAGTTATGGTAAAACCTTTAAAACTAATAAAAAAACTATTGTAGCTACACTACCAATAGGCTATGGAGATGGTTATCCTAGAGCATTAAGTGAAAATGCTAAGGTAATTGTTAATGGTAAATTTGCTAGTATTCTAGGTAGAATTTGTATGGATCAGTGTATGATTGATGTAACAGACATAGAAAATGTAAAAACTGGTGATGAAGTTATTATTTTAGGTGAAGAAGGAGACTTAAAATTTAACGCTGATGATATGGCAAAAGCCTTAGGCACAATAAACTACGAAATTCTTTGCAGAATTAAATCCAGAATTCCTAGAGTATATATTAAGAATAAAGAAGTATTTAAAGTTAGAAATACCATATAATGAAAAAAGCCTTGTCATTTAGAAATGACAAGACTTTTTTCATAGGTAATATATATCATGGACATTTAGTCCTTATAATTTACATATATAACTTTAAACCATTTTTACCATTCTATATAAATATTGAGAAAAGTACTTTTCTTCTTTTTCAAATTTATAATCTAAGTTTTCATAGAACTTTCTTACTTTCTCATCCTTAGCTAGCAGTGAACAACCTTTATATCCTTCTTCTTTAGCTACCCTTTCTGCTAGCTTCATTAGCTCTTTTCCTATTCCAAGACCTCTAACTTCTTTAGTCGTAGCTAAATTTGCTATATACAGTTCTCTATCTCCACCCTCTTTTAAGTACATTCCTAAAATAAGGTCCTTTATAAATTTTACTTTTCCTTTAATTCCTTTTATCATATGAAGTAATTTAAAACTAGTTTTTATATCTAAATCAGATATTTCTTCACTGTTCAAAAGAATTATAGCTCCACAGGTATTTTCATTTAATTCTGCTACCTTTATATTTAAATAGGAATATCTAGATTCCTTACTTAATACTAACCATTGAATCCTATTCAAAATATCCTCTTTAGTACCCTGGCCCCAAACATGATCTGGAATTTCCTCAGTATCATATATAAGACCAGCGATAATGGGGGCATCCACCTCCGTTGCATCTCTTAATGTTAAGTTTTTCATAATTATCCCTCTTTCATGAAATTTTCATTTAAATTTCTTAATCCTATTATATTATGATTAGGGAAATTAATTAAGGCTTTAGATCCGCAGTATTTCGTACTTTTATGCTATTATTGAATTCTTACTAATTTATACAATTGTCCTGTTAGTACTTATTAACGCTTACAATAAGTATTATCCATAAGATCTGCTACCTACTTTATCTCTCACTTACAAACTCTTTACTAGCATTAGTATAAGGAGTATGTTTAAAATCAAAAGTAACTTTATTACTGTATTTACTTTTTCAGCTACTATGGTATAATATTTATGTATATATGTAATAATAAATATATTGAATATTATTATATTTAAAATAAATTAATGCAAAGAAAGAGGTTGAGTCGAATTGTGTAAAATGGTAGTTCTTGTAAGTGTTTTAGGTTAATAACGGGATAACTGCGCCCTTTTTTACCTAAACATTTGAATAGAATTATCTTTTACAGGATAAGACTCTTTTTTAATACTCTAAATCATATAAAATTTAAATTAGTATCACTACACTATTATTTTGTTATAGCTAATATGAGATCTAATTTTTCACTCTACTATGATTTAGAATATAATTTTCACTGCATTAATTTGCATGAAATTTAAGGAAAGAGCAAAGCCTCTTTCCTTTTTTTATTTTACGGAGGTATAAAGACATGAGTATATTAAATATTGAAAATCTAAGCTTTAGTTTTGGAGATAAAACTATTTTTAAAAATATGTCCCTTAGATTACTAAAAGGCGAACACGCTGGTCTTGTTGGAGTTAATGGTGCTGGTAAGACTACCCTGTTTAACATCTTAACTGAAAAATTAATCTGCGATGAAGGTACTTTTACTAAAGCTTCTTCCTGTAAGATTGGATATCTTAAACAAAATTCTGATATAAACGAAAATTTAACCATAAAAGAAATCTTAAGGGAATCCTATAGAAATCTTTATGAATTAGAAGAAAAGCTCTTAGCCATAAGTAATAAATTAGCTACCGGGGATGTAGATGACTATGATAAATTAATCAATAAATTAGGTCATCTTCAAGATAGACTGGATTCTAGTGAATTTTATAATATTGAAAAGCATATTGAAACTATGTGTAAAGGGCTTGGTATAACTGTCCTTGGTATGGATACTCCCTTTAAAAATTTAAGTGGAGGTCAGAAAACTAAGGTTATGTTAGCAAAACTGCTTCTTGAAGCTCCTGATATATTACTTTTAGATGAGCCTACTAACTATCTAGATAAAGAGCATATAGAGTGGTTATGTAAATATCTACATGACTATAAAAATGCTTTTGTGGTCATATCCCACGACACTAGCTTTTTAAACAAAATTACAAATGTAATTTTCAATCTAGAGTTTTCCTCTATAAAAAGGTATATGGGAAATTATGATAACTTCTTAAAACTACAAGATGAGGAAAGAAAAAGATATATAGCTGAATATACTGCTCAACAAAAGGAAATTCAAAAGCTTCAGAACTTTATTGATAAAAATAAAGTTCGAGCTTCTACTGCAAAAATGGCTAAAGGTAGACAAAAGGCTCTTGATAAAATTGAAAAACTAGAAAAACCAAAAATAATTTCACCTAAACCTAGTTTTTCCTTTAATTTTAAAAGAACCTCTGCTTCCCTTGTGATGAAAAGCTCTAGTCTAACCATTGGCTATAGCTATCCACTTATAAAAAATCTTGATCTTACTTTAAAAAGAGGTGAAAAAATTGCCATTACAGGTTGTAATGGCATAGGTAAATCCACATTTTTAAAGACCATAATGGGAGTAATACCTCCAATAGATGGTGATATAAAGCTTGGAGATTATCTGTACCCAGCTTACTTTGAGCAACAGGTTCATGGTTCAGACCATACTCCTCTTGAGGAAGTTTGGGATTCTTTTCCTAAAAAATCTCAGAGTGAAATAAGAGCAGCCCTTGGTCGTTGTGGTATTAAAAATGAGCATATGAACCAAAAACTAAAAACTTTAAGTGGCGGAGAACAATCAAAGGTTAGACTTTGCAAACTTACCTTAACTCCAACAAATTGGCTTTTACTTGATGAGCCAACTAACCATTTAGATGCTATCTCTAAGGCTGAACTAAAAAAAGCTCTTATTGATTTTAAGGGTACTCTCCTTTTAGTTTGCCATGAAGTTGATTTCTATAAAGATTTAGCAACTCAGATATGGAATATGGAAGAACTTTTAGTATAATAAATAAGGATCAGCTATAAATTTATAGCTGATCCTTATTTATATATCCTTATTCAGTTTTAGACTCTACTCTAATCCAAGATTCACAATAGCCTTTACCACTCTCTTTTTCATAATACATTTCTAAATCATAACCTTCTAATTTATTATAAGTTGATGTAGGTAGCCATTCAGTGTGTGCCCTCTTATTTAAATCTTGAAAAGCAGTACTAATATCATCAATATCATATTCCTCTGAAGTAAAAATCGCCCACGTGGCTGATGGAATCTCTACTATTTTATAACCTGTGGTATCACTTTTATCACTCTTTAAAGCACATATCATATATGGGAAAGTAGTTCCACCAGTTTTCCTATAATCGCATATTGCATTTACTGGACATAACTCTCCTTGATTGTTTAAGTTACCTGTAGATTCAGCTAATTTGTCACATTCCCCATTACTTAATACCTCATCCCAAAACTTTGGTATCTCTCTCAAATTCTCATCATAATTCATGTCAAATATTCTTTCAATGCCATAAACTTGAAAAGCTTCTCTTGTTTCAATTCTATACTTCATTTCACTTACTCCTTTAATAGAAATTTGAAAGGATATACGTGGGTAAGCCTTTAGACTAATTCCCTTACTTCTTGCTGCTGTAGGAGTAATTCCATGCAAATTTTGAAATGCACGAGTAAAAGCTTCTGGTGATTCATATCCATATTTTAGTGCAATATCTATAACCTTCATAGAGCTGTTTTGCAATTCAAAAGCTGACATAGTCATCCTCCTACGTCTAACATACTCTACCATTGAAATATCAGTAATAAAAGAAAACATTCTTTGAAAGTGATGCACTGAATATCCAATTTCATTAGCTACTTTCTCATAGTCAATTTTATTTGTTAGATTAGTTTCAATATATTCAATGGCTCTATTCATTTTGTCTAAAAGTTCCATATCTATCCCTCCTTTAATAAAAGTATATCAAGTTATATTACATTGAGCCTTGCAGTTCTTGTCCTCTTCTGCAAGATTATTTAACTTAAATTATATATTACACTAGAATATATTTCTATATTATTATTTCATTCATATAGATTAACTTATATACAAAAATAAAGGTATTAACTTAATATATAAAGTCAATACCCTTATTTTTAATGATATATTTATAAGTTTAGGATAAATATATTAGGGGTTAATCAGGGGTAAATATATTATCCTAAAAACATTTCTAAATCTTCATCCACAGTTCCTATGCCTGCAATCCCAAAAGTTTCTACTAATACTTTTGCTACATTTGGTGATAAGAATCCTGGAAGTGTTGGTCCTAGATGAATATTTTTTACTCCTAAATAAAGTAATGCTAGAAGTACTATTACAGCTTTTTGCTCATACCACGCTATGTTATAAGCTATAGGAAGTTTATTTACATCATTTAGTTCAAATATTTCTTTTAATTTTAAAGCTATTACAGCTAATGAGTAAGAATCATTACACTGTCCTGCATCTAAAACCCTTGGAATTCCACCTATATCGCCAAGGTTTAATTTATTGTAACGATATTTAGCACATCCCGCAGTTAATATTACTGTATCTTTTGGTAATTTTTCTGCAAACTCTGTATAATAATTTCTTGATTTCATTCTTCCATCACAACCAGCCATAACAAAGAACTTCTTAATAGCACCAGATTTAACAGCTTCTACTACCTTATCTGCTAAAGCAAATACTTGTGCATGAGCAAAACCGCCTACAATTTTACCCTTTTCAATTTCTTTAGGTGATGGTAATTTTTTAGCATGTTCTATAATTTCACTAAAGTCTTTAGCTTTTCCATCTTCTCTATCTTTAATATATTTAAATCCTGAATATCCAGTAGCACCTGTAGTATAAACTCTATCTGCATAACTTTCCTTTGGTGGTACTATACAATTTGTTGTAAATAGTATTGGCCCATTAAAAGGTTCAAATTCTTCATTTTGTTTCCACCAAGCATTACCATAGTTACCTACAAAATTAGAATATTTCTTAAAGAATGGATAATAGTGAGCTGGTAACATTTCACCATGAGTATAAACATCTACTCCTGTATCTTTTGTTTGTTCTAAAAGCTCTTCTAAATCCTTTAAATCATGTCCTGATATCAATATAGCAGGATTATTTCTAACTCCTATATTTACTTCAGTAATTTCTGGATTTCCATAAGTACCTGTATTGGCAGCATCTAGCATTGCCATAGTATCCACACCAAATTTACCTGTTTCTAAAGTAAGGGCAACTAGTTCATCTGCACTTAATGTATTATCTAATGTAGCTACTAATGCCTTTACCATAAAATCATAAACTTCTTCATTTTCTTTTCCTAAATTTAATGCATGTTCAGCATATGCTGCCATACCTTTTACACCATAAATAATTAATTCTCTAAGAGAACGTACATCTTCATTTTCAGTAGCTAATATTCCAACTTCAATAGCCTTTGATTTTTCTAAAAGTTCTAAATCACCTTCTACTACAAAAGTAGCAGCATCATGTAATTCTCCTAAATTTATTCCTTTATCCAGTAATTCTTTCTTAACTTCTTCTCTAAGTTCTATAGCTTCCTTTATTTTTTCAACAAATGCAGAATCATCAAAATTAGCATTTGTAATAGTCATAAATAGTCCACTTACTATAAAATGATTAGCCTTAGGAAATCTTATACCTATCTCTAATCCTTTTTGTTGAAAAATAGCAATTCCCTTTAGTGAATAAATCATTAGATCTTGTAAGTTAGCAACCTTATCTGTCTTTCCACATACACCTCTTATTGTACAGCCTGTACCTTTTGCAGTTTCTTGACATTGATAACAAAACATACTCATTTAAAAACCTCCTTTTAAATTTTGTTTTAATTGGTTTTTTTAATCTATATTAATATAATATGTAATTTCACACTTAATTTCGGTATCTCAGGATACCATTGTTAGATATTTGTAAATTTTATGATTATTTATAGATTTATCAAAAGAGGCTTTCTCAAAATAGATTTTTCTATTTTGAGAAAGCCTCTCTTGAATAACTCGCTATCCTAGACATTCTCTTAAACTTTTTAGATCAATTATTCTAAAGGAGCTTCTGTGAAAATCTATAATTCCTTCTTCCTTCATATTTATTAATTCTCTTGAAAGGGAAGGTCTAGATACAAGTATATATTCAGCTAATTCATTTCTCTTTAAAGGTATATCAAAGGTAAGACTGTTATTAATACTATATTGCTGAATCAAGTATGTGCTAATTTTTTTTCTTATACTTTTTAATGAAAGAATTTCTACCTTTTCATTTAAACTAAGAGCTTTTTTAGCTACTATTTGTAACATATTCTGTATTAAATTTTTATGTCCTTCACAGGCTTTATTGCATACTCCTACAATCTTATCTGGGTGCAAAAATAGGATAGTACAATCAGTATATGCCTCTACAGTTGAAAGCCATCCATCCTTAGAAAAAGCATCTATCTCTCCAAATAAATCTCCTCTTTTTACTCTTGACATCATAACTCTATCCCCATCTAAAGTTTCCTTACTAACACTTACTTCACCCTCCAAAACTACTCCTATCCCAGTTAATTTGTCTTTTTCAATAGTTATTATATCTCTTTTTTTATAGGTTTTTATGCTAGACTTTAAACAGCTTAATACACTTTTAAGTTCTTCTTTTTCAATATCTTTAAATAATTCAATGGTCATTAACTGATTAATCCATTTTTCATCCATAAGACTTCACCATTCCTTACTTATCCTTTATTTCTTCATTTTGTAATATAATATCACATGGCACTATAAATTGCTGTAATAAGTGTTACAAACAAAGATTATTTCCTCATTTGCTTAACAATTTTAAAATATAAGTGTATTAGTTTACCTAAGAATATTTAACTTGTTAATAGCTAAATTAATCATTTTTTCATGGTCAAAAGCTAATAAGTCTGTATTTTCCATTGAAGGTTTTATATATACTTCTCTGCTTCTACCACTTCCTTTTTTAACACTCTTTTCTAATACTAAATATTCTATTTTTATTTTTCTTTCTTCATTATAAAAAATTAGTCTGTAGGTACCTTCTTCCTGACTAGAGTATAATAAGTTTTTTTCAACTCTAAACCAAGCCACCTCTGCTGCATCATCTCCAGCCTTAGGTTTTAATTTATCATAATCTACTAATGCAACATATGAAACACTTATAATCCTATCTCGTGGGTCTCTTCCTACGTCTCCAAAGGTATATAGTTGCTCTAGATAAACATCATCCACATTAGTTTCTTCTTTCAATTCCCTAAGAGCTGCCGCCTCTATATCTTCATCCATATTCACAAACCCTCCAGGAATTGCCCACTTACCTATACAAGGGTGATCTTTTCTCTTCACTAGCAATATTTGTAGTTGATTTTTTTCTTCATGCACCTTTTTCTCAGTAAATATTAAAGTATCCACCGTCACTGCAGGTTTCTTATATTTCTCAGGATTATACCTTTCTAAAAATTTTTCCAAGGTCTCACCTCTAGAATTTACTTTTTCTCTATGAATTGTCATAATTTATTTTTAGGCTCATTGCCTAAAAGTCACCACCTTTAATTGTTCAATTTCTTTTACATAACGATACTCTTTTAGCTCCTTACCAATATTAATTTCTCCTAGTATTTTTGCATCATCAATAGTAGCATAGCGTATATTATACATAAATATTCTCCTAACTATTTAAAATTTCTACTATTTAACTATGAAACTAGTTAAATAGGTAAATAGTTAAATAGTTGTTCTATTCATGCGGGTTTCAGGAATTTTGCTATATAAAAGCACCTGTACTAAAGATTCATTAATTTTGAAAATAAGCCTTATCTATAATTTTCTTCTTAAAATATGTCAAATATCATTTCCTTGAAATCCACATTTTCTATAATAAGATTTACAATTTCATTATTATTAACTTTAATTTCCTTTTTAAAATCAGAAGTCATCTTTATGGTTTTCCATAACGCCGTTGGCTGAAGTGAGCAGGGATTTTCTAAGTACTTTTCTCTTAAAACAACTTCAAAATTCAAATTAAAAACCTCCCAATGTAATTATCACTTTAAACCCACCTTTAAATCATAAATAAAAGCCTTAGCAAACTCTTGTTGCTCCCGATAGATCTTTTTTGCTTTTGGCAAATAACAAGTACCCTTACCAAGTATATTATCTTCTATATATTTAATCGTTTCTTCTAATGTTTGTCCTCTAACTGACCCTGTTATAAGTGATTTAACAATTAAATATGTTTTTCCACCTTCTATCATGTGTGCATCATGAAGAATTTTTCCTTCTATAGTGATAGCTTCCTCATCCTTTTGTGATTCTATTGAAGCATTAATAATTTTCTTTATCATACTCTGAGACATATTCTGTGACTGTAACCATTGAATTATATTTTTCTCACTATTATATATAAAGCCATGAAAGTATGCACCATATAATAAAATATCCATATCAACTTTATAATCAATGCTCTTCACTAATCTTTCAACATATTTTAGAACTCTTTCAATATGTGATAAGCCATGCATTATATCTTTATTTTTATAATAAGGAGCAACAAACTCTATTAACTTTTCTTTACTTATCATTTCATTCTGTATATTTTGCTCATCCACCATTAAGTACCTCTCTTTACCATAAAACATCTATTTAATTATATATCATAATAAAATATATTGTTATAATATTCTTTATTTTACATAAATTAATTTGCACATTCAACGCATTCAAGGCTATTATAATTTTTATATAACATAATTTAAAAAAGCATCCTATATTATTCTTTAAATAGTATAGGATACTTTTATTTTAAAAGATAATTACCTAATGTATTCTGTTACAAGATCCGTAAAGAGTATTCCATCTAAGTGATCAATCTCATGACAGAAACATTTTGCTAAGTCACCTGTACCGGTAAATGTAACCTCCTCACCATTTTCATCTAAGGCTTGCACTATAACCTTTGCTGGTCTTTTTAGTTTTCCCCAAGTATCTGGTATACTTAAGCAACCCTCTACCACATTTTGTTCCCCTTCTTTGTAGATTATCTTTGGATTAACTAATTTTATCAATCCTTGTCCCATATCCATTACAACTAATCTTTTTAATATTCCTATCTGTGGAGCAGCTAAGCCACCACCATTTTCTGTATTGTACATAGTATCTGCCATATCATTTAAGATTAATCTAATTCTATCATCTACCTTTTCAACCACTTTGCTTTTTTTTCTTAATATCTCATCATTTGAAAGTCTAATTTTTCTTAATGCCATTTATTCTATACCTCTACTTTACTGTAATCTTGATTTTCTTCTAATATTTTAATAAATTTTTTCTCACTTAAGATATCATTTGTAATAAATTCTCCATTATAAAATAAACTATAGGTAGTAAATGGTGTTGGTGAATTTTGAGCTTCTTCTTTAGTTTCATATTTCTTAACCTGCATATTAATATTCATACTTTTAGCAATTTCCTCAACAAGAGGCACATACTTAGCTGTAAAAGGACATTGATTACTATAATAAAGTACAAATCCCATTTCATCTATTTTACCTTCCTTTGCACATGACTTAAATGAAGGTTTACTTTCTCCATCTTTAAAAGGTAAATATAACAGTTCATAATAAGGCTCTGCTCTATCTGCAATTAAGAACCCCTTATGAATCAGATATTTTTTATCTGTTAAATAGGATCTTTTTTTATCTGAAGATAGGATTACTAATCCCTTTTTTCCTTTGTTTTTACTATATATAATACATTCATTTAATAATTTATTCGAAATCCCTTGACCCTTATATTGACCAGATACCCAAAGACAATTAATGAACATGTACTCTTCTGCAATAATAGGACACCAAGCTTTCTCTGCAGGTATATACTCAATAAAAACTTTACCTCTTACATCACCTTTTTTGAATACCAATCCATCAGCGAACCTAGCCTTCATCCATGCTTTCTTCGATGACACTTGGCATTCACCTTTCTTATCAGCAATAGCACAGCAAATATGTTCCTTTTCAATATTTTCATTGTTTACAGTAATAATATTCAATGATTTATTCCCCTTCCCCAAAATAGTTAAATCTATTATCACTATTTAGTTTTCCAAATTTTATTTATAAAAGTTCCAACTTCCTTCCATGCCGCTTTACTTTCCGGAATTAAATCTCCTGCCATTTGAAACACATGAAACATACCTTCATAAACAGACAATTTAACTTTAACCTTTTCATTTCTTGCCTTCTCTGCCACGGTAAGAGTATCACTTAAAAGTACTTCATGGGTTCCCACTTGCATAAGCATTGGCGGAAATCCTGTAAAATCTCCATATACTGGTGATATATATGGGTTATGAGGATCATTATCTCCTAAATATGCTGAATCATATAGCATATTGTTTGTAGTCTTACCAAAAAGAGGATCAAGCTCATAATTTTCTATATAACTTGTACCACTATGAGTCAAATCATTCCAAGGTGACATAACTACAATTCCTGCCGGAAGGGAAATTTCATTATCCCTTAGGTAAAGACACAGTGCTAATGCTAATCCTCCTCCAGCAGAATCTCCTACTACCATGATTTTCTTTGATTCAAAATTTTTTTCTTCTATAAGCCACTGATAAGCAGCTATTGCATCTTCTAATGCTGCCGGAAATGGATTCTCTGGAGCTACTCTATAATCAATAGTTAAAACTTCTGTATTTTTACCTAGTTCTGAATAATTTACTGCAAATCTTCTATACACATTTTTCATGGGACCAATGTAGCCTCCACCATGAAGTTGCAGAATTACTTTTCCGTTAGATTTTTCTTCTGGCTTTAAGTATTCCATAACAAAATTATCTAACTCTATTTTTTCATATAAATATCCATTAGGACACTTCCAAGGTGGTTCTACAGGATGCTTTCTAAATTTTCCTGTTTGAATTGGTTCCCCCAAGGAAGTATCTGTAATATTATTAATTAATTCTCTAACTAAATTTCCACGAATACTAATCTTTTTCTCTTTCATCTTCTGTCTCCTAGGTATTAAATCTGCGAATTAATTCATTTTTTACGCTTCTATCCCCAAAAACTATGGTACCAATTAAAATAAGAATTGAAATTCCACTAGTTAAAATAGCTAAAAACGGTCTATCTATTAATTTTACCCAAAATAGTATCAAAGGAATAAAGCTAAAAATAGTAATAGCAATTTGATACATAAAATAACTTTGCCAATTCATGGGATTAACTATCATAAGAAGCACAATTGCTAAATTAGCAAATAGTATCATTGCAGGGACTGCATAGTTCACAGACCATCCAATGTATCCTGTAACATTATCAATGACTACAACTAGTATTCCAGCTCCTATGGTTTGAACTAATATTTTAGAAGCCAAATTAGCATTATTCATAATGGAATAGGTAACTGTAACTCCAAAATATATAATTCCAACCACCGCAATTAAAGACCATATAACTCCTGAGTAGGTAATATAATTAATAAAACCTAAAACTACAGAAACTACAGTTAATATAAACAAAAAAATTCTTTTTATTTTGTTATATTTACCTATATCAAACTCAACATTAGGATACATTCTTGTGGATTCTTCATTCATTTCATCATACTCTAATACTCTCCTGCATAGAGGGCAAGTATGGGTTTCATCCAATATGTTTACTTGACATCTTCTACACCTTTTCATTTAATACACCATTACTTTCTATTGTTACACCAATTCCTTCTTTAGTTAAAGCTCTAAAGAAAGCTCTTTGCAAATATGTATCTCCTAACACTGAAGAAAAAGTCACTACCACTTTATCTTTATAAGAGCATACTCCACACTTCATTTTTTGTTTTTTAGATACACCTATAATAAAATGAAAGTTCTCTATGTACTCCTCAAATTCTGGGAGAACCTTTATATATCCTAAGTTAGATAGAGTCATAGTATTTCCCCTACTTATTCTTCCGTAAACTAACTGTAATGCAATATACTTAAGGACTAGTGGAGCAAATCTAACTAAAGTTTTTTTCTCGTTGGATACATTATAAGAAATAGTTTCTTCTAGCTTCTCTTTAGTTATATTTTCATCCATCTGCTTATTTACCATAAAAAGAATATCCTCAAAACTATGCTCTTTTCCATCAGATAAAATTTCTATGGCTGTTACAGCAAAGAAGTTCATAGTAGTTGTAGAATCAAAGAAAGATCTAAGATTAATAGGTAAATTAATTGATATAGGGTCTTCATGTTTTTGCTTATTTAAGTATTCCTCATAAATACACCATATCAATAACGCCAATAAGTATCTAGTTATACTTACTCCTTTTTCTTTACATTTTGATTTAAGTCCTGCTAGGTCAACATAACCATGAATAACACTTACTGTATCTAGATATAGTACTTCTCCCTTTAACTGATAAGCCTTTTTAGTACTATAAGGTTTCTTAGCTAACCTCTTATAATTTTTTAAATAACTATCCTCAGTATCAAGTATACATTCACTACTGGGTCTCCTTGTAACTTTTTTAGAGGAATCCTTGATTTTAAGTAGTTCTACATAGTGATAAGTAAGTTCCTTTAAAAAGTTAATAGCACCCATTCCATCTGTAATGGCATGAAAAACCTCTAAGTTAATTCTTTTTTCATAGTAAGATACACGAAATAAAAATTGCTGATTACTATGTGGGTCTATATACTTACATGGGTAAGTAGCTTCTTTTTCTACTATGGGCATTTTTTTATTAGTTTCAAAGTAATACCAAAAAAAACCTCTTCTAAGCCTTACGTTAAATCCATCAAACCATGGAAGTACCTCTTCTAATGCTTGCTGTAAAATTTCTGGTACTACATCTCCCTTCAAAGTGACAGACACTCTAAATACATTACTTAAGTTTTCATTAGCAATGACAGGAAATATTTTTGCTGTATTATCTAATCGTCTCCACTTTGTTTGATGACTTTTTTTATTCATTTATCTTCACTCTTTCTTAACTATTGTTAATATAATAATTCCTAATTACTAATTATTATATCAAATTTAATCTATACTTTCATTAGCTTGCATCTAGCTAATAACTTTTATAAATATTTTATATGAAATTAACATAAAATTTAATCTAAATATATAATTAAAATTCTAATCTGCCTTTGTATTCTAGCCATATTAGTGAAAAAATATTAAACGGTATAGAATAAAAATTCTATACCTTTTAATCAGCTTTTATACCTACAGCTCGTCCTATAGTTCCACCTAACTTTTCCCATACATAATTATGATCCTTATCTGCCTGAGAGAAATCTCCTTTTTCCCATCTATTTAAAATATCTAACAGTTTTTCTCTATCCTCATAATCTATCTTTTCTACAATACTTTTTAAATTTTGAATTTCTTCTTTTTCCATGGATAATTCTCCCCAAATTTTATTATTCTCTGCAATTATCTTAGTATTAGCCATTCTATGCATTATATCATAAACATCTGCTTCTGGATAATAATCTGCTGGCTTCAATTCCTTAGAATCTTCTTTTGATATCTCTTCATTAATTGATTTTATTTCCTGTTGATTTTCTTTAGCTGTTAACTTTCCTGACTTTCTATCCATTAGATAATTTACCCCAAATACAGCAGCTATTATTACAAGAATTACTATAATAAAAATGATAACTGACTTTTTTCTAAAAAAACCCTTCATCCACTTACCCCCTTTTATCTTATATGTAAATAATTGTATCAATAACTCCATATACTTTTCAATGATTTTATAAAAAAAGCCTTATTTCTAAGGCTTAACTACTCTTATAATACCATAATAAATTAACTTTCCATCCTCCAAACTACAGTCACTGTATCTTCTACATCTATATCATCAGGCTGCAAATCAATGTTTGGAGCTCCTCCTGTAGAAATTAGATTCTTATTCATACTATAAATATCCCTATATAATTGAATATCACTCCCACTATAATCTATACTTAGTACCTTTCCTAATCTTACCCCTGCAGCCTCTGCCATTACTTTAGCCTTTGATCTTGCATCCTCTACAGCCCTTTCCAAAAGTAAATTCTTAACTTCTGTATCATCTTTAACCCTATACCTTATAGAAAACTCAGGTGTTGCTTTGCAACCTGCAAGAGCATTAAGGACTCTAGTTAACATCATGGCATTTTGCTCAAATTCAATTCTTAAGTTATTGGTAACTTCATATCCTACAAAAACTCTCCTATAATTTCCATTTGCATCAGAAATATTTTCATACTTAGTGTCCACTCTAAAATTAGTAGTCTTTATATCTTTTTTATCAAAACCTGCACTCCTTAAGCATAACCTCAATTCATCCAAGTCTCTACTAGCAGCATTCATAGCTTCTTCATAGGTAGGTTTTAACGTAGTTAATATCATATTAATTTCTATTGTATCTGGTGGTATTGATGCTTTACCCTTTCCTTTCACACTTATAACTCTTTCTTCCATAATACCCCTCCTAATTTAATAAATTTGTATAGTATAAATTTATTAAATTAGGATTTAAATATTACTAATAGCTATTATAAAATAAATAACATGCCACAGAGAACTATTATCTGTAGCACGTTATTTAAACATTAGTATATTATACTTCCATAATTATTGGGAATATAGTTGGTCGTCTTTTAGTTTCATCATATAAGAATCTCTCTATGGATCTTTTTACATTAGTCTTTAATACATACCATTCTATCTGATTATTTGCTAAAGAATTTTCAATTTCTTCTCTTGCTATATCTCTAATCTTATTGATCATATCTTCTGCTTCCTTGGCATAAACAAAACCTCTAGTTATAATATCTGGTCCTGCTAATATACTATAACTTTCCTTCTCTATAGTTACAACTACGACAACCATACCATCTTGACCTAAATACCTTCTGTCTCTTAGTACTATGTTGCCTACATCACCCACTCCTATACCATCTACAAGTACCCTTCCAGTATGAACCCTACCAGATATTCTTGCTTCATCCTCAGAAAGCTGAAGTATATCTCCAGTATTCATTATAAATATATTCTTATCTTCCATACCTAAACTTTTAGCCAGATCTTTGTGATGTTTTAAATGCCTATATTCTCCATGAACAGGCATAAAATACTTTGGATGAACTAATGAATGTATTAATTTTAACTCTTCTTGACAAGCATGCCCAGATACATGGATATCTTCTAAAGCTTCATAGATAACATCTGCGCCTTTTTTATAGAGTTCATTGATAACTTTAGATATAAGCTTATCATTCCCAGGTATAGGAGATGCTGAGATAATAAAAAGATCATCAGGCTCTAATTGAATCTTTCTATGATTTGAAAATGCTATTCTCGCAAGGCCTGCCATAGGCTCTCCTTGGCTACCTGTAGTTATTATAGTTACTTCTTCATTTCTGTAATTTCTTATGTCATCTACATTTATCATAGTTCCTTCTGGAATATGTAAATAACCTAACTCCATAGCTACAGTAGATATATTTTCCATACTTCTACCACTAAAGGCAATTTTTCTTTTGTACTTAACTGAAGCATCAGCTATTTGTTGCATTCTATGTATATTGGAGGCAAAGGTTGCAACTATCACTCTTCCAGTAGCTGTAGAAAAAATTCTATTTAAGGTCTGTCCTATAGACTTTTCTGATAAACTATGACCTTGTCTTTCTACATTAGTACTATCTGCCATTAAAAGCAATACCCCTTCTTTTCCCAATTCAGATATTCTTTCTAAATCCATAACTAAACCATCTATAGGTGTATAATCAATTTTAAAATCTCCAGTATGGACTATGTTCCCAATAGGAGTGTGTATAGCTAAGGAACAAGAATCAGCTATGCTATGGGTATTTCTTATGAATTCAACTTTAATATCTTCAAATTCTATAGTTTCTCCAGCTTCCACAGTTTTAAGGGTATATTCATTTTCTAAAAAATGTTCCTTTAGTTTATTACCTAATATACCTAATGTTAATCTAGTTCCGTACACCGGAATATTTAGTTGTTTTAAAATATAAGGTAATGAACCAATATGATCTTCATGTCCATGAGTAAGAACAAAAGCTTTTACTCTTTCTTTATTATCCATTAAATAAGTTATATCAGGTATGATTAAGTCAACCCCATACATTTCTTCATCTGGAAATGCTATACCACAATCTATAACTACAATGTCTTTATCATATTCAATAGCAGTAATATTTTTACCTATTTCACCTAATCCCCCCAGAGGTATTACTTTAACACATTTTTTTTCTTCCATAAAATCCCTTCCTTTAACATTAATTAATATATATTTATTATGTGTTATAGTATGAATTTAAATACTTTTATTAATTTAATTATTTTTTATAGTAAATAAAGAGACTATCTCAACTTTGAGATAGCCCTTATACTTTTTTATAGATTTAAAATACTATGTTTATTTTTTCTTCTTTAACTCATTCTTATTCTTAACTTTCTTGTCACCCTTCTTATCCTTGCCAGCATTCTTAGCTGTCTTTTTATCCTCCTTACCCCTACCTCTAGACATATCTTCCTCCTAAACTAATAATTTATATAGTAAAATATATTAATCTTCATAGAGAAATATACTGAATTTACTACTACAAGAAATAAAAACTAGTAAAATTAAAGTTAATAAAAATATCCCTCATTGCAGCTTTACTATCTGCAATAAGGGACATTTTTTAATTTTATGGGAAAATGTATATTTGATTTTTAAAATTTATCTGTTATTATTTATAGAACTCTTGAGTTGCATAAACTCTATTACCAGCTTTATATACACCTACACCTATACTTTCAAAATTAGTTGATAGTATATTTTTTCTATGACCTTCTGAATTCATCCAGTTAGTCATAAATTGATTAGCTAATGCAGTTGGGTCAGATACGCCCCCTATATATGCTATATTTTCTCCCCAAGCTCTATATGAAACTCCATCAGCCTTCATTTTAGTTGTTATAAGATTTCCACTTAAGTCTTGGTGACTAAAATAATTTTTATCTCCCATATCTTGAGATTTAATTCTAGCATATTTTTCCATAGTCTTGTTATAAGTTAAAGGCGCTACTCCAGCTTTAGATCTCTCTTCGTTTACTTTATTAAATATAGCTTGTTCAACTTGAGCCATAAACTTCTCATTAACAACTGGTGCCTCTGGTACTACTGGTGTTTCAGGCACAACTGGTGCTTCAGTAACAGGAGTTTTAGTTGCCGTATCCTGTCCTGTTGTTGGTTGTGTCGTTGGCTTGGTAGTTGGTTCTGTTGTTGGTTGTTCCACTACTGGTTCCTTTACTTGGTCTTTTGACGGTGCACTTGGTACTGTAGTACAATTATTTTGATTTATTATAATCTTTTTCATAGCTTCAAAGTCAGTTGTAAAGTTTCCACTCATAAATTTAGTATAATCTACATTGCCATATTGATTGTTACTTATAGTTCTATAACTCACAGTTTTCACTTGACTTCTAGTCTTTACAGCAGCTTCAGCTTGTACTCCACCTACGAATGTACTTCCTACTAATAATAATGTTAATATTGATAATGTTCTCGATTTCATTTCCATTCCTCCTATATTTGGACTTAATAACTTGTCCACTTTTCTAGTAGTTAATGTACTTTTACGTCTAACCACCTTGTCCTATATTTATAACATATAAATTTTAGTTTTATAATGGTTGATAATTTCTAATGAATGATACATTATCCTCCAAAGGTAACCATTATCCATAATGGATTTATTAACCAAACCCAAAATAAGAATATTACTGGATTTCAGGATTTTTGTAAAAATATCCATAGATAAAATTACTAAAAATAATTTTATAAGATTTATGAATATCTGAATGTTTTTCATTATAATTTTCCACATTTTTTAAATATCTTTGAAGAATTAATAATAAAAAGGCGGTATTTATACCGCCTTAATTATACTAAATCATTAATTATTATATTCATTAATCCCAATTGCCCACTGTTCATCAATAACTTGAAAACCCTTGTATACCTTTTTCTCTATATTATTTAAGTATTTATCTCTTATAAAATTATATATTTTCATATCTATATTGTACAATGGTGTTTCCCCTTTTTCATCTATAAGTATAAAAATCATACTATCTTTAATAATATCATAATCAAAATATATCTTTTTAGTACAAAAATCCAAATTAGTGTCTACTAAATTAGTAATATAATATAATTTATATATTTCCATAACTCTATCATCTAAATTACAGTCTAAAATTTTAATTTTTTCTATTAAATCATAGTTACTAGTTACAATTCTAAGTTTATAATCATTACCAAATTGAGGCAAGATTTCATCTGATAATGCTTCTAGCTCTTTAGCTAATTCATCGTTATCTCTACTATAATTTGTTATTAAATATATCATCTCTCTTTTATTCATATCATGATACAAACAATCATATTCAAAGGTTGATACATGTCCACATATAGGACATTTAAATTTAAAAAAGTCATTATCTAATACTTTCTCTTTTATTCTTTCATCTATAGTTACATTAATACTATTCCATAACTTAATGTTGCTTTTTATCAAACAATTTGGACAGGTTACTTCCACATTCCTCTTTAAAGCCATAAGTATCCCCCTCTTTTTATTAATAGCCTTAGAAAAAGTTTTATATCTATATTGTATATTTTATCACATTACGTTGTAAATGTAACTGCATTATTTTCTAAATATTAAAACTTTTATCTCCAATTTTATTCTTTTTCTATAAATACAACAGAAAAAGCTACATCTTATATAGACATAGCTTTCAACTCCACTTGACCTGGTAGTCATGGATTAAATATTCTTCATCTCCTTAATCCAATTTACTAACATTAACTCCATTTCTGCATCCCCTTTAACTGGATACTTCTCAGATAGCTTTATGGCCTCTTCATAATAACCTAATGCTTTTTCATTATTATTATTATAGAAAGCTTCATAAGCCATCATTATTCTCTTTTTTCCTATCATAAATTTAGAAGCTTTTATATATTTTTTAAGATTTTTATCATATATGCTATCAATAAACTCCTTATTACAATCACCTATGAGTTCTAAAAAAATTTTTTCGCAATTTATTTCATTCTTATACAATGGGATTATCTTATTAAGCCATGGTGTAAAATCTTCAATACACCTTCTTGCCCTTGCAAAGTCCATATTATCCAAATACCAGTTGTACTCCATAAGTTTAAGTGAAGAATTAAGTGGATTCACTAAGTTACTTCCTTCATTTAACTTAAATTCTTCCAATTCCATATCTTTAATTCGCATTCCTTGTGATTGTAATCCATTAACCCTAAGCTGTAAATAAAACCCTCTTCTTGCATCTTCATCTTTCAACATGGATATAACATTATATCCATCATTAGAAATTCCTCCAACCTTTAAAGGAATTATGTTAGTAAGGGCTGCAAATATACCTGCTCCACTAATCAATATTAGTATTGTTGAAATCCAAACAGGAATTCCTTCTATTAAAACAACTAGTAGTATCCCCACTCCTGCTACTATTAAATTCATTATTCCTCCGCCATAGTTATACATTATGAAGGGATATCTTCCATCCTTTATTTCTGGAGGCATCATAAGACACTGACCTGCTGTGCCTGGTATACCAAACTTTTTATAGCTTATTTTATCTTTGTCTTTAATTATAGTTAAAGATCCTATCCTAAAGGATACAAAAGAATATCCTGTCATAAATCCAAATAAAAGATGTCCTGCTTCATGAATAATAATATGAATTATATACCCTAAGAAAAATATTAGTATAAGTCCATAGTATTTAAGTAATTCAAAAAGAAAATTATCACTTTTGATATAGGTATTCATAAAACCTTTAAAGTAACTTGCAGATAAAAACCCTATACCAGCTCCAATAGCTCCGCAAACTACTAAAAACATAAGCCCAGATAAAAAGTTGCCTTTCTTTTTATTTCCCTTTTTAGTTATTTCTTTTTTTTCATTAATCATTAAAAACCTCCGTTTTATTAACATTTAATATGAAAACAAGTTTGTATTTATATTAAATTATATATTATCTTGTCTACATATACTATGATTTATATAGATAATATATAGTACATATGTTTCTTTTAAAGTATATTATGTACTTTTAGTAAATGGCTCTCTTAAAATTTAAAAATATAATTTATAGATAATTTAGGCATAATTCTTTATTATTTTTATATAATATATTAGATGTGTATGTGGAGGTTATTTATGGCTAAAAAAACTAAACTCCTACTACTCCTATGTATATTAATTACTATTGTGCTACTCAACAAATGTTCAACCACTGATGGCAACTACAAAACTAGTAAAGCTAAGGAACACTCTTCAGATAGTTCTATAGAAATGACCTACAAAAGCTTTAAGGGTTATAAATATAAAATTCTTAAGTTAGACATGGATGACCAGTTAACTCTTAATATAAAGGTTGAAAATGAAAGTGGAAACTTGGCTATATTGCTAATTGATGAGGATGATCACACATTATATAAAACTGAAAACATAGATAATTCTTTAATTCAAACTATAGTCATACCTCATGATGGGAAATATAAAATACAAGTTGAAGGAGATCATAGCGGGAGTTTTAAAATAAGTTGGGATGTAGATTAAACTTCACATTCCGACTTTTTTTTTCTTTAACTTAAACTATGCTACAACAATATAATATTTAAGAGGTGTTCTCTTAAGATATTTTATTGAAATTAGAATTGTAAATTTTGCTGCTCTAATGAAAATACCTTAATCTATATCCATTCATAGCAGTATCACCTAGCTTTTCTACTAACTTATAATTAGCTACAGCTCCTACTGCTCCTCCTATAACTGGTACAAGCTGAAAAAACTTAGCTAAATCTATATAATCCCTATACTCCTGTTGAAAGATCCTCCAATCAAAGTTTTCTTTATCCAAAGGCAACTTATCTGAATAGGATTTCCAATTATTTAATATGTGAAATACTTCTATTCTTCTTTTATCACTACAGAAAGCAATTTGAAATATGTAAAGAAGATGTAATCTTTCTCTATAATCTTTTGTGTCATAACCGTATATACTAGCAATCTCATATAACAGCTTAATTTTTATACTTAGCAAAATAGGAAAATCAGCTAGCCCTATAAAAAAACCACCAAATCCTGTGCTAGCTCCACTTACTGTTGCTACCTTTCTATATAATTGAATCTTTTCCTTTACTAACATTTCTCTTTCTATTATTGGCATATATGTTATAGGTTCCAATGTAGTATATTCAGACCCTAAAATAACTACTTTAACCATATTTTTTATAACTTCTGTAACCATAACATGAAATTTTTCTGGAATAAATCCGTTCATTTTATCTTGTATATTTTTAGAAAGCTTATTTCCAATAGTAGGTTTCCTCATCATTTCTCTTTTCCACTCTATTAGCTCTCCATATATTATATCTTCGTACATATCCATCTCATCACCTTATTTCTTAAATATATACTTTATTTTATCACACTTCATATATTTTTAACCAATTGTAAAAGAGCAGATTACTCTGCTCTTATTTACGATTTCTTTGATTAGCACAACAATCTACTATGCTATCTACTAAGTTCTGAGACATACATAAAATTGTACACATTAACTGACGATTTGAGCACATCATGTAATTTAGCATTTGACTATTAATACATCTATAGTATTGAGAGTTTGTATATACATTTTGACAATAAAGAAGTATTAATATTAATATTAGTAGTCTATCTTCCTTTCTTTGACATCTAACTTCCTTCGCATCAACAACTCCACCTACTCCACCGTCAGTGGAATCACAATCACAATCACAATCGCACTCATAATTGCAATCATATTTACAATCATCGTTGCAATTGTCATTGCAATCACATTTATCCTTACAATTATAGTTATCTTTACAATTGTTCATTTAATAACTCCATAATTCTTGCTATATTTTATGTTATGTATGATGCTTCAAATAAGTCACACTATATTACAAAAAATAAATTTTATTTTGTTGACCTCGAACAAACGTTCTGTTATAATTCTTATATGGATTATCTATTTTATTGTAGAAGGTGAGTTTAAATGGAGATTAGTAAAAAGCTTAGGATATTAAGTGGGGCAGCAAAATATGATGTATCATGCTCCTCATCAGGTTCTAATCGTCGAGGAATCAAAGGTGCTTTAGGTTCTTCTGCTCCTAGTGGTATATGTCACTCCTTTACTCCAGATGGAAGATGTATATCTCTTTTAAAAATTTTATTAACTAATTACTGCATATACGATTGTGCCTATTGTATTAATAGGCGGACTAATGATGTAGAAAGAGCTGCCTTTACCGTAGATGAAGTGATAAACTTAACTATGAACTTTTATAGAAGAAACTATATTGAAGGATTATTTTTAAGCTCAGCAGTAATTAAAAATCCTAATTACACTATGGAACTATTAACATCAGTTGTAAAAAGGCTAAGAAATCATTTTAACTTTCGTGGATATATTCATCTTAAAGCTATTCCAGGAGCTGATGAAGATCTAATAAAAGAAGCTGGCCAATATGTAGATAGAATGAGTGTTAATATTGAACTTCCATCTAATAATTCCCTAAAACTTCTAGCCCCTGAAAAAAATAAACAGGATATATTTACCCCTATGAAATCCATAAAAAATAACATAATTATAAGTAATGGAGAGAGAAAGCTGTCTAAAAAAGCTCCTTTATTTGTACCTGGTGGACAAAGCACTCAATTAATCGTAGGTGCAACTAAAGAAGATGATTTAGATATTTTAAATCTTACAGAAAATCTATATAACAACTTCTTACTAAAAAGGGTCTATTATTCAGCCTACATTCCAGTGAATAATGGTAAAAATTTACCCAATTTCAAAACCCCACCTACCCTTAGAGAGCATAGACTTTATCAAGGAGATTGGTTACTACGGGTATATGGTTTTAAAGCTGAAGAACTTCTTAATAAACAAAATCCAAATTTTGATATAAATTTTGATCCTAAAACTAATTGGGCTCTAAATAATCTTCATATCTTTCCTTTAGAAATTAATACAGCTTCCTATGAACTATTAATTCGAATACCTGGTATAGGTATTCGAGGCGCTAAAAAGATAATTAGTGCTCGAAGAATTGGTTTTCTCACCTTTCAGGATTTAAAAAAATTAGGAGTTGTTTTAAAACGAGCTCAATACTTTATAATATGTAAGGGTAAGTATTACGGTTCTGTGGATTTAGATGAAGAAAAAGTAAGATCTGTGCTAAAACCTAAAATTGACTTAAACTATATTGAAAATGAAAGGTATGAACAATTAAGCTTTCTTGGCTTTAACTATAATAACAGTTCTATACCAATTTTAGGTAATGAATATAATAAACTTATATTATCCTCATCCTCCCAAGATGATATAAACTCCTTAGATAAAACTTTACTTCTAGAGGATAGAGGTTCCTATATAACTGGAGAACTATAAATATAATAAAGTTATAGGTGGTGTTACAACATGAAAGAATTTTTATACGATGGTTCCTTTGAGGGACTTTTAACTACAATTTTCTATGCCTATAGTTATAAAGAGGAAGTGAAAATTACCAAGTCTTCCTCATATGTTCCTAGCTTAATTACAACAACAGAAGAAATAACTACTGAAGAAGACAAATTTAATAGAGTATATTCTAGTATAAAAGATAACCTTAGCTACTTAACACTTAAAAATATATACTATTTATATTTATGTGCTCTCCCCTCTTCTGAGGATTTAATATTTAAATACATTAAACTTTGTTACAAATTTGGAGATAGCATTAATTTAGCTAAAAATAATGACATTATCTTAACTGTAGATAAATATTGCAGAAGAGTCTCTTTAGAAGCTCATAGATTTACTGGATTTGTTAGATTTAAAGAAATAGCTCCCTTTACCTTTTACTCAGTTATAGAGCCTGATCATAATATTCTTCCCCTTATTCAGACTCATTTTATAGAAAGATTTTCTGACCAAAATTTTATAATTCATGATATAAAGAGAGAGCTTGCTTTAATATATAATAAAAAAGACGGTATTATCTCATCTTTTTCTAAAGCTAATGGTGAATATCTAGAAACTTCCTCTCTTAATGATAATTTTGAAAGCCTTTGGAAAGAATTCTACAATGCTATAAATATAAAGGAACGAGAAAATCTTAAATTAACACGTAGAAGTATGCCCACCAGATATTGGAATCACCTACCTGAAGTAAAATAAGGTCATATACAAAGTTTATTCTTTGTATATGACCTTATTTCCATGCAATAGAAACTCTACCTTCCATTACTTTATTTTTTCTAGAAATTTGTACTCTCCTTGAGCATGTACTTGTTCAAGTAAATTATTATATAAGTCTTTTAATTCTTCAGGAGTAGTCATACCTATTTTATCTATTTCATTGGTATGCTCCTTAAAATATAACTTTGTGCTTATATATTTACCATGAATACTGTCTAATACATAAAGTATATTTTTATCATCTAATTCTATTTTCATATTGTCACCCAGTATAGATAAATTTATATAAATTTTCTATACCATTTCCTTTCTATAAATTACTAATTAAAATCTACTTCTATTTAAGTTTATACTGTAATCTAATAATAATGTATATTCTATATAAATACTATTTTTCCTTCAATTTAATTTAAAGTATTCACACTTATAGTATTTTATTCTTTCACCCAATATTTTTTACAATCATTAGATCTGCTTAAAAATCCATATTCAATTAATGCTCTTCTTACAGTGGCATAGTCTTCATATATCCTAGCCAATATTCTATTTATTTCTTTCTCTGGATAAGTTTTTCCTATAGTAAAATTTCTTGTTATTTGCTCTAAAACTATAATCTTTTTCTTTTCCTTAGATGGATATCTTTTCAAACTACCATCTTCATTAATATAATTTTGTATAACTTGAAGCTTTTCTTCAGTAGTTATATTAAATCTATCATCTAAAGTAGTAGCAGTCTTATGAGCATCACAAATAATTCCCTCTTCTAATTTATTTATCTTCTTATTAGTACTTTCATTTAATAATTCCATCATTGCTAAATATAGCTTTGCCTGCTTTTCTTTTTCCCTTAACTTATATCGATGATTTCTTATAGTAGAAGTGGCAACTCCTAATCTACTGGCTATTTCTTTATCTGATATACCTTCTGCAAAAAGCTTTAATACTTCCCTCTGTGCATCTGTAACCCCAGTAAAAATTCCATTCATATTTAGTAGATATTCCAGCATGGAATTATGAGCATTCTGAATATGAAGCTCTGCTGCTTTCCATGATTCATAAAATTCTTCATCTATTCTATATACTTTTCCATTTTGGAATGTTTTACCACAAATTAAACATTTAATAATATCGCCTTCTTGAATATATCCCTTTTTAAGCTCTTCCATGGTTGAATTCCAGAATATTTCATTAGATTTTACTTCTAAAACTCCACTGTTTTTAATATCTTTATTTTCTGTATCAACACTCTTTATATTACTTTTTTTTATATCTATTTTATTATTCATGGGTTTCCTCACTATTTCTCCAATATTCTGATCCATCCTTTTTTCTACATAAAAATTTATAATCTATTAAACTTCTACGCAGCAAAAAATAATCTTCAAAAGTATGCCATTTTTTAATAATATCATTAACTTCCTTCTCATTATATAAACAGTCATACTTAAACTTAGTAGCTAAATATTTCAGAATCTCAATTTTTACTTCTTTCTTCTTTGGCCATATTTTTATTCTACCTTCATCATCAATAAATCTATCCATCTTTTCCACTATAATACCTCCCTTAATCAAATATTATTCAATTATTCTATAATATAATAATATGATATATTCAAGTTTTTGTCTATGTATTTATAGATGTATTATAATTTTGTTTGTACTTATACTTTTGTCTTATAGATTAAACAAACTATTATTAGGATTTATTGAAAAATAAACAGGCAGTTATACTAACTACCTGTTTATATAATACTTTATAAATATAGACCTTATTCTACTACTATGTCTTAATTTAATTTTGGATAATTTTTCCTTTTTCTCTAAACTCTCTAAAAGTAATAATCTCATCAATAAGTAAAATTATTAGTAAAATCGTAGAACAAATTGGCCATATTGGATAAATTATTTCATATGCTTGATTTATCACTACCTGTAAATACTTTACTCCAATAAAGCTTAATAAAGTCCAAGCTATAGAAAACTCTAAACATATAATTCCCTTAAAATTATACTTAAGATCAGTATAGTCCCAGTAATTTTTGTTAAAATGATTTCTCATTATTATTCCCGTTAAATATTCCACAGTAGTTGGAATTATAAAACATAATGGTATTAAATAATAAACATTAATTGTAAAAGTAGATTCTATTACTACTAAAATGCTCATAGCTATGGCATACATAGGTTTAAATGGTCCACTTAGAAAGCCATCTTTTTGAAAGTGACCTCTAATACAATAGCAAAACAAATTCTCAATTATCCACCCTACAAATCCATAGAAAAAGAAATTAAATGTAAAATATAATAAAAAACTTACAATATCCATAAATACTCCTCCTTCGGTAGTATTTTTACCTACATTTATGAAATTATTCTAAGTTTTTCTACATTATTATTAGAATTTTTCTTAATAATCTTTCATTTAAAATACATACTATTAGTTAACACTGATAATATATTTTAAATATAAATATAAGGGAGGTTCTTAAGAACCTCTCTTGTTTTTAATATTACTATACATAAATCTATTTTTTAAATATATCTAATAAACTTTTAAAGAAACCTTTTTCCTCTTTAACTTCTTCTTTTACTACTACCTTCTCTTTATCTCCCTTATTATCTGCCTCTGCTTTAACTTCCTCTGTTCTCATAACAAATTTAACTTTTCCATTCATAGAATTATTCATACCTGAAAAAGCACCATATTCCTTAGAAAGTTTTACAAGCTCGTCCTTAGCTTCAACTACCCCTTGTATATCCTTTATAGCAGTATTACCTTTTTCATTTAACTTATCTAAGCCTTCTTCTTTTAATTTAACAACACCCTTATAAAGTTCTGTGTTTCCTTCTTTTAATTGATTTATACCTTTTAATAATTTCCCTGAATTATCATATAGTTCATTACTTCCATTTAATAATGATGAACCTCCAGCTCTTAACTTATTAGTACCATTTACTAAAGAACCAATTCCTTGAGATAGTGCTGTACTTCCATTATACAACTCTGTTGAAGCTCCATTAAGTTTTGCTGAACTTTCCTTTAAAGTGTTAGTACCTTGTAATAAAAGTTGCCCTTTATTTTTAAACTCATTTGACCCCTTAGATAATCCATTTAATCCTTCTTCAAGGTCACCTGCACCAATAGAAGCACCTTTCATTCCTTGTTGTAGTTTTCCTATGCCATCCTTTTGTCCCTGAGATACAGCTTTAATTCCACCACTTGCCTTTGCAATATTATTTGCTAATTCAGGATTAACCTTTGCAACTGAAGCACTCATTGCATCTAATTGAGCTGCTATTGTATCTAAATTTGCTGTAGAATTATTTAGATTAGTTAAACCTTCATTACCTGCAGCTAATCCTTCTTTTAGCTTTGTTGAACCAGTTAAACATGAATTTATCCCTTTATCTATGGAATTATAGGCTGTAAATAATTTAGAAGCGTTGTCTTCATAAGTTTCTATTCCTTTAGAAAATTGTCCTTGAGCATCTTTTAATTGTGAAAGTCCATTTTGTAGCTTATCAGCTCCAGCTTTTAAAGTAGGAGTATTATTAGATAAGCTGTCTATTCCATTACTTAAATCAGCAACTCCATTTTTTAAAGTTCCTACTCCATCATTAAATTTAGCATAGTTGGAACTTAACTGCCCTTGACCATCTACTAGCTTTTTAGAACCTTCTAACAATTCATCCCCACCATTTTGAAGTTGAACAAGGGAATCTTTCAAACTATCTAAACTATCATCATCACTAATATTTTCTAAATCTAGTGCTTCTGTAGTTGCAACCATCATAATAGCTGGTACACTAAAGTTTGTAGTTGTTCCTTCTATTACTAAAGTATCTTTAATATCTAATATACTTCCTAAATTTAAAGACTCTTTTAATCCTGGTGCAGAAACAAAGGTAATTGATGAATTATTTCCATCTTGAATAAGTTTACCATTATCCACCTTTACGTCCTTAAATTTATCATTAGATAACATAATTTCTGAAACTGTGACAAAAGGAACATACAAAGTTCTATTTTCTCCATTGATTTTAACTGTTCGTGATTCATTATTTTTTACTGTTAAAGTTATTTTAAAATTACCTGATTGTCCTAAAGCTTCCTTAGGCTCTACTTTTTTTCCATTAATCTCATAGTTTAGACTAACTGATAAAGGTAATTCTCTCTTACTTTCTCCTTCATAATAAAGATCTTTTCCATCTACCTTCCAAGTTAGTTCCTCTCCACTTATAGTTGGAGTTTCTTCACCCTTAACATTTTTTATATTATCTAAATTACACTTGTCCTTAAATTCTCCTAGATTTTCTTCACCATTTATCCAAGTGGATACTATCTTTTGTTCTGGTTTTCCATTACTATCTAAAATTACATATACTGTTTCATCCTTATTTATTTCTTGTGCCATTGCCACTGTAGAAGTCATCATAGCTGCTACTGTAGCTAACACTATAACTCTCTTAGATAATGCTTTTCTTTTCATTTTTATGCAGCCTCCTCAACATTTTTTATAAAACCTTTACTTGTTTTTATTATTACTTTCTCACTAATTAGCAGAATTCCTGGTAATACAAATAAAATTACAAACATACTTATAATTGCTCCTCTAGCCATTAATGTACATAGAGAACTTACCATTTCCAGTTTAGATATAATACCAACTCCAGCTGTAGCCCCAAAGAATGTCAAAGCGCTAGTAATAATTGATCTAGATGAGCTTTGAACAGCTATTCTCATAGCATCCATTTTGTTTGATGACATTTCAAGTTCTTCTTTAAATCTAGAGGTTAATAATATAGCATAATCCACTGTAGCACCTAATTGTATTGTTCCTATCACTATTGACGCTATGAAAGGAATTACACTACCTGTATAGAAAGGAATACCTAAATTTATAAATATAGCAAGCTCAATAGCAATAACTAAAATTATCGGCAAACTTAATGACATAAATACTAGTGCTATAATTATAAATATAGCTACTATAGATGCAATACTAACATTTTTAAAGTCTATATCTGAAATTTTGATTAAGTCATTAGTCAATGGAGCTTCTCCACTTACTAATCCATCAGAATCATATTTTTTTACTATGTCGTTTATTTTTACAAGTTGTTCCTTTACCTCATCAGTTGCTGCCTTATATTCTGAGTTTACTACAAAAAGCTCATAGCCTCCTGATCTTATCTTTTCTAATAAATCTTTTGGTACAAAACTCTCTGGTACCCTTGGTCCTAATATTTTCTCTAGAGCAATTACTGAGGATACCCCCTCTACTTGTTCTAGTTCATCAGCCATGTCTTTAACTTTATAGTTATCAAGGCTATCTTTAATTAAAATCATGTTTGTAGATGTCATTCCGTAGTCATTCTTCAACTTATTGGTTCCCACGATAGATGGTAAATCCTTTGGAAGGGACTCATCTAAATTGTAATATACTTTAGCATTAACCTTACCTATAAATGCAGGGATAAATACTAAAATTCCTATTAATACAAAAGCTTTATGGTGTTTTACCACAAATTCAGAAGTCTTCTCAAAGGTTGGTAGTAAAGTTTTATGTCTGTATTTATGAATAACCCTATCAAATGTAAGAATTAAAGCAGGTAAAACAGTTACTGTACATATAACTCCAAGTAATACTCCTTTAGCCATAACTAGCCCTATATCTTTACCAAGAGCTAAGTCCATTGTACAAAGAGCTAAAAATCCAGCTATTGTAGTTAATGAACTTCCTGCTACAGAAGTCATTGTATTTGCTATAGCATTTGCCATAGCTATTACTTTGTCCTTTTGAACTTCTCTTTCTTCATCATATCTGTGAAGTAAGAAAATTGAATAATCCATAGTTACTCCAAGTTGCAATATTGCTGACAGAGCCTTAGTTATATAGGATATCTCTCCGAAAATAATATTACTTCCCATATTATAAATTACTGCAATTCCTATACTCCCTAAGAATATAACTGGTATTACCACTGAATCCATAGTCAGTGCTAGAACTATTAAAGATAATACTACTGCTATTAATACATAAAATGGAGTTTCCTTATCTGATAAGTCCTTAGTATCTTTAACTATTCCAGCCATCCCACTTAGAAAGCTTTGTTCTCCAGCAACCTTTCTTATATCTTCTACAGCACTTTGTGTAATAATATTAGCACTACCTTCCTCTAGCATTATTACCATCATAGTTGAATCCTTAGCATAAAACACATCTTGTATGCTACTAGGAAGTATATCCTTAGGAATTGGTGAATCCAAAACATCATTTATCCATAATACCTTTTGTACTCCTTGAATTTTTTCCACCTTTTCCTTTATTTTTGCTACATCCTTATCTTCCATACCTTCTACTATCAGCATACTAAGTGATCCACAATCAAAATCTCTTTTTAGAATCTCTTCTGCTCTTACAGTTTCTAAATCATCTGGTAAATAGCTTAGTATATCGTAATTAATTTTAGTCTTAATAAACCCCAATACAGATGGAATAAGTAATAAAAATGCTAAAACTAAAATTATAACTCTACTCTCAGCTATCTTCTTAGATATCTTTGCCATAGTTCATGTCCATCTCCCTTTCATTAATATCTCTCAATTTTATACCGACCAGTCAGTTTCATCAATTGTCACTTACCTTAGTTTTCTTCAACTTCCCACTATTTAAAACGTTTTCATGGCACATTATCTTAATTTATCTTAATTTATCTTCACTTTTCATAGCATCATCTCTTTTTAAAGTAATATTTTTACAACAATGAATTTCTAATCCTATTTTCCTTCAATAAAAATTAACTTTATTCTTTATCTCCATTGAGAATCGTCATTCTGATCCCAATGAAATTTTCTGAAAATTGAACCTATATTTCATATATATAAATATCTTCATTAAAAGGAAAAAGTACATTAACAAATTATTTACTTATTAACAATTAGTAACAACATATGCTTACTATTAATATCTATTTTCTTTATAAAAATAAAAATAGCAAAAATTAATTTCTTGCTATTTTGCATACACTACATTGCCAAATCTATGAGAGAAGATTTAATTATTGGCATACCTTTTTCATTTTCCCCTTCTAATACCCCATAAATCCTAACTACATCTCCGTCTGATATTTTTAAACTTTTAAAATTAAGTTTTCCTAATTCCCATGTAACTACATAAGACTTGGCCTCTTCTCCTTCATTTTGTGTGATTATGAAATTAGTTTTGTCTATATTCTCCCCTAAAGAATCTATTGAAGATACAACTCCTACTGCAAATACTTTTTCTCCTTCTAATTCTCCACTTTCTACTTGTGAACTTTGAACTTGTATTGCAGTATCTCTTATATCTATGTTTACATTATTATCTTCTACTGGTTCCTCAATTTGAGTTCCATTGCTTTCATCTTTGTTAGAGTTTTTAATAGACTTATTGCATCCTACCATGGAAGTAACGACAACACCTAAACACATTATAATCAACAATACTTTTTTCATTTTTTCATCTCCTATATTTTCTCTATAAGCTATATATATCAATGTCAACGTGAAAATAATACATTATTTTTAAAGATAAATTATGTATATGTATCATAAGGTTCATATTTTACAACTTTGGAATTAGATAAATATTCATATAAATACTCATGGTCATCTATTGTAAACTTACGCAGTAAAAGCCTATCAGTATATAAATATTGTTGCTCCATTTTGTAACCCTCCATTTAAAATTATTATTACAATATTATGGTACCTAACTCCCACCGCTTGGTCAACATTTTTTTCTAAATTTTCTATTATTTCCATAAACAATTTTATACTCAATTTAAATGAAATAAAAATAAGGCTAGTAAGACTTTCTTCAGTCTACTGCCCTTAATTTCACTTTTGGTAAATTATATAAATATATTTTATAATTAAAACATTTTTAATTTAGCTAATTTAAAAATTTATCTTGAAAATATGATAGTAGCACTTTTAGAATCACTAACCAATTCCTAATGCTACGTTTACCATTTTATTTGTCCTTGTAGATGCTGCTATTATCTTTTCATAGAGTTCATTGTCATTATATCCTTGATTTAAATATTTATTTTCATAATACTCAAAAGGTAGATTAGTATTATTAATACTTAATTTTTCTGCCAACATTCTATCTGCCATTAGCTTTCTAGCTTGTGCTCTATACTTATTTCTTAAAAAGTGAGCTTGCTTTGCTTGTTCTTTTATTGATAATGATTTATCTATTTCATTAATAATGTTTTTATCACGTTTATTATACCATATTCTTACTTCTAAATTGTTTAATTTCCCTATTAATTCCGTGTATCTATTAAAATTATTTGCTGTTCTTACCGCTTTAACCTTTCTTATATATTTCATTCTTTACCATTATATCATATTTGTTAAAATCTTTCAAATTGCACCTTTATATACCCCCTTTACTCACATCACCTATAATCTGAATTCCTTCAAACCTGCATGAATAAAACAACTATTTAAATAGTTAAATAGTTTCCTATATAAATTATAAAGTCAGTTAACATTCATTTAGTCATTTCTTTGTACTACTTATAAATATCTAATGTAGTTTCTTTTAAAAACCACATATAAACTTAACATCTATATTTCATATTTAAAAGACTAGGTCTCAGTATAATTAACCTAATCTTTACTCGTATAAAATACAATCCTATTAAAAGTCTATATGTTGTATTCTTTTACTACTCTTATACTCCTTGGAGATTCTCTTTTTCTTGTTATATATCCCTTTTCTTCAAGCTTATTTAAATGTGCATGAACTGTAGATGTAGATGTTATACCTACAATATCACATAACTCTCTAACTGTTGGTGAAATACTCTCCCTCTGTACATATTCATTTATGGCATTAAGAACTATCCTTTGCTTTTTAGTCAACATTTTATAACCCCCTATAAATACATTTTATCAAACATTTGTTCCCTTTTCAATTATGTGTTTATAATAAGACTAATAAATATTTTACTCCCTACTAGCCTTAAATATTATTTACCTAACTTCTTACAATAATCTATAGCCTTATCTAATGTTTCCTCTCTATTCTTACCCTGGATAAGTACATTTGTATAACCACTCTTATTCTTAGCCTCTCCTACTGCAATAACTGTTTTATATTGTCCATAATGTGCATATGGTCTTAAACAGTTTATTGTTGGACAGTTAA